>CAKSCV010000052.1 GCA_934444645.1 uncultured Eubacteriales bacterium | reverse complement strand
AGGATAACGGTCGCAGCGCCGGTGACGGCGTCGCCGCCGGCATAGACGCCCTCGCGCGAGGTCAGGCCGGTGGCCTCTTCGGCGATGATGCCGCCCCATTTTTGGGTCTCAAGCCCGGCGGTGGTCGATTTGATGAGCGGATTCGGGCTGGTGCCGAGTGCCATGATGACGCAGTCAACGTCGAGCTTGAAGTCACTGCCGCTCTTTTCGATCGGACGGCGGCGGCCGGATGCGTCCGGTTCACCAAGCTCCATTTCCACGCAGGTCATGCCGCAGACGTTGCCGGTTTCGTCGCCGTGGATCTCCACCGGGTTAGTGAGCGTTTTGAAGATGATGCCCTCTTCTTCGGCGTGTTCGACCTCTTCTTTCCGGGCAGGCAATTCCTCCATACCGCGGCGATAGACGATATATACGTTTGCGCCAAGGCGTTTGGCGCAGCGTGCCGCGTCCATGGCCACGTTGCCGCCGCCGACCACTGCCACGTTTTTGGCGTGCTCCACCGGCGTATCGCTGTCGTCTTTATACGCCTTCATGAGGTTGATTCGGGTCAAAAATTCATTGGCGGAATACACGCCCTTGAGGTTTTCGCCCGGGATATTCATGAATTTCGGAAGGCCTGCGCCCGAGCCGATAAACACGGCTTCAAAGCCGTATTCCTTCATAAGCTCGTCGATGGAAAGCGTTTTGCCGATGACCATATTGGTCTCGATATCCACGCCGAGAGCTTTGAGACCGTCGATTTCCTTGGCGACGATGCTCTTAGGCAGACGGAATTCGGGAATGCCGTACACCAGCACGCCGCCGGCAAGGTGGAGTGCTTCAAAAACCGTGACCTTATAGCCTTTTTTGGCGAGGTCGCCGGCGCAGGTAAGACCGGACGGGCCGGAGCCGATGACGGCGACTTTATGGCCGTTGGATACGGGCGGTGTGACGGTTTCGGCGGTATGTTCGTTATGCCAATCGGCGACGAAGCGTTCGAGGCGGCCGATCGCGACGGGTTCGCCTTTGATTCCGCGCACGCATTTGCCTTCGCACTGGTTTTCCTGCGGGCAGACGCGGCCGCAGACAGCAGGCAGGCTGGACGATTGATGGATGATCCGGTAAGCGGCTTCAAAATCGCCTTCGGCGACCTTCGCGACAAATTCGGGGATATGGATCTTGACGGGACATCCGCCGACACACGGGTGGTTTTTGCAATTCAAGCAGCGTTTGGCTTCATCGACGGCCTGTTCGGCGGTATAGCCGAGGGCGACCTCTTTGAAGTTTTTATTGCGCACGTCCGGTGCCTGGGTAGGCATCGGATTTTTCTTTAGGGACATGTTCGGCATCTTTAGAGAACCTTCTTTCTTGGATTTTTGCGGATCTTCAGCGAAAATCCGCGTATATCGCCGCCTATGGCGGCAGAGTTGGCGGCAAAGCCGCCGGAAAATGCCGCGAAGCGGCAGAAATTGTTGCGATAGCAGCATAGATCGTGCCGTCTGTGGCGGCGGAAAAGCACACGGAGTGTGCTGTCCCGGCAGGGGCACCGCCGCAAGGCGGAAAAAGGCTTTTTTGGCATCCTTTTTGTGCCTTACAAAAAGGATGGAAAAGTTCCGGAGAGGTTTTTATTGGTTTGTACGAAGCTGCAGCTACGGTGCGCTGTTCCGAGGTTTGGAGAACCTCGGAGCAGCACAAAAGGATTTAATTGGATTGTGCGAAGTCGTTATCTATGTGCGCTGTTCCGAGGTTTGCAGAACCTCGGAGCTCCCTTTGGAAAAGGTTTTAATTGTTGCGGTGTGAAGCTGTGGCTGCGGTGTGCTGATTCGAGGTTTGCAGAACCTCGATGCTCCCTGCAAAGGGGACGTTTTTACGTTCTTTTTGCGTCGTGCAAAAAGAACCAAAAAGCACGCCAGAGGTTTGCGAACCTCTGGACTCCGGGGACGATTCAAAGCTCTGCCGGAAGTGATTTTGCAAAATTTTCGGCGGCACGTATCGAAACCGGTTTTGCCTGCAAAACGCCGGCGAAAAGGCTTTGAATCGGTGCGAAAGGGTTACCGTAGTGCAAACGCAAGACCGTTATTTTTCGAAAAAGAGTTATTGTACTGCAAGCTCACAGAAGGTTGTCGCGGATGAAATTTGCAGTTGCTTGTTAGCTTTGGTACGGTGGGAAATTGAGGTTTTGCAGTGCTGAAATGAGTTTTTTCGTTATCGGATTGCTTTGCATGATCCGAAAAAACGCCTTTATCGCGAACCAAAAAGTTTTTCGTTAGCAGAAAGCTTTACGAACTTCACTCAAAGCCATTTTTACGCACAAAGGCTTCTTTGGCACGTGCCTTTCTTCGC
>CAKSCV010000051.1 GCA_934444645.1 uncultured Eubacteriales bacterium | reverse complement strand
CCAAATGTTTTTCAAAAATTCACAAACAAGCTGAAAATGTGCAGAAAATTTGTAAACAAACTGTTTATAAAGCAAACGATTCATCGCACGTTCAAAAAACGATCTTTCGTGCCGCGAAATAACGCGTTTTTTGTCGATTTTTCGGAAAGGTTGGTCAAATAACAATGAAAAACGAAGCAAAAGCTTTTACCAAAGCACAGTACATCACCTATTGCGCCTTGTTTTGTGCGCTTGGGGCTTTATTGCCGCAGGCGTTCCATGCGTTCGGAAGCCTATCGGGAACCGTCTTTTTGCCCATGCACATTCCTGCCATGGCGGCCGGTTTTCTCTTAGGGCCGCTTGCCGGGCTTATCACCGGCATTCTTTCGCCGTTACTCAGCTGGCTGCTTACCGGCGGCACAATGCCGATTCTTATCAAAATGCCGTTTATGATGTTTGAAATCGGCACCTACGGTGTCGTGTGCGGCGTGCTTTACCGGCTGTTTGCCCGTCTTCGTCTGCCGGTGCTCGTAAAATCCGTTTTCACCGTGCTTGGCGCGCAGATTGCCGGGCGGCTTGTCAATCTGCTTTGCACGCTTTTTGCGGTAAAAATCCTTGGCATTACCGCAAAGCCGGTAAGCCTTGCGGCGGCTGTTGCAAGCATCGGAACCGGCATTCCCGGCATCGTGATCCAGCTCGTCTTTTTACCCATGCTCATGCTCGCCTTAACGCAGCTGCGCAAGCATAAAAACGCGTTCCGTTCATGACACGCCCGGTCTCTGCCGCCGACCCGGCACAGCCCTTCCCGATACAATTCGACGCCGAACAAAAATCGCCCGACGAACCGTTTCCCTTTGCGGCTCGGTCGCTCGCGCTGTTTTTGATTCCGGTTTTATGCTTTATCCTCTTGACCGAAGAAGACGCGTTCTTTGCGGTTTTATGCGGAAGCGGCATCTTTGCGGTTTTGCCGATTTTAGGCATTTGGAGCAGGAAAAGCGGGAAAAAGACGCTTTTTCGTGCCTGTCTCTGTCTGTTTGTGCTGCTTAGTCTCGGCTATATACGCGTGATGGGTGTGCGAATCACGGGCAGTCTTCATGCCGCAGAGCTTGTCGAACGCGCCGCCGCCGAAAGCCACCGCTTCACCGGCACCGTTGACCGCGCCGAGGTCTCCTCCTTACGCACGGTCTATGTGCGCTTGACGCATATGGACGGAAAGCCGCTCCGAACGCCGCTTTTGACGTATGCCGAAAACCCCTCCGGCCACTTTTTGCCGCAATACGAAATTCTTACTTTCACGGCAAAGCTCCGTTTGCCCGAAACAGCCTCCGCCAAAACGGACGGCTTCGACCGAAAGGCATACTTAAAATCCAAAGGCGTTTATGCCGAGCTGTACGAGGTCAGGCAAATGGAATTCACCGGTCAGAACAGCTTGGATCGCTTCGGGCGAAAGACTGTGTGTCAAATCCTTTTTGCCGGACCGCACGCTGCCTTAGCCACCCTGCACGGCAGAAAAGCCTATTCCGAAACAAGCGCCTTGCTTGACGGTCTTTTATATGGCGACAAGGGCGACTTTTCCAAAGAAGACAAAGAAAATTTCGCGTTATCCGGGCTTACGCACATTTTATGCGTATCCGGCTTGCACTTTTCGCTGGTGTTCGGCCTGTTCGGCACGGTAATCGGGTGGTTTGTCCGCCGGCGGCGTTTGCGGATTCTTTTCTTATTTGCCGTATCCGTCGGCTATTTATACATTTGCGGTTTTACGCCGTCAGCGCTTCGTGCGGCGTTTATGGCTTATACCACGCTGTTCGGGCTTGCGCGAAAAAAGCCGCGCCGCTGTACCGAAAATCTGCTCATAGCCGTGGCGGCGATCTGCTTTTTGCGGCCGGAGGTGATTTTTGATATCGGATTTCGGCTGTCGGTGTTATCCTGCACAGGCATTTTGCTGTCGGCAGGACTCAGAAGTGCTGTTGAACAGCGGACAAACAACCGTCTGATTACAGGTGCGTTTACGGCACTTCTGTTTTCGGTTTCGGCCTATGGATGCACGTTCTTTTACAGTCAAAGCGTTTTCGGATCGTTGGGACTTGGGAACATTGCGGCGTCGTGTATCGGCGTTTTCCCGGCACAGATATGTTTAGGTTTGGCATGGGTATCCGTGTTTGTTGTTCCGCTTTTTCCGGCAAGTGCCAGGTTGTTTGGCTCGGTTTTTGCGCAGTTTACCAAACTGATTTTGGGAATTGCGGCATTTTTTGCAAAAGCACCGCGGCTTGAGCCGATTTTCCTTGGGAATGCAACGGCATCGGTCTGCTTTTTCGGGATATACTTTTTGGCGTTTCTTGCGGCACGCAACCGTTCGCGCGGCGTCAAGCTATGGTTTGCGGTCATTTGCGGCAGTGTGCTTGCCGCCACGGCAGAGCTTTTATGCGGCCTTTTGCAGTAAAAGATGCCGCCGAAGGCAGTAATTGTTGCCGCAGGCAACAAAAGAAAAGCCGCCGAGGGCGGCAAAAGGATTTAATTGGATTGTATGGATTAGTTGTTTTTTTGCGCTGATTCAAGGTTTGATAAACCTCGGAACTTTTTAAAAGGATTTAATTTGGTTTGTATGAATGTGTTATCTTTGTGCGCTGATTCGAGGTTTGCGAAACCTCGAAGCTCTCCTTAAAATGGTTTTAATTGTTGCGGTGCGAAGCTGCGGCTGCGGTGCGCTGATTCGAGGTTTGCAGAACCTCGGAGCTTCCTGCGAGGGAGTACGGGTTGTCACTTTTTGCATCGTGCAAAAAGTAACCAAAAAGCACGCGGGACTCCGTCCTGCGACCTCGAT
>CAKSCV010000050.1 GCA_934444645.1 uncultured Eubacteriales bacterium | reverse complement strand
AAACTGATTATACCACATTTTTGCTCATATGGATTTTATTTTTTTACTTAAGTTGGGATATATGGGGCTTCGCCCCGCGTGCTTTTTGGTTACTTTTTGCACGATGCAAAAAGTGACAACTCGTTCCCTTTGCAGAGAGCATCGAGGTTCTGCAAACCTCGAATCAGCGCACAAAAACAACAATTTCGTACAAACTAAATTAAATCCTTTTGAAACTTTCCTTGCGGAAAGTTCGCCCTGCCGGGCAGCACGCCCTGCGTGCTTTTTTCGCCTGCGGCGGTGTCATTATGTTGCTGCCGCAACATTTTTCCGCCGCCCTCGGCGGCAAAAAGCCCCGGTTTTCACAGCGTGAAAACCGGGGCTTCCCTTGTTAATCAAACCTTAGAAAATGGCGACAACAGCTTTGTCATAGGTCTTGTTGATGAAATCCTTGACAGTGTCGCTGAGAAGTGCATTCTTGAGAGCAACAATCTTGTCAAGATTTTCGTTGCCTTCCTTGACAACGAGAACGTTCGCAAAGGTCTGTGCAGCTTCGGATTCAGCATCTTCGGTAGCCAGTGCTTCGGAAACCTTGAGGTTGTTTGCAAGCGCATAGTTGCCGTTGACAACGGCGATATCAACATCGCCCAGTACGGTCGGAACGAGAGCTGCTTCCATTTCAACGATCTCATAGTTGCCCGGATTTTCAACAATGTCTTCCTTGGTAGCGGTGAGGCCTGCGCCTTCCTTTAAGGTAAGAACGCCTTTATCCTGGAGAAGAAGAAGCGCACGTGCTTCGTTGGTTACGTCGTTCGGAACGGCAATCTTGGCACCTTCGGGAAGTGCGTCAAGAGAGGTGGTCTTGCCTGCATAGATGCCGAACGGCTCGTAGTGGATCTTAGCGATCGAAACGAGGTGCGTGCCGTTTTCCTTGTTGAAGGAATCGAGGTACGGCTGATGCTGGAAATAGTTGGCGTCTACATCGCCGCTTTCGGTGGAGTTGTTCGGAATTACATAGTCGTCCATGACCTTGATTTCGAGCGTATAGCCTTGTTCCTTGAGCGGTTCAACGCACTGCTCGAGGATTTCGGCGTGCGGCGAAGAGCTTGCGGCAACCTTGATGACCTTGTCGTCTTTTTTGCCGCCGCAGGATGCGAGAACGGCTGCTGCGAGAAGTGCGGTTCCGATGAGTGTAAGTACTTTTTTCATGATTTTTGACTCCTTTGTGTAAAATTTTGAGTTTTTTCTGTTTTATATAAAGTCATTTGTTGCGGATACGCTTGTCGCAGGCCTTGGCAAGATAGTTTAACACTTCCTGCAAGATCTGCACAAGAATGATCAACAACAAAGACGATATATACATTTTATCCGGCTGATTGCGGTACAGACCGAACTGAATGGCAACCTTGCCGAGTCCGCCGCCGCCGATGAGATAGGTCATCGGCGTGTAGCCTAATATGGTGGTAATGGCGATGGCTGCGCCTAAAATGAGGGACGGCTTCGCTTCGGGAACAACGACCTTCATCATGATTTGAAAATTGGTCGAGCCCATGGCTTGCGCGGCTTCGATGACACCGGCATCCACTTCGCGAAGAGACGATTCAATCATACGTGCCACAAAGGGAGCTGCGGCAAGCACCAAATGGAAGATGAACGCCGTGTCTCCGATACGCGAGCCGACGACGGCTGCCGCGAGCGGCTGGGTGATGACCAATAATATAATGAAAGGAATTGAACGGATGACGTTGACCACAAAGCCGACCACGCCGTTGACAGCGCGATTGGGGAAGATGCCGTTTTTGGAGGTGCCGTATAGCAGAATGCCGAGCGGCACGCCGATGAGATAGGCAAGGAGCGTGCTGACAATGGTCACGATGAGTGTGGATTGCACGGCTTCGCCGAAAAATGCAAGATTTTGTGCGGAAAACATCTCACTCATGCGCTCACCTCCTCAAAGACAACATTGTGTTCGGTTAAATACTGCTTAACGCGCTTGGCGGCGGATTCATCGTTCGGCAGCTGCAAAATCATCTGCCCAAAGGCTTTTCCTTCAATGTTTTTGGTGTCTGCACCCAAAATATTGACCGGTGCGTGGCACTCCATTACAAGATTGGAAATGAGCGGTTCGAATGCGTCTCTGCCGTCGAAGGCCAAGCGGATGATGTTATCGGAATCCATGGATTCCACTGTTTCGGTTTTGGGAAGAATCAGCTCACGCGCCACTTTGGATTTGGGTGCCAAAAACACCTCTTTCACGTTGCCGGTTTCCACCACCACGCCGTTTTCCATCACGGCTACACGGTTGCAGATCTGTTCGACCACTTTCATTTCGTGGGTAATAACGACGATGGTCACGCCGAGGTCGCGGTTAATATCCTGCAGAAGTGCCAAAATGGAGCGGGTGGTGTTCGGGTCGAGCGCGCTGGTGGCCTCGTCGCACAGCAGAACCTGCGGGTCGGTGGCAAGCGCACGGGCGATGGCGACGCGCTGCTTTTGACCGCCCGAAAGCTGTGCCGGATACGCGTTCATGCGGTCGGCAAGTCCCACGCGCTCGAGAAGTGCTTTTGCCTTTTCAACAGCTTTCTTTTTGGGAACGCCGGTGATCTCCATGGGATAGCGCACATTGGCAAGAGCCGTGCGCTGGGCAAGCAGGTTGAAATTCTGGAAGATCATGGCGATTTTGCGGCGTGTTTCGAGCAGCTGCTTTTTGTTTAAGGAAGCAAGATCAACGCCTGAAAAGAGGACGCTGCCGTCGGTCGGACGCTCCAAAAAGTTGATGCAGCGCACGAGTGTGCTTTTGCCGGCGCCGGAAAGACCGATGACGCCGAAGATGTCGCCGTCGTTGATGGTAAGGCTGACATTCCTTACGGCTTCGACCGAGCCGGAGACCGTTGCGAAGGTCTTGGTTACGTTTCGTAATTCGATCATGCTGTAAAACTCCCTCTGCGGTGCTATGTGCATTTTGGCAAGGCACAGGAAAAACACCGACAAAAAAGCCCGGATGCATTTGCTTTGCGCCCGGACATGAAATCAATAAATTTGGGTTAAACGATAAAAACTAACCGATCGAACGGCATAAAGACAAACCCACACATTGTTCATGTCCGGGACGAAACATTCGGTCAAAGCAGAGAGCGGATTGAAACGAAAATCTCATGTGATATGCCATCCTTTCGTTAAAGTCAAGAGAAGAGATGAAATTGTGCATCTCTTTTTTTGTTGGCGATAGTATAACACAGAAAAACGGTTCTGTCAAGGGTGAAATTCTGTTTTTTGTACATTTTGTCAGTTTTGCCAAAGTTGATGGAGACTGAAACGGCAAAATACGGTGAAGTTGGATAAACAAGGCGGCTTTCCGCCGTTTTTTTTGCCGTCGCAGAACGGCAAAAACAGCACGTGATGCGTGCTGACCCGACAGGGGACACCGCTGCAAGGCGGAAAAAACAGCCGCCGAGGGCGGCTGGAAAATGTTGCGGCAGCAACATAATGACACCGCCGCAGGCGAAAAGAAGCACGCAAGGCGTGCTGCCCGGCAGGGCGAACTTTCCGCAAGGAAAGTTTCAAAAGGATTTAATTTAGTTTGTACGAAATTGTTGTTTTTGTGCGCTGATTCGAGGTTTGCAAAACCTCGATACTCCCTTAAAAAGGTTTTAATTGTTGCGGTGCGAAGCGGCGGCTGCGGTGCGCTGAATCGAGGTTTGCAGAACCTCGGAGCTCCCTGCAAGGGAATGGATTGTCACTTTTTGCATTGTGCAAAAAGTA
>CAKSCV010000049.1 GCA_934444645.1 uncultured Eubacteriales bacterium | reverse complement strand
GCGAAGAAAGGCACGTGCCAAAGAAGCCTTTGTGCGTAAAAATGGCTTTGAGTGAAGTTCGTAAAGCTTTCTGCTAATGAAAAAACTTTTTGGTTCGCGATAAAGGCGTTTTTTCGGATCATGCAAAGCTATCTGATAACGAAAAAACTCATTTCAGCACTGCAAAACCTCAACTTCCCACCGCACCAAAGCTAACGAGCAACTGCAAATTTCATCTGTGAAAACTTACTGCGAGCTTGCAGTACAATAACTCTTTTTCGAAAAATAACGGTCTTGCGTCTGCACTACGGTAACCCTTTCGCACCGATTCAAATCATTGCCGGCGATACCCGGAAAACTGCCGTTTTCTGCGTTGCCGGTTACCTGATGAATGCCGGTTATTTTCGCAAAAACACCGTATCGACCGGCGATTTGAATCGTCCCCGGAGTCCAGAGGTTCGCAAACCTCTGGCGTGCTTTTTGATTCTTTTTGCACGACGCAAAAAGAATGTAAAAACGTCCCCTTCGCAGGGAGTTCCGAGGTTTTGCAAACCTCGAACCAGCGCACCGCAGCCGCAGCTTCACACCGCAACAATTAAAACCTTTGTAAAAGAGCTCCGAGGTTCTGCAAACCTCGAATCAGCTCACCGCAGCCACAGCTTCGCACAAACCAATTAAATCCTCTCCGGAACTTTTCCCTCCTTTTTGTAAGGCACAAAAAGGAGGCCAAAAAAGCCTTTTTCCGCCTTGTGGCGGTCAAGGCTTCTGCCGCAACCTTCTTGCCGCTTCGCGGCAAAAATCTACCTCTTGCGAAAGGTTGCACACGCCGTGTCCGTGCAGGAATCGGCATAGCCCGGGCCGATATGAACCTCATTTGCCGTGCAATACCCTTCCGTGTCATGATACATACAGCTCTTGACGCTGCAGATGAGCCCTTTGATATGCTTGGGCGGATTGTTGAGATTCTCGGTGATATCTTCGTCAAAAAAACCTTTTGCCATTTTTCAAAAGCTTCCTTTCACATTTCACAGTTTCTGTTTCCTGTCCCTATTTTTTCCGCAAATCGCTTTTTTATGTATCGTATCCGCAAGGAGGTCCTTTCTTTTATGCTTTATACCATCGCCGACACACATTTATCCCTCACAACCGAAAAACCGATGGATGTTTTCGGGCCGCGCTGGGCAAATCACGACCAAAAGCTGCGCGAAAACTGGTTGAAAACCGTTACCGAAAACGATACGGTCGTGCTTCCCGGCGATATTTCCTGGGGCATCTCCTTGGAGGAGGCACTCGAAGACCTGAAATTTTTGGATGCCCTGCCCGGCCGCAAGCTCATCGGCAAGGGCAACCATGACTATTGGTGGACGACCGTCAATAAAATGACCAAATTCTTTGAGGAAAATCACATTACCACCCTTTCGTTTTTGTATAACAACGCGTATTTGGCAGAAGACAAAATCCTTTGCGGCACACGCGGCTGGATGAGTGAATTCGGCATCAAGGCCGAGGATGAACGCATTATCCGCCGGGAGGCTGCACGCTTGGAACTGTCGCTTTCCGACGGTGAAAAGCTTGCTCAAGCCGCGCCGCAAGCCAAAAAGCTCGTTTTTCTGCATTATCCGGTTGTGTTCGGCGATTTTATCAACGACACTATGCTCGACGTTCTCTATCGCCACGGCGTGGAGGATGTCTATTACGGACATTTGCACAATGTGCGCGAAAATCAGCTCGACAAAGAATATCTCGGCATTCGCTTCCACTTGATCGCCGCCGATTATGTCGGGTTTGTGCCGCAACCCATCGAATAACCGCATATAAGCAAAATTGCCGCCGGTGTCAAATGCATCGACGGCAATTTTTACGGATGGTTATATGCTTTACGAAACTGTTTTTTTGCCCGAAAAGCGTTTTACAAAGTCCCGATAATACCAGATAAGACCGATTGCAGTCGTCAGCATCTCCGAAATCGGGAACGACAGCCAGGTGTAACCGAGACCGACGAACGAGAACAGCCAAAAAATCGGCACAAGGCAGATCACCTGCCGGAACAGCGACAAAAACAAGCTCTGCCCGGCCTTGCCGATGGCTTGGAAAATGGTCGGTGAAATAAGAGAAAACACTGCCGGCGCAAAGCTTGCACCGATGATGCGAAAGCCGGTTTTTCCGATTTCAAGCACCTCTTCGCTTTGCGAAAAGACTTTGATCAAAGCCTCCGGAATTACTTCAAACGAAAAAATGCCGACAGCCATGAGTGCAAGAGAAAACAAAACCGAATCGCGCACAATTTCCCGGCATCGGTCATAGCTCTGTCGGGAATAATTGTAGCTTAACACCGGCACAATGCAGGTTTGAAGCGCGCAAAGCGGAATAAAGAAAAACGACTGCCACTTGTAGTACAATCCAAGCACGGTCACCGCCGCGTCCGAAAAGCCGGACAGAATGACATTGAGAAGCATTATGTAAACCACATACAGCATCTGCATGAAAATGGACGGAAAGCCGTAAAAGTAGATCGGCCTTATATATTCGCCGAGCTTTTTGAACTGCGGCGGACGTCTTGCACCGCGCACACCCGTGATGACAGCCGCGGCAATTTGCCCGATAACCGTCGCGACAGCCGCACCGGCCACGCCCATTTTCGGAACAAAGCCGAACCCGAAGATAAAAAGCGGATCAAGCACAATGTTGATAAGCGCACCGACCACCTGTGCAATTGTCGGAAGCTTCATGTTGCCCGACGCTTGGTGGACTTTGGTAAAGCAGCCCTCCAAAAACACGCCGATGCTGCCGACCGACACGATGTTGCCATAGGTCACCGCGTCCTTTATGACCTGCGGCGACGAGGTGCAAAGCTTGACAAACGGCTCCATGACACACACCGCAAGCACCGCAAACACCGCCCAGGACACAAGTGCAAGCACAAGACCCGTTCCGGCGGTTTTATCGGCATCCTCGTTTTCGTTTTGCGCATAGCGGCGCGCCATAAACGTGTTGACGCCGACGCCCGTGCCGACCGCAAGTGCGGTGATGCATAACTGGATCGGATAAATGACCGACAACGCCGTTAAGCCGTCGTCGGAATAATGTCCGACAAAATAACTGTCCACCACGTTGTAAAGTGCCAAAATCAACTGTGCCAGCATGACCGGCGGCGCGATCTTGAAAAGGATCTTACCGATTTTTTCCGTGCCGAAAAGCTCAGCCGTATCGCTTCCCTTAACCGGAAGCGTCTTCAAATGCTTCATGTGTTTCTCCGTATGTGCCGCATTGCGGAAATTGAAAAAATTGCATTTTAACATAAGACAGGACGCCCTTTTGCGGACGCCCGTCAAGTGTTTGTAAAATATTATGTAAACTTATTCTTTCATCAGGCGCATGATCATGCGGTTGTTCTTGATGAGCTCCATCACGAGCACCGAAATGACAATGCCGCCGACCGCCTGCACGAGGTTGCCGGGAATGGCGCCGAGTGCGCCGATTCCGTAGCCGAGCGCAGTCGCTTCGTACAAGAAATAGCCGAACACCATAACAGCTTCTGCAAAAACCGCAGACAAAAGACGCGCCACAAAACCATTGACACCGGCGAGTGCTTTATAGGCAACGCAGGCGACAAATGCCATCAGAGCTTTGATAACAAGCGTTCCGGGAGCAAACGAAGCGTAGCCGGGAATGAGGTCGGCAAGCATGGAACCGATGCCGCCGGCTGCCGCACCATATGCACCGCCGAGCAGCCAGCCGCTCAAAATGACGATGCAGTCGCCGAGATTGATGTAGCCGCCGGTCGCCGGAATCGGAATATTGATGACCATCGTTGCCACGCACGCAAGCGCGGCAAACATAGCAGCAAGGACGATTTTCTTAAGACTCAGTTTTTGGGAATTCATGAAAAACACTCCTTTTAGGAAATCCACGTTTTTTTATGATAAACCGAAGGCAAATGCAAAAACGTGAACGAGTGTTTTTGCAGGCGCCTTGCGTGTTTACTTATTTTTCAAATATTCATCGATCGCTTCCGCTGCATTTTTTCCTGCACCCATAGCAAGGATAACGGTCGCAGCGCCGGTGACGGCGTCGCCGCCGGCATAGACGCCCTCGCGCGAGGTCAGGCCGGTGGCCTC
>CAKSCV010000048.1 GCA_934444645.1 uncultured Eubacteriales bacterium | reverse complement strand
ACTGAACTTTTTCAAAAAATCCTCCTACTATAATTGGAAACTTACCATACCCTTTGGCGGGGTGTTTTAAGAAATTCACGGCAATTTATTATCCCTCTACTACTATTGGACACTTCCGGTACAAAAGTTAATGGTTTACGGGAAACTTTTTCATTAAAACAAAGAGCCCCTCACTAAATACGGACAACAGAGAGTAAGAACTTCGTACTTTTCTGAAAAATATCCCTCTACTATAATTGGAAACTTCCGGCACGAAAGTAAATGGTTTGCACGAAACTTTTTTTATTTTGAAAAAGATTTTCTCACTACATATGGACAGTAGAGGGCAAAAACTTCGTATTTTTCGCAAAAGAAAAATGCCCCTCACTTATATAGGACATTTGAAGATGGGTTTTACAAGGTTTTTAAGAAAAAAGTTGCCTGAAATTTTTTAAACGAAAAAGCCGAGAGCTTTTCTCTCGGCTTTTAGTGATTACAATTTTGATTGATTATAAATAGGGAGTGAAAACTCGTCTAATAAGTAAAACCATTTCTAAAATTTCTTTCATCAATTCAGGATAATTTGCTTGATTATTAAAATCCAATCCCTTGATATAAGTACAAACTAAAGATGCTTTTTTGTTATCAAGGCGATCCCATGTAAAACGGATGCCCGCAACTTGCTCAATCAATTCTTTATTAGCATAAAATTTATCATAAAGCATCTTATCGTCAGGAATCCATATGCCAACACGAATTTTGTGTTCTCTATTAACAAGGTCGATAGATATATGACATTGAGAAGAACCGATAGCTACCGTATACCAATGATCCGTAGTTGCTTTGTGTTTGGTTATAGGTTTACCGATTTTATCAATATAATCGTTAAACTGATTCCAAAACTCTAATCGTTTTGCCTGCGATTCATTGATCTCAGGGGCTTTTGCCATGGTCTTTGCCTGTTTTGCGAAATCGTTAGGCTGTTCTATAATTTTAAACATCGGAGCCGGCATAGAATTACCGATTTTATATGCGTGTACTTCTACAAGAAAAAACGATAAATCATCTGTCGTATTTTTATTTAACCATTCGATTGCGCTTGCATGTTCATCTCTTACTGATGCGACTATCCAAACAACGACCGACGCATCAAGTCCCGAAGCGTATGTAATGATTTTCCCTAAATGATCGTGATTTGTCGGCTCTAATTGATTTTCAATTAAAACTGTTTTTCCGGTCAACTCATCTTTACAGATTATATCGCAACGATATGAACCCACAAACTTTTCTGTTTCAATATCGGTTAAAGAGAGATTTAGTGTATCTCCGAGTAACTTAATATTTTCTTCGGAAGAAAGCCATCTTGAGAAATCGTATTGCTCATGCGCCCAAACTTTTCTAACATCAATTTCTTCTAATCTACCTAATTCCATTATTTCCTCCTTACATCATAAATTCGGCTTGGTCAACGACACGAGAAATTGCTTCTTCAGTATAATCAGGCGGGTAGTTATATTTTTTCAAAAGCCTTTTAATTTGCATACGCATTTTTGCGCGAGTGTCCTTTTTCTTTGACCAATCAACGGTTGAATATTCTTCGACGATTGCTTTAAGTTCATTTGCCATAACACGCAAAATATCATCTGACATAAGTTCAACGGCACTCTTATTTGCTACTAATGCGTCATAGAAAGCACGTTCACGCCCCGTAAGATTGTTTTTTTGGGCGTAGGCTTCATCTTCAACCATTTCCTGCGAGAACGCAATCAGACCGACGATCGTCATATCTGTTTTGAGATCGTCTTCTCGAGTATTGTATGCTTCCAAAAGTTTACGAAGTCTTTCGCTGTATTCTTTCGCTTTGACAAGGTTATATCCGCGATACTCTCTGACCGCCTCCTTAAGAAGTCTTTCCATAATTTTAATGAAAACGTGCGGAGGTTGAGATTGCCTTAATTTTTCGACTTTTTCTTCGCTCAATAAATCCCAAATATCACGGTTTTGCTCGGTATCTTCAACTTTTGTCAGTATTTCTACCTCATCGCCTTTAATTGCGTCGGCAAGTAATTCTTCTACGTGTTTATTTATTTCTACTGGCGACATTTGCGTCGGGATATCGCCTCTAAGCAGTTTTTGAACAAAGTGGCGAACGGCTAAATAATATAGCACTTTCCTTTTATAATCTTCGTCAAGAATACCTATTGCAACAACATAAGCGTCTTTCAGTTGCTTTGTCAGTTGTAGGTATGCTTTTTTGATCTCATCCGTAGAAAGAACAAAATCCGTACCGTTTTGAATAGCTTTAAGGCGAACAGAATTTGAACCACCGAAAAAGCCTTTTTTATCTACTTGGAAGAACATTTCATCAAGAATTGAGAGCTTTTCTTCAAGAATAGACTTCGCCGTATCTTGTATATCGCGGAGATTTAATTCTTTATCTCTTGCGGTATAAGTGTTTAACGCCTGTTCAAGCGAACGCTTAATGCCGATATAGTCAACTATCAAGCCGCTTTCTTTTCCTACATTTACACGGTTTACGCGGGCTATAGCCTGCATAAGATTATGGCCTTTCATAGGCTTATCTATATACATTACATCAAGGTCGGTAACGTCAAAGCCTGTAAGCCACATATCAACGACAATGGCAATTTTTATGCTTCCATCTTTACGCTTAAACTCTTTCGCTGCGTTTTCGCGATAGGCTTTATCTTTGAAAAGTTTACGTTCTTCTTCGGAATCTTTATTGCTCTCGGTAACGACAAGCGCAACTTGTTCTTTAAGTTCCGGTGCAAGTCCGATAATCTGATAATACAATTTAGCGGCGATTTTTCTTGACATACAAACAATCATTGCTTTGCCGTTCAGAACGTTTTTTCTTTCGTTGTAATGTTTTAGAATATCGCTTGCAAGCAAATGTAATCTGTCATCATCGCCGATAATAACTTCCATTGAAGACCATTTTGACTTAGATTCTTCGATAACGTCGTCGGATACGTTCTGATTTGCGAGATCGTCGTAGTATTTATCGATTTCCTTTAGCTTGCCGTCGTCAAGCCAAACTTTAGCGAGTCTGCTTTCATAGAAAATCTTTACAGTAGAACCATCTTCCACCGATTGAGTCATATCGTATGTATCAACAGTTTTACCGAATATTGCGGAAGTTGAATGATCTCCCGATTCAACAGGCGTTCCCGTAAAACCGATATAGGTTGCCTCAGGAAGAGCATCTCTTATATATTTAGCATAACCGTATTTGGAAATTGACGTAAACGTGCCGTCGGGATTCTTTTTGTAAACAATTTGCTCATCAATGCCATAATGAGAACGGTGTGCCTCGTCTGAGATAACAACGATATTTGTTCGTTTATTCGGAACAATATTGTTTTTGTCAAATTTTTGAAGAGTGGTAAATATAATACCGCCTTCTTTTATCGAGCCTATTTTTTCAAGCAAATCTTCTCTCGATTCAACTTGCACAGGACGTGTTCTTAAAAACTCAGCTGCATTTGAAAACGTTCCGAATAATTGATTGTCCAAATCGTTTCTATCTGTCAAAACAACAATGGTCGGGTTCTTCATTTCAAGGTCGGTTATGAGTTTATGCGCCAACATAACCATAGTGAACGATTTGCCGCTACCTTGTGTATGCCAAACAATACCCGCTTTACCATCTCCCTGTGGTTTTAACGAATGTTTTATGCTATCATACGCCTTTTTTACACCGAAGTATTGATGATATTGCGAAAGAATTTTGACAGGCTTTTCCTTGTCACTATTCATAAAGAAAAGGTTGTTTTTGATTACGTCTAAAAGGCGTTCGGGTTTAAGCAATCCTTCAAGCAAAACATCAAGTTTATACGCATAGTTTTTCTTATAACCAACTTCACCGTCAATACTTTTCCATTCGTTGTAGCGAGTAATATCGCTTGTTAGCGTTCCCACCTTATTATTTGCCCCGTCGCTGATAACGAGAAACGCATTGTAGTTGAAAAGTGTAGGTATGTCAAAACGATAGCCGTCCGCCTCGCCGTTGCGTCCTAATTGTTCATAGGCTCTTTCGATAAAGGTGTCCTCATTGTATTCAATGGATTTTAACTCAAATATGACAAGGGGGATTCCGTTGACAAAAAGA
>CAKSCV010000047.1 GCA_934444645.1 uncultured Eubacteriales bacterium | reverse complement strand
TTCGCAAACCTCTGGCGTGCTTTTTGGTTCTTTTTGCACGACGCAAAAAGAACGTAAAAACGTCTCCTTTGCAGGGAATTCCGAGGTTTTTCAAACCTCAAACCAGCACACCGCAGCCGGCAGCTTCGCACCGCAACAATTAAAACCTTTTTATGGGAGCTTCGAGGTTTTCCAAACCTTGAAGAAGCGCACACAGACAACAACTTCGCTGGGGCCAACTTAAATCCTTTTTCCGCCTTACGGCGGTGTCCCTGCCTTGGCGGCAACACGCCCTGCGTGCTTTTCCATACTTTTTGTTAAGCACAAAAAGTATGACAAAAAAGGACACCAAACCATCGGTTTGATGTCCTTAAACGTGCCGCAAAGCTATTCTTCGGTATACACGGCAATTAACTGCAGGTCTTCATATACACGAAGCTTCGAAAGCTCCACCGTTTCTTCACCTTCGATCGACCATCCGGCAAACGTATACCCTTCCGGAGCATACACGCGCGGTGCTTTGGTCGGTGAGGAACCAAACAGAACCTCTTCGTTTTCAAAGCCGTAAAACTCGCCGATACCGGCATCATACGTCACAGTGAAAGCCACCGGCAGCGAATCGGCGTCCGGGGAATCGGTCCGCACGGATAAAGAAGCGCTTGCAAGCTCTTTGCCGGACGTGTCATATGCAATTAATGCGGCAGTCAGCGGATAATCGGGTGCAAGGCCTGCCACCGTCACCGATTTGGTGATGTCGACAAGGCTCTCGATACGGCGCACGGTTTGTCCGTCGCTGTCGGTTAACACAAGCGTATACGATTCCACGTTTTTCGATGGTGTTTGCCATAAAAAGCGGATTTTTTCCGCATAGGTATGCGCCTGCAGATCAAGCTCCGTGATGACAGAGGTGTCCTTGGAGCCGCCGGTGCTTTCACCGGTATTGTCCGGCTCTTTTTCAGGCTCTTTTTCAGGCTCTTTTTCCGGCTGCTTGGCAGGATCGGCTTCCGGGTTCTCCGCGGGATCTTTTTCCGGCTCTTTATCCGGTTCGGGCGGCGTGGTCTCCCCCGGCGTCGGGTCTTTTTCGGGAGGCGTTTCGGCGGCAGCGTAGGCAGAGAAGTCCGCAGTCACGGCAATGCGCAAAGCCGACGTTCCCTCCACGGCCGCATAAGTGAAGATTTTGCTTTGGGAATTGATCACGATAATGCCGTTCGACCAACCGGAAATACCGGCACAATCCGCCGCCGACACCGGCACAAGATCCGTATTGTTCAAATCGTTCGGCGTAACACCGTCGGCAAGCTTAAAACGAATCACCGCGATTCTTCCGCCGTCAAGCGACGGTGTAACTGCTTCGACGTTTTTGGTGGCATACCAGCCGAAAAGCACCTTTCCGGCCGAGGGAAGAAGCAGATCGGCCGATTTGTTGGACTCGGTCGTCACGACAATTTCTTTGTTTGCCGCCTGCACCACCGCGGTCAAATAGCTTTTGCCGTCAGCGCCCTTTTCCGGAATGACTGTCGGCAGAGAGGAACCATCGGACGTTACAAGCGTCAATTTCTGCGTGTTGTACGACAGACCGAAATGTCCGACGATTGCATCGCCTGTAAGGACGGAGATCTCGGCTTTGATCACCTGTTCGGCAGTGTCGTAGGTAAGCGTCACCTTTTGTGTGCTGTCCTCTGCCGCCAAACAGCCGAGCGACAAAACCGCAAATAATAGAAATAGTATCGATAGCTTTTTCATAAATCCGCTGCCTCCAGTCCTTTTTAATTATTATACAGCATATTTTTTCGCATTTCAAGACTTTTTTGCAAAAATCACACAAACGACTCATATTTTTCCCTTTCGGCGGCATACTATTTGCAAACGAACCCCGTACCGTCCATGCGGTCGGGCAGCGAAAGGAACGAAGCCGTTTATGGAATCCTCCGTCTATTCTCCTCATACCGTCGAAGCGGTCGTGCTTGCCGGCGGCAAAGGCACGCGTCTTGCGCCGTTAACCGAAGACACGCCCAAGCCATGCTTGAAAATTCTGGGAAAAACTGTCCTCGAATCGGTTTTTGACCGCATTCGCGCCTGCGGCGTACAAAAAGTGCGGGTTACCACCATGTATCTGCCGTGGCAGGTCGAAGCACTCGGAAACCGTTTCGGTGAGCTTTCGGTCGAGTATGTGCGCGAAATGAAGCCGCTCGGCACAGCCGGTGCTGTCCGGAACGCCTTTGACGGCGAGAGCGACACCGTTTTGGTGCTTTCGGGCGACGGAGCCTTTGATTTCGATCTGAAAAAAGCATTGGATTTTCATTTTGAAAAAAACGCCGATGTGACCATTGTCACCTATAAAACGGAAAATCCGCTCGATTACGGTGTGGTTTTATATGATAACGAAGGACGCATCGAGCGTTTCACCGAAAAGCCGCCGTGGTCAAAGGTCATTTCCGGCACGGTCAACACCGGCATTTATATACTGAAAAAAGAAATTCTCCAGCGCGTTCCCTCCGGCACGGAATACGATTTTTCCAAGCAGCTGTTTCCGCTGCTGCTTGCCGCAAAATGCGAGCTGTATGCTTATGAGGCAAGCGGCGTGTGGTATGACATCGGAAATCTTGACGAATACTATGCCGCCGTTTGTGCTGCGTTGGACGGCAGGCTTTCCGGCTTTGACGGCGGCGGCCTTTCGCCGGAGCAATTAGCAAACCGCGGCATCGAATTCGATTCCCCCGTCTATGTTTCCGAAAAGGCGGTGCTCGGCAAAAACATCAAGCTCGGTGCTTACACCTCCATCGGCGCCGGCGCCGTGATTTCCGACGGATGTGACATTGCTTGCTCGGTCGTAGCAGAAGAGGCAACACTCGGCAGCGGCTGCGGCATTTACGGGACGCTCATCGGACGCACCGCGCATCTCGGCGAAAACTGCGTGACCTCGGAGGGCTGCGCCATCGGCGGCGGAGCCGTGATCGAGGACAGCGTCATCCTATCAAAATACGTCTCGGTTCACAGCGGTATGACGGTGGCAGGAAGCGACTTTCCGTCCCACCGTATCGGCAAAAAAGACGGTTTTCTCTTTTCCGATGCCGGTATCCGCTGCGACAAGGAACGCCTGAATCCGGAATATCTCTTGCGCATCGGACGCGTGGCCGCCGGAACGCTGCTTGCACAAAAAAGCACCTCCGGCTGTCGTATCGGCGTCATGGGTGATGGAAATGCGGCAACCGACCGTATTGTACGCACGGTGCTGTGCGGCATACAGGCCGCCGGCGTTCGCAGCTATGATTTCGGCCGCGGTTTCGAAGCCATGGCACGCTATGCCGCCATGCGCTTTTTCACGGATCTGGTGCTGTATATTGTCTGTGATAAAAACGGCGGTTTTACGGTTCGCTTTTTCGATAACACCGGCCTTGCCGCCGACAGTGCCTTTGAACGCGCCTTTTCCACGCTGTTTTACAGTGCGGGCGATTATCGGACGCCGGAACGGCTTTACGAAACCGACCGGTTTGACAATCTGTGGACACTGTATTACAGCGATCTTATCGCAAAGGTTCGGTGTTTGCTGCCGCCGGACGGTCTTAGCGGTTTTGTGTGCCGTTTCGAACACGAAGACGAGATCCCGGCATATTCTCCGGCATATACCGCCATGTGCGCCATTGCGGAATTGGGCGGCGAAATCCGAAAGGCTGCCGGATTTGCCGAAGATAAAACGGCTGCCGGACAGCCGCTGCCGGCCTTTTGTCCGGACAATGCCGGCAATGCGCTTTGCTTAAGTATGGGGAGCCGGTGCTATGACAGCTACCACATCGCGGCTCTGCTCATCGAGCAGCTGCCGGAAGCTGCCTCCGCACCACTGCACTTTTCGGGCGAATGGCCGCAGATATACCGCACGCTTGCCGAAACACGCGGTCTTGCCTACACCGACTATGCCGCAAGCGAACACGCCTGCGCCCTTTGCGGAACGCAGATGCTTGAGCAGCTGTGGTTAACCGACGCAGTGTATCAAATCCTTTATCTTGCTGCCCTGCTCAAAAACAATCCGTCTCTGTGGCAAAAGGAATCGGACACACTTCCGGAATTTGCCGTTTTCACGCACTATGCGCAAGGCAATCCCAACCGCGCCGGGATTATGGAGCGGCTTTCCAAGCTTGCCGTCAGCAAAAACGGCGGTCAAGAGGCAGTCGAACCGGTCAAACACGACGGTGTCCGTTTGCAGTTTACCGATGGATGTGTGACAGTCATTCCGGGAAAAGCCGCCGGCTTCCGTATAATCAGCGAAGCTGTCAGCACGGAAGCGGCAAAAGAATTGTGCGAAACGGTCGAAGAATACCTGAACTGACCGCCAAAACGAAGCTTTTTTTCAGAAAACACACCGGAAATATCCGGAATGCTTCTATTGTTTTTCGACAAACGGCAGAATTGAATGCTCTGTCGTTTGCCGAAAATCGCCGTTTCATCGTCAAAATATCCAATAACAACCTTGTATTTTCGATGCAGTCATGCAGTATCGCCAAACACGCCGAAATGTCGAAAAGTTTCAGCGCAAAAAACAAAAAAACTTGCAAAAAATCGAAAAAAGGGGTTGACAATTCACATTCTTTTTGCTATAATATACAAGCAACGTCGGGAGAGCGAAAAGCCGTCCCGCAGAGAAATGGCGGAATAGCTCAGTTGGCTAGAGCATTCGGTTCATACCCGACAGGTCGTTGGTTCAAATCCGACTTCCGCTACCAGTTGCTTTTACAACAAATCACGTCTTTTTTAAGACGCGCACGGCCCGTTGGTCAAGCGGTTAAGACACGGCCCTTTCACGGCTGTAACATGGGTTCGATTCCCGTACGGGTCACCA
>CAKSCV010000046.1 GCA_934444645.1 uncultured Eubacteriales bacterium | reverse complement strand
CAAATCGCCGGTCGATACGGTGTTTTTGCGAAAACAACCGGCATTCATCAGGTAACCGGCTATGCTGAAAACTGCAACTTCGTCGGGTATCGCCGGCAATGATTTGAATCGGTGCGAAAGGGTTACCGTAGTGCAGACGCAAGATCGTTGCTTTTCGAAAAAGAATTATTGTACTACAAGCTCACAGTAGGTTGTTGCAGATGAAATGTGTGACTGCTCGTTAGCTTTGGTGCAGTGCGAAATTGAAATTTTAGTATGCTGAAAAAAGCTTTTCTTTATCGGGTGGCTTTGCATGAGCTGAAAAAGTTTGCCTTTTCCGCAAACCAAAAGGTTATCTTTTGCCGAAAACTTTTTAACCGTACTTGAAAGTCATCTGCTTTTACAAACCAAAAAGCTTTCTATCAACACAAACCTTTTTTATTGCCACCCAAAGTAACCTTTTTTTGCCCTCCGCCGCCCGTTTCAACCACCCTTAACCTACTGTTTGCAAAGACTGCAGCTGTTCTTTTAATCTCTGCTCTAACTCCTTACGCTGTAAAGACGGAGCGTCGCACCGATTCAAATCATTGCCGGCGATACCCGACGAAGTTGCAGCTTTTTGCAAAACCGGTTACCTGATGAACGCCGGTCATTTTCGCTTCAAAAACGTATCGACCGGCGATTTGAATCGAGGTCGCAGGACGGAGTCCCGCGTGCTTTTTGGTTACTTTTTGCACGATGCAAAAAGTGACAACTCGTTTCCCTTACGGGAAAGCTCCGAGGTTACGCAAACCTCGAAACAGCGCACACAAATAACAACCTCGCACAATCCAATTAAATCCTTTCTCCGCCCTTGGCGTCACTTTTCTTGTTGCTGCCGCAACATTTCTGCCGCGAAGCGGCAGAAAGTGCGTCAATGCTTATTGCCGCACCTGTCCGTTTCCGCGGACAATATACTTCGTGGTCGTTAAGGCAACAAGCCCCATCGGGCCGCGCACGTGCAGCTTCTGCGTCGATATGCCGATCTCTGCGCCAAAACCGAATTCTTCTCCGTCGGTAAACCGCGTGGACGCATTGACATAAACTGCCGCCGCATCGATATTCTGCGTAAAATATGCGGCATTCTCCATGCTTTCGGTCACAATCGCCTCACTGTGCTTGGTGCCGTGCAGGTTGATGTGCGAAACGGCCTCCTCCGCCGAATCGACGACCTTTACCGATAAAATTAAATCGTCATATTCCGTAAAGAAATCCTCTTCCGTTGCCTTCGTGATGTCCGGCAGAACGGCAAGCGTCTTCTCACAGCCGCGAAGCTCCACGCCTTTGCTGCACAGCCGCTCCTTTACCATGGGCAAAAAGTCTTTCGCAATATCTTTATGTACCAAGAGAGTTTCCGCCGCATTGCATACCGACGGCCGCTGGGTTTTGGCGTTGTCAATGATTTCAAGCGCCATGGCAAGATCGGCAAACTTGTCCGCATACACATGGCAGTTGCCGGCACCCGTTTCGATGACCGGCACGGTCGCGTTCTGTACAACGCTTTGGATAAGCCCTTTGCCGCCGCGCGGAATGAGTAAATCTACATACCCTTCAAGCCTCATAAAATCGGTCGCTGTTTCGCGCGAGGTGTCCGAAAGCACCTGCACCGCGTCTGCCGGAAGCTCGGCTTTTGTGAGCGCACTTCGCAAACTTTTGGCAATGGCAAGATTCGAACGGATGGCTTCACTGCCGCCGCGGAGGATCACGGCGTTGCCGCTTTTTATGCAGAGTGCCGCCGCATCGGCCGTCACGTTCGGCCGCGCTTCGTAAATGATACCGATGACACCGAGCGGCACACGTACTTTTTGAATGTTCAAGCCGTTCGGACGGATGGCGAGCGTCCCTTCGCTTAACGGGTCGGGCAGAGCCTTGACCTTTAAGAGGGCGTTTGCGATGGCTTGGATGCGTGCCTTTGTCAGCGTGAGCCGGTCGATCATGGCTTCGCTTATGCCCTTGGCACGGGCGTTTTCCACGTCAAGTGCGTTTTCCGCTAAAATAAACGGCGTGTCAGCCAACAGCTGTTCGCTCATGCAGGCGAGTGCCTCGTCCTTTTTGGCACCGGCTGAAGCAAGGTGGAAGGCCGCTTCTTTGGCGGCTTTTCCGATTTCTAACAGTTTTTCGTTCATGATGGGTTCTCCGTTGTATTTTTTGCTTGTCTTAATCGTCTTAATCGGCGATAAAATCCTTTACCAGAAGCCGGAATTTTTCGCCGCGCTGTTCAAAATTGTTAAATTCGTCAAACGATGCACACGCCGGCGACAGCAGCACCACATCGTCCGGCAGAGCCGCCGCCATGGCAGCCCGAACCGCCGTTTCGAAATTCGGCAGCCGCACGAGCATGACCTTGGCCGGGTCGTAAAATTCGCTTTCGGAAATGGCTTTGAAGATCGCATCGCCTGTCGCACCCGTAATAAAGGCGCGGCAGCCATGTTCGCACACCGGCTTTGCCAACGGCTCAAACGGGATGTGCTTGTCGTAGCCGCCCAAAATCAGATTGATCCGACCGTCATACTCCCGGCCGAAGCAGCTGAGTGCGGCCGCTGTGCGTGACGGCGATGAATCGATCGAGCTGTTGTAGTAGCGTACGCCGTCCTTTTCGGCCACAAGCTCTAAACGGTGCGCCACGCCGGTAAAGGTGCGCGCCGTCTTCAAAATGGCATCGGGCGTGACATAATCCCAAACGGCAAGTGCTGCCGCCATGAAGTTCTCAACATTATGTAAACCAGGCACACGGATTTCGCTTAACGGGAACAGTTCTTGACCGTCCACGGTAAAGCTTCCGTTTTGGATGCACGCACCGTCGGCCGTCGCGCCGTCATAGGCGGAAAACGTGCGAACCGTGCAGCCTTCGGCTTTGGCCTCGGCGGCAAAGCGGCGGACATAGCCGTCGCTTGTGCGGTTGGTGACAAACACGCCGTGCGGCTTCATGTGCGTAAAAATCGCACGTTTGGCGACGGCGTATTCCTCCATGTCGGTGTGCCAATCGAGGTGATTGGGCGAAACGTTGGTGAGAATGCCGACATCCGGAAAATCGATGTGCGAAAACGGCAGAGCGTTGTTTTCAAAGCGGTTGACGGTGTGCAGCTGGAAGCTGGAAAGCTCTAAAACGGCGAAATCGTCGGGGGTGACGGAAGAAATCTGCGAGAGCAGCGGCTTGCCGATGTTGCCGCCCAAAAAGACGCGGTGACCGGCGTTTTCAAGCATCTTCGCCACAAGTGTTGTGGTGGTGGTCTTGCCGTTGCTGCCGGTCACGGCAAGGATCTTTGCCGGGCAGAGCGACAGAAACGCCTCCATTTCGCTGGTGATGAGCGAGCCGTTTTGATAGGCCTCTAAAATTTCCGGCTTATCAAAGCGCACGCCGGGACTTTTGAAAACGATTTGTTCGTGTATATCCGCAAGATAGCTTTCACCGGTGACAAAGCGCACGCCGGCTTTTTCAAGGCGTTCCATGTCGAGCTTTGGGTTTTCGGCAAGTCTTGCACGGTCTTTTTTATCGCGTGCAGTGACCGTGACGCCGTTTTCCAAAAGAAAATCGATTAACGGAATGTTGCTGATGCCGACGCCGATGACCGACGCGGTTTTGCCGTTCAAGAAGGCTTTGTAGGCGGCAAGTTTTGGATTGCTATACATAAAATCCTCCGCAGAGACTGTGAATTATGCGTTTAAGACGGCTTTTTCCATTGAAGCAGTGTCTTTTTCGATGCTGTCGGTGAAGCGAACCGTTTTGGTAAAGAGCGAAGCGAGCGGCGCGGGAATATCGGTTTTGCTGTAATCGGCAAGCGTTTGAAGGATATCCTTGTCGGCAAGGCCGGCGGTATCCTTTCCGAGGGAAGCAAGCACATCGGCGGCAAATTTATAGGGACTTGCCGTGGAAGCGACGATGTTTTTATAACCGGTCTGATAATCGGTGATAAAGCGTTCGGCGGCGTACACGGCGACCGAGGTATGCGGATCGAGCACATACGAATATTTGCGGAAGATGCCGCGGATGGTGGCGGCGCATTTTTCCTCGTCGCAGAAGTAGGCGCGGAAGTTCTTTTGAATCTCGTCGAGAACGTCCTTTTCCACCTCATAGCGGCCGGTTTCGGAAAGCTTATTCATATACGAAGCCGTCTTTTCGGGACCGGCGATGAGATATAACAGGCGTTCGAGATTGGAGGAAATGAGGATGTCCATCGACGGCGACATGGTGGTATAGAAGGTGCGGTTGCGGTCATAAACGCCGGTGTTTAAGAAATCGGTCAAGATGTTGTTCTTGTTGGAAGCACAGATAAGCGTGCCGATCGGCAGTCCCATGCGTTTGGCGATATAAGCGGCAAAAATGTTGCCGAAGTTGCCGGTCGGGACGGTGACATCGACGGTTTCGCCGAGCGTGATGTCGTTTTCCTTGAGAAGATCGCAGTAGGCGGACACGTAATAAACGATCTGCGGTGCGAGTCTGCCCCAGTTGATGGAGTTGGCGCTGGACAGGAACATTCCGTGCTTGTGAAGCGTATCGTTAAAGGCACTGTCGGCGAAGATGCGCTTGACGCCGGTTTGGGCATCGTCAAAATTGCCCTTGATGGCATAAACGCGGACGTTTTCGCCCTCTTGGGTGGCCATTTGCAGCTTTTGCATACGGCTGACACCGTTTTCCGGATAAAAGACGGTGATTTTGACCTGTTCGACGTTTTTATAGCCCTCCAAAGCGGCCTTGCCGGTATCGCCGGAGGTTGCTACCAGGATATGTGCGGTGCGCGTTTCACCGGTCTTTTTGAGGGCAAGCGACAGCAGGCGCGGCATGATCTGCAGAGCCATATCCTTAAACGCGCAGGTCGGACCGTGCCAGAGTTCAAGCACGCGAAGATCGTCGCCGACGAGCATACTGACGGGTGCGGCGAAGCCGTCGAAGGTGTGTTCATAGGCGTCACGGGCACACTGCAAAAGCTCGTCGTATGTATAATCGGTCAAGAAGAGCGAGAGGATCTCGGCGGCGCGTTCGGGATAGGAAAGGCCGCAGAGCTTTTCGATGAAAGGAAAATCGATCTGCGGAATCGATTCCGGCATGAACAGGCCGCCGTCCTCGGCAAGGCCTTGTTTGATGACCTCGGCGGAGGTTTTGGGAGAGGTTTTTGAGGTGCTTCTGGTGCTGAAATAGTTCATTTTTGTCATCCTTTTCTTTAACGGCGGTTGCCGGAATATGCATGGGAATTCATGTGGGAAATTTTGGCGGCTATGCCGCCGGGGAGACCGCCGAAAGGCGGCAAAAGGGTTTAATTGGATTTGTGTGAAGTTGTTATCTTTGTGTGCTGATTCGAGGTTTGGAAAACCTCGGAGCTCCCTGCGAGGGAGAACGGGTTGTCACTTTTTGCATCGTGCAAAAAGTAACCAAAAAGCACGCGGGACTCCGTCCTGCG
>CAKSCV010000045.1 GCA_934444645.1 uncultured Eubacteriales bacterium | reverse complement strand
AGCCCTTTTCCGCAAACCAAAAAGTTTTCCATTTACAGAAAGCTTTACGTTTTACCCTCAAAAGCCTCTCGTTTTCGTAACCAAAACACCGCTTGTTTGAACCACTTTTTATTGTTCTCAAAAACCGCCTTTTTACGTACAAAAAAACTTTCTTTTGCACAAGCCGTTCCTTGCTGGTTTCAAAAACCGCCCATTTTCACAAACCAAAAGCCTTGCTTTTGCACAAACCTTTTTTATTGCCACCAAAAGCAACTCTTTTCCACCCTCCACCTCCCGTTTGTACCACCCTTAACCTACTGTTTGCAAAGAATACAGCTGTTCTTTTGATCTTCGCTCTAACTCCTTGTGCTGTAAAGCCGGAGCGTCGCACCGATTCAAATCATTGCCGGCGATGCCCGGCAACGCCGCAGTTTTCCGCATAACCGGTTACCTGATGAACGCCGGTTGTTTTAGCAAAAACACCTTGTCGACCGGCGATTTGAATCGTCCCCGGAGTCCAGAGGTTCGCAAACCTCTGGCGTGCTTTTTGGTTCTTTTTGCACGACGCAAAAAGAACGTAAAAACGTTCCCTTTGCAGGGAGCTCCGAGGTTTCGCAAACCTCGAATCAGCCCACCGCAGTGACATCTTCGCACCGCAACAATTAAAACCTTTTTAAGGGAGCTTCGAGGTTTTGCAAACCTCGATTCAGCGCATAAAGATAACAACTTCGTGCAATCCAATTAAATCCTTTTGCCGCTTTCAGCGGCATTCTTCGGCGGCATAGCCGCCTTTGAAACATTCCTTTCGGAAAGTTTTGCCCCTATCGGGGCAGCACGCCTCGCGTGCTTTTCCATACTTTTTGTTAGACACAAAAAGTATGAAAAAAACGCCTTTTCCTTTCGGAAAAGTAAAAGCCCTCCGACTTTCGCCGGAGGGCCTTTACCCACATTTATTAAAGGAGAAAAACACAAGCAGTTTCAGAGATTATGCCGCGTCAAGCTTAAAGGTGATCTCAAACGTCTTGCTGGAATCATCCTCATCGGAATCGCGGTAAATCTTTAAGGTAACCTCGTCGCCGGCCTTGTTGGAGGCTTTGAGGTTATTTAACTCGGTCACGGTCTTTACGTCCGTACCGTTGTATGCTGTAATAATGTCGCCGCGGCGAAGTCCGGCCTTGGCGGCGTTGCCGTCCTTGTTGATCTGTACAACAAGCACACCTTGCGGAATATCGTAATATTCGGCTTCGGAAGCGGTGATGTTGGAGGCGGAGATACCGATGGCACCTTCACCCGAAACAAAGTCGTTTTCCGGACGCTCTTTGACGGTACCGTATTCAATCAACTGACTGATGATCGGCAGTGCGCCGTTGATCGGGATCGAAAAGCCGATGCCCTCATATTCGGAGGTGAGCTTTAAGGTGTTGATGCCGATAACCTGTCCTTTGGCATTGATAAGCGGACCGCCGGAGTTGCCTTTGTTGATGGTTGCATTGGTCTGCAGCAGCGTCATGGTCTTTTTGGAGCCGCTGTTTTCGGAAAGCTGCACGTTGCGGTTGATGGCGGAAATGATACCGTCGGTCACCGTGCCGCGGAACTGAATGCCGGCCGGGCAGCCGATGGCAATGACTTCATCACCGACAACAAGTCTGTCGGAATCGCCGATTTCCATCGGAACAAGGTCAAGACCGGTCGGGTCGATTTTGATCACGGCAATGTCCGAAAGCTCATCCGAGCCGACAAGCGTTGCTTCCACCTGCGTGTCATTACTCAAATACACGGTGATTTTTTTTGCACCTTCCACCACATGGTGGTTAGTGATGATGTAGCCGTCCGCACTGTAGATAAAGCCGGAGCCCGTTCCTTGCGTGATTTGCGGCTGTGAATAGAAGTTGCCGAAATAGCCGTAATAGCTGCCGTTAGAAACCTCTGCTTCCACCACAATCCCGACCGTGCTGGGCGAGCATTTTGCCGCCACCTGGCTCTTGGTCAAGCCCTCTTCGGTCTCCTTGAAGGAAGAAATAAGCGTTGCCGTACCGGAAGGCTGTGTGGTCGGCGGTGCAGACATTTCACCCGTGGTGAGCGAATCGGAGATACTGCCGTTCTTGACGAAATCCACGGCCATAAAGGAAGCAATGGCAGCTGCCGAAATCGTAAAGACCGTCAGCATACTTGCTGCAAACACCTTAAAGCCTTTAGAGGACTTTTTGGCTGTTTTTGCCGGCTGGGTATGCACCGGTGCGCCGGTATTGTTCCAAGCGCAGCCGTTCACCTGCTCGGCACCGCCTCCATCCGGCCGACAGTACGAATACGTATTGCTCTGCGGATGATAGGAAACGTTTGTATAAGGTGTGCCGTTTGCTTCGGAGGCGTTCCATGTATGCTTCGCAGCTGCTTCGGCATTTCCGTCCGAAGCACCGGGACAGGCATTTTGTGCCGGCTGCACGGGACTTTCGTCAAACGAATTTTCATTTGCATGCGGCGCGGATGCCGTTTCCGACGCTTGTACAGCTTCGGCGGGCGTTTCATTCGGCACGGCGGTATGCGGGACGTTCTCCATGTTCTCGTTTCTGTTTTCAAAATCGTTGTTCATAAAAATTCGTCCTTTCATCAGAATGTTTGCATGGATTGCAAAAGCTTTGTTTATGCGGGAGAAAAATGTCTTAGCGGAATTCTCTCTCCCGATGACGCTTACAGTTTACCCTGTCATTCTGATATACAGTCGTGCCGAATGTGATTTTTTCGTGAATTATTCTGAAGCTTTGAGAAAATTAACGGCAAGTGTTGCCGCTTCGGCGCGTGTGATGCTTTCATACGGACGGAACAGCGCATCATCGCCCTGCACCAGCTTCATGCCGCGTGCGACGGCAATAAAGCCGACGTCCTCGCGCTTCAACTCGCTGTTATCCGCGAAATCCGTGATGAAAATATCCGGCATAGCCGCCACTTTATAGTAACCTGCCGCGTCGATGACGTATTTCACGGCTTGCGTGCGCGAGATTTCCTTTTCAGCCGCGCCGTCTTCGGGAGCCGAATCGGACGGAGACTTTCCGAAGAAGCCGAGAAGCTCAAAGAATTCCTTTTCGGTGATGGCTTTATCCGGTCTGAAGGCCGTATCTGCTTCTTCGCCCTCAAAGCGGAAGCCGAGATCGGCAAGCATTTCAATGGTATCCTTTGCCCAATGTCCGTCAAGATCGGTGTAGACCACCGGCTTTTCATCGGTATACGGCGCTCCGGTATAATCGATGCGTTCGCCGGTGAGTGCCGCAACGCATTGCGGTGCATTCGAAATATCCGACCACACAAGGCGCGTATAGGTCTTGGTGTCGTACAGATCGTTTAAATCCACAAGTCCGGCTTGGCTGTCGGCAAGATACTGCTTATACGTATAGTCGGAGTTGATCTCATAGTTGAGTTTGAATTCTCCGGCTTCCAACATGGAGCGGTACGCCTGCTCGGGCGTGATGGCATCGGACGGCGATTCGAACGCGACATCGTCAAACCAATTATAGGAGAAGTGCGTGATTTTGCCGGTTACGCGGTCCACCGCACCGTTCACGCGGTTATAGATGAAGTCAACGCCTTCGTTGACGCGCGTGTACGCTAACTGTGCTGCACGGTACACCGGAATCTTCGGCAAAGACGCATCCGCCGCCTTTTCATAATTGATGGGCGTAAAGCCGTAATTATCCGAAAGACGGGTGTTTTGGATGATATCCGGGATCTCGGTTTCGGCAAATGCGCGGAAAATCTCATCCGCCTGTTCAGCGGTATATGTCAGCTTCGGAAGCTCTAAGGTGCGTTTTGAATTGATATAATAGTCATAATCCGGCAGGCTCGTATTGAACGAAAGCAATTTTCCGGTTTCGGCATCCACCGTTGCATACATATACGCACGGTAATAACCCTCCTCTTCCTTTGCTTCGCGATACGGCGACGAGAACGCAATGTTCCAGATATAGCCTTCCGCGTCGGCATCGGCTTTTCCGGCCGGACGGTAGTACGGCGTGTGCCAGATGTCCTTTTTGGTAAGTTTTGCTTCCACGGCTGTTGCGTCCGGTTCAATATACAATGCCTTGTTGTTCAAAACCGTATTGATGGCTTTTTCACGCGAGATGAGCTTGTTCAATACGTCAAGCTGTGCAAGCTCCTCTTCGGAAAGCTCATATTCCGGCTCCGATGCGGCATCCGCCGCCGCTTCGGCGAATTTGGAGTTGCTTGACGAGCCGCCGCCCGCGCCGCCGTCCCGATCGACCGTCCAGGTGTTGCGTTCGGTATACACCGTGCCGTCCTTGGCGTCTGCCGCAAGATACGATTTCTCGGGCGTATAGACGAGATAGGCCTTGCGTCCGGTAAGTTCGCCGTTTTCGTCATATTCGGTCTTTAAGCGGTAGGACAGGACCATTTTCTGTGCATCGACCAACTTTTCCTTGGCATCGTCGGCAGAAAGACCGGTTTGTCCGTCAAACGCAAGTGCATAGTGGAAATTGCAGTCAAGCGACGTGATCTCCCCGTTAATATAGTCGACCCAAACGGTAGCAGTATCATCCGGAACAACAATATCGTTTTCATAGCGGACAAAATAGTAGATAAAGCTCTGGGAATAGAAGCTGCTTGCCGAAGAAGAGACCAGCTTCATGGAAGCGGCTGCCTCCGGGCAAAGCTTGGCAAGAGCCGTCACGGCGTTTTGAGAAAGAGCCTCTTTGGTATGCTGCGGCAGCTTGACGCCGCGTGTGCGGTCATAGCGGTTGTGCAAATAGGATTTGATGTTGCCTTTTTCGTCTGTGTTGACGTTCACCCGGCCTTTTCCGTCTTTATCCGACCAGATAAAACGCCACGAAGCGGTATTGTAATAGGTCGGTGCGGAATAGTGCCAGTTGAAATCGGTATACGAGGCGGGAACATCCAGTTTTGGCTTTACGATTTTAATCAGTTTTTCCATATCTTCTGCTGTCGGTTCAGTCTTTGCTTTTTCGGAGGTTGTGGAGGTTGTGGAGGAAGCGGCGATATCCGTCGAGCCGAGCACGCTCGGGTCTTCCACTTCAATAGCGGTTTCTGCGGCAAGCACTTGCGGCGTCACCGCGCCGAGTGCCATAGTGCCGGCGGCGGCAAGCGCCAAAAGTCTTTGTTTGTTTACATTCATAAATAAGTCATTCCTTTCCGGCATGAGATTTTAAACGGTATTTGCAAACGTGTCCTGCCATCTGCCTGTAAGACGCAGCTGTTTCAAGAATTGTTCCGCATTTTTTCAAAAAAATCCCTGAGCCAACGCCTTCTTCCGCAATGGCTGTGAAAAAAGCTTGACAAAACGGCAGAATTTGATATAATAGGTTTGTTCCCTTTGTTTCCGTAGCTCAGCTGGATAGAGCAATCGCCTCCTAAGCGGCAGATGGTTCGATTCCTTCGAGCAATGAAAATTGCATAAATCTTAAAAATGTCTCAGTAGCT
>CAKSCV010000044.1 GCA_934444645.1 uncultured Eubacteriales bacterium | reverse complement strand
GCGGATGTAGTCGATGTAGGTGATGCCTTCGTAGTTCGATGCGTTCGGCTGGATAACAAAACCGTACATGGTGTCAACGCTGTCCCACGGATATGCCGCGATGCTGTTGGCAGCGACAGCCATGTCTGCCGTAAAGATCTGGTAATCGCCGACAGTGGTCTTGTGATTTCCGCCGATCTTGTGCTCGGTTGCACCGTGATGGAATCCGCCGTAATCGTTCGACAGCGAATAGTTGATGGCAAACCACGGCGTTTCGTTGGCAACAAGGTCGCTTTCGGTAAGTTCTTCCGGCGCAACTTTCTTGGTGGTGTCAACAGCCTTGACGATCTTGTAGCAGTAGGAAACCATGTTGTATTCATGCGGATCGAATGCCGTAAATCTGTCGTCGTAAGCCGAAATCAGCCAAACGCGTGCGTCGTTTTTGTAGTTTGTGTTATTTTGGTCCCAAGATCCGCCGGGGAGCATATGCAGGCGAAGCACGGAGCGGTTGTCGTCGGTAATGACGGACTCTGTAAAGCCTTCGATACCGGCACCGCTTTCGCCGCCTTCAAACGAGAAGCCCATGGCAGGCGCTTCGGCGTTTTGATGGAAAGCCGTGAAGGTCTTGCCGGAAATGGCGGCTTTATCGGCTGTAGCGCCGGCTGCGTATTTTGCGCCGGTCTCCGCATTGTACCAAGCGATAAAGTCCGTCTTGTTGATCGGTTCCGGGAAGGTGTAGGTGTTGTCATTGATGGTGACAAGTGTTTGTGTTGAACCTTCCTTTAAGAAGATCTGACCCTCGCCGGCCATGGGATTGCAGTAAACGCGAACATTGTCTACATAATAATCCTGAACGCTTGAGCTGCGGACGGAGTAGACGTTGATGGCTTTATATTCGTCGTTTGCGGAAATGGTCATGCTCTGCGTCCAGGTGTACCATTTGCCGGTGGATTTGAGCGGATGATCCCAGTAGTTCGGGTCGGAACTTGAGCCATCCTGCTTGGTGGTTTCGTAGCGGAGCCACATGCCGCCGGTTTTGCCGCCGTCCGGAATATACACATCCATGATGAAGGTGTAGGTGCCGGGCTGGGTAAGGCCGCCGCCGGTGAAGGTCAGCTCATAGCCGCCGTGCGCGCCTTGGCCGTTGACCTTAACGGCTTTGCCGCCTTTTTCGGTGTCCGGATCGGCTTCCACGCTGGTGTTGGCCGTGTTGCCGGAGGCGATGAAGCTCATGCCTTCCTGCGCATACAGAGCTTCGTGTTCATTTTTTGTCTCATAGTTGTTGTACCAAATGAGGTTGCCGTACTTTTCATCGGCAAGCGGAATATCGATGTCGTCCGCAAGCGTCGTGCCGGTAACGGCACCGGTCGGTTCTGCTGCGTTTTCCACTGTCTCAAGTCCGAATGCACCGGCATTCAGCGAAACGAGAAGGGCGGCAGCAAGGGATAAAATGGTGCGCTTTTTCATGTTCTTTTTCTCCTTTTCTGTTGAATTTGTCTGTTTTTGAGGTCAAAAACGGCGGATATCTTTGCTATATTAATCATACAACACTTTTTTTGAATTGTAAATGATTTTACACGACGTCTTAATCTTATACTTGACTTTTTGCGACACATATGGTAAAATCTTGGTAGAAATCCACAGAGAAGGCGATGATGGCGTTGGCAAATTCCGTCAATAATTACTCAGCTCCGGCATATTACCGCAAGTTTTTCAGCTCCGGTATGGAAAAGGAGGAGCTGTTGTCCTTGCTTGCCGAGGATTCCGAGCGGCTCATGCACCGCGGCGTTTATTTTACCATTCATCATGATGATTTCGGCATCCCGAATTGCAATGCGCAGGTGATGTACATCTATACGAACAATTTCACGCCGTACCATGATCACGACTACTACGAGATCAATTACGTCTTTTCCGGCGAGCTGCTTGAATATATCGACGGCCGCCCGTTTGTGCTGCAGCGCGGCGACCTTCTCATCATGGCACCGAACGTGCGGCACGTGTCGATTCCTTATAAAAAGGCAGTCTCCTATAATGTGCTTTTGACCGAAAAGCTGGTGAAAAATACGGTTTTACAGCTTGGAAAATGCGACGAAAACAACTATTTGTCCGAGCTTGTCAAGTCCTCCGGTTTCTTTATTTTTCACAAGGTGCATACCGATGCGGAGCCGCTCATCGGCGATATGCGCGATCTTGTGCGGCGCATCAAAAAAATCAATAAATTCCGCGTGCCGCTTTTGGAGTGCATGGGGCAGGAGCTGCTCATCCGGTTGTGTTTATACTCGTATGATGTGTATGTGCGTGAAGAAAACGTGCTTCGCGAAAATCTGACGGAGGAAATGCTTGCCAAACGGATTTTTGCGTATATCACCGAGAATCTTTCGACGGTTTCTCTGGAACAGATTTCAAAATATTTCGGCTATTCCAAACGGCAGATTGAACGGCTGGTGGAAAAATACTCCGGCAAGAATTATGCGAAATACATTTGCAGCAAGCGCCGCCATTATTCCGGACAGCTTATCGCCTATACCGATCTTTCGATTGCACAGGTTGCTTCCATGCTTGGCTTCGGCAGCCCCGAATACTTTTGCCGCTGGTTCAAGTATTATCTCGGAAAGACGCCGTCGGAATACCGAAAAAGCAGCCGTCAGATAGAAGCCGGCAAAGGGCGGCAGATTGTTCATGAAGTCCCGCGGTTGAAGGAAATGACTTCGAACGGCGAGATGTGGAATCCGGAGGTGGAAATTCCCTCCATCGATCTGCCGGATTTTGAGGAAGAATGAAAAAAAGGAAAGCTTCGGGATTCGTCCGAAGCTTTCCTTTTTATATACTATTCGTTTGTTCTGCGAACATTTCCGACGTCGGTCACGATGCGGTATCCGGCACTTGCCACGCGTTTTTCCAAGCATGCGCGGCACTCTGCTGCCTCATCGCCCATGCAGATTTTGTTGTCGTACAGCGCATAGAGCTTTCGCGTTTTGACCGGTGAAAGATTCGGCATGACCACATTCGCACCGGCTTTCAAGCCAAGCTCACGGCCGGCCGGATGGACCGTGCCGAGTGCCGTGGTCGCCGGAAGCAGCACATGCGGAAAGCAGAGCCGCAGGATGGAAAGAAGCCGCAGCGCGGTAAACAGCGAACCGTCCGGAAAAGCCGCAAACGGCGTGTCGGCGTGGTGCAGAAACGGCCCGATGCCGATCATGTCCGGGTCAAGCTCCTGCAAAAAACGAATATCCGCAACCAGATTTTCGGTTGTTTGATACGGCGAACCGACCATAAAGCCTGCACCGACCTGATAGCCGATCTCTTTCAAGGCAAATAAACAGCTCTTGCGGGCAGCAAGGCTCATGCTTTCCGGATGAAGCTTGGCATAATGCGCATCAGTTGCCGTTTCATGGCGCAGAAGATACCGGCCGGCTCCGGCGTCGAAAAACGCTTTGTAGTCCTCCCTCGGCCGCTCGCCGACCGAAAGGGTTATCATGCAGTCGGGATATTTGGAGCGAATGCTGTCAAGGATGTCACAAAGCCGCTTAGCCTTGAAATACGGATCCTCGCCGCCCTGCAAGACAAAGGTGCGATAGCCGAGTGCGTAGCCGGTGTCACAACAGGAGAGAATGTCCTCTTTTGAAAGTCTGTAGCGTTCAACCTTGTCGTTGCCGCAGCGAATGCCGCAATAATAGCAATTGTTTTTACACACATTGGTAAATTCGATGAGTCCGCGCAAAAACACCGCGTCGCCGTAAACCTTGCGCCGCACCGCATCTGCGGCAGCTGTCAATTCCGGCAGCTCGTCCGGACATTCGATAAGAGAAAGAAAATCCGCATCGGACAGATTTTTCTCGTTTTTTAACTGGTTGATTTGTTCGGAATACCGGTTTGTGGTTTCGCTCATACGCTTGCCGCCTTTTGTTGATTTCCTTAATTTATTATAACGGGCATTTGCCGCCTTGTCAATATCCGTGCAAAAAAGTTTGCACAAAGACACTGTTTTTTTATGGTTACACGGGCTTTTTTTGGTTTAATAGCCGAAAAAGAGCAAAACCGCTTGACTTTTTGAAGTAAATGCGCTATACTGTCGATAACGCAATATCGATAACGAATTACCGATATCAAGAATCTTATTCCAAGAGAAGAGGAAGCCCCATGGATAAGCCGCACATGAAGGTGTGCTTGTCAGTGCAGACATTGCAGCGCCTGCCGTACTATCTGCAATATTTGAAAAATGCGTATCGCCGCGGCGAAAAGACGGTGAGCGCCTCTGCCATGGCATCGGAGCTGAAGCTTGGCGATGTGTCGGTGCGCAAGGATCTGGCACTTGTCAGCTCGGTCAGCGGCAAGCCGAAAACGGGCTATGCCGTAGAGGAATTGATCCGTGATGTGGAAACCTGCCTCGGCTACAACAATACCATGGACGCAGTGCTTATCGGCGTCGGCTCTCTCGGCAGAGCCTTGCTCGGGAACAGTGAATTCCGGCGGTTCGGCTTAAATATCGTCGCGGCGTTTGACATTGATGAAGCGGTGGTCGGCGGCGTATATCACGGAAAAAAAGTGCTGCCGATGGAGGAGCTGACGCCGCTTTGCGAGCGGATGCACATACATATCGGTATTGTCGCCGTGCCGGCAGAGTTTGCACAAGAGGCGGCTGACCGCTTGGTCTCCTGCGGCGTGAGAGCTATCTGGAATTTTGCGCTTGTAAAGCTGAATGTGCCGCATGAGGTGTTGGTGCAGGATGAAAATTTGGCGGCGTCGCTTGCGATACTGTCCCGGCATTTACGCGAACGCATGGACAGAGAAGAATTGTGAAAATGCTCAAGCATATCGGTATTGGAATATCGATATGCTTTTTTTATATTTGCTTTTTCGTATAAGATGTGCTATGATAGTAGCGTAAAAAGAACAGATGAGTTCTTTTGAACAAAATTCATTGAAAATTATAAATTACGGAGGAAAAAATCATGGCAAGATTTACATTACCGAGAGATTTATATCATGGCAAAGGCGCATTGGAAGCCTTAAAGACATTTGAAGGTAAAAAAGCAATGGTCTGCGTCGGCGGCGGCTCGATGAAGAAATTCGGCTTCTTGGACAAGGCCGTTAATTATCTGAAAGAAGCCGGTATGGAAGTCGAGCTGTTTGAAGGCATCGAACCCGACCCGAGCGTTGAAACCGTTATGAAGGGTGCAGCAGCTATGGAAAAATTCCAGCCGGACTGGATCGTAGCCATCGGCGGCGGTTCTCCGATCGATGCCGCAAAAGCCATGTGGATCAAGTACGAATATCCGGAAATCACCTTTGAAGAAATGTGCAAGGTATTCGGTATTCCGAAGCTCCGCAGAAAGGCTCATTTCTGCGCTATCTCGTCCACTTCCGGCACGGCTACCGAAGTGACTGCCTTCTCCATCATCACCGACTATGCAAAGGGCATCAAGTACCCGATTGCTGACTTTGAAATCACGCCGGATGTGGCTATCGTTGATCCGGAGCTTGCCGAAACCATGCCGAAAAAATTGGTTGCTCACACCGGTATGGATGCGATGACCCATGCCATTGAAGCCTATGTTTCCACCGCAAACTGCAATTACACCGATCCGCTTGCCATCTTCGCCATCAAGATGATTCAGAACGATTTGATTCCGTCCTACAACGGCGATATGGAAAAACGCGACGCAATGCATGACGCACAGTGTCTTGCCGGTATGGCGTTCTCCAACGCACTTCTCGGTATCGTTCACTCCATGGCACATAAGACCGGTGCTGCTTTCGCCGATTACGGCGCACACATCATCCATGGCGCAGCAAACGCTATGTATCTGCCGAAGGTCATCGCATTTAACGCAAAAGATCCGACCGCTAAGAAACGCTATGGCGTTATCGCAGATTACATGGGACTCGGCGGTGCAAACGATGACGAAAAGGTAAAACTCCTTATCGAGCATCTGCGCGGCATGAATGACGCACTCAACATTCCGCATTGTATCAAGAACTACGGCACAGACAGCTATCCGACTGAAAACGGCTTCGTTCCGGAGAACGTCTTCCTCGAAAGACTTCCGGAAATTGCAAAGAACGCCATCGGCGATGCCTGCACCGGCTCCAATCCGCGTATTCCGACTCAAGAAGAAATGGAAAAGCTGCTTAAATGCTGCTACTACGATACCGAAGTCGATTTCTAATCGAATCGTATCGCGCATAAAAACAACCTTTACGGGCTGCTGTCGTCTAACGGCAGCACCCGTTTTTTGGTGTGCCGCACAGGCGGCAGAGGAGAAGTAGAAATGTATAAAATTTTATCCAAAGAAATCTTAAATCCGACAGTAGAGCGGATGGTGATCGAAGCGCCGTTTGTGGCAAAGAAGGCCGAGCCGGGACAGTTCATCATTCTGCGCACCGACGAAAACGGCGAACGGATTCCGCTAACGGTGGCGGATTACGACCGCGAAAAAGGCACGGTTACCATCATTTTCCAGATCGTCGGTGCGACCACGGAGAAGCTGGCGCATATGGAGGCCGGCGAGTATCTGCACGATTTTGTCGGGCCGCTCGGGAAGGCAACGCATACCGAGGGTCTTAAAAAAGTGGCGGTTGTCGGCGGCGGCGTGGGATGCGCCATCGCGTATCCGGTCGCGAAAAAACTGCATGAAGAAGGCTGCGAAGTGCACGCCATTGTCGGCTTCCGCAACAAAGATTTGGTCATTTTGGAGGACGAATTCAAGGCGGCAAGCTCGAAATTTGTGCCGATGAGTGACGACGGAACGTATGGCGAAAAGGGTCTTGTGACAGACGCACTGAAAAAGCTGCTCGATGCGGGCGAAAAGTACGATGAAGTCATCACGATAGGGCCGCTTATCATGATGAAATTTGTCTGTAAGCTGACCAAGGAATACGGCGTGAAAACGGTGGCGTCCATGAACCCGATCATGATCGACGGAACGGGCATGTGCGGCGGCTGTCGGCTGACGGTCGGCGGCAAGACGGTGTTCGCGTGCGTGGACGGACCGGAATTTGACGGACATGAGATTGATTTTGATGAAGCCATGGCCAGAAGCAGCATGTATAAGCC
>CAKSCV010000043.1 GCA_934444645.1 uncultured Eubacteriales bacterium | reverse complement strand
ATTTTTGCTCATATGGATTTTATTTTTTTACTTAAGTTGGGATATATGGGGCGAAGCCCTGCGACCCACGATTCAAATCGCCGGTCGATACGGTGTTTTTGCGAAAATGACCGGCATTCATCAGGTAACCGGCAAAGCAGAAAACAGCAGTTTTCCGGATATCGCCGGCAATGATTTGAATCGGTGCGAAAGGGTAACTGTACAGCTGACGCAAGACTGATGTTTTTTCGAAAATGAGAAGGTGTACTGCAAGCTCACAGTAGGCTGTCGCGGATAAAATTTGCAGCTGCTCGTTAGCTTTTGTGCAGTGCGAAATTGAAATTTTAGTATGCTGAAAAAAGTTTTTTCTTTATCGGATAGCTTTGCATGAGTTGAAAATTCTGTTCTTTTCCGCGAACCAAAAAGTTTTTCGTTAGCAGAAAGTTTTACAAACTTCACTCAAAGCTGCTTTTTTACGCACAAAAATTTCTTTTGCACGTGCCTTTCTTCGCTGTCCGCAAATATTTCCATTTTCACAAACCAAAAGTGTTTCTTTTGCACAAACCTTTACGAACTGTCCTCAAAAACCGCCTTTTTTACGTATAAAAAGCCTTTTATTTACACAAACCTTTCCTTATCCCACCCAAAGCAACTCTTTTCCACCCTCCGCCACCCATTTCAACGCCCCTTAACCTACTGTTTGCAAAGAATACAGCTGTTCTTTTGATGTTCGCTCTAATTTTGTGCTGTAAAGCCGGAGCGTCGCACCGATTCAAATCATTGCCGGCGATACCCGGCGAAGTTGCAGCTTTTCGCAAAACCGGTTACTTGATGAATGCCGGTCATTTCAGAAAAAATCACGTATCGACCGGCGATTTGAATCGTCCCCGGAGTCCAGAGGTTCGCAAACCTCTGGTGTGCTTTTTGGTTCTTTTTGCACAACGCAAAAAGAATAAACCCGTTCCCTTTCCGGGAAGTTTCGAGGTTCTGCAAACCTCGATTCAGCCCACTGCAGCCGCGCTTCGCACCGCAACAATTAAAACCTTTTTAAGGGAGATTTGAGGTTTTGCAAACCTCAAATCAGCGCACAAAGGCAATAAATTCGTGCAATCCAATTAAATCCTTTCGCCGCCTTGGCGGCTTTTTCCTGCTTTTTGTAGGGCACAAAAAGTATGCCAAAAAGCCCTCCCTGCCGGGAGTTCGCCGCCCTCGGCGGCATTCTTCGGCGGCTTCGCCGCCTCCTCAGGCCGACAGCTTCTTGCGAAGCTCCTCTTTGATCCGCTTTTCCGCGCGCGATACCTTGACCTGCGTCATGCCGAGCCGTGCGGCAACCTCATTCTGCGTAAGTCCTTTATAATACCGCATAAAGATGATCGTGCGATCCCTCTCTTCCAGCGACGATACCGCCTGCCCGAGAGCGATTTTTTCCGTAAAATCCGCAAGCGTTGTGTCCGCACAAAGCTCCTCCACCCGTTTGCCGTCCTCATCGCCGACCTTATCCTCAAGCGACAGCACGCCGCCGCACGCCGAAAAGGCATACACCGCATCGTCATAGGCAATGCCGCAAAGCGCGCATAATTCCTGCAATTTCGGCTCTTTTCCGTGTTTTGCCCGATACGCTTGCGCCTGACTCACTAATTGTCTGTACTGCCGCTTGGCCTCGCGGCTGACCTTGATGAGTCCGTCATCCCGCAAAAAACGCTTGATTTCGCCGCTGATGAGCGGCACGGCATACGTCGAAAACGCCGTTCCGTACGCCGGATCATAGCCGCGCACCGCTTTGAGCAAGCCCATGCAGCCGATCTGCACCAGATCCTCGATATCCTGTCCGCGTCCGAGAAAGCGCAGCGCAATGCTCCGCACAAGCGGCAGATTGTTGCGAACCAGTGCCTCTTCGGCACCTTTTTCGCCTTCTTTTGCTTTGGCAAGCAGCGCGGCATTTTCCGAAATACGGTCAGTCATTGCCGTTCCCGATGACCTTTTTCAACACGACCGTCGTGCCGCTGCCCGATTTGGAACGTACCGAAAGCTTGTCCGTAAAGCATTGCATGATCGAAAAGCCCATGCCGCTTCGCTCCTCACTGGCAGCCCCCGAATACATCGGCTGCATGGCGCGCTCCACATTGTCAATGCCGCAGCCGTAATCGCGCACGCTCACGCATAACAACCCGTCGTCGAAATATTCGGCTTTGAGAAGAATACGCTTTTTTCGCTCCTCCGTCTCGCCGACATATGCATGGACGATGCAGTTGGTCACCGCTTCGGAAATGGCGGTCTTCATGTCGCATAATTCCTCCACCGTCGGATCAAGCTGTGCGCAAAAGCTGGAAATAATGCCGCGTGCCAAGCCTTCGTTCAAGGATTTTGCCGGCAGCGTGCAGGTGAAATAGTTGATTCTCTTGCGTTTGGTATGTACCTTCTTTTTGCCCGGCGCCGCTTCGGCTGCCGGCAGCTCTTTGAAGTCTTGCAAAACGGTCATGTTCATGGATATTCATTCTCCTTTTTCTGATTTTTCCTCCGGCGGTGTGCGCACAATGCGGATAAGCTTGTCCACGCCGGCCATGGCAAGTATTTTTTCGATCCGTACCGACGGATTTTTAATAAACATTTTTGCACCGATCTCCTGAAGCCTGCGGTATCTGCCAAGCACAAGCCCAAGACCCGAGCTGTCCATAAAATCGATGTCGCTGAGTTCTAACACCAGCGATTTCGGCCGTGTTTCGGCAATCATCCGATCTAAGCTTTCCCGAATCTCGGCGGCGCTGTGGTGATCGATCTCGCCGCAAAGACCGACAAGCAGTCCCTCCGGCGTGCTGTACGCTTTCATCTTCATACGCGTTTTCCTCCTTGCAAGCGAGCTTTCGGCCGGCTGTTTTTGTTTTTGACAGCCGTCGCTCTTACCTTCTTCATTATACGGATACGTGCGTGCGAAAAAAGTCGGAATATGAGCGCATTTCAAAATTCCGCAAAAAGCGGTTTGTACGCATAGTTTTTCCATGCGCGGCAAAACTATGTATGAAAAACGGGAGGAAACAGTATGTTAAACGGATATTCGGCGGACGGCGTCTGCCAAAAGCTGCGGGAAACCTTTGATAAATGCGGCGATTTCAACCTGCGTCCGATCTTATGCGCCGGAAAAAACGTGTATCTTGCCAATATCGGCAATTTTTCCGGCCGTACCTATATCACCGAAAGCGTGGTCAAGCCGCTGGTGGCGCAAAGCACGCCGCCGGAAAACGAGGATGCCTTTGCCGGCATTCTCTGTTCCTCCGAAGCCGAAAAGCTTTCTTCGTTCGACAGCCTTGTCGAAAAGGTGCTTGCCGGAAGCGCGGTGGTTTTCACGGATATTCCGGACGGCGTGAGCGCGTATGCGGCAAGCGCCCGAAACGATCCGTCGCGCGGCGTGGGTGAACCCCAAAACGAGGTGGTGGTGCGCGGTCCGCGCGAAGGCTTTATCGAAAAGGCCGAGGATAATGTGGCACTTTTGCGCAAACGCTTACGCACACCGAACATGAAGGTGCTCAATACCAAGGTCGGGAAATATTCCGAAACAACGGTCAAGGTGGTCTACCTCGAAAACGTTGCCGATGCCGCCCTTGTGGACGATATTCTGCGGCGTATTGCGGCAATCAAGCTCGATTCGGTCATGGATTCCGGCTATATCGAACAGTTTTTGACCGACGGCACACCGCGTCTGTTCACCGAGGTCGGCAACAGCGAAAAGCCCGACAAGGTCGCTGCCAAGCTTGCCGAAGGACGTGTCGCCGTTATCTGCGACGGAAGCCCGGTGGTGTTAACCGTGCCGTACCTGTTTATCGAAAGCCTGCAATCGGCCGAGGATTATCTCAAAACGCCGTATTATGCGACCTTTGTGCGCCTTATCCGCTTTGCTGCCATGCTGCTTTCACTGTATCTGCCGGCGTTCTATATCGCTGTGATGGAACACCACAAAAACGCCGTGCCGCCGGGTCTGTATGCCGCCATGACGGGAGCCAGACGCGATATCCCGTTCAGCCTGTTCGGCGAGCTTGTGGTGATTCTCATCATCTTTGAGTTTATCCGCGAGGTGGGCGTGCGTATGCCGGGTGCGGTGGGCGATGCGGTCAGCATTGTCGGCGGTCTTATTTTGGGCGATGCCGCCATCAGTGCCGGCATTTCGAGTGCACCGGTCATCATGGTGGCAGCCTTAACCGCCATCTGCACCTTCATTTTGCCGCCGTATATGAATACCACGGTGCTTGTGCGGCTTGCAAATCTTGTTGCCGCGCGGCTGTTCGGCGTGGTGGGCATTGCCTTTGCGTTTACCGCGCTTGTGGTGCATCTATGCGGCAAAACCTCGTTCGGCGTGCCGTATCTCATGCCGCTAAGTCCGCTAAGCCTTGCCGGACTCAACGACACACTGCTCATGCGGCCGAAAAAGGCCCTTGGCAACGCCGTGCGTGAATTGGAGGACAGCGACGCATGAAAAAACGCTTTGCAAACGCAAAATATCCGACCGTTCTCTTGCTTTTTCTCTTGCTTCTGCCAATGCTTGGCGGCTGCGCGGCGCAAAGCGAAAAAGCGACACTGTATGTCAAAAAAATCGAACTCGATAAGGACGAGATCGGTTTTCGGCTGTATGTCACCGTCCTTTCGGAGGACGCCTTTACGGGTTCGAAAGGCGCATCGTATGAAGCGGAAAAGCCGGAAAAATCAGATACATCGGAGACGTCTTCAAGCGGCGCATCGACCGAGAAAAACGCCGCCGGTCTTGCAAGCTCCGACCGGGATATGCCGGAAAACGCCCAAACCACGCTTGTATACGGCGGAAAAACGCCGCGGGATGCCTTTGACGCCTTTTTTGCCGCTAATCCCGTTATTTATACCGGCACGCTGGAAGCCTATGTGTTTGGCGATACCTTAACGGAGGACGATTTGTTCGAAACGGCATTATATCTGCTCGATTCGCCCTCCCTGCCGCTCAAAATATTGGTGCGTGAATGCGAAAACGTTTCCGAAAGCCGCAAAAACGGCTGAAGCCGCTGAAGCCGCAGAAGCCGAAAGAGAGGGATTTTTCATGAAACCGACCAAACCGACCCGAAAAGCCAAAAATCAAGCCGTTTCCTATGCCCTTATCACCTTTTCCTATCTGTATGCCGGGACGGTATTACGCAAGCCGTTTTATGCAGGCGGCGTGCCGCTTTTGGGGCTTTTGACAAGCGGCGGTGCGCTGCTTGTGTTTTCCTATGTCTGCGCCGCCTGTTTTGCCGGGCATGCCGGACGCGGCACACGTGCGCCGAGCGGCTTTTTTGCGGTGGTGTGCGGAATGCTTTGCACGGTGTTCTGCGCCGCCATCCTGGCACGCTTTTTGGCGTCGCTTGCCTATTTTGACGTTGATTACGGAAAGCCGTTTGTGGTGATCTGCGCGTTTTTGGCGTGCCTTGGCATCACGCTGTATGCGGCGGCACGCACGCGGCTTTGTGTGGGCGGCTTTGCGCTTTTGACGGCGATCCCGTTTTTATTGTGGACATGTCTCGGTTTTTTCGCGTTTTTTACCACCAAAAAAGCCTTTGCGTTAACTTCGCCGCTTGGCGGCTTTTCTTTTCGCACCGGACTTGTGCCGTTACTTTCGGAAACGGCGTATGTCTGCCTGGACACGGTCTTTTTGGCAGTCGTTTTATGCGACGGACAGAACCAAGAAACGCGCAAGCTTGCGCCGCGGGCATTTTTGCGCGGCACGGCGTTGTTTTTGCTTGCGGTCAGTGCCAATCTTGTCAAAAATCTGCTGTTATTCGGGCAAAGGCTTGCCGGGGCTGCGGCTTATCCCGATCTTGCGGCCGTGCGGTTGGTGCCGATTTTGGATCTGCCGGAGCTGTCGGTGATGATCAACACCTTTGCGTGTACCGTCAAATTAAGCGTGTATGCGGCGTGTGCCGTGACGCTTCTCAAAAATGCGTTCGGTGCGCGTTACAATGCCGGCGCTGCAAACGGCTGTTTTGCGGCTTTGCTCAGTGCCTTTTGCGGTTTTTTCTATGCCCTGCGGCAAAAGGCTGCGGCAAATACCGATTGGGTCGCCTTCGGCGCGTTTTGCCTTGCGGCGCTTATCTGCTTTGTGTTATACCCGGTTTCGCTGCGGAAAAACGGCAAGACTTGACTTTTCGGCGAAAAAATGCTATGATAAAAAGGTAAAACGCCGCAGGGAGGGATGCCTATGGCAAAAGCAAGCGAAAAAGACCTTGACAACAGCCGCGCGGCAAACGTTGCGGAATTGAAAAGCCGCCTGAAAAACGGGAATATTTCGGGCTCCTATCTGTTTTTCGGCGAAGAAGAATACTTAAAGCAGTATTATGTCAACGACATGATGCGCTTCTGCGGCGACCGCAAGCTCAATGTCCGCACCTTTTACAGCGACGATTTTTCCCTATCCGATTTCACCAATGCCTGCCGAACCACCGCTTCGGGCGAGGCGAGTCTGTTTGATGAGCCGGCGGATGCCGGCGGAGCCGCTGAGACCTGTCGGCTGATCCGGCTTTGCGGCGTGCCGTTCGACGAGCTTCTCAAAAACGGCGATTTGACGGGCGCGGACGAAAAATATCTGCTGTCGCTCATCGAAGATCCCGACGAAGGCGTCATCATTGTGTTTGTTCTCTATTCCGGCAGTGAAGACCTCTTGAAAACCGGGTTCTACAAAAAGATTGCCGAGCGGTCGCTATGCGTGCTGTTCCGGCATGAGGCAAACGGCAGCAATATGCTGTTATCGTGGATCTTGCGCCATTTTTCGCGTGCCGGCATCACCGCCGACAGGCACGTGATCTCCTATTTCAACAACTATGTCGGCAACGATATGACGACGCTCAAGAATGAGATCGATAACTGTATTCGCTATCTGCAATATGAGGGGCGCGACGCGCTGACTGTGGCGGATGTCGATTTTATCTGCAAAAAAAGTCTTTCGGCGCAGATCTTCGATATTTCCGCCAAAGCCCTTGAAGGCGATTATGCCGCGTCGCTTGCGGCGTATCACAAAATCCGTGCGGACGGCGAAAAGGATTTACTCATTTACGGTGTGCTTGCCAAAGCGGTGTACGATTTGTGCACGGTGGAGCGGCTTTCCGCGGCAGGACTTCCGTTTGCCGAAATCGTGAAAATTTCAAAAATACACGAATATGCCGTGAAAAAGCAGCTGAATATCTTAGCCAAGCGTAAAAGAAACGCGGACCGCTCGTATGCTGCCTATGCCGCCGAAACGCTCCTTGCGTATGATGCGCCTATCAAGACCGGCCGCTCGGACGGCTATGACCTGTTGGAAGAACTGATTTTCAAGCTTGCCGTCGGAAAGCGAGCGTAAACTGTAATAAAAGACTGTAATAATGCCGTAATTAAGGAGAATTTTATGTCGGAACAATTGAAGGTACAAGCGTTGACCATAGACGATAAAGAGGAGTTTTTATCGCTCAGCCGCGATTTTTACCGTTCGGAAGCGGTTTTGCACGAAATCGATGAAAGCTGTCACCTCCATGCCTTTGACGAAATGATGCGCAGCGGCGAATATCTGCTGGGCTATCTGCTCAAATATGACGGAAGAACAGCCGGATACGCCGTGTTAAACAAAATGTTCATGCGTGAGGTCGGCGGAACGGTGGTTTGGGTAGAGGAATTGTACATAACGCCGCCGTTTCAGGGCAAAGGCTTGGGAAGCGCGTTTTTTGCGTGGTTGGAACAAAATGTACCGGCGGTGCGCTACCGATTGGAGACAGAGCCGGACAATACACGTGCCATGGCGTTATACAAGCGGTTAGGCTATGAGGTTTTGCCGTATGTGCAGATGATCAAGGAGGCGCAATAAGAGAAAGGGACATCAAACCGACGGTTTGATGTCCCTTTTTGGCGGCGAAGCTGCTCGGACGTGCAAAAAGTTGCCGGTGGCAAGTTTTTGTGCGTCGGAGACCGCCGAAAGGATGCCGCTGGGGGCGGCGGAAG
>CAKSCV010000042.1 GCA_934444645.1 uncultured Eubacteriales bacterium | reverse complement strand
CACAAAACGCCGGCGAAAAGGCTTTGAATCGGTGCGAAAGGGTTACCGTAGTGCAGACGCAAGACTGATGTTTTTCGGAAAAGAAAAGGTGTACTGCAAGCTCACAGCGGCAAGCAGTATTCGAAAAGGGTTGCTGCACGTTAGTTTTGGTGCGGTGTGAAATTGAAATTTTAGTATGCTGAAAAATGCTTTTCTTTATCGGTTGGCTTTGCATGAGCTGAAAAAACTGCCTTTTTCGCAAACCAAAAAGTTTTCCATTTACAGAAAGTTTTATGCTTTGCCCTCAAAAACCGCTCGTTTTCTCAACCAAAACATCGCTTGTTCGAACCACTTTTTACTGTCCTCAAAAACCGCCTTTTTTTAGGTACAAAAAGCCTTTTATTCGCACAAAAATTTCTTTTGCACGTGCCTTTCTTCGCTGTCCGCAAAAAAATCCCATTTTCACAAACCAAAAGCATTTCTTTTGCACAAACCTTCCCTTATTACCATCCAAAACACCCCTTTTCCACCCTCCACCTCCCGTTCACACCACCCTTAACCTACTATCCGCAAAGACTGCAGCTGTTCTTTTTATCTCCGCTCTAACTTCTTTCGCTGTAAAGCCGGAACCTCGCACCGATTCAAATCATTGCCGGCGATACCCGGAAAAATTGCAGATTTCTGCGTTGCCGGTTACCTGATGAATGCCGGTTCTTTTAACAACAATCAGGTATCGACCGGCGATTTGAATCGTCCCCGGAGTCCAGAGGTTCGCAAACCTCTGGTGTGCTTTTTGGTTCTTTTTGCACAACGCAAAAAGAATAAACCCGCTCCCTTCCGGGAACTTTCGAGGTTCTGCAAACCTCGATTCAGCCCACCGCAGCCACAGCTTCGCACCGCAACAATTAAAACCTTTTTAAGGGGGTTTCGAGGTTCTGCAAACCTTGAACCAGCATACCGCAGCTGCAACTTCCCACTGCAACAATTAAAACCTTTTTTAGGAAGCTCCGAGGTTTTGCAAACCTCGAAACAGCACACACAAACAACAAACTCATGCAATCCAATTAAATCCTTCCGCCGCCCCCAGCGGCATCCTTTCGGCGGTCTCCGACGCACAAAAACTTGCCACCGGCAACTTTTTGCACGTCAGAGCAGTTTTTTTCTGCTTTTTGCCAAAAGCAGAAAAAAACTCTGGCATTTTCTTCCAAAATGTGATATACTACAAAAAATACCATAAATCATTGTGGAAGGATGGAAGATAGCTCCATATGCCCGACAACCGCTTTTACAAATCGCTTATGACCTACGCGCTCGACCTTGGCGAAGCCATGCTCAAATGCGGTGCCGAGGTAAGCCGCGTCGAAGATTCCCTGCAGCGCATTTTCACCTGCTATGGCGCGACCGATGTCGATGTGCTCACCATCACCTCATGCATCATTCTGACTGTCACCTTTTCCGCCGAAAATGTCTTTACCCAAACGCGGCGCATCAAGTCCTCCGAAACCGATTTCGCCCAATTGTCCCGGCTCAATGCCCTTTCGCGCTTTGTCTGCGATACCCGTCCTGAACCCGAAGAAATACGCGTGCGATTGGAACAAATCGAAAAAGATACCGAAGCGCCGCATTATTCGCTTGTACGCGGCATTGTCGGAACGGTCTGCGCGACCGGCGGCTTCGCCGTGTTTTTCGGCGGCAAAGCTGCCGATTTTGCGGCTGCAGCTTTGGTCGGCCTTTTCATGCTGGCGTTTGAAAAACTGTTACGCAAAAAGATTACCAATATCCCTTTGTATAACTTCCTTTGTATGCTGTGCGCCGGGCTTGTCACATTGCTTATTTGCCACGCTTTTCCGGCGGTTGACCGCGACAAGGTGCTTATCGGTGCGATCATGGTCATCATTCCCGGTGTTGCTTTTACCAATGCCGCACGGGATATTCTGCTCGGCGATACCATTTCCGGTTCGCTGCGGTTGCTCGAATCGGTCTTGCATGCGGCAAGCATCGCCGGCGGCATCGCCGTGGCACTTCTTGCGTTCGGAGGTGGAATTTGATGGCAATTGCGATTCAGCTTTTAAGTGCGCTTTGCGGCTCTTTCGGCTTTGCGCTGATTTTTGGACTGCGCGGAAAAAGCATTTTTTATGCAACTTTGGGCGGTATGCTCACGTGGGGCGTCTATCTTATCGGCGCGTCTTTCGGCGAAAACCTGTTTTTGTGGAACCTCATTGCTGCCGCCTTTGCCGATTTCTACTCGGAGATTATGGCGCGTATGTGCAAAATGCCGTCAACGTCGTTTCTTGCACCAAGCATTATTCCGCTTGTACCGGGCGGTTCGCTGTACTATACATTGCTTTATTTGATCGGTAAAGAAGAACAGAAATCAAGCGAGGCCGGGGTGAATACCCTGCTTACGGCAGGCGGCATTGCGGTCGGCGTCGTGCTCGTTTCGGTGATCGTGCGTTATGTGAGCGGTCATGTATGGCGCAAAACTCCCGGAGATGCCGAAAAAATGTAAAAAAAATGTAAACTTGCAGCGTTACCCGTTCCCTTTGAACCCCTTTTTTGTTATAATAAACTCCGTGAGTGTATGCTCACAGAAATTATTTTTATCACACACACAGCGGTTTTCGGCAAGGGTGTCCGTTTTTTCGGATAAGCCGTGTTCTATGGTAAACCGGCTGTGGTGGAAAAAACCCAAAGGAGGACATTTTTATGTCAGTCATTTCCATGAAACAGCTGCTTGAAGCAGGCGTCCATTTCGGACATCACACCAGAAGATGGAACCCCAAGATGGCGGAATACATCTTCACCGAAAGAAACGGTGTTTACATCATCGACCTTCAGAAGACCGTTAAGAAGTTAGAGGAAGCGTATATGTTCCTCCGTCAGGTCTCCATGGAAGGCGGCAACATCCTTTTCGTCGGTACCAAGAAGCAGGCATCCGATGCCATTAAAGAAGAAGCTGACAGATGCGGCTGCTACTATGTCAATATGCGTTGGCTCGGCGGTATGCTCACCAACTTCAAGACCATCAAGAAGAGCATTGCCCGTTTGAACGCTTTACACAGAATGGAAGACGACGGTACGTTCGAGCTTCTCCCGAAGAAGGAAGTCATCTCCCTTGTAAAGGAAATCAACGACCTCGAAAGAAACCTCGGCGGTATCAAGAACATGGAAACGCTTCCGTCGGCTATGTTCGTCGTTGACCCGAGAAAAGAAAAGAACGCTGTTGCCGAAGCAAGAAAGCTCGGTATTCCGGTTGTTGCTATCGTTGATACCAACTGCGATCCGGACGAGATCGATTACGTTATCCCGGGTAACGACGACGCTATCCGCGGTATTAAGCTCATCCTTTCGGTTATGGCTGACGCCGTTCTCGAAGGCAAGCAGGGTGAACAGTTCACCGATTCCGCTTCCGACAAAGAAGAAGCTAAGGACGCCGAATAAGTCCCATATCACAGGAAACTGAAACAGGAGGACAATACAATGAATTTTACAGCAAAAGACGTATCGGATCTGCGTGCGCAGACCGGTATCGGTATGATGGAATGCAAAAAAGCTCTCGCCGAAGCAAACGGCGATAAAGAAGAAGCCGTCAAGATCTTGCGCGAAAAGGGTCTTGCCGTTGCCGAAAAGAAGGCAAGCAGAATCGCCGCTGAGGGTGTCGTCGATATCCTCGCTAAGGACGGCGCTTACGCTATGGTCGAAGTCAACTCCGAAACCGACTTCGTCGCTAAGAACGATTCCTTCAAGGCGTTCGTTAAGGGCGTGCTTGAAACCATCCTCGCCGAAAAGCCGGCGGACGTAGACGCACTTCTCGCCTGCAAGTTCGCAGGTACCGACGATACCGTTGACGCCGTTCTCAAGGATAAGACCTTCCAGATCGGCGAAAAGCTCTCCATCCGTCGTTTCGTTATCGTAAACGAACCGGTTTGTGCCAGCTACGTTCACGGCGGCGGCACCATCGGCGTTATCGTCTACGGCGACGCTACGACCGATAAGGAAGCTGCCTCCGGCGTACTCCGCAACGCTGCTTTGCAGGTTGCCGCTATGAATCCGCTTTACCCGAATAAGGAAAGCGTTCCGGAAGCTGACCTCAACGCAGAAAAGGAAATCATCCTCACCCAGATCAAGAACGACGAAAAGAACGCTAAGAAGCCGGAAGCCGTCCTCGAAAAGATGGTCGTCGGCAAGATCGGCAAGTTCTATTCCGAAAAGTGCTTGCTTGAGCAGGAATATGTCAAGGCTGAGGGCAAGGAATCGGTCGGCGAATATATCGCAGCCGAAGCCAAGAAGCTCGGCGGCGAAATCACGCTTAAGGGCTTTGTCCGTTACGAAAAGGGCGAAGGCATCGAAAAGAGACAGGATGACCTCGCAGCCGAAGTCGCTAAGCTCACCCAGAAATAAAACACGCTTTTGAGCGAATGAAGGACTGAAAACCGGTTGGTTTTCAGTCCTTTTTGTGTGCTGAAAAAAACCACCCTGTGCTTTATCTAAACACAGGGTGGTTTGCTGTATCTCACAAAAATCAAACTCAAATATTCAAGTTCTTTTGCCTACTTTTCTTTTAAGAAAAGTAGGCGAGGTCAAGGGCGAGTAGCCCTTGTCGCCGTTCGCAAACGGCGAAATCCCCTTTGTCGCGCTCCGCAGAGCGCGAAATCTCTTTTGCCGCGAAACCTCTCACTTTCCGCTCAAAAGGACCTCTCGAAAATCAATCTCATCCGGCGAAGCGAGCTTATCCAATATAACCTCTAACATCTCTTTGAACTTGCCGCCATCATTCATCAAACCAAATAACACACCATAGTAATAAGGCCTGCCGAATAACATCAGCTTGTAAACGAGCGGCAGCGCCGCAAGCTCCTCTTCCGTCCACACATACTCTTGCCCGATGACCTGCAACGCATGAATCACACTTTGCACACGCCGACGGTCAATTTCCGGATCATGCACCGCAAGCCACGCATAATCCTCCGGCAGTGTTTCATCCATCTGCATGGCAAGACACAGAAAATGGTTGATACATACATCCGAACCGCCGTCCGTAAAATCGCAGAGTCCGGCAAGATGCCCGTTTTTATTCACAAGCAGCGAGCCGCCGCGCTCTTCTCCGTGAAAGACCGACTTCGGAAGCTTTCCGTAAATCGGGCGCAGCGTTTCTCGCACACTCCGTAAATTCTCATTGATTTTTTCGTATAATCCCATTAACTCCGGCTGTTTTTTCCGAATCTCATTCGGCAGATCCGCTTCCGTATATTCGGCAATCCAGTCCTCATATTGTTTGAAACAGCTGGATGAATTATCGAACAACACCGTGTAATTCGGCTCTTTTCCCTGCAAGTGCCTGTTTCCGATCTTTCCGACTAACGACAGAAGCTCATCGGTATAAACATACCGGCCATCCGGCAATTTTGGCGATTCGTCGGAAACCGGAATCACATTTTCCCGATATTCCTCGGCAAACGCAACGCAGTCGTGTCCCTCAAAAGAAACACGGCATGAAAGCGCGCCGGCATGATTGGGAATAATGCGGCAGACTTCGCACCCGGCCTTTTCGTAGGCTTCAGCGGTTTGATTCTGTTCTTCAAGCCGCGATGACGTTGTATAGGGATAACAGTGAATATGGAGCGTGAGTTTTCGGCTTGGAAACGTTACCAGATAATCCGATACGTAATAGTACTCGCCCCATGTTTTGTTTTCATCCATCTGATATGTGTTTTCCACGGCAAGCGGCGGCGCGTCGTCGTATAATTTCAGAATTTCGTCAAGATTCATTTTTGTTCCTTTCTTCGAATAAAGAATGTTTTTGATGCTTTCGGGTGTCAGAAAAAACCGCGCGGAAAGCTGTTCAAGGGAAAACCCATTTTTGTAGAGCTGCCGTATTTCCTGGTTTCGCTTCTCGTTTTTCAAACGATTGCCGTTTTTTGCACCCCATTGGCAGCGTTCACCGACAATCGGAACATATAACAGCTTTCCGGAAGCATATTTCCGCACCTCTTCGAACAACTCTTCCGGCAGAATGTCCTTTGCATTTTCGTATTTCATACCTAACCTCCTTTCTGTAACCATTGTACAATGAATCTTGACCAAATGATAGCATCGGATTGCTTATATTTGTTTCGGTGTTTTCTTGAAATTGAAAAATGGGCAGCTATAGGGCTGCCCGTTTTCAAAATTTGTTGTTTTCTTTCAAGTAAACTATAAAAGCGCAAAAATTCAAGTTCTTTTGCCCCACTTTTCTTTTAAGAAAAGTAGGCGAGGTCAAGGGCGAGAAGCCCTTGTCGCCGTTCGCAAACGGCGAAATCCCCTTTTGCCGCGAAATTCTACTTTACGATCTTTACAAGGAACGACGGCTCCGCCGTGTCCTCATCGGAACGCGCCGACGAACCGAATAAACGCATATCGTCGCCGCTTAGCATGACCTTCACACCGTCAACCCGACACTTCTCGGTCACATCAACCGCTTCGTCCGCCATCAGATCCTGTACAAAAATACGCGCATCGCCAACCGGCTCGTCAAATACAAGCACCAGACTGTTGTAATACCCGAAAATACCAATCGGCGCATCGAATGAACCCACCTTGAACGTGATATCCGCCGCACCGATGACGTTGACATTCGGGTTGATCGTACGCTTGATGGTCGCAATCGAATAAGCTCCCGTGTGCGGATTCTTCGATGCCACCACAAAGGGAATCACTTCACCGACCGCTATAACCTCCGGCAGCTCACAGCCGCGCGCCATAACCGCCGGTGCGGACTCCTCAAAAAGCTTGGCAACCACATCGATCCACCAGCTCGGCCGACGGTCAAAGAAATACGTGTCGGTCAAGCGCAGCTCACTCGTCTTGTAATCCGTATCATACACCGAAAACGGCGGCGCAAGCCGATGCCAGCGCAAGCACGCCGCGTCCGACGTGATTTTGCTGTTTCCGCCCATAATGCCGAGCGCACAGCCGAGTGCCGCACAGATCGACGAGCAGGTCTCCGCGTTGAGAATGCCCTTCGTGCCGTATTCCGGCTTCCTGCCGACAGAGGCTGAAAGCGCCTCATCCGCACGCATGAGCATGGAAGAATTCTTGAACGGCGACGCAACGTCGTACAGACGGAATACATCGCAGATCGGCAAATCCTCTGCCGTTTCCTTCACCCGGTGCGCAATGTCGCCCATATTGGAATACGGCGGCTGGCACACCGCGTGCTCCACGATGATGCTCGGCGCATTCTCGCGCAAAACCTCGGTTAACATCCGGCGATATGCCGGGTCACAGTGTCTGCCCCAGTCGATTTTCCAATAACGGATACCGGCTTGCTCGCACCAGCGTGCGCGCTTTGCCCAATAGCTTCTCGCTTCTTCGCCGCCACCGAGATCGCCCTTGCCGCTGCCGCCGGTCTCGGTGGCGATCCATAGACCGATGCCGGCATAGCCCATGGCTTTCGCCTTTTGATTCAGGGTTCTTAAGCGTTCTTCCGGCGTTTTGCCGTAGTTCGGGAATTTTTCCGGGTTCGGGTCACACGTGCCGAAAAAGCGTTCGACTTCCCAGCTGTTTTTGCTGCCGAACGGCACGTCCCAGCCGTCGTCAAGAAGCAGATAAAGACCGGCACGATAAGAACGGTCATATGGATGATAGTACCGCTCCGAACCGAATAACAGCTCATCGGTGAGCGCATCGCGCTGGTCGGTGCAGTTGTCTCCTGAGTGCAGGCCTGTTTTGGAAGCGGTCGCGCTCTGCAATGCCCAGGTACACATATAATCATAACACGGCTTGCTTTCTTTGGGAATAAAATTCATGTTGGTACTCCTCTCTTTTTTGGCAGTTTGGGAAGAATACATAAGCGCCGCTGGAGAAAGCGCATCGCCGGCCGGTGCGTTTTCCTTTCGCTTGCCGCCGGTGAGAAGCGCATCGGTGCTGATTCCGAAGAGCTTTGCAAGGTCAAGAAGCGTTTTGTTCGAAGGCTTCGACCGTCCGTTCTCCCATTTGGACACGGCTTTGTCGCTGACGCCGAGCCTTGCGGCAAGCTCTTTTTGCGACAGCCCCTGTTCTCTGCGAAGATCGCACAAATAATTTCCGAAGTCAAAATCGTTCATCGCTGTTACTCCTTTGCTGTATCCTTCTGCGGCTATTGTACCAAAAAAACGGGTCGTTTGCAAGAAAAACAACCCGTTTTATACTCTACCGACGGTAGAACTTCATTGCTTGTTATTTCAATTTCAAGCCGTCGCTGAACGCTTTGCCGACGATACCGCCGATTTCGCGATAGGTGTTATGCACCGGGTCAAAGGTGATCGGACGGAATTTGGCAAGATCGATTTTGCCGTCTTCGCCCAAAATGCTTTCTTCGGCGCATACGTTGACAATTTCGCCGACCAAGCGGCAGGATTCCTCATCATAGCTTATCAAGCGGCATTCGAGCGCCAGCGGCAGCTCCTTGAACAGAGGTGCGTTGACGACCTCGCTCTTTTCGGCGTGCCAGCCGGCTTTTTGAATTTTATCCGGCGTGTCGTTGCCCGAAACGATGCCGACATAATCGCTTGCAGTGACGTTTTTGATATCGGCGATGCTGACGGTGAAGGCCTTGTTTTTCAGAATGTTTTTTGTGGTTTTGTGCGACGCACTGATGCAGACGGAAATCTGTGCTTCTTCGCTGATACCGCCCCATGCGGCATTCATGGCGTCCGGTTTGCCGGCTTCGTCATAGGTGCCTAAGATCAGCACCGGCATGGGATATAAAATGGTTTTTGCTCCGAAATTCCTGCGCATATTCGCATCCTCCCTCAAAAAAAGCTTTATGCCAAAATGGAAATATGATGGGTAAAGGTTTGCGTTTCGCCCGGCTGCAGGGTGAGAATGCCCTCTTTGTGAGCCAAAACGCCGTCGGCATCCACACGGTCGGGAAGACCGTTCCACGGTTCTAAGCAAAGATACGGTGCGCCTTGCTTTGTCCACAGCACGAAGTACTTGAAATCGTCGAAAGCAACATGGATCTTGCGGCTTCCGTCGCGCTTGGTGAGCGTTGCGCCGCGCGATTGCAAGTTTTCAAGGACAACACAGTCATTGTCCATGTGGCTGTATTTCATGTGAAGCGTGTTGCCGTCGGCCTCGACCGGCTCGGTCTTGTGCTCTAAGTAGTTGCCGTCCAACACCGTGCGTATGAGCGGTTCGGCTTTGTCGAACACTACGTCGTATGCTTCAATTCCCTCCGGGCAGGCATAAGCCTCATGGGCACCGGGTGCGTAATACAGGGGCTTTGCACCGGTGTTTGTCGTGATAAAGCTGACGTGCAGGGTATTGGCGTCTAACGTGAAGCGCACGCGAAATTCGAAATTGAAGGGATATACTTCACGCGTATCGGGTGAGTCGTGCGTTACAAGCGTGAGAGCATCTTGGGAGTGCTCCTCGCAGTCGAATTCGCGAAACAGCACAAAGCCGTGTTTGGCGAGCGTATAGGCTTTGCCCTCATAGGTGAATTTGTCATCGCGCAGACCGCCGCAGATCGGGAACATGATGGGCGCGGTGCGGTTCCACACGGCCGGATCGCCGCTCCACATATATTCGCGGTCATCTTGATTTTTTATGCTTTTTATCTGTGCGCCGATATTGGATACCGTCACTGTCAGGGTTTCATTTGTCAACATATAGCGTTTTTCAGCCATTTTACAAGCTCCTTTACCGATAATTGGATGGTTTTATTATACTATATTCCGGGCGCTGTGTCAATACAAAGTTGCCGCCATGGAAAAGGCGCACCGCGGCTGCGGTGCGCCGAATCGAGGTTTGCAAAACCTCGAATGTTCCCGTAAGGGAACACCGCCGCAAGGCGGAAAGAAAAGCCGCCAAGGGCGGCGAAAGGATTTAATTGGGCTTGTGCGAAGTTGTTGTTTTAGTGCGCTGTTTCGAGGTTTGGAAAAACCTCGAAACTCCCTTAAAAAGGTTTTAATTGTTGCGGTGGGAAGCTGCCATTGCGGTGCGCTGATTTGAGGTTTGCAGAACCTCGGAGCTTCCTTAAAAAGGTTTTAATTGTTGCGGTGGGAAGCTGCCGTTGCGGTGTGCTGATTCGAGGTTTGCGGAACCTCGGAGCTTCCTGCGAAAGGGGAACGGGTTGTCACTTTTTGCATCGTGCAAAAAGTAACCAAAAAGCATGCTCGGACGTGCAAAAAGTTGCCGGTGGCA
>CAKSCV010000041.1 GCA_934444645.1 uncultured Eubacteriales bacterium | reverse complement strand
CCCAGCCATGCGGCAAAGGCTGTTACATCATGCACATATTTGTCCACGGTTGCTTTGCTTTTTTCCTCATGGATCAGGTGTTCCTCAAATTTCTTTTTTTTTTTGCCTGTGATTTTTTTCATTGTCGGACAACTCCTTTTTTTATCACTATATTGTATTTTACCATTAACATAGCAATATACTTCTGAGCTGTCAATGCTTTTTCTGTATTTTTTCCTATTAAATATCGGTATGCGGCAAAGTGTGCCGCTTTTTTTGTCAGCCGTCCGGAACTCCCTGCCGAAAGTTCCGAGGTTTTCCGCCCCTCAAATCAGCCGCCAAAAATTCTGTCGAAAAAAGACTTGTTTTCTTCATAGAAAAATGGTATAATGGAATAAGTTTATGGATAAACAGGAGATTTTCCCATGACAACCGAAAACATATCGCAGGTTTATGAAATGATCCGGCGTTTCAAGAAAGAAAAGAATTTTTTGATTCTTGCTCATCTGTATGAAGATTTAGCCGTACAAAAGGCTGCTGACTTTTGCGGCGACAGCTTTGAGCTTGCAAAACGCGCCAAAGCCTCGGAGGCCGAAAACATTCTCTTTTGCGGCGTGCGCTTTATGGGCGAAAGTGCAAAGCTCCTCTGTCCCGAAAAACACGTCTTTCTGCCCTGCCCGGACGCCGGCTGCGCCATGGCGGATATGGTGAGCGGTGCCGATATCCGCGCACTCAAAGAAGCTCATCCGAACGCCGCCGTGGTCTGCTACATCAATTCCGGCGCCGAAACCAAAGCCGAATGCGATGTCTGCGTCACCTCGTCCAATGCACTCGGCATCGTGCGCTCTTTGAAAGAAAAGGAAATCATTTTCGTTCCGGATAAAAACCTCGGCGCGTACATTGCCGCCCGCGTTCCCGAAAAGAAATTCATTTTGCATAACGGCTATTGCCCGGTGCATGAGCATATCACGACGGCTATGGTCCAAACGGCACGAAACGCCCATCCGGACGCCGCACTTTTGGTGCACCCGGAATGCGAACCGGCCGTTGCGGCGCTTGCCGATTACATCGGCAGCACCTCCGGCATCCTCCGCTATGCCAAGGAATCGGATGGGAAAAACTTTATCATCGGTACGGAAAAAGCCGTATGCGAACGTCTTGCCGAGGAATGCCCGGACAAAAGCTTCTATCTGCTTGCCGATTCCCTCATCTGCAAGGATATGAAAAAAACAACGCTCGACGACGTGCTTGGTATTCTGCAATCGCCCGACGCATCCCGCGAAGTCACGCTTGACGCGCACACCGCGTCGCTTGCCGCCGGATGCCTTACGCGTATGATGCACATCGCTATGGAGATTCAAAAATGAGACGATACCTTTTCAGCCACGAAAACGTGAAAAACGACAAGGAAGCCTACGATGTCATCATCGTCGGCGGCGGCCTTGCCGGGCTTTACTGCGCCCTCTGCCTTGACCCAAAATACCGCGTCGCGCTCGTCGTCAAAGGCGAAATCGACGGCGGCAGCTCATGGCTTGCCCAAGGCGGCATCGCAGCCGTCACACAGCCCACTGACTGCTTTGAGGATCATATCCGCGACACGCTCATTGCCGGAGCCGGACATTGCAACGAAAAAGCCGTGCGCGTGTTAGTCACCGAAGGACCCGAGGTCATTGCCGATATGATGAACCTCGGCGTGCCGTTTGACCGCGACGAGAACGGCAATATCATCGTCACGCGCGAAGGCGGCCACTGCTGCCGGAGAATTCTGCATTGCGGCGGCGACGCCACCGGCAAGCTCATGACCAAAACGCTCGGTGAGGTGGCGGCGGCACGCCCGAACATCACCGTGTTCTGGCACACGTTTTTGGTCGATGTACTGACCGATAAAGACGGCACAAGCGGCGTCGTGGTAAATGACGGCAAAAACGACCGCGTCCTCTTCTCGCGCAACGTCGTGCTTGCCACGGGTGCCATCGGTCAGCTCTATAAATACTCCACCAATCCCAAAGGCGCAACCGGCGACGGCATTGCTGCGGCTCTGCGTGCCGGAACGCCGTGTAAAGATATGGAATTCGTCCAATTTCATCCCACCGCGCTTGCCGTGGGCGTGGAGGACGGGCGGATGTTCCTCATTTCCGAAGCCGTCCGCGGCGAAGGAGCGGTGTTGCGCAACAGTGCCGGCGAAGCGTTTATGTACAATAAGCATTCGCTGCGCGACCTTGCGCCGCGCGATATTGTCACGCGCGAAATTCTAAAGAACATGGCCATCACCGGCGATTCGGTGGTCTATCTCGACGTGTCGGATATGGATGAAGCCTTTTTCTCCAAGCGTTTTCCGACCATCTTCGAAAAGTGCCGTTCGCTTGGCATCCATGTGCCGCAAGACCACATTCCCGTCCACCCGACCGAGCATTACCTCATGGGCGGCATCAAGACCGACCTGCACGCACGCACCGCCATATCGGGGCTTTATGCCTGCGGCGAGGTCGCCTGCACCGGTGTGCAGGGTGCCAACCGCTTGGCAAGCAACTCCACGCTTGAATGCCTGGTGTTCGGCCGACGCGCCGCACGCGCCATCAATGCCGATTTCCGGCCGCTTGCCGGGCACACGCTCACACTCCCGGAGGAAACCGAACGCTTTGACACACCGTGCGTATCCGAGAGCGAAATCGACGCGGATATCGCGTTCATGAAAGAGCTTATGACCAAAAACGTCGGTGCGCTGCGCCACACCAAAGAGCTTGAATACGCAAAAAACGAGCTTGACCGCGTGTATGACAAATACCGTCGGATGCACTTAGCGAACATCAAGCAGTATACCGTCTTCAACGCCGCCGTTGCTTCCACCGTCATTGCCGACAGTGCCGTGAAGCGTAAGGAAAGCATCGGTTCGCACTACATCGTCGATTAACACATCTTTTCGGAGGAATTCCTCATGTATTTATTCAATAACCCGCAGGTCGAGCAGATCATCACGCTTGCCCTAAACGAAGATATCGGTACGGGCGATATCACCACGCTTTCCACCATTCCGGCAGACAAAACCGCTCTCGGCCGCTTTGTCGCAAAGGAAGATATGATTCTCTGCGGCATCGACCTTGCCGCACACATTTTTGCACGCGTTGACCCGTCCATCGAGCTGAAAGCAAATTTCAAGGACGGCGACGCCGTGAAAAAGGGCGATGTCATCGCCACCGTTTCGGGCAACGCCCAGAACGTCCTCACCGGCGAACGCACCGCGCTCAACTTCATGCAGCGTCTGACCGGCATTGCCACACGCACCCATGCCTCGGTCGCCGAGGTCGCCGGCACAAACGCCAAAATCACCGATACGCGCAAGACCACGCCGGGACTTCGCGTGCTCGAAAAATACGCCGTGCGCGTCGGCGGCGGCACCAACCATCGCTTTAATCTTGCCGACGGCGTTCTCATCAAGGATAACCACATCGCCGTTTCCGGCGGCATTAAAAATGCCGTGAAAAACGCCCGTGCCGTCATTCCGCACACCTTAAAAATCGAGGTCGAGGTCGAAACCAAAGAACAGCTTGCCGAAGCGCTCGATGCCGGTGCGGACATCATCATGCTTGACAATATGTCAAACGACCTCATGCGCGAATGCGTCGGTATTGTCGCCGGACGCGCACTCGTCGAAGCCAGCGGCAACATGGGCGAAAAGAGCCTTCGCGAGGTCGCCGAGACCGGCGTGGACATCATTTCCGTCGGTGCACTCACACATACGGTCAAAGCCGCTGATATCAGCTTGAAATTCCAAATCTCGTAACCAAAACACAGTTCTGCCCGGAAAAGAGGTGTTCTTATGGGAGTCATCAATATACTCGACAAGCATACCGCCAACCTCATCGCCGCCGGTGAAGTGGTCGAACGCCCGGCATCCGCCGTCAAGGAAATGCTCGAAAACTGTGCCGACGCCGGTGCAACTGCCGTCACCGTCGAAATCAAGGACGGCGGCACCTCGTTTGTGCGCATCACCGATAACGGCTGCGGCATGGCGCGCGAGGACGTGCCGAAAGCCATTTTGCGCCATGCAACCAGCAAAATCAAAACCGGCAGCGATTTGGAGACCATCGGTACGCTCGGCTTTCGCGGCGAGGCTCTTGCCGCCATTGCCGCCGTCAGTGCCGTACGGATATTAACCAAACGGCCGGAGGACGAGATCGGCACGCTGTTCGTGTGCCGGTTCGGCGAGGTGATCTCCACCGAGGACGCCGGCTGTCCGGACGGAACGACCATCATCACCGAGAACATCTTCGAAAACACACCTGCCAGACGGAAATTCTTGAAAAAGAACACCACCGAGGGCAGCGCAGTGCTTGCCGTGTGCGAAAAGTTTGCGCTGTCAAGACCGAACATCTCCGTGCGGCTCCTTTCCGACGGCAATACCAAGCTGCAGACGCCGGGCGACGGCAAAATGCAGAGTGCCGTCTATGCCGCCCTCGGCCGCGAATTTGCCTCGGCCATGCTGCCGGTGGAATATGAGCTCTCCGGCGTGCGCGTCCACGGCTATATCGGAAAACCCGAAATCTGCCGTGCCAACCGCAATATGCAGAACTTTTTCGTCAACGGCCGCTATATCAAAAGCCGCACGCTTATGGCCGCCCTCGAGGAAGGCTTTCGCGGCTTCTGTCCGATCGGGAAGTTTCCGGCGTGCGTGCTGTTTGTTGAGCTGGACCTGCGGCTCGTGGACGTAAACATCCATCCGGCAAAGCTCGAAATCAAGTTTTCCGACGAACGCAAAGTGTTCGATACGCTGTATTTTGCCGTAAAAAACGCCCTTTCGCGCGGCATTTCGGGCGTATTCGACGCAGAAAACGACGGCGAGCCGCTTGCTGTGCCTCAGCCGCGAAGCACGTCCGGCTCACCAAGCCCTGCCGCCACGCCGCAAAGCACGGCGTCCGCCGAAGCCGCACCGGCTTCGGCGCGTCCTGTCATGAATTTCATCACCGACTTGCCGGATAACCGCGGCTCTCTTCTCCGAAACGAGCCGCCGCACACACCGCCCGTGCCGCCGGTTCCACCCGTGCCGCCGGTTCCACCCGTGCCGCCGATTCCCGAAAGGCCGCCTGTGCCGCCCATGCCGGAGACACCGCCGGAAAACGGAAATCCCTTTGATGCGCCCGAAGCTCCGGCAGCGACCGCTTCCGACGGTCTTGCCGACGGGCTTGTTTACACCGAGGTTAAGCCGCTCTTCACCGAACCGGTGCGCACCGTTCCGGAAAAGCAGCCGGTCTTTGCGCAAAGCACCTTAGTGCAAAAGCACGAATTGGCTGAAGCCGTCTATGTCGGCGAAATTTTCGACACCTATCTGCTTGCGGAATATGCCGGCAGCTTCTATATCATCGACAAGCACGCCGCACACGAGCGCATCATCTATGAGCGCATCAAGCACACCGCCGACACCGGCGACGCCCAGTTTCTCCTTGAGCCGCTCTCGGTCACCCTCACGCCGAAGGAATACGACGCCGTGCAGAACAGCCGGCGCTATTTTGCCGCCATCGGCTTTGATTTCGAAGAATTCGGCGCGGACACCGTTTTGGTGCGGTCTGCACCGACAAGCATCGCCATCGGCGATTGCAGGGACGTTTTCACCTTTCTTGCCGGAAAGCTTGCCGAGGGCAATACCAAAAGTGCCGGCGAGATCTTCGACCGCGCATTATACACGGCGGCCTGCAAGGCGGCCATCAAAGCCGGCAACAAATTCACCGACATCGACAACCGCCGCATTGTGCATGAAATCTTTGCCAACGACGCGGTCTTGTATTGCCCGCACGGAAGGCCGGTGCTTGTCGAATATACCAAAGAACGCCTTGAAAAAATGTTTGGAAGGACATAAATCGAATGTTTATTTTGTTAAAACAGGAAAATGCCGCCCGCCGCGGCCGCTTTATCACACCGCATGGCGTGATTGAAACGCCGGTGTTTATGAATGTCGGCACATCTGCCGCCATCAAAGGTGCGGTCAGCACAGACGACCTCAAGCAGATCAAATGCCAGGTCGAATTATCCAACACCTACCATCTGCACGTCCGTCCGGGCGATGATGTCATCAAGGAGCTTGGCGGCTTGCATAAGTTTTTCAACTGGCAGGGACCGGTGCTCACCGACAGCGGCGGCTTCCAGGTTTTTTCGCTTGCAGTGCTTCGCAAAATCAGCGAAGAGGGCGTGCTTTTTGCGTCGCATATGGACGGCAAGCGCATTTTCATGGGACCGAAGGAAAGCATGAAAATCCAGTCAAACCTCGGCTCGACCATTGCCATGGCGTTTGATGAATGTGTGGCAAATCCGGCCGAACACAGCTATTCCAAGGCGGCCTGCGCACGCACAACGCGCTGGCTGCACATCTGCAAAGAGGAAATGGCCAAAAACAACGCACTGCCCGATGCGGTCAACCCCAAGCAGATGTTGTTCGGCATCAACCAAGGCTGCACGTTCCCGGATCTGCGCACCGACCACATGAAGGAGATCGCCGAGCTTGACCTTGACGGCTACGCTATCGGCGGTCTTGCCGTGGGCGAGCCGGCTGAGGTGATGTATTCCATCATCGAGCAGGTCGAGCCGTTCATGCCCAAGGACAAGCCGCGGTACCTTATGGGCGTCGGCACGCCGGTGAACATTCTCGAAGCCGTGCGCCGCGGCGTGGATTTCTTCGACTGCGTCATGCCCAGCCGCAACGCGCGTCACGGGAACTTATTCACGTCCAAAGGCCTTATCAACCTCAACAACAACAAATACGAGCGCGATCCGCGGCCAATCGAAGAGGGCTGCGGCTGCCCGGCCTGCCGCAGCTATTCGCGCGCGTACATCCGGCACCTGTTCAAGGCGCGCGAATTACTCGGCATGCGGCTTTGCGTGCTGCACAATCTGTATTTCTACAACACGCTCATGGAACGCATTCGTGCGGCTCTCGATGAGGGACGGTATGAAGAATTTTTCCGCGAAAATGTGGAATTGCTTGGTTCAAGAGTGGAAGACTGAAGAGTGGAAAACTGAAGAGTTGAAAATTGAAAGTTGAAAGTTGAAAATCAGGGAATAAAAGCTTTGGCCGCTGTAAGGAGTTTTGCTCTTTACAGCGGCCTTTTTTAATGAAAAAGGGAAATCAGGGTACACAAGGTTGCGGTCAGCACTTCCGATATCTGTTACACCGGAGCATAAAAAACAAGAACCGTGACTTCAACAATCACGGTTCTTATGTGGCTTTCGCGTTCATATAGATACAGAAAATCATCTTATCAATTATACTCATGAAGGATTTATAGTGAAAGATTTCGCTTTTGCTCAATGTGAAAGAATTTGCTTGTCGCAAATTGTGAAATAGAGAGCTGCGCTCTCTGTGAAATGAAATTTGCCTTTTAACATCCGCAAAGCGGATATTTCACGCACCGCAGGTGCATTTCACCGCAGATTTCACTTGACGCGCAGCGGCAAACTTCGTTAAAAAAAGCACTTGCATTATGCAAGTGCTTTTTTCGTGGCGCGCTGCAAGGGACTCGAACCCCTGACCTTTTGGTTCGTAGCCAAACACTCTATCCAGCTGAGCTAGCAGCGCATGGCGTTTGTCAAACAAACAGCCGCTGTTTTCGAAAGCTCTTTCTCAAACAGCTTTAATATAATAGCACATATTTCTCGTTTTGTCAAGCTTTTTGGCGCGTTTTTTGAAAGTTTTTTCGGATTATTTTCCGACAAATCCGCAAACCTCTCTTTTTCATAATTCCTACAGTGTTTGTTAATCAAAACGATACAAAATTTGCGGAACAATTGGCGAATCGGCGCGTCTTATAGATGTCATCGCATACGGCACACTGTTTTTCCGCCGTTATGTGACCGAAAACCAAGAACACAAAGGAGACTCTCATGAACAAAGCTGCACGTTCTCTCACCGCACTTGCTCTCAGTGCCGCCTTAGCCGCAGGCTCGGCTCTGACCGCACTTGCCTATGCGCCCGAAACCGCCAAGGCCAATGCGGAGGTTTTAAACACCCTCGGTCTTTTCAAAGGCACCGAAAACGGCTACGAGCTGGATAAGCCGCTCACCCGTATGGAGGCACTCATTATGCTCATCCGTCTGTCCGGAAACGAGATTGACGCCTTATACGGCTCTGAGGAATACAAAACGCCCTTCACCGATACGCCGGCGTGGGAAACAGCCGACAAATATCTCGGCTACGCCTATGAACACGGCTTGACAAACGGTATAAGCGATACGCTGTTCGACCCGGAGACCCGCGCCGGTGCCCAAATGTATATGACCTTCCTCTTGCGCGCGCTCGGCTATACCGATACCGAAGAAGGCACGGTTTGGGACAACTGGGAAACGCTTGCCGAAAAAGCCGGGCTTTTTGCCGATTCGTTTGACCGCGAAAACTTTTTACGCGGCGACGCTGTGCTTGCCTCACGTGCGGCCTTAAACGCCAAGACTGCCGACGGCAAGCAGACACTGCTTGAAAAATTGCAGGCAGACGAAGCCTTCTCGGCTCTTACGCTCGCTCTTGCCGAAATTGAAGAGGGCAAAACCGTGACGGCTGACAGTCCGCTCATCGACATTATGGGTAAAGTGTATGCCGGTGTGGACGGCGTGTCCACAGACGGCCTTACCGTCATGAACATCGAGCCGGAACAGCAGAGCTATTTTATCGGTGCGGATGCCGAAACGCTTCCGCTTGAAGAAGGCATTGTCTGCGAGCCGATGATGAGCTCTCAGGCGCATTCCGTTGCACTTGTACGTGTCAAGGACGGTACGGACATCGAAGCAGCCAAGAAGGCCATCCGCGAGAAGGTCAATCCGCGCAAATGGATCTGTGTCGACGTTTCGCCTGCCAATATTCATGTGGAAAGCATCGGAAACACGATCCTTCTTGTCATGGACAACGTCGCTCCCGACGCGCTTGCAGGCAATTTCCGCGCTTTGGATGAAAGCTATGTACGCGCCGACGAAAAGGGCATGATGAGGGTGGACGACAAGTATGTTGAAGCCGATGAATACGTCAACTTCAACTCGGTCTTTAAGTACGGCGAAAAGCTAAACACGCTTGCCGAAAAATATTTTCCGGAGAACACCAAATACTTTGTCACCATCCCGGAAAAGAGCTATTATGTGCGCGATAAAGTGTTAAACTACTTAAACCACGATGAGATTGTCGGCGACTTGAACGACATTCTGTACGAATGGAAGACGACGGATATCGCGTCGGTTCTGACGCTTGACGATTACTACAACACCGACCGCCATTGGCGGCAGGAGAAGCTGTTCCCGGTTGTAAACAAGCTTGGCGAGCTGATGGGCTTTACGGTGGATGAAAAAGCCTTTACGGCGCACAGTGTCGAAAACTTCACCGGTGCATACAAATCGCTTTCTTCCGATATTCCGGCCGAAACGCTCACCTATTTGACGAGCGATGCCACCGAAAAGGCCACCGTTTCCAACTTCCAAAACGCCAAGTTCACCGGTGTTTACGAAACGGAAAAGCTCACGTCCAAAGACCCATATGATGTCTTTCTTTCGGGTGCAACGCCGCTCACCGTCATCAAGAACCCGAATGCCGAAAAGGAGCGCAAGTTAGTCATTTTCCGCGATTCCTACGGCAGCAGCATTGCGCCGCTTCTCATTGGTGCTTACAGCGAAATCACGCTTGTAGATCTGCGCTACATGGCAAGCGACCTGCTCAAAAAATACGTGGATTTCACCGACGCTGAAGTGCTGTTTCTCATGAGCGACAAGGTTGTCAACAACAGCACGCTGTTAAAATAAGCGTATTGCTTTCAATCGCCAGTTCCTCTTTCTTTGTGCGCACGTTCTCCGCCGCCCGACGGGAACGTGCTTTTTTTGCTTTTTTGCGGCGTGCAAAAAGTATAGGAAAGCACACGAAGTGTGCTGTCCCGGCAGGGATACCGCCGTAAGGCGGAAAAAATAGCCGCCAAGGCGGCGACTGGTTGCCGCAGGCAACAAAAAAAGGCGGCATAGCCGCCGGAAGAAGCCGCGGAGCGGCAAAAGGATTTAATTGGATTGCACGAAATTGTTATCTTTGTGCGCTGATTCGAGGTTTGCAGAACCTCGATGCTCCCTGCAAAGTGGAACGGGTTGTCACTTTTTGCATCGTGCAAAAAGTAACCAAAAAGCACGCGGGGCGAAGCCCCATATATCCCAACTTAAAGGA
>CAKSCV010000040.1 GCA_934444645.1 uncultured Eubacteriales bacterium | reverse complement strand
TTCTGCAAAATCACTTCCGACAGAGCTTTGAATCGTCCCCGGAGTCCAGAGGTTCGCAAACCTCTGGCGTGCTTTTTAGTTCTTTTTGCACGACGCAAAAAGAATAAAACCGTTTCCCTTTCCGGGAAGCTCCGAGGTTTTCCAAACCTCGAATCAGCGCACAAAACCAAAAACTCGCACAAGCAAAAAGCATCCGAAAGTCTTTTTGCTCTCGGATGCTTTTGGGTCGGGACTTTTTACAGCCCCCTTTTTATACGTTTCTGTAAGCCTTAGGCAAGGATGGAATCGATATAGTCCTTGTTGTCCTCATAAGCTGCGCCGCCGGCATCCTTGATGCTTTGGGCAACCTCTTTGATGGACTTGACGACGCTGTCACCGTAGACGGTGAAGGCGTTGCCGTTCACGGCATACTTCGCATAGGTGCGTGCCACAAGTTTGGTCGCATAATGCTCTGCCGGGATATTGGTGCAGACAGCCGTGAAGATGATATTCGAGCCACTGACATCGTATTGGATATCAAGACCGTTCTTCTTATCGTAAGCTGCACCGTAAACATACAGCGGTTTATTTTCATCTTTCTTCTTGAAGAGGAAGGTCAATTCATTCGAATCGAGAACATCTTCGCGTGCAATGATAAAGCCGTATTCGTCCAGCATTGCTTTGTTTCTGGCAGCGACAGAGGCGGAGAAACGGATGCCGTTGACGTTATCCGCGCCGCTGCGGATGTTGATGTTGCTCTTGTCAACCTTCGGCGAAGCCGGTATGGAGGTCCAAACGGCATAAACGATTACGTCGTCGGTAAGATCAATGGAATCAACGACATCTTCGACAGCTGCATCCGGTGTGGTTGCCCAGCCGCGGAAGGCAAAGCCGGTAATTATGGGCTGCTCGCCCGTAAGCATATAGCCGGTACCGACGCCGCGTCCGGTGTCCGGACCCACTTCGGCCTGAACGAAATCTTCGTAGCCTTCCGGAATGTTGGTATCATAGGTTACGGTAAAGATACCGTCGCGGTATACACGGATATAATCGATATAGGTATCACCGGAATAATTGACCATGTTCGGGTCGATCGCAAAGCCATAAATCGGTCTGCCCTCATTTCCGTTGACAAACCACGGGGTAGCCCAACCGGCACTCGGCGTGTTTTCCATATCCAATTCATAGACATGATACGCATTATCGTTGATGAGCGTATGCTGCCAACTGCCGATCTGGCAAGCCTTGCCGCCGTAAATGTAACCGTTTGCACTGTTTTCGGCGAAGAAGTAGAAGCTGACAAGACCGGTCTCCGGCTTTTTCAGCTTGCTGTCCGTGATATCTTCAAAAGAGAGCGAGGTGTCGGTCACGTCAAAGCCGCTCCCGATCTTATACGAATACTGGATGATATTGTATTCCTTGGAATCAAAGCTTTCCGCCTGACGGAAGAATACACGCGCGTCAGACGCATATTTGTTTGTCTGATACTGACGCAGGTGTAATACGTTTCTGCCCTCATCCTCGATGTTTTCGGTATAACGGAACTTGTTTGTACCGCTCGGAGCAATATCGCCTTCGTAAACATAGCCCATCGCAGAGACATTTACATTCTGACAGTAGGCAATAAATTCCATACCGCTGACTTTTTCAGCGCCTGCCGCGTCCAGCTTTTCGCCCGCCCTAAACTTCAATCCGGACGGCACGTTATACCAGACAAGGAAGTTTTCCGTTTCAAAACCGCACTCTTGTGTTGTCGGGAAAACAAAACCGTCTGCCGCCGTGGTCATGTAGGTGTTCGTTCCGTCGGTAAAGGTGATCTTTTCCCCTTTGACCGCATAGAGTGACACATCTTTATAGGCAAGCGAAACGGAAGTGACTGCATCGCCGCCCATTGCTTCGGCAAAGCCGGTGGCATCCTCCGGCAGAAGCGAAGCGTCAACCGTATACGTGCTTTCCGCCGGGTCAACGTATTTTTCGGCAAGCACAGTCGTGCCGTCCTTGGAATAATACGTCACCTTATAATACGGAATTGTGCTGATATTGTCAACATAGAAGAATTTACGATCGGTATTTCCAAGGTAAGCGGCATACGATCCGTAGTAATTGCCGTTTGCACCGCCGATGCGGATTTCCTTGACGTTCTCGCTGCTATAAGGATTGTTGCTGCCGAGGATCGTCTTGGCTTCGTGTTTCCACACGCCGCCGGTAGCTGCAAGATTTGCATAAGGCTTGCCGTCGTTGTTGACAAGGATATAGCCGCCGTTGTTAGCCAGGCGATCGTATGCATAGGTGATCGGACGGTCTGCCTCGATAGCCGGCGAAAAATCGTTTACCGGATAGATGTAATTGAATTTCCAGATGGTATAGATGGCATTCGCCGATGTGTTGATGCCGTCTTTCAGATCATTTGTGCCCCATTCCCAAGCATTTGTGCAACGGAAATAATCGGACAGTGTGAAGCCTTCGCCGACATTCTCAAAACCAAAGCTGTCCGGTGTGCCGGTATAGGTGTTCAAACCGGGTTTCCATTTTTCGCCGTTGACAAAGCTCACTTCGAGCGTTTTTCTGCCGTCGGAAAAGTCGGCGGCAAAGGTGATTTTTCCGGAATAGCCTACCGATGTGACGGTTGCCGACATTTTATCCGCGGAAACGGTATAGGTTGCTTCGGAATATCCAACGTCGATCTGCCACTCAACCGCTTCCGAAGAAGTAACGGTAAAGCCGGTTCCGGTCGTACCGGGATAGATAAGGGATTCTGCCGTGAAGCCGGATTCCGACTTCATCGATGCGCTTTCCGAATAGATTTCGGCTTCTGCACTCGTTTCGACGGCTTCAAGGGATAGCGCGGAAGCGCCGAACGTGAACAGCATTGCCGCAAGAATGCTTGCAAGTGCTTGTTTCATGATAGTTCTCCTTATATTTATTTTTCAGCATTTCTGCCGGAATACTATTTGATTTCAACCGTAACATCATCAACCAAGAAAGCGGACGAACCGTCTGCGGTGAATTTACTCCATATCTGAAAGCAGTCATCCTCGGAGGGAATATAGTTTTCGGGAATGGTGTATTCACAGGTGACTGTCTGCCAACCGGTATTGCTGTTCTTGTTGGCGGCAGACGGGCGCGTATGATCCTTGACGTTGATACCGTCTGTGCCGTAAATCAGGTTGTCGCTGATAACGGCATTGGTGTATTCCGTTTGTTTGCGGCTGAGCATGGGCGAAATCCGATAGGTGATCTTATAGGTGGCGCCGCGTTTGAAGTTCATATACACATTAAAGTAGGTATAGTAATTTCCGTCGACATTGCAATAGACAGACCAAACAGCCTTATCCCGGTTATCCGGATCCGAGACCGTATTGATCGAGATATACCCGGGTGCACTCACGGTAACGCCCTCCGGCATCTCACTGCTTCCCGTCAAATGCTTGACTTCAACCGCTTTTTCCGGAACAGCCGTCTCAGCCTTTTTCAACTGTGCATCGATATAGGGCTTTGCTTCTTCCTTGGTAAGGCAACGGAAATAGTCCACCCGGAACGGGTCGGTGATTCCGTCAAACGGGTCAAAACGGAGTCGGGTAATCGTACCCTTGAATTCCGCCTTGGTGGAAAGATCAAACGCTACTTCGACGATATCGCCGTCTTTTAAGCCCTCTGACAGGTAGTTGCCGTTAAAGCACTGTGCCGCCTTCACGCCTCCGCCGTTTACACCAAAGAACAGCTGCGGAATTCCCGACCAGTATTTGTTGGTCATGGTCTTGGAATCGTATACAAGTCCGACAACGATATAAGCATACTCTTCCGCTTCAAAATTGACGTCAATGCTGATAGCCGGATCGCCGTTGGCCGGTTCGACGTTCAGTTTTCCGCCGCTGAGGAAGCCCTGACCGTTGCCGACGCTCCAACCGCCCATATAACCGGGAATGTCGAATTCCCATTGATTGGGTTTCATGGCGGCAATCTGTGCAGCCTGTTCGTCGTCAGCGGATTGGATATTCAGAACACCGTTCTGTTCCGTGCAGGGATAGCCGAGAAGCTCCGCAAGCTTTTTTATGCGGAACACCGGCAATCCGTCGCGCAAGGTAAAGGTGTAGCCGAGTTTTTCTTCTTTTCCGTCTACGAGCACGCTGTCACTGCCGACACGGAATACAAGCGTTTTGTCGGTCGGCGTATGAAGTGTGAGCTTTCCGTCGCCGTCAAAGCGAGAGTATTCGTAAAACAGGCACAACGCAGAGTAGAAGCCCTTGCCTCTTGCTTCGCCGACCACTTCATAATCGCCGCCTGCGGCAAAGGTCGGCTTGAACGAAAAGGCAAGTTCTGTGCCGTTGACGGTAATCGTCGGAACCTTCTTGGTCGTATCCTTCGGCTTCAAAAACTCGATTAAGGCAATTTCAAAGGTACCGGGCGCCGTCATCGGGTCAAAACGGAGGTTGACGATGCGATCCTTATAGGTTTTCATCTCGGAAAGGTCAGCATACAGATCCACCCATTCGCCGGCTTTTTGAATGTCGATGAGCTTGACCTTGTCGTAATTCCATGTGCCGTCGTTGTCCGTTAAAAAGAACAGCTCTGCCTGGCAGACAACGCTTGCTTTCATGCGGACATGGAAGATCGGTGCATCCTCGGCACTGAAGCCACGGAAATTCACAGCCTTGATGCCGGGGTCAATACCGGGTGCTGTACCGGAAATGACACCGCCGTCTGTACTGTAATCATCAATTCCGTGCGAACGTTCCCAAAACAGAACGCCGTCCTCGCTCATATCGTACCGGCACACAACCGTCATATCCTCTGCGGAGAGCGTCTCGGACGTCACTTCGTCGCTTTCAAAGCGATACCGTCGAATCGGCGTGGAAGTCGTCACATACGTGCGGCAGACGCGCGCTTTCTGCGCTTCGGTCGGTCTGACGTCAAGAGCGGTGTGATCCGTCGTATCCTTTGTAAAGGTCTTGCGGATGTTTTCCAGATAATCAAAGCCGGTCGATTCGGTCGGAAAAACGTACGTTCCCTCGGAAAATTCGTTCCAGGTCGAAACAAATACCGTGTTGTCGCGCCATGTGCCGGTATGAAGTGCCGAAAGCTCCTTCTTCATGCTTTCACAGACCGAAAGATGTCCTTCGGGCGTAATAAGATCGGAACGGCGGTCGTTTCGCCCGATGTCGTTGAAACCGACGGAAACGGTCGGGATGTGGTGCGTGCCAAGCGCTTGCGCCTTTTGCAGGTTGGTTTGGTTGCAGTCGATCTGATATGCGGCAGACGAACCGTCCCTGCCCCAGTGATAACCATAGGTAGCCGTATCGACTCCATACGAAGCATACAGCTTGTATAAATCGTCCGTCACCTTGTTTTGAGCACTGAACAGAAGGATAAGACCGTCATAGCCCATCTCTTTCAATTCCTTGTCCATGAACGCGAGTGCCTTGCGGCTGCCGCCGTCGTTGGCAAAAGATTTATTGAAGCGGTTGGCATCCCAGATTGTGAGCACAGCCTTATTGTCAAGCCGCGCATAGCGTTCATCCGAGAAATAGTACTCTTTCCAGTATTTCCACAAGTATTCCTTGAACTGCTCAAAGCTTCCCACATCACCGTAATTGTTTTCCCACATGATGCAGAAGTCAAGCCTGTCGCTGTACCGGGCATTCATATATCCGTCATGCAGAGCACTGTAAGAGGTCCTCATTTTCTTGATCGGCGCGGTCGTGTCGGCATACGGCGCATACCAGCAGATGTGCATGAAGTCAATGCCGTGCTCGACCATCCATTTGATCTCCCAATCTGCCGTCTCGGGCAAACCGTCGTCATAGTAGCCGAGATACGGGGTGAATTCCTCAAAGGGACTGACCGCGTCCCATCCCTCATAGGCGGTGTTATCGCGCCAGAGAGAGCAGACATTCATACCAATGTTGTAACCGTCGTCACGTGCGCTTACCGGTTCTGCCGGATAATCGTCATGCTCGATGACCGGCGCTATGCTCACATCGTCAAACCAAAGGACTGCATCCTTATCCGGAGCAAAGCTTACGGTTACACCGTCAACAAACGGAGCGGAAACGGGAACTGTCGCACGTTCCTTGCCGTTGATCTTAATAACAGCCGTTCCGGCCGACAAATCTCCCTCGACCCGTAAGCACTGCCATACGTTTCCGGTATACGTATGAAGTTTTGTATCGCCTGCCATAAACGCACCGTCCGACGTGCCTATCTTCAGCACTTCGTTCCCGGCACCGGTGAGTATCACCGCCGCGCCGTCCGCCTTTTCCGGCAGGAGCAAAAACGTTTCAAACGCAAATTTTCCGCCTACGGCATTGAACGAGGTCGCTGCACTTGCCGCTTTTCCGGCAGACGCGTTCATTTTTGCACTGAACAGGTCGCTGCCGACCTGCGAAAGGATTTTTTCGACCGTCACAGTTCCTTCGGTCGTCCATTCAGCCGGAGCCTTTCCGTCAAAGCCGTCAAGCGAAAGGAAATGTTCGTTGAGCGGGTAATTTTTATTTAACATCGCATACTTGACAGAGAATAAAGCCGTGCCCTTTTTCTCCGTGCCGAACGTGATGCGGCTTACCGTATCGCCGGAAAGCGTAACCGTATCGGTCTTTTTGCCGTTGATGACAGCATAAGCGGTCTTTTTGTCCAAATCCAGCCGAAACACAACAAAGAATCGACCGGTCTCCGACGGTTTTATGTCACATTCGGTCGCCGATTCGGTTTTGCCGGCAAGAAGCAGGCGTCCGTTCTTGACCGAAAGCTTCAGGGCATTCTTGCTGCCGTCGGAAAAGGCGATATAGGCACACCCTTCGTCGCTTTCCGCATTGAAAACAGTTTCAAACGTCAAAAGTCCCTCGCTCTCCGCGTTAAAATCGCGGAAGATCGCCGTGTGCGCCTTGTCGGAAATATCGTAGAAAGTGGGACGTTCATAACCGCTGAAATTGGAGAGATCGAACCGGTTATCGTATTTCCAGCCGTTGGCAATGCCGGTCATCATGCCGTCCATTTTGGGGCAGTCGATGATGGCATAGGCGTCGGAATAGGAACGTGCGCCGTCCTTGAACGTTTTGGAAACGCGCTTGGTGCTGTCGGCAACGCGAACGATCATGGCTGCAATTTCACAGCGCAGTAAGCTCGAATCCGGTGCAAAGGTTCCGTAATCATCGTTGCCGGTCAGGATTCCTGCGCGGTAAAGCATGAGAAGCTTTTCGGCATACGGCGCATTTTTCGCAACATCCGGAATGCTCTCAAGCGTGTTGACCGCCGGAAGCTTTCCGCAGGCGTCCGCTAAAAGTTCAGCCATCTGCGCACGCGTAATGGTCTGTTCCATGGAAGAAAACATCGTTTCTTTCATAAGGCCGTTCTGCAAGGCATACGCCGCATACGGCGCATACCATTCGCCGGCACTTTCGGGAAGCGCGGTTCCGTGCAAGATCTGATGAATGCGGACAGCAACCGTTACACCCTCTGCCGCCGTCAACGTTCCGTTCGGCGAAAAGGTGGTCTCGCTGTCGCCTTTCATAAGACCGAATTCGTACACCTCTTTTACGCTGGTTTCGTACCACGAACCGTTTTCTAGATCGGTAAACAGGTTATCGGGATAAGCGGTGCTTTTGGAGAAATCCGCCGAAACGGTAAAACCAAACGCAGCACTTGCCGTAAGAGCCGCCAAAAACAAAGCGGCTTTTCGTCTGAAATTTCTTTTTTGCATAGTCGTCATACTCCTTCTTTATCATGTTTGCGGCTTTGCCGTGTCAAGCATACACAAAAGCCGGTCGATATAAGCGGTAATCTTTTCGGGATCGGTTTCAAAATCCGTAAAACTGCCGGCTATCGTTTTGGCCATCCGCTCCGCCGCAGAAGCGGAACTAAGACACGTGGAAAGCTCCTGCAGCAGTTCCCAAATCTCGCAGCCTTCGATGGTCGCAAGCGCACGGTTTGACAGAATAAAATCCGGTTTTTCGCGGTCGGGATAGACGATAAAGCCGTCGCCCTTGAAGCGTGCATCGGGAGCGGTCGTGTAAATTCCCTCGCCCCAATGGTTAAAGCCCCAGTGCAAAAAGCCGCTTGCCTTTGCCGAAAAGCAGGCAATATACATAAGGAAGCTGTATATCTGCGGCGCGTCGATGAATTTTTTCAACCATTCCGGTTCTTCGGGAAAACAACAGCTGTATACATAGTATTCCCTGCCTTTTTCCAGCCGGTCGCGGTAAAAGCACGGTTCTTGGTTAAAAATATCAATACGCGGAACGGGAATTTCACATTCTTCGTCCAACGCATGGGCAATATTTCGCAAATAGATTGCCTCGGAGCATGGCACCTCCGGCAGCGTGCGCCGGGCAATGTTCCGAGCCCACAGCCATGAATCGGTTTTGTTCGGTTCATCCTGCAAATGTGCTGCAAGCATAGATGCTTCGCCGCGTTCTGCAAAATGACGATATAGCGCACGGTACAGACAGGAAAGGTAGCTTTCCGCGCTGTCGTCGCTGTCCGCTATCGCAAAATCAACCGGGTTTCCCGCTTCATCAAGACCCCTGACAACGCCTCCGGTCTGCCCCGCCACAAGCGCAGGAATGACAATTCGCTTGTAGGAGCCGTGTTTCAGCATGATGTCCAAATAACGGTCAAGAAGGGAGAAATCAAAATGCCAGGTGTCTGCTCCCGTTCTTTTACTGCCGGATACCCACAAAAGCTCGGATAACCCCTCGATACGCAAAACGTTTATGCGCAATTTTTTCTGCATTTCGGCAAGCTTTGCAAGCCATGCCTCCCATTCTGTTCCGTATCTCTCATACGGATACAGCACATCTTCTTCCGTCCCGGATGCGCGTGCGTCCGACAGGGGGAAATAGATGCGCGTCTGCGACCAATACTCATGCGAAAAGGCGGAAGCTTTCGGTTCGCATAACGCTGTTTGGTGAACGCAAAGCGTAATGTACGCCGAAAAGTCGCCGTTTGTGGTATGTACGGTGAATTGGATACGGCTTGTTCCGGTTTTTGCCGCAAGCGATGTTTCAAACACGAGCACAAACGGCTGTGTGACATTTGCCGGAACATGCGTTTTGATTTCTTCGGACAGAATATCCGGATACGGCAAGCCGTCGGCAAAGGAAATAAAGTCCTGTAAATAGCTTGCGGCACGAACACCGTCCGGTACGCCCGCAAATTCCGCCGACAGAATATCAAAGCCTTTCATGCTGTCGCGCAGGCAGAAATAGCCGGAAGAATGCATGTTTTTCGCCGTGTGCAGACAAAGCTCCGCCACATCGTCCTTTTCCGTCATGCTGTGTTTAAAAATGCTCCAAGCCGCATTTTTGCACCAAAAATTCATGGTCATCATAGGAAGTTCACCTTTTTATAAAAGCTCTTGTTCAAGCAATACGGAACCGTGTACGGATTAAGCCGGGCTTTCGGCAAGGCCGAACAGACGGAACAGACGATATCGATGCTGTATAAGCAAAAATTGAGTATTTTCACTAAAAATCAAACATCTTTTGCTTGTTCTTTACTATGAATATATCACGTTTTATGCTAAATGAAAAGAGCGAATCCGCTCCAAAAATAGACTGATTTGCATATTTCTGACAGAATCGGTGTCAAATCCTTGTACAAAAACAGTCTAAAAACACGCTGGCGTGCCGCCATGGCGGTTACCGTCTATGGCGGATACCGGTTGCCGCAGGCAACAAGAAAAGTGCCGGCTAAGCCGGCGGTTGAATCCAAAAATCCCACCCTGCTGTGCAGCAGAGTGGGATTTTTGATAAAAATGTTTTTGTTTTTTTACTGTCTGCTTGACAGGGACAGCTCAATGCAAAGGCAAATAGTTTCCGTTCCATGCGACATATAAACAGCTTAAAGACGCCGTTACAGGCTCATTTTTTCAGGGAAACGGATACCTTATTAAAAATACGGCTTAAAAAGCTGTATTTTTTGGGCTTATCGAGCTTTTTGTACATAGTGCATTTTCTGCCGTTATGGCAGGCAAGATACGGACACGCCGGCGAACGGCTATCAAGCTTGGTATGTATAATTTCCTGTTTCGCAATGGGGGCATAGCTTTCTTCGAAACATTTGCTTTATCCTCCCGCGCCGTAGCTTTTTGCATTCTCTGTTTCACTTTTCATATCTATAACAAGCGTGTTTTCGTAATTCTGCCAAGTATTTCCGCCGTCCGTGCTATACTCAATCTTATTTTCGGGATTGTTCGCCGTCAATGTAACATTGACGCTGCCCTCATATACGCCGGAGGGATAGAACGCGTCCACACCGAAATCGTCTTTTGCCGTCACGGTTTAAGTCATACTTTGCGTATTCCGATTTTTCGTCAACATTGTTGATTGTGCCGAAATATAAAACTACCGCCGAAAGGTCATAAATGTTGATTTTGCCGTCCTTAACAATGTCGCCTGCAAGGAAGTTGGTTTCTTTTGCAGTGCCTTTGCCCTCTTCGATAAACGCAGGAGTATCCTTTGCGTTGTTCCAGAAGTTAAGGGTCTTGTCTGCCGTCATGGTAACGGTGTAACGCGCGGTGCGGTAACCGGCGCCCGAAACGGTTACGGTGTAGGTTATGTTCTGTGTAAGCTCTTTTTCAAAGCTGTAAACATTGTTGTTCAGTGCTGTTCCATTGCTTCCAAAGTCAACCGTAACATCGTCCGTTAAATCTCCGCCGGAGATAACAGCCTTCATCTTCTGGTAGTCTTTTACCTTATGTGTTTCATAAGGTAGTTCCTCCTGTTATGTAGTAGTAAAATATACTTGTAATATATTTTTCAAAATGAATTGTGCTGTGCTCTCGTTATTTCAAGCAGAGCCGAATAGATAAAATCAAGCTGCATTTGGGATTTTTCCCTCTCCTGCCAAATCACATAGTCGAGCACAGCCGAAATAAACAGATAAACAAGCGGTCGCAGGCGTTGTTGGTCATAATTCAGACGTTCGGCCAGCTTTCGGATATAGGCATCGTAAATCGCATTAAAATTTTTTCCGGTCGAACGGATCTGTTCTCCGTAGAGCGGGCTTGCCGCCATTTGATAAACAAAACGGAGCTCTTTGGTATACTTTCCGACCTCGTCCAAGCAGCCGTCGAAAAATTCACGCAAATGATCGAGGTTTGAAAAGACATACCGGAAAATTTCATCGGTCACCTTTTTTAAGCCATATTCAGTCGCTTCGCAGACAATGGTTGTTTTATCGCCGAACCAATAATACAAGCTGCCCTGCACAAGGCCTGTTCCCTTACAGAGCTCGCGGATTGTGACATTTTCAAGGCCGCGTTCCACCAAAAACGGAAACACCTTTCCCAGCAGTTCGCTTTCGGTCACTGTTTCATAGGAAGAAATGTTCATATATATCACCTTCCGAATCGATTTGAACATCCGTTTTAATTGCAGCAAAAAATATTTCTGCAACATAATCATAATTATGTGGCTTTTTTATTTGCCGTCAGCACCGCAAAAGTCCAAGTCTTTGTATTTGTTTTCGACATATTTCGCCGCTGTCCATCGTATAGATCCGTGTGGTATT
>CAKSCV010000039.1 GCA_934444645.1 uncultured Eubacteriales bacterium | reverse complement strand
ACGGCGGCGAAAAGGCTTTGAATCGGTGCGAAAGGGTTACCGTAGTGCAGACGCAAGACTGATGTTTTTCGAAAAAGAGTTATTGTACTGCAAGCTCACAGTAGGTTTTCGCAGATAAAATTTGCAGTTACTCGTTAGCTTTGGTGCGGTGGAAAGTTGTTGCCGCGGTATGCTGAGAAAAAGCTTTTCTTTATCGGGTTGATTTGCATGAGCTGAAAAAACAGCCCTTTTCCGCAAACCAAAAGTATTCCATTTACAGAAAGTTTTACGCTTTGCCCTCAAAAGCCTCTCGTTTTCGCAACCAAAACACCGCTTGTTCGAACAGCTTTTTACTGCCCTCAAAAGCTACCTTTTTTACGTACAAAAAGCCTTTTATTCGCACAAACCTTTCCTTCTTCCCACCCCAAAGCAATCCTTTTTCGCCCTCCGCCGCCCCTTCCAACCATCCTTAACCTACTGTCTGCAAAAAATTCCCTTTTTCACAAACCAAAAGCCTTTCTTTCGCACAAACCTTTCCTTTTTACTATTCCAAGCAACCCTTTTCCACCCTCCGCCTCCCCTTTCAACGCCCCTTAACCTACTGTTTGCGCAGAATAAAGCTGTTCTTTTTCTGTTCGCTCTAATTTTGTGCTGTAAAGCCCGAACATCGCACCGATTCAAATCATTGCCGGCGATACCCGACGAAGTTGCAGCTTTTCGTAAAACCGGTTACCTGATGAATACCGGTCACTTTAACTACAATCATGTATCGACCGGCGATTTGAATCGAGGTCGCAGGACGGAGTCCCGCGTGCTTTTTGGTTACTTTTTGCACGATGCAAAAAGTAACAACCCGTACTCCCTCGCAGGAAGTTCCGAGGTTTAGCAAACCTCGAATCAGCACACCGTTGCCGCAGCTTCGCACCGCAACAATTAAAACCTTTTTAAGGAAAGCTTCGAGGTTCTGCAAACCTCGATGCAGCGCACATAGCAGGTAACTGCGTGCAATCCAATTAAATCCTTTTGCCGCTTCGCGGCATCTTTCGGCGGCAAAGCCGCTTTTGAAACTTTCCTTTCGGAAAGTTTTGCCCCTATCGGGGCAGTGTTCCCTGTCGGGAACTTTTCCCTACTTTTTGTTAAGCACAAAAAGTAGGACAAAAAAGCCCTCCCCTGCCGGGAGTTCGCCGCCCTCGGCGGCTTCTTTCCGCCTGCGGCGGTACCCTGTTGCTGCCGCAACATTTTTTTGCATAAAAAAAGACCGCCGCGACTGCAGCGATCTTTTGTGCTTTGCAAAAACTTACTTGACTTCGACGGTTGCGCCGGCTGCGGTGAGCTTTGCTTTGAGGTCTTCTGCCTCTTCCTTGGAAACGCCTTCTTTGAGGGCTTTGGGAGCGCCTTCAACAAGGTCTTTTGCTTCTTTAAGACCAAGGCCGGTGATTTCACGAACAACCTTGATAACGCCGAGCTTGCTATCGCCTGCGGATGCAAGGATAACGTTGAATTCGGTCTGTTCTTCAGCAGCTGCGGCTGCGGGAGCGGCTGCGCCTGCAACAGCTACGGGAGCTGCGGATACGCCGAATTCCTCTTCGAGTGCCTTTACGAGGTCAGCGAGTTCGAGTATAGTAAGGGTCTTGATTTCTTCAAGAATCTGCATAGACTTTTCAGATGCCATTTTGAGTTACCTCCGTTAATTGATATCGTTTATTTTACAGAATTTTTGAAGCAGTCTTCTGTCGGACTGCATTAAGCTGCATAAGAATTATTCGGCAGCTTCGGCTCCGCCTTCCTTGTCGATCTTGGCTTGGAGTACATAAGCAAGACCATACAGAGAGGACTGGATGCTTCCGAGAATCTTTCCGATAAGGACTTCCTTCGACGGGATCTTGGCAAGCTCTTTGATTTCGGACTCGTGCATGATTGCACCGTCCATCATACCGACCTTGATCTTGAAGTTGTCGTTATCATCGGCAAACTTGCAAAGGATCTTGGCAGGAGCAAGCGGATCTTCATCCGAAAGGGCGAAAGCGGTCATACCTTCAAGGTACGGATCCAAGCCTTCGAGACCGGCGATATCGGCAGCCTTGTGAATGTAGGTGTTCTTGATTACCTTGTAATCAACACCGGCTTTACGAAGCTCTGCACGAAGCGCGGTATCCTTTTCCACGGTGATTCCGCAGTAATCAACGATAACGCCGCTCTTGGCGTTCTTCATCTTTTCTGCGAGCTCTGCAACCATTTGCTGCTTTTGTTCGAGAATTTTTGCGCTAGGCATATGTTTCACCTCCCAAATAAAAAATGCCCATATTCGACCAAGAATAAGGACAATGAGAGATATTCCTATGACAGCCGAAAGGCAACGGCAAGCATCATATTCTTCTGACATCTTCCTCGACAGGCGAAAGCGAGTTTCGTTAGAGCATAAGCCACCTGTTTTCTTCGGTCAACGTCCGTATTATACCACACGCAGTTTCGTTTGTCAATACTTTTTTTCACATTTTTGCTTTTTCCCTAAAAATGATAATGTTTTCTCGAATTTTGATATTTACATTGCACAGAGAACATGATAAAATCTATGTATAAACAGAAAGGAGAACGAGCATGAACAAAAAATTCATTCTCGGCATTGCCGCAGCCGCCGCACTTGCGGTCGGAAGTTTCACCGCTTCCGCAGAAGGCTTTGCCAAAACGAACACCTATACGCCAGGAATGTTTAACGATGTCCCGGCAACGGAATGGTATGCCTCCTCGGTCTCGTCCTCGTATGAGCTCGGCTTTATGAAGGGCACGGCAGACGGCGTCTTTTCGCCGGAGGGCAACATGACGGTCGCCGAAGCCGTCACCATCGCCGCGCGCGTGCATGACGCGTACAACGCAAAAGGCACGGCCTTCTCGCAAAACGGCGCCAACTGGTACGACGAATACGTCAAATATGCCATCGACAACGGCATTATCAAAGCCGACGCATTCGACGACTACGACCGTCCCGTCAAGCGTTACGAAATGGCTGTCATTTTCTCGAAAGCCGTTCCGGACAGCTACTTGGAAGCCAAAAACAACGTCACCGAAATTCCGGACGTTCCCAACACCAACGGCTATTTCGACCGTTTGCAGCTTTTGTACAACGCCGGCGTTGTAATGGGCAACGACGCATTCGGCACGTTCATGCCGAACAACAACATCATCCGTGCGGAAGCAGCCGCCATCATCGGCCGTATCGCGCTGCCGGAAAACCGTTTGCAGAAGACGCTTATCGATGCAAACTACGACGATGCCTACTACTTAGTCAACCAAACGACCGTTTGGGGCTTGACCGGCACGGCCACGCAATACGACACGCCGTGGCAGTTGGATGACCGCAATCTTGCCGGTCAGATCATCAACTCCGGCGGCGGCATCAACGACCTTTACAAGGACGGCAAGGTCGAGGTTTGGCGCGATCTCGATGACGTTTCCCGCGGTCTTGTCGGCTGGGATTTCTACGGTAAGGTTGCCAGCATCGAAAACGGCGTTTACTTTAAGTTGACCGATGACGATCGAAACGAAGTTGTCGCTCTCACCACCAAAGACGGCAAATTTTACTTTGGCGGACAAGACACCGGCGTTAAAACGCAGAACGGCACACTGTACTTTTCCGTGAAGCTGGATTTGGATGCCGGCAAAGCCGTTTTGTACATAAACGGCACGAAAATCGGTGAATTTGACGCCGAAAAGCACACCGTTTCACGCGTTTATATCGGTTCCGGCAAGGAAACCATCGGCTCGGTTTCGATCGAACGCTGCGACATTTACAAGGACTATCTTGTCAACGACATTTTCCTTGTTCCGGAGGACAGTGCGCTTGCCGCATGGGATGTGACCGGTTCAGGCAAGGTCGTGAAAATGGGCGGCGAGACCGGCTCGACCGATCTCAACAGCGCACGGCTCGAAAAAGACAGCGTTGCCAAGAAGTCCTTCAAGCCGGTTTCCGGCTCGGTCGTTTACGAAGCGTATATGCTTTTCCCGACTGCCGACGATACCGGTTATATCTCGCTCAACAGCGGCGATACCTCGATTGCAAAGCTTTCGCTTGACGCCAATGGCGTTTATGCACCCGACGGCACCAAGCTGCGCCATCATACCAACAACATCTGGCAGACTCTTCGTATTGAAGCCGACACCGTAAACGGCACGGTTCTTTACAAGGTCAACGGCAAGAAGGTCGGCGAATTCGCCCTCTCTGCCGCTCTTCCGACAGTGGACAACATCACGATCGGTGCGACCGGCGGCACGGTGTATTTCGACGATGCCAAGGTCTTTATGACGCACGACCACGACGACTACTGCCCGGTTCCCGTGCCGGTAAATGACGACGGCTACGACGTATGGATGAACATCTGCTCGCTGTGGCACGAAGGTTCTCACTTCGGCTGGGGCGCGTTAAGTGCATTCTCCGACATCGAACCGGCTCTCGGTTACTACGATGAGGGCATTCCGGAGGTTGCCGACTGGGAAATCAAGTTCATGGTGGAAAACGGCATTGACGTTCAACACTATTGCTGGTACACGCCGTCGAGCAATCAAACCGAACCAATCAAGCGCAGCAGTCTCAGCTATGCGCTTCACGACGGCTTCTTCAACGCCGAATATTCCGACAAGATCAAATTTACGTTCATGTGGGAAAACTCGGCTGTCGGCTCGGAAAACCTTGAGCAGTTCAAGAATTACATCTGGTCATACTGGATGGACTACTACTTCTTGGACGATCGTTTCTACACCATTGACAACAAGCTTGTCTTTACCGCATGGAATTATCAGAATTTCAAAAAGGCGTTCGGCGGCACAGACGAAGCGACCTTAGAAGCCCTCCGGTTTATGAACGACGACGCGAAGGCACACGGCTTCGACGGCGTTATGCTGTTCTTTGCCGACGGCCATGCACAGGATGCTGCAACCTTTACCGCCATGGCAAACATCGGTGCTTCGGGTGCTTATGCTTACCACTGGGGACAGGACGGCAACAATTATGACGCCTCCGTCGCCCGTTTGCAAAAGAATGCCTCCTACGGTGTGCTTCACATCATCCCTGCCGTTTCGGTCGGCTTTAACAATGTCGGCTGGTCGGGCTCGCGCAAGCCGCTCATTTCCCTCGAAGACCATAAGAAGGTTCTCGAATACATCAAGAACGATTACCTCACCAAGCAGACCGGCTGGAAAGCCAAGACGCTCATCGTTTCCACCTGGAACGAATACGGTGAAGGCACGTACGTCATGCCGTGCAAGGGACTCCACGGATTCGGCTACCTTGAAAACGTTGCTGAAGTCATTTCCGGCGTGACCGACCATTCGGGCAACATGTATCCGACCGACAACCAAAAGGCACGTCTGTGCCATATGTATCCCACCTCCAAGACCAGCATCAAACGCTTAGGCACGGAAACGGATGAAACCATCGATCCGAAGGACAAGATCCAGATCACGATTGACAAGGTGGATTACAAAGCACCGTTCAATCCGATTTTGAAAAACGACGAGCTGTATGTGGCGGCAAGTGCGTTTGACGGCTTCTTCAGCCTCAACAACTACTATTATGAATGGAGCCGCTACACCGGCGTGCTTCGCATCGTCACCAAAAAAGACCACGAAGTGATCTTTACCGTAGACAGCAATACCGCCAAGGTAGACGGCAAAGACGTTACGCTTGCCGAAAAATTCACGCTGCGCGACGGACTGCCGGTAATACCGTTATTCATGCTGTACAAGCTGGATGAAACCAACTACACCTTCGAAAACAACACGTTAACGGTATCGAGCCTTGACAAGAAGTTTGAAGAGATCGCCAAGGATCGTGTGGCCTACCAGTATGAATTCGAAGTACCGGGCGATTTAGAGGGCTTTGTCGGCTACTCGACGACCGCCTATGTACAAAACGGCTTCCTCTCGGGCGATGCGGTAGAACGTGTGGGCGATGCCGTTCCCTACGACCCGCGTCTTGCGTTGACCGGCATTTCGTTGGACACGCTGCTCTGCAACAAAATCGTTGTCGGCATGAAGTATGAGCTTCTTGACACGGACAACACGAAAATTGAAGTGTATTACGCAACCGATGTCGATCCCGCTCTGTCACAGGATAAGAGTGCTCTTGTTGTGTTAAACGGACAAACCTCCGGCGGCAAAGTCAACGAATATGTTTTCGATTTCTCCGAAAAAGACTCTTGGACCGGCAAGGTCACGCAGATTCGTGTTGACCCCATAAGCTGCGGCGGCCACTTTGACATCGATTACATCCGCTTTGTGATGGATGAAAAGCTTGCCGAAAAAAATGCGGCTTTGATCGAAGAAAACAAGCGGAAAGAAGAGGAACGAAAGAAGAAGGAAGAAGAACGGCTTTCACAAGGCATTCTTCTTGAAAACGGCGATGCCGAGGATCTGACGGCTTCCAACGCTTTCACAACCAGCAAAGCCAACGGCACCATCGAAATTTACGAAGATAAGAAGATGGGCAATGTATGGCGCGTCACTCCGGCTGAAGGCAAGATTTGGACCTATATGGGTCAAGTCGTACAGTTCACGCCCGGCACCAAATATAACGTTTCGTTGGACATCAAGCTCACTGGTACTCCCACCAAGGCAAGCGACGTGACCACGCAGATCTTCTGCAACGTCCGTTATTTGGATGCCGACGGCAAGATCGACCACATCACCTTCCCCGGCAGCAACGTTACCTTGAACTCGAGCGACGATTGGAGACATTGGGAATTCAGCTTTGAAATTCCCGAAAATGCCACCTCGCGTTCCGACGACCAGTTTACGTTCTATTCCAACCCGGTCGGCGATGAGGGTGTCGGCTATATGATCGATAATCTTATCGTGAAAAAGGCTTAAGCATTCAGCACAAAAAACGAATTGCCCCGGGCGATTGTTTTGACAAACGATCGCCCGGGGCATAAAAATTCTCCTGCAGCAGAAGATTTCTTCCGCCGCAGGAGTTTTTTCATGATTTACTTGCTTTTCCGTGCATTCTTTCACGGAAAGCACCTGCGTTTAATCGGGAAGGATTTCTTCGACAACGATGTTATCGAAATAATAGCCGACGCCGATTCCGTTCACCGGGTTGGAGTAAATGGTGAACATATCCGCACCGCGGTCTTCGCTGTTCGGGTTCACGGTAAACTCGAATTCGAATTTCTTCCAGCCATCGCCTGCCGTTAAGAAGATGTTTTTGATGACATGGTCATTTTTGCCGATATCCGGGTCGCTGTACTGCATATTGGCAAGAATTTCGCCCTTGAACGACGGGTCAAGAGCCGTATCCGTGCCGTGGCCGTACAGGCGGACGTCCATACTGACCTTATAGGTCGCGCCCGGCTTAAAGGTGCAAGACTGTTTTGCATACAGCCAAATCTGAATATCGTCGCACGGGAGAACATAGCAACGGTTATTGCTGTTATCCGGATCTTTGACGATTTTTATTTTGCCGTGTGTATCCGAGAAAGCAACTGTCGAGCCTTCGGCGTCGCCGTTGCGGATAGCAAACGGGGCTTCGCCCGGGTCAACGTAGTTCGGGTCAACCACAAAACGGATATAATCGATATCGATTTCGCCGATCGCATCAAACGGGTCGAAACGGAGCTGGGTAATGGTATCCTTCCAAAGCGCGTTGGAGGCGGTATCGACTGCATATTCCTCCCATGCGCCGTCGCTGCTCTTGCCCTTGAGTTTTACCTTTAAGGTCTTGCTTTCCGACCAGTTTTGGTCGTTATTGGTGATGAAGTACATGGTCAAGAACTCGGTGTCTCTGTCCTTATGATACTGGCCGGAATAGCTGTAACGCACACGGTATTCCAGTCTTACGTACTTTTCAGCCGGGAGGTTAATGCCCTTGGCCGACATGATGGTCGGGTCGGTGCTGTCCGAGAGAGAAACGGCTGACATATGGCCTTCATTGGCAACCGAAAGTCCCATAAAGCCGCTGGTCCAGCCTTCGGTATCGCCGGTGAGATCGAATTGCCACTCGCCGTCCTTACGTTCGGAAAGCTTATCGTAGTACCACTTATTGTCGGTTTCCACGTTGATTCTGCCCTTTTCGTCGACCGCATAGGCATAGCCGACATCGGCGCAGAATTTCTCGATCGGAAGATACGGAAGTCCGTCGATCGACGGGAGCTTGTAGCCGAGTTCCTTGGTTTTTCCGTCCACGGTGTACTTGTCGCTGCCGACCGTCAGGAGGATGACATGCTTCTTCATGTTGATCGTCAGCTCGCCCTTATCCTTGTTCCAGACGTGGAAGATATCAAGACGGTAGTCGATCGCCTGACGCGGGTCAAAGGCAATGAGCATATCGCCCTTTTCGGATTTAACCGGCTTAAAGAAGTTTTCGACCTTTTGACCGTCGATAATCATTTCCGTCGGAGCGGAGGTGGTATCGGCAAGAAGCTCAATGGATTTCACGCCGAAGGTCTTGCCTGCGCCGTCAACCGGGTCGATGCGGAGCTTGGCGATCTTGCCGCGCCAATTGGAGTTTGCAGAGGCATTGATGACATATTCGGTCATTTCGTCGGAGGTGATCTCAAACTTAAAGGAACGCGCCTCCGCCGGGTTCAGGTTGTCTGTGGTCATAAAGAAGAGCTGTGCGATCTCGCCCTTCTTTGCCTGCATGGTAATGCGGATAGCCGGAACCTTATCAAGCGTATAGTTGCAGGAAATGGTCTTATCGATGAGCGCGTCGCCTTTGGACGTACCGAATGCACCGTTCGGCGTAAACTCGATATTTTCGATATTGGCAACGCCGAAGCCTTCTTTGCTTGTGAATTCAAGGGAAGCAACCGCCGAAAGCTTGGAGGTGTCGGCCATTTCATTTACAACGCCGTCGCGGCGAAGCAGATGACGGTACTGGGGATACATCCGGTTGATACGTGCTTTTTGTGCAGCCGTCGGAGCGGTATTGACCGCCTTGTCGGCCTTTTCGTCGGTATAGGCTTCGCGGAGTGCGTCGAGATAGCCAAAGCCGTTTTCGCCGGCTGTCGGCATAAGATACGTGCCTTCGCCGTATTCGTTCCAGGTCGAGAGCATGACGAAATTCTTCTGCCAGTTTTCCTTGGCGTAGGTCGGGAGATATTCCTCCTTGACCCACTTTTGTGCGGCGGCATAATCGGCAAACGACATCATCGGATGACGGGTCTCCGAACCGCTCCAAGCGACATTGTTAAAGCCGACGGAGATGGTCGGAACGGTGTACATACCGGTAAACTTAGCGCTGTTTAAGATCGCATTCTTCGTGTAGGAAAGCGACGAACCGGAGGTGCCCCAGTTATATGCATAGCTACCGTCAAAGCCCATGTTCATCATGGTGTTGTTGGAGGAATCGCAGGCAAGATAGATCATGCCGTCAAAGCCGAGCTTTTTGACCTCTTCTTCGAGGTAGTCAAACATCTTCTTGACGTTTTCTTCACCGCCGGCACGCTTTGCCATATCTCTCCAGCCGAACACGCAAAGCAACGGCTTGTTGCCGATGGTCATGTAGCGGTCGTCCTTGAAGAAATTCTCGATAAAGAACGGGACATAGTTGTTCTTGAACGCTTCAAAGTTGGTCGGTGAAGAGGCATTTCCGGCTTCCCAGAGAACGGCATATTTGGACATCTCCGAATACTTTGCGTTCATGAAGCCGTTGAAGAGATGGTTTCTCTCGCTATCGATATTGATGACACCGTCATGCATATTGTTTGTGCCGAAATAGATGCAGTATGCACCGAAATCGATGCCGTGTTCAACAAGGTATTTGATTTCCCAGTCGGCGGTTTCGGGATTGCCCTCGTCGTAGTAGCCGAGGACCGGCGTAAGGTCGTCGTGTGCCGAAACAGTGCCCCAACCGGCATGCAGCTCATTGACCCACAGCGAGCAGACGTTCATGCCGACGGTGTATTTGTCCTCACCGACCGGCTTTACGGGAGCCGGAACATAGTCCTCATGCTCCACATAGCGGTATACCTTAAAGGTATCCATGGAAATTTCGGTGTCCGAAAGGTTGGATACGACAAAGTTATCCACTGAGGTGGTGCTGTCGGCAAAATCGACCTCACCGACCTTGCGGCCGTTGACCTTGACAAGCATTTTCTGCGTTTCGGTGTCAAGCTCTAAACGGAAGCGATACCAGAGGTTCTTTACATAATTATCGTAAACCTTGGTGCCGTTGACATAGTAATTGTTTGCATCGGCAGAAACGGCAGCAATCGTCTTGGCACCGCTGCGCAGATCATAGGTAAAGCTTTCGCCGCCCGGCTGCCATGCGATGAATTCGGCAATAATCTTGCCGCTTACCGGGTCGAATTGGGTCATAGCCGAGCTGTTTCCGGGAAGTTTTAAGGCAGAGCTTGCGGAATAGGCACCGCCGAGCGTCGTCCAACCGTAAGGAAGTATATTTTTGGTTGCGGACATAACGTCAAAGTTTTCGTAAACACCGTAGTTTACGGTCATTTTGATGAAGCCGGGCGTGAGGATAGCCGTACTCTTTTCATCCGTCGCAAAACGGAAGTTCACAAGATTGGTCTTCTCACCGGAGGTGGCAAGCGGATGCACGCCATAGGACGTATCGCCGATAACAGTCTCAGCGCGATTGTTGTCCAAATCGAGAACAATATAGAAGTAGAATGCACGGTTCTCACCGAGATCGACAAGCTTGGTATAGCTTCCGTCGGCATTCAAAAGCTGCCATGCGCCGTCAAGCACTTTTAGCTGATAAACGCTGTCGCCGGTCTCGTTCTGATATTCAATGTAAGCGCCCTCATAGTTTTTCTTGCCGAGAGAAACCGAGGTGCGAAGCAAAACCTTGCCGGTCGTGGTCTTGTTAAGCTCACGGATATACGCCGTGCCGTTTTCGGTGCTGATATCCACCAAAGAGGAATACGAGCTTTCCAGCGACGTCAGCGGCGCACCGCCGCGGCCGTCATACAGCCACCCGGATTTGAGACCGTGCTGACTGTTGCCGAGCGAAGGCGAACGGCTGGTCACAAGAAGATAAGCATCGTCCTCCGACACGCTGTCAAGCGTTTTGGAAAGGCGGTTGTCGGGAAGTGCCACGCGGTTGATGATGGCAGCCGCCTCCGCACGGGTAATGTTGTTTTCCGGGAAAAAGTTGCCGTAGGAATCGCTGCCCATGACAACACCGGCCTTGTAGAGCGTCAAAAGGTCGGAGGCGTAGGCACTGTTTTCCGAAACGTCGGGAATGGATTTCACTTCGTTCTTTGCCGTGAAATAATCGGCCGGCATCGCACTCTTAAAGATCGACGCGACCTCAAAACGCTTTGCCGGGCGGTCAAAATTGTCAAATTGACCCTCCTTAACAAAGCCTGCGGCAACGGCGTAGTTGACATACGGCGTGTACCATTCGCCGCCGGTGCTTGTGTCGATTGCCGTTCCGGCGTTGATGGCAGATGCGCGTGCTGCCATGGTGATGGCCTCCGCGACGGTAACGTTGCCGTCCGGCAAAAACAGGCCGCCGCCGACACCGTTCATAAGACCGAGTTCATAGGTGTTTGCCACTTCGGCGGCATACCATTCGGTCTGCGGCACATCGGTAAACTGACCTTGTGTGTAAGTGTTTGTTTTTTCAAACGCACACGCCGTCGCAGCAAGCGATGCAGCAAGCAAGACACCAACGAGAAGTCTCTTTGCATGGTTCATGTTTCATATCTCCTTTTCGTAGAATGGTTTTTTGCGACAGAATATCACAATCGCTATTCTTCATATTGTATTGTAACACAAAACGATTTTTTTGACAATATCCGCAAACAAATAGTGGCAAATGCGCATAATTTTGCGCATTTGCCGCCAAATTTCGAAAGTGTTCCGCGCATATCAGCTGATTTTGATCGTTTTATGCGCAAGAACCGCATTCTTTTTTAATGTTTATTTTTCAAATATTCATCGATCGCTTCCGCTGCATTTTTCCCGGCGCCCATAGCGAGGATAACGGTCGCAGCGCCGGTGACGGCGTCGCCGCCGGCATAGACGCCCTCGCGCGAGGTCAGGCCGGTGGCCTC
>CAKSCV010000038.1 GCA_934444645.1 uncultured Eubacteriales bacterium | reverse complement strand
GCACGACGCAAAAAGAATGTAAAAACGTCCCCTTTGCAGGGAGTTTCGAGGTTCTGCAAACCTCGAATCAGCGCACCGCAATGGCAGCTTCGCACCGCAACAATTAAACCCTTTCAAGGAAGCTCCGAGGTTTTGCAAACCTCGAACCAGCGCACATAAACAATAAATTCGCACAAGCCCAATTAAATCCTTTTGAAACTTTCCTTTCGGAAAGTTTTGTCCCTGTCGGGACGGCACACTCCGTGTGCTTTTTCCGCCTTGCGGCGGTGTTCCCTTTCGGGAACTTCCGAGGTTTTGCAAACCTCGATTCAGCTCGCCACAGCTGTGGCTTCGCAATAAATGACAGAAAGGATCCTCCCATGAATATCCATTATTCCTGCGTCATCTTTGATATGGACGGAACGCTCCTCTATACCATTGATGACATCGCAAAAAGCGTCAATATCACCTTGCGCGAATTCGGCTATCCCGAAAAAACGCTCAAAGAAGTCACTTCTTTTGTCAATAACGGCGCATACCGCCTCATGGAACTCGCTCTTCCCGAGGATAAGCGCGATAAAGACACCGTTACCACCGTCTTAAACCGCTACCTCGATGTCTACGACAAACACGTCTGCGAAAAAACCCGTCCTTACGACGGTGTTTCCGAACTCATCAATACTCTGAAGAACGCCGGAATCAAGCTCGCCGTCGTTTCCAATAAACCCGACAAACAGGCGAAGACACTGGCTGAACACTGCTTCGGCAAGAGCGTGTTCTCCTACGTGTCCGGCTCGGGCATCGGCCTTCCCACCAAACCCGATAAAGCCTGCACCGACCGCGCCATCGATGCCCTGAAGGTCGATCGGAAAGACGTGCTCTACGTCGGCGATTCCTATGTCGATGTGCTTACCGCAAAAAACGCCGCTTTGCCTTGCGCCGGCGTGCTGTGGGGCTTTGGCGGCGAACACAGCTTTGATACCGAAAAGCCTGATTTTTATATCCGCACAGCCAAAGAGCTTGAAACCTTGATTCTTGATTAAATCCATCGGAAATTGTGCAAAATCCTTGCATTGCTGCGGATTTTGTGTTATAATTTCTTTATTGGCATACAGCGCATGATTTCTGTTCGAAAAAGGAGGCCTTTTTACCGTGAAAATACAAGAATCCGCAGAAAACTATCTGGAGTCTATTTATATGATCCATAAGAAAAAAGGCAATGTCCGCTCCATCGATATTGTCAACGAGCTTGAGCTTTCCAAGCCAAGCGTCAGCGTTGCCATGAAAAACCTGCGTGAAAACGGCTATATCCTCATGGATGCCGTCACCGGTTTTATTTCCTTGACCGATAAAGGAACCGAAATTGCCGAAAAAATGTATGAACGGCATACGCTGCTTTCCGGCCTTCTCGTCAAACTCGGTGTGGATCCCGAAACTGCCGCCGAGGATGCCTGCCGCATGGAACACGTCATCAGCACGCAAACCTTTGACGCGCTCAAAAAGCACGCCGAGCAGATGAATGTTAAAAACGCCGAATAAAAAGCTGCTTGTCGCGACCATGCCGCACATTGCTTTGAAAAACTTACGAACAGGAGAAAAACGTATGGAAAATCTCATTGTAAAACACCAGAATATGCTCTTTTATTATAACGGTTCCGAGGGCGAACCGCTCAAGATGTCGGCTCTTGCCACCGAAAACGTCTCAGCCGCCGATCTTGCCGCTTCTCCCAACTTTTCGCTCGCTCTCGCCGCCGACGGAACGGCTCCCATGGAGGGCTGTGCGTCGCTCGTCAGCCATCATGAGGATGCCAAGTGCACCTCTTTCAAACAGAATAAAGTCGGCATCACCGCCAAATATCTCTGCGCCGGCGACAAGCTCGAAGTGACCGTCAAAATGACCTTTATTCCGGGCGCGGACGCCGTCCGACAGGTAAATTCCATCAAGAATATCAGCAAGGAAAAAGTCACGCTGACGCATTTCGGCTCGGCTCTCGTGAACGGCGTTGCCTGCGGCGGCCTTTCCAAATGGTATCGCGACGATGCGCGCATCAAGGTGCATCATTTCATGAGCCATTGGCAGGGCGAAGCCCAATGGAAGACAGGCAGCCTTTCCGAGCTCGGCATCACCAAGCAAACCGCTCACAGCTGGGATATGACCTCGTGGCGCGTGCGTTCGATCGGCTCTTGGAGCACCGGCAAGCATTTTCCGTTTGTGGCGGTGGAGGATACCGAAACCGGCATCACCTGGTACATGGAGCTCGAGGGCGGCTTCAACTGGACAATTGAGCTTGGCAACCGCAACGGCCATGCCGATAGCGAAGGCACGTTTTTCCTCGAAGCAAATGCTGCCGACGAAGAAACCGGCTTTGTCAAGGTGCTTCGTCCGGGCGAAACCTTTACCGCCGCTCCCGCGTTATTCGGCTGTACAAACGGCTCGTTTGAGGACGGCGTGAAGCAGCTTCTTATCGCGCGCCGCAAGACCACCGTCGCCAAATGGGACGGCGAAGCGCCGGCTTGCTTTAACACCTATATGGACTGCGTCTGGGGTGCCGGCAGCAAGGATACGCTTCCGGGTCTTATCGACGCGGCAGCCGAAGCCGGCTGTGAGGTGTTCTGCCTGGATGCCGGCTGGTACGAAAAGGGGCTTGGCGCATGGACGCTCGGCGACAAAGAATTCGGCGAGAAGAAATTCGGCAAGGGCGGCTTAAAAGGCGTTTTCGACCTCATCAAATCCAAGGGTATGAAGCCTGGCGCATGGCTTGAAATCGAATCGCTCGACCCGAACACGCCCATGGCAGACGAAGGCGGCATATTAAAACGCTGGGGAACGCCGGTAGCCGACAGCCATTTTGTCGATTACACCGACCCGAAGCAGTGCGAATACATCGAAGGCGTTTTTGATATGCTGTATGACCTCGGTGCGCGGTTTATCAAGAACGATTACAACCGTTCGGTCATGCTCGGTGCGGAAATCCGCGGTTCTTCTGCCGGCGAGGGTCTTAAAAAGGCGGCGGAAGCGTTTTATGCCCTGATTGACCGCGTCAAGAAAAAGCATCCGGATATGAAGGTCGAAAACTGCGGCAGCGGTGCGATGCGCAGCGACAACGGAACGTTACGCCACTTTGAGCTGCAAAGCACGTCCGACCAAGAGTTTTACGAATTAAATCCATCCATCGCATCGGGCTATGCAGCCTGCATTGCGCCGGAAAAGGCCGGCATTTGGGCTTATCCGTATCCGGTATCGTTTTATGAGAGTCAAAAAGGCTTAGATGTCTATGCGGACAAGAGCCGCATGGAGGCGCTTGCCGACGGTGAGCAGACGGCGTTTAACATGATCAACGCGCTGTGCGGCGTTCTGTATCTTTCGGGACGCATTGACAAGGCGGACGCCTTCAACAAGCAGCTCATCAAGGATGGCACGGACGTATACAAAGCCTACCGTTCGCACAATCATTCCTCGTATCCGGTATGGCCGTGCGGCAGACTGAACCTCTGTGACAAGACGCATTCGGCACTCGGCTTTTTATCGGCAGACGGAAAGAAAATGACGCTTGCGGTCTGGAAATTCGAGGATTCAGCAAAGGTCATCAAGATTGATTTATCGAAGTATTTCGGCGGCAAGGCGGTAAAAGTAAACTATGTCTATCCGACGGCGATCGACACGAAGTATACCTATTTTGCCAACACCTCGATTTTAGCGATTGAAATGCCGAAGGACTACACGGCACGTTATTTCGAAATCACCCTGTAAAAAGGCCGCCAAGGGCGGCGAACTGCATGCGGAGCGTGCGTCCCGGAAGGGACAAACTTTCCGATAAGGAAAGTTTCAAAGGCGGCAAAGCCGCAAAGGATTTAATTTAGTTTGTGCGAAGCCGTTGTTTGTGGGCGCTGATTCGAGGTTTGCAAAACCTCGAATCTCCCTGAAAAAGGTTTTAATTGTTGCGGTGCGAAGCTGCCGTTGCGGTGTGCTGGTTTGAGGTTTGCAAAACCTCGGAGCTTCCCCGTAAGGGAAACGAGTTGTTACTTTTTGCATCGTGCAAAAAGTAACCAAAAAGCACGCGGGGCGAAGCCCTGCGACCCACGATTCAAATCGCCGGTCGATACATGATTGTAGTTAAAGTGACCGGCATTCATCAGATAACCGGCTACACAGAAAACTGCAAGTTTTCCGGGTATCGCCGGCAATGATTTGAATCGGTGCGAAAGGGTTACTGTACTGCTGACGCAAGACCGATGTTTTTCGAAAAACAGTTGTTTTACAGCAAGCTCACAGGGGCAAGCGGTATTCAAAAAGGGTTGCTGCACGTTAGCTTTGGTGCGGTGGGAAATTGATGCTGCAGTTTGCTGAGAAAAATTTTTCCTTAAATATATAGCTTTGCATAATCCGAAAAAACGCCTTTATCGCAAATCAAGAAAATTTCATTTGCAGAAAATTTTACGAACTTCACTCAAAGCCGCCTTTTTTACTTACAAAAACTTCTTTTGCACATGCCTTTCTTCGCTGTTCGCAAAAAATTCCCATTTTCACAAACCAAAAGTTTTCTATTTACAGAAAGCTTACGAACAGCCCTCAAAAGCTGCCCTTTTACATACAAAAGCTCTTCATTTGCACAAGCCTTTCCTTGCAGGTTTCAAAAACCACCCATATTTTTACAAACCAAAAGTTTTTCTTTTGCCCAAACCTTTCCTTATTACTATCCAAAGCAACCCTTTTCCACCCTCCGCTTCCCATTTCAACGCCCCTTAACCTACTGTTTGCAAAAAAACACAGCTCTTCTTTTTCACTTCGCTCTAAATCCTTACGCTGTAAAGCCGGAGCGTCGCACCGATTCAAATCATTGCCGGCGATACCCGGAAAACTTGCCGTTTTCTGCGTTGCCGGTTACCTGATGAACGCCGGTCATTTCAGAAAAAATCACGTATCGACCGGCGATTTGAATCGTCCCCGGAGTCCAGAGGTTCGCAAACCTCTGGTGTACTTTTGGTTCTTTTCGTACACGCGAAAAGAATAAACCCGTCTCCCTTTCGGGAACTTCCGAGGTTTTGCAAACCTCGATTCAGCCCACCGCAGTGACATCTTCGTACCGCAACAATTAAAACCTTTCAAGGGAGCTCCGAGGTTCTGCAAACCTCGAATCAGCACACACAAAAAACAAATCCATACAATCCAATTAAATCCTTTTACCGCCCTTGGCGGCAGCACGCCCGGCGTGCTTTCCCATACTTTTTGCCAAACACAAAAAGTATGACAAAAAGCCTTTTGAAACTTTCCATTCGGAAAGTTTGCCCCATACGGGGCAGCACGCTTCGCGTGCAAAAAATTCTATTCCGGAGGATCCTCAGATGAAATTTACCGTAAACAAGGACGCTTTTGAAAAAGCCATCGTCCCCGTCAGCATTATCGCCCAAAGCAAAAGTGCCGAATCCGCTCTGAGCGGCATCTATATGCGCGCCGAAAACAACCAGATTCTCCTCTATTGCTACGACGTCGAAAAAGGCATCAAAACGTCCGTCGATGCCGATGTCGTCTCCGAGGGCTGCATTGTTGCCGATCCGCAGATCGTCCCCATCATCCACAGTATGCCCGAAGGCGATGTCGAATTCTCCTGCGACGATAAATTCGTCATCACCCTTACCTGCGGCGACGCAACCTTCCAGATCATGGGCCGTGATGGCTCCACCTATCCCGATATGCCCGAAATCCAAGGACATACCGCGTTTGCCATTACCAAAAAACAGTTTAAAAACCTCATCAACAAGACCTTCTTCTCGATTTCCAAGGACGATTCCAATCCCCTTTTGAAGGGTGCGTTGTTCGAAATCAAAGACAATACCCTCACCGTGACCGCCATCGACGGCTTCCGCTTTGCCGTCCGCAAGGAAAAAAGCGCCGTCGATTGTCCCGATGTGAGCCTTTCCTTCATTCTGCCCGGAAAAGCCGAACAGAATTTATTGCGCATTATGGACGACTCGGACAGCGAAATCGCCTTCGAGCTCGGTAACAAACACATCATTGTCCATATGGATAACCTGTATATCATGATCCGTCTCATCGACGGCGAATTTCCGCGCTATGAACGCTATGTGCCGGAATATCTGCTCAAGGCTGAGGTCGATCGCGATGCCCTCATTTTGTGCCTTGAACGCGTTGCCATCGTCAACGAAAAAATGCACAGCAGTGCCAAGCTCCACTTCGCCAACGACACGCTCCGCATCTCCTGCGAAACCGAGAGCGGCAAGGTCAATGACTTGATCCCGGTGCATATGGACGGCGAAGAATGCGAGGTTTTGGTCAATCAGAATTTTCTCATCGACGCGCTGCGTGCCTGCGATAACCAAAAGGTCTTGCTCCGTGTCGCCGAGGGAAATCGCGGCATGGTCATCAAAGCCACCGACGAGGAGGAGGAAAAGAACTCCGATTCCTACTACATTTATCTCGTCATGCCGATCCGCGGCCGTTAAAGCGGAATCAATCCGGCAGAAAGGAGGCAGCGTCCGGTGTATAAGACCCTCAATTCCAAGTTGGTTCTCATCTTCATTGTGTTTATTATTGCCGTTATGGCGACAGTCGGGATCTTCTTGATGAACAGCATCTATGAATACTATAATACCGACTTTGTCTCCCAGTTAGACGACGCGTTCGACAGTGCCGCCGCCGACCGCATTAACGAAGCATTGCTGTATGAAGATTATCCTGCCAAGATCAAAGAGGTGCTGCTTGCCTATTCCTCCTCCTTTGGCTTTGACAACTATCGGAATTTTTACATACTCGATTCGCACGCCGGTCTGCTCTCCTCCAGTGACGCCACCGCCTCCGGTGTGGAGCTTACCGAAAATCTTCTTTCGGCCATGAACGGAAAAACCGCCAAAAAGCAGCCCTATGGCACCAAATATCTCGATTATGCCATCTGCTTCCAAAACGACGAACACAGCTGTATCATCTACATCAAAGACGATCTTTCCGAAATGCAATCGCTGTCGTTTGTCTTGTTTTCCATTATCATCAAATCCCTCATCATCGGGCTGGTGATTGCCGTGATCATGGCTTTCTTTTTGGCAAAGGCCATCACACTGCCCATCAAGAACATCACGCGCGGCACCAAGGAAATTGCCTCCGGCGACTATTCGCGGCGGCTTGTGAGCCGTTCGCGCGATGAGATCGGTGCCTTGACGCGCGGCTTCAACCAAATGGCCGAGGTTATCGAAACCAACTTAGACGCGGTATCCGATGAACGGGAAAAGTTAAACAATATTGTTAACTGCCTGCAAGCCGGTGTTGCGGCGTTTGACGTCAAGGGCAATGTCATCCACTTAAATCCGAGTTTATTGAAAATGCTGTCGCTTCCCGAAAACAGCGAGCCGACCTTCAGCGAGTTTATCGCGCTGTTGGGATTAAACGAAGTCACCATGAAGCGGCTGAAAAAAGAGAAGCGGCTGCACATTGCCGAGCATACGTTAAGCGATGTGCGCACACGTGAGTTGACGGCAAGCATTGATTTTTCGGTTTTTGCCTACGATAACGGCACCAAAACCGGTTTTATTGCGGTATTGCAGGACATTACGGAAGGGGCTCTGCTGGAAAAGAGCCGCCGCGAGTTCATTGCCAACGTTTCGCACGAGCTTCGCACCCCGCTCACCAGTATCAAGGGTGCAACTGAAACGGTTTTGGATGACGATGATATGCCGCTTCCCTTCCGCAAGCGCTTTTTAGGCATTGTCATCAACGAATCCGACCGCATGACGCGCATTGTCAAGGATTTGCTCGTGCTGTCGCGCTTAGACAACCGCCGCATGACCTGGAGTCCGGATACGTTTGATTTGGGCGAAACATTAGACCGGATGTGCGAAGCGCTCCAGACCGAAGCGCACACGCACATGCACACACTGACCTATGAGTGCGCCGACACCGGCTCTTTGCCGTTATACGGCGACAAGGAACGCATTGAGCAGGTGGTGGCGAATATTATCGGAAACGCCATCAAATACACGCCCAACGGCGGCAAAATTGCCGTTCGGCTGATACCGCATTTACAGGGAAAGAAGCAGTATGAGATCACGGTGACCGACAACGGCATCGGCATTCCGAAAGAGGATATCGCGCATTTGTTTGAGCGGTTTTACCGGGTGGACAAGTCGCGTTCGACAGGTGCCGGCGGCACGGGATTAGGTCTTTCGATTGCCAAAGAAATCATTGATGCGCACAACGGCACCATTTCGGTAGACAGCACCGAGGGTGTCGGCACAACGGTACAGATTATTTTGCCGGCAGACACGCGCATCGGAGAACACGAATAGTGTTCGGCTTCGCCGCCGAAGAATGCCGCCGAGGACGGCGGAAGGATTTAATTGAGTTAGTGCAAAGTTGCTGTTTGGGTGGGCTGATTCGAGGTTTGAAGAACCTCGAAGCTCCCTTAAAAAAGTTTTAATTGTTGCGGTGCGAAGATGTCACTGCGGTGCGCTGATTCGAGGTTTGCAAAACCTCGAAAGTTCCCGAAAGGGAAACGGGTTTATTCTTTTTGCGTTGTGCAAAAAGAACCAAAAAGCACACCAGAGGTTTGCGAACCTCTGGACTCCGGGGACGATTCAAAGCTCTGCCGGAAGTGATTTTGCAAAGTTTTCCGTCGGCACGTATCGAAACCGGTTTTGTCTGCAAAACGCCGGCAAAAAGGCTTTGAATCGGTGCGAAAGAGTTACCGTAGTGCAGACGCAAGACTGATGTTTTTCGAAAATAGATTGTTGTACTGCAAGCTCACAGTAGCAAGCGATATTCGAAAAGGGTTGCTGCACGTTAGTTTTTGTGCGGTGGAAAGTTGTTGTTTTGTGCGCTGAATCAAGGTTTGATAAACCTCGGAAAGTTCCAAAAGGATTTAATTTGGTTTGTATGAATATGTTATCTTTATGCGCTGATTCGAGGTTTGAAGAACCTCGAATCTCCCTGCAAAGGTTTTAATTGTTGCGGTGCGAAGCTGCAGCTGCGGTGGGCTGATTCGAGGTTTGCAAAACCTCGGAGCTTCCCGGAAAGGGAACGGGTTTATTCTTTTCGCGTGTACGAAAAGAACCAAAAGTACACCAGAGGTTTGCGAACCTCTGGACTCCGGGGACGATTCAAAGCTCTGTCGGAAGTGATTTTGCAAAAACTTCCGTCGGCACGTATCGAAACCGGTTTTGTCTGCAAAACGCCGGCAAAAAGGCTTTGAATCGGTGCGAAAGAGTTACCGTAGTGCAGACGCAAGACTGATGTTTTTCGAAAAGGGATTGTTATACTGCAAGCTCACAGTAGCAAGCGATATTCGAAAAGGGCAGCTGCTCGTTAGCTTTGGTGCGGTGGGAAGTTGGAGTTTTGCTGTGCTGAAATAAATTTTTTCGTTATCGGATTGCTTTGCATGATCCGAAAAAACGCCTTTATCGCAAATCAAGAAAATTTCATTAGCAGAAAGCCTTACGAACTTCACTCAAAGCCGCCTTTTTACGTACAAAAACCTTTCTTTTGCACAAGCCGTTCCTTGCTTGTTTCAAAAACCGCCCATTTTTACAAACCAAAAGCCTTGCTTTTGCCCAAACTTTTTCTTATTCCCACCCAAAACAACCCTTTTCCACCCTCCACCTCCCATTCCAACTCCCCTTAACCTACTGTCTGCAAAGAATACAGCCGTTCTTTTGCTCTTCGCTCTAACTCCTTACGCTGTAAAGCCGGAACCTCGCACCGATTCAAATCATTGCCGGCGATACCCGGAAAACTTGCGGTTTTCGGCATAGCCGGTTACATGATGAATGCCGGTCATTTCAGAAAAAATCACGTATCGACCGGCGATTTGAATCGTCCCCGGAGTCCAGAGGTTCGCAAACCTCTGGTGTGCTTTTTGGTTCTTTTTGCACAACGCAAAAAGAATAAAACCGTCTCCCTCGCAGGGAGCTCCGAGGTTTAGCAAACCTCGAATCAGCACACCGCAACCACAGCTTCGCACCGCAACAATTAAAGCCTTTTTAAGGGAGTATCGAGGTTTTGCAAACCTCGAATCAGCGCACAAAAACAACAACCTCGCACAATCCAATTAAATCCTTTCCGCCGCTCTCGGCGGCATCTTTCGGCGGCAAAGCCGCCTTTATAAACTTTCCTTTCGAAAAGTTTTCCGAAGTTTTCCAAACCTCGCAGCAGCTCGCCGCAGCCGCGGCATATAAAGGAGATGAAACCGTGAATGACATAACCAAAAAAGGCCAAATGATATTACTTTGCCTAAAACAAAATAGACAAAACCATATGACCGCCGAGGATATCGCCGAGGCCCTTAAAAACGAACATGCCGCCGTCTCAGCCGCAACCATCTACCGCCAGCTCGACAAGCTCGTCTCGGCCGGCCTTGTGCGTAAATACGTTTCCTCTCCCGAAGAACCGGCCTGCTTTCAGTTTGCCGACAACACTTCCGCCGCCTGCGCCTCACATTTTCATCTGAAATGCACCTCTTGCGGCAAGCTTTTCCATGTCACCTGCCCGTATCTCGACCGGATTGAAACACATATTCTCTCCCATCACGGCTTCGCGGTCGATAATACCCGTACCGTTCTGTACGGAATCTGCGAAAGCTGCCGCGCCTTCACTTCCAACCAACGCATTCGCCTTTCGGACGAGCTCCACTGCCATAAAGACGATTTGCACCGCCATGAAGAAGATGATTTGCATGAAACATAAGCCCTCCGCCGTGAAAAAAAACGTAAAGCCGCATGCCGAAACCACCGCCGAATCCGAAAACCGCCGAAAAATCAAAAAAGTTCTCTCGATCGTTTCCTTGATTCTCGTTCTTGTGTTATTCGGCCTTATCACATGGTTCTTTTGCACAAAATTCAAAGAAATTTCGAGTGCTGAAAGCTTTAAGGACTATGTCCGTTCCTTCGGCGCAGCCGGAATGCTGGTCGGTCTCGGCTTTCAGTTGTTGCAGGTGTTTGTGGCACTCATTCCCGGCGAAGTCATCGAAATCGGGCTTGGCTATGCCTACGGTGCCATTCGCGGCACTCTCATCTGTTATGCCGGGCTTTTCATCGCAAGCACCCTCATTTTTCTGCTTGTCAAAAAATTCGGCAGAAAAATCGTCCTTCTTTTTGTGTCCGAAGAAAGCTTAAACAGCATGAAATTCGTCCAAAAGGTCGAACAAAATCCCGAAAAGCTCAAAAAAATCATGTTTTTGCTCTTTTTCGTTCCCGGCACGCCCAAAGACCTTTTCACCTACTTTTTCGGCTTGACGCCCGTAAGCTTAAAGGATTTTTTGTGGATCAGTATGCTTGCCCGGATTCCGTCCGTCGTTTCATCCACCATCGGCGGCACGTTGATTCACGAGAAAAACTATGTGCTTGCCGCGGTGTTGTTTGCCGTAACGGCTCTTGTCAGCCTTGTCGGCTGGTTTGGTTATGAAAAGCTGTCCAAACGCGCGGCGGAAAAGCAGGACTCCGAAAAACAATAAAGGATATTCTTTGATTTATGACGTTTCAGAACCTTTTCTTTGACTTGGACGATACGCTTCTCGATTTTCATGCCGCCGAGCACCGTGCCGTCAGCCTGACTTTGGAGCATTTCGGCGTAACACCGACTGAAGATAAATGCGCCCTATACAGCAAGCTCAATCTCGAACAATGGAAAAAGCTCGAAAAGGGCGAGATTTCCCGTGCCGAGGTCAAAATCAACCGCTTTGCCCGCTTTTTTGAGCAAACCGGCTTGGCGGTCGAACCAAAAGCGGCAGCCGCTTTCTATGAGGCACGTTTGTCCGAAGGCTATTATTTCATGCCGGGTGCCGCAGAGTTAATACACCGGCTATACGGAAAACGCCGCCTGTTTATCGTCACCAACGGCACGGCGCGCGTGCAGCAGGGCCGCATGGCCGATGCCGGGATCACCCGGTATTTTGACGGGATCTTCATATCGGAGCTTCTCGGTGCGGATAAGCCGAGTAAGGCCTTTTTTGATGCCTGTTTTGCACAAATTCCGGATTTCCGAAAAAGCGAAACAACACTCATCGGCGACAGTTTAACTTCCGACATCTGCGGCGGAAAAGCAGCCGGGTTATACACGATTTGGTACAATCCGCGCCATGAAGCACTTCCGGAAAACAGCGTAAAGCCAGACAAAATCATTGCCGATTTGGCGGAAATTCCCGCCCTTTGCGGCATACAACAGGAGGAAAACGCATGACAGACCGCAATCATCACGGAAAAGACGAACAAAACGCGTTTTTTCCGCTTGCGTTTCGCATGAAATACATCAACCGCTGGGGATTAATGCGCGGTACGGAATCGGAAAATCTGTTAGAGCACAGCGCGGAATGCGCCATGCTTGCCCATGCGCTTGCCTGCATCGGAAACACGTATTTCGGAAAAACGCACGATGTGGGACAAATTGCCGTCAAGGCTTTATATCACGATATCAGCGAGATTTTCACAGGCGATCTGCCAACGCCGGTGAAATATCACAATACAGCCATTTCGACAAGCTACAAGCAAATCGAGCATGAGTCGTGTGAGCGGCTGCTTGATAAGCTTCCGGAGGATCTGCGCGCTCCCTACCGCAACAGTCTCGACCATGAGACCGAACGGGAGCAGGCAAAGCTCATCAAGGCAGCAGACAAGCTGTGTGCGCTCATCAAATGCATAACCGAGCGGCGGCGCGGCAATCATGAATTTGACAAAGCCTATGAAACGACCCTTACGTCGGTCAAAAAGCTGTCGGCAGACTGCGAAGAGTTAGACTGGTTTTTGAAGCATTTGACAGACGGTTTTGAAAAGACGCTTGACGAACTCGGCTGACCCGGGCGGCAGAAATGTTGCGGCAGCAACATGACATCGCCGCAGGCGGAAAGAAGCCGCGAAGCGGCGGCGAAAAAGCACACGGAGTGTGCCGTCCCGGGAGGGACACCGCCGCAAGGCGGAAAAAGGATTTAATTGGTTTGTGCGAAGTTGTAATCTTTGCACGCTGATTCAAGGTTTGTAAAACCTCGAAGTTCCCTTAAAAAGGTTTTAATTGTTGCGGTGCGAAGCTGCCATTGCGG
>CAKSCV010000037.1 GCA_934444645.1 uncultured Eubacteriales bacterium | reverse complement strand
CCTTTTTTCACTTTTTTCCCCTTTTTTCACCTTTTTCGGGCTTTCTTTTCGACGTTTCGGGTGTTTTATCCTTTTTTTGGTGGCTTTGGGGGCTTGGATAGGGTTTTTAACAGTTTTTGAGGCTTTTTGGGAGATGGGGATTTTTAGTGGAAAGTTTTTGCTGCGGTATGCTGTTTCGAGGTTGGCAGAACCTTGATTCTTTCAAAAGGATTTAATGGGTTTGTGCGAAGTTGCATCTTTGTGCGCTGATTCAAGGTTGGCAGAACCTTGATTCTTTTAAAAGGATTTGATTGGGTCGTACAGATTTGTTGTTTTAGTGTGCTGATTTGAGGTTTGCGAACCTCGGAGCTTCCTTAGAAAGGTTTTAATTGTTGCGGTGCGAAGATGTCACTGCGGTGGGCTGGTTCGAGGTTTGCGAAACCTCGAAGCTCCCTTGAAAGGTTTTAATTGTTGCGGTCCGAAGCTGAGGCTACAGTGTGCTGATTTGAGGTTTGCGGAACCTCGGAGCTTCCCGGAAAGGGAACGGGTTTATTCTTTTCGCGTGTACGAAAAGAACCAAAAGTACACCAGAGGTTTGCGAACCTCTGGACTCCGGGGACGATTCAAAGCTCTGCCGGAAGTGACTTTGCAGAAATTTCCGGCGGCACGTACCGAAACCGGTTTTGCCTGCAAAACGCCGGCGTAAAGGCTTTGAATCGGTGCGAAAGGGTTACCGTAGTGCAGACGCAAGACTGAGGTTTTTACGAAAAAGAATTGTTGTACAGCAAGCTTACAGCGGCAAGCGATATTCGAAAAGGGTTGCTGCACGTTAGTTTTGTTGCGGTGGGAGGTTGGAGTTTTGCAGTGCTGAAATGAGTTTTTTCGTTGTCGGATTGCTTTGCATGAGCCGAAAAAACGCCTTTATCGCGAATCAAAAAATTCATTAGCAGAAAGCCTTACGAACTTCACTCAAAGCCGTTTTTTACGTACAAAAACTTCTTTTGCACGTGCCTTTCTTCGCTGTCCGCAAAAAATTCCCATTTTCACAAACCAAAAGGTTTTCGTTTACAGAAAGCTTTACGCTTTGCTCTCAAAAGCCTCTCGTTTTCGCAACCCAAACACCGCTCGTTCAAACCACTTTTTACTGTCCGCAAAAGCTGCCTTTTTTACGTACAAAAGCCTTTCTTTTGCACAAACCTTTCCTTGCAGGTTTCAAAAACCGCCCATTTTCACAAACCAAAAGCCTTTCTTTCGCACAAACCTTTTCTTATTGCTATCCAAAGCGACTCTTTTCCACCCTCCGCCGCCCTTTCTAACTACACTTAACCTACTGTCCGCAAAGAATACAGCTGTTCTTTTAATCTCTGCTTTAACTCCTTACGCTGTAAAGCCTGAACCTCGCACCGATTCAAATCATTGCCGGCGATACCCGGTGAAGTTGCAGCTTTTCGCAAAACCGGTTACCTTATGAAAGCCGGTCACTTTCGCTTCAAAAACGTATCGACCGGCGATTTGAATCGAGGTCGCAGGACGGAGTCCCGCGTGCTTTTTGGTTACTTTTTGCACGATGCAAAAAGTGACAATCCGTTCCCTTTGCAGGGAGCTTCGAGGTTCTGCAAACCTCGAATCAGCGCACCGCAGTGACTTCTTCGCACCGCAGTGACTTCTTCGCACCGCAACAATTAAAACCTTTCAAGGAAGCTCCGAGGTTTTGCAAACCTCGAATCAGCGCACCGCAACGGCAGCTTCGCACCGCAACAATTAAAACCTTTTTAAGGAAGCTTCGAGATTTTGCAAACCTCGAATTTATCCAAAAAAGAGACAGTAGTTTTGGTGCGGCAAGTCTATTTGAGTTCTGCCAAAAGGCACAGCGCTGTGCTGTCGAGATCCGCCGTATGCATATCACACACATGAATGCTTCTGTCTTCATAGGTTGTATAATAATAGATGCCTTTATCTGCATTGCAGCAGGACGAATAGATGGTAATCTCAAATTTCCCGTCCGCAAGCTCACATTCGCCGCGCACCTGCTCCACCGCACCCAAAAGGTGGAAAAACTGATGCACGCTCTCATTCTCGCTGTCGCCCGAAACCGAATTCATCCGCACAAAGGCAGCCCGCACAAACCGCGACATACTCGACACATCGCCCGGAAGCCCGATACCGCCCATGCCGCGGCTGTATAGCGTCGGAGCAAACCCATCGGCAAAGTGCGGAACCGGGTCTTTGCGCGATAACGACGAATAGTTTGCAAGATTTACTAACTGCATGGGAAACGGCGGATTGTTGGTCAGCACGCCGACCGGGTTTTCGTATACCATCAAGCCTTCTTTCACCGGTTCAATGGCCAAACAGCCGGTCTTGTCGGCAAGCAGGTAGTGAAGCGGCGACGGCGGCAGGTTGGGTGAAAACGGAAGATTCACCAGCCGCACCTGTGCTAACAGCGCACGCGCTTCCTTCAAGGTCCGGCACGCGGAAAGGATATACGGAATAAATTCAAACGCGGCAACGGCTTGTTCGCCGGGTTTTACTTGCTCCGGCGCGAAATAATGCGCGTTGTTCGGAAAATTGAGTCCGGCCATGCCGAGACCGTACTCGTTGACGGCATCATAATATAAAGGATATTCGTTTGCAATGTGTGCCATCCCGATAAAAGCGGCATGGGAGGCGCATTTTTTGCCGTTTGTGAAGGAAAACGGATAGCGGCGCGGCGTGACGGCCACGCTTTCGCCGTAGGAAAACTCATAATCAAGATTGCGGCCGAAATAGAAATCGTGTGTTTGATAGGTGATAGCAGTACACATAGTGCCTCCCGGAAACGATTGATTTTTTTGTAAATTCCTACAATATTGTATCCTGAAATCGTTTTTTCATCCAATACGGTTGTTTTCGTATGAATCGTATGCTAAACATCACTCTTCGAACGAAAAAACGTTTTTCGGATTTTCCACCGTCATACGGTTTAACCATTTTTCTTGATACCCTTGTAAGCGCATAAACGGAAGAATATGCTTTCCGATATGCTCATAACCGAAACCGCCGTATTGCCGCAGCATACATTTGTATACCGTATCATGAGATAACAGAATGCGCTCGACATTGCCGCGTTCAATTTGTTTTTTGATGCCGACGATTCTGTCCAAATCCGTCGGGAGCCAATAGTTGCCGCCCAAAACGGCTTCCAGTCCGAAAAAGTCGAAGGAGGTATACGCACCGCTTTTTGCGATATGGTCAAGGTACTCCGGTTCGGACAAAAACGGGTCACAATGGCACATAACGGTTTTATTTAGGTCACCGCCGTTATCGGTAATAACGCGGAACAAAACATCGGCACAATGCTCTAAGCCGGGTTGGTGTATCGTGATAGCTGCATGCGTTTCTTTTTGTGCAATTGCCGCAGCGGCAAGCGAACGCATGGAGCGTTCGGATGCGGAGCTGACAATGCCGATTTCACCGATAAAACCGCAGCGAACTCCGGTATCGCCGATGCCTTCCCGAATCTCTTTGATAAACAGTGCGGCAAGCGCATCCACGTCAAGCTTTGCAATTTCCGGCGGAATGGTTTGATCCTGGTAGGTCCCTGTACCGCGCAGAATGTAAACGCCGCTTTTTTTTGAAACATCCCGAAGCTTTACCGGGTCGCATTTCAAACCGTAGCAGCCGTTATCGCAAATGGTAACGCCACCGGCCTGCTTGTACCAAAGAAGCTCCTTTAAGGCAATGCTCTCCTCCTGTTGGACAACATTGTCCGGATAATCGGTCAGATGATAGCGCATTTGCGCCAGATTTTCGGGGCAGACGGGCTGCTTTCTTTCGTCTGTTTCATCGGTTTTGTCCAAATCCTTCGGCAAATAAAAGCTGAGATCCCAGAATATGTGTTCATGCGGCAGGGTAAAACCCATTTTTTCTGCCGGAATACGTCCAGTGACGGTCTGTACATATGTCATAAATTTCTCCTATAGTATAAATGACACCCTTTTCACGGCAGTCTTATATCGGTAAATATCGAAACAGACGTCGATAAAAGGGTGTCAATGCGTTTATGTGTTATTTTTCTTCGTTTTCCGAGACCTTTACAGCTAAACCCAAATCGTCAAGTGCTTTCTTATCGACCGGAGCCGGACACATGGTCATCAGCTCGGACGCATTCTGCACCTTCGGATAGGCGATAACATCACGCAAGCTGTCACAGCCGAGCAGCTGCATGGTAAGTCTGTCAAGACCGATGCCCATGCCGCCGTGCGGCGGAGCGCCATACTTAAACGCGTCAAGCAGGTAGCCGAATTTTTCCTTTGCTTCCTCCTTGGTAAGACCGAGAAGGTCGAAAATGCGGCTTTGCAGTTCCGGATTGGTGATACGGATCGAACCGCTGGAAAGCTCAATGCCGTTGAGGACCAGATCGTAAGCCTTGGCGCGAACCTTGGATTTGTCGGTTTCGAGGTATTCAAGGCATTCGTCGAGCGGCGCGGTAAAGGGATGGTGCATGGCAACCCATTCGCCGGCCTCTTCATCGTATTCAAAGAACGGGAATTCGGTGATCCACAAAAGACCGATACCCTTTTTCTCGATATTCAGCTTGTCCGCCGTCTTGATACGCAACGAGCCGAGCTGTGACAGCACTTTGCCGGTGTTGGTGTCGGCAATGATCATGACCACATCGCCGGTCTTGGCATCGGCACGTGCGGCAATGGCGTTCATTTCCTCTTCGGTCATGAACTTGGCAAACGACGAAGCCACGCCGTCGGGCGTATAGCGAATCCAGGCAAGCCCCTTGCCGCCGATGCCCTTGACATATTCGGTGAGCTTATCGATCTCTTTACGGGTAAGCACCGAAACGGCATTTTCCGCCTTAATGGCACGAACTGAGCCGCCGGAAGCACATGCACCCGAAAAGACGCTGAAGGCACTGTCCTTGACAAGGTCGGTCAAATCAAAAATTTCCATGCCATAGCGGATATCGGGTTTATCGCTGCCGAAGCGTTCCATGGCTTCCTTATAAGTAAGGCGCGGAAGCGGAAGCGAAATATCGGTATCCAACAGTTCCTTAAAGACTGTTTTCATGAAGCCTTCGCCGACAGCGAGAACATCCTCCATTTCGACGAACGACATTTCAAGGTCGATCTGCGTAAATTCCGGCTGACGGTCGGCGCGCAGGTCCTCATCGCGGAAGCAGCGGGCGATCTGCATATAGCGGTCAAAACCGGCCACCATGGAGAGCTGCTTATACAACTGCGGCGACTGGGGGAGCGCATAGAACGAGCCTTTGTGGACGCGGCTGGGCACAAGATAATCGCGTGCGCCCTCGGGTGTGGATTTGATAAGGATCGGAGTTTCGATTTCGATAAAGCCCTGCTTGTCGAAATAGTCGCGTGTGACCTTGGCGAGCTTATGACGGAAGAGGATATTTTTCATCAGATCCGGGCGGCGCAGGTCAAGGTAGCGGTATTTTAGGCGCAAATCTTCGCCAGCCTTGGAGTTTTCGACGATTTCGAAAGGCGGTGTTTCGCTTTCGGCAAGGATCTTGAGTTCGGTAACATAGATTTCAACGTTGCCGGTCGGGATCGCCGGATTTTTGCTGTCGCGTTCGCGCACGGCTCCGGTCGCGCACAACACATATTCGCTGCGCACGGAGGAGGCTTTGTCAAAAAGGTCTTTGGGCGTGTTTTCGTCGTAAGCGAGCTGGACGATACCGGTGCGGTCGCGCAAATCGGTAAAGATCAGGCTGCCGAGGTCGCGGGTTTTCTGCACCCAGCCCATGACGGTGACGGTTTTGCCGATATGGTCGTCACGAACCATGCCGCAATAATCGGTACGTTTGGAGTTTCCTAAAAATTCTGCCATACTATCTATCCTTTCGGCGGCGGTATGCCGCGCAACCGGCGAAGCCGGTGAAATTTACGTTTTTTGGCGGCTGATGCCGCCGGGAAACAGCCGCGAAGCGGCTGTGCGAAGCCGCCTTCGGCGGCGAGAAGCTTCGAGGTTTGCAAAACCTCGGAAGTTCCCGACAGGGAACACCGCCGTAAGGCGGAAAAAGCACACGGAGTGTGCTGCCCAGAATGGGGCAAAGCTTTCTGCGAAGCGGAAAGTTTCAAAAGGATTTAATTGGATTGCACGCAGTTGCCTGCTATGTGCGCTGATTCGAGGTTTGCAGAACCTCGGAGTTCCCTTAAAAAGGTTTTAATTGTTGCGGCGCGAAGATGTCACTGCGGTGGGCTGATTCGAGGTTTGCAGAACCTTGATGTTCTCTGCAAAGAGAACGGGTTGTCACTTTTTGCGTCGTGCAAAAAGTAACCAAAAAGCACGCCAGAGGTTTGCGAACCTCTGGACTCCGGGGACGATTCAAAGCTCTGTCGGAAAAGATTTTGTAAAGCTTTCCGGCGGCTCATGCCGAAACCGGTTTTGTCCGAAAAACGCCGGCGTAAAGGCTTTGAATCGGTGCGAAAGGGTTACCGTAGTGCAGACGCAAGACCGATGTTTTTCGAAAAAGAGTTATTGTACTGCAAGCTCACAGCAGCAAGCGGTATTCGAAAAGGGTTGCTGCACGTTAGTTTGGGTGCGGTGGGAAGTTGTTGCCGCGGTGCGCTGAGAAATAGTTTTTCTTTATCGGATAGCTTTGCATGAGCTGAAAAAGTTTGCCTTTTCCGTAAACCAAAAGGTTTTCTTTTACCGAAAACTTTTTAACCGTACTTGAAAGTCACCTGCTTTTTCAAACCAAAAGTTTTTCTTTTGCAGAAACCTTTCCTTGTTGCTATCCAAAGCTACTCTTTTCCACCCTCCGCCTCCCATTTCAACGCCCCTTAACCTACTGTTTGCAAAGAATACAGCTGTTCTTTTGATGTCCGCTCTAATTTTGTGCTGTAAAGCCCGAACCTCGCACCGATTCAAATCATTGCCGGCGATACCCGGAAAAATGCAGTTTTCTGCATAGCCGGTTACCTGATGAATGCCGGTCACTTCAACTACAATCATGTATCGACCGGCGATTTGAATCGTCCCCGGAGTCCAGAGGTTCGCAAACCTCTGGTGTACTTTTGGTTCTTTTCGTACACGCGAAAAGAATAAAACCGTTTTCCCTTTCCGGGAAGCTTCGAGGTTCTGCAAACCTCGAAGCAGCGCACACAGACAACAGCTTCGCACCGCAACAATTAAAACCTTTTTAAGGGAGCTCCGAGGTTCTGCAAACCTCGAATCAGCCCGCCGCAGCCGCGGCCCTTTTCGGCGGCACTAAAACGGCAAATTGTCGAGTTCGACCTCGCGTCTGTCGTCCTTGTCACGCATGTTCTTGAGCAAGGCCTTGCCGCTTTCAAGCTCATTGTCGCCGACGACAAGCACATACTCCGCGCCGATCTTGTCCGCATATTTCATCTGTGCCTTCAAAGAACGCGACGCAATATCACATTCCGCGTAAATGCCCTTGTTCCGCAGCTTCTCCACTGCCGCAAGCGCATATACCGCCGCCTTTTCGCCCATCGGCGCAATGTAAAGCACAGGCGATGCGTTCACGGGCAGCTCGGTCTTTCCTTCGGCGGCAAGCGTTTTTAATGCAAGCGCAAGGCGCGTTAATCCCATGCCGAACCCGATGCCGCAAAGCTTCGGTCCGTCAAGCTGCTCAACAAGACCGTCATACCGGCCGCCGCCGCAGACCGTGCTCTGCGCGCCGATATCCTCCGAAATGAATTCAAACACCGTGCGGACATAATAGTCAAGACCGCGCACGATTTTCGGATCGACCGTATACGGAATTTCAAGTGCCGTCAACGATTGCTGCAGCGCATCAAAATGCGCACCGCAGTCCTCGCACAGATAATCGATGGTTTTGGGCGCACCGGCGGCAATCTCCGAGCAGATCGGGCTTTTGCAGTCCAAAATGCGAAGCGGATTGGTCTTTAAGCGCTCTCTGCAGGTCGGGCAAAGCTCGTCCTTTTTGCCTTCAAAGTAGTCCACGAGTGCCTGTCGGTATAACGGACGGCATTTGGGACAGCCGATGGAATTGATATGCAGCGACGTTCCCACGCCGATTTTATGCAAAACCTTGGAGGCAAGCGCAATGACCGAGGCGTCGGCGTACGCGCTTTCCGCGCCGAACATTTCCACGCCGAACTGATAAAATTCGCGGCTTCTGCCGGCTTGCGGCTTTTCATAGCGGAAGAACGGGCCGATATAGTATAATTTTAACGGCATGGCCTCGTTGTACAGACCGTTTTCAATGACACTGCGCACAACGCCTGCCGTACCCTCCGGACGCAAACACATTTCGGTGTTATCGCCGCGGTCGGACAGCGTGAACATTTCTTTTTGCACGATATCGGTGGTTTGACCGACGCCGCGCTTATACACGCCGGAAAGCTCGAACGTCGGGATGCGGATCTCGCGGAAACCGGCTTTTTCGGTGCAGTCACGGATGATCTCTTCCATTTTGTGCCAGATGACGGTCTCTTCCGGCAGGATATCCACCGTACCTTTTGGTTTTTGGAACATATTTAATAAACTCCTTTGAGGAAAGTGATGAACCGGAAAGAATAAAAATTGCTTCCTTATTATAATTATACTTTATTTTTTTCAAATTCGATGGGCGTATAGCATCTTCTCCGAAATGTGTATCTGCGATAAAAAATACTTTGTTCATGAGAGAAGCTTTTCGTAATTTTACAGCAAATGATGCTTCTTAAAGAAAACAATTTCAATAATCACGATCGCAAGACTGAGAACAAACACGATCGGATAGCCATATTCGGAATTTAACTCCGGCATATTGCGGAAATTCATGCCATACCAGCCGGCAAGCAGCGACAGCGGCAGAAACACCGCCGATACCACGGCAAGCAGCGTGGTGTTCTTGTTCTGCCGTTCGTCGAGCAATTCGCGATAGGTTTCGCGTAATTGCAGCACATATTCGCGCAGGTAATCGACGCGCGCTGCAAGCCGTGAAGCTCTGTCGCACAGATAGCCGTAGGAAAGTAAATCCTCTTCGGCAAGCATCCCGTTGGTATTGGCGCGCATGGCGGAACAGAGCGAAATACATTCGTCGTAATAAGCGTCCAAATGCATCAAATTTTTGCGTAACGGAAAAATCTGCTTGCGGAAGCCCTTCGGCACGTCCCCGGCAAGCGAATCCTCGATGGCGGCAAGCTTTTTTTCCAGATTTTGCAAAAATGCAGCATCGTTTTCGAAAAAGGAGTTGAACAGCATACAGAAAAAGCCGGGCAACGTTAAAGAAGCGGAAAAGCGGTTTTCCTTCATGCGGTGCATATACGGCAGCAGCTTTTCGGTCTCACCGATGAGAAACAAGGCGTTTTTTTCAATAAAAAAGCCGAAATGCAGGCGCTCGGTCAAGGCCTTTTGCGGCGAATCGCAATTTTCGGGCTTGATGAGCGGCACTTCGATCATGCCGAGGATGCAAGAGCCGTACAGCTCGGCTTTGCAATACTGCACGACGGACAGATCCTGCAAGACCTTCTTTTTATGCGGCACGCCTTCAGCAATTTTGGAAAAGGCGGCGGCATCGAGCAAATAGACGGTTTTGCCGTTTTCGGGGAGCGCGTCTTCCGGTATTTCCCGTAACAGCGTATCCAGACAAAAGAGCTTCATAGAATTCACCGCTTACTTTTTATAATTGGCAAGATAGTCCATGAAATCATAGACGGTTTTTTGCTGACCGGCAGAAAGGTTTTCGTACATTTTTTGGATGTTAAGGGATTTTTTCTTTTTAACGGATGCTTGGTCCGGCTTTTGCGTCTTTCCGGCGGCGAGCAGATAATCCTTCAGTTCGATTCCTCCGGCGCTGTTGGCTGCAAGCTTGGTGATAAGCTTCATACCGGGAGCACCGGGCTGTGCCTGCAATTCAAGCTTGTGGAGCTGGACATAGCTGATGCCGCAATCGGCGGCAAACTGCTTGGTGGAGCGGTCGCCTTTTGCTTTTTCAAGTAACATGGCAAAAATTTTTCGGTTAAAGGGCTCGCTTTTTTTCATTTAATAATCTCTCCCGACGGTGCGGCATGGTTTTACAGATGGATTATACCACAGTTTTTGTACATTTGCAAGGTGTTTTGAGGATTTTCATGATGTTTATGCGAAACCGCGAGGTTCCCTGCGAGGGAATGCGTTTTTGTCCTACTTTTTGCGCTGCCAAAAAGTAGGAAGTTGCCGCGGAGCAGCAAAGGATTTAATTTAGTTTGTACGAATGTGTTATCTTTGTGCGCTGAATCGAGGTTTGCAAAACCTCGATTCTTCCTTGAAAGGTTTTAATTGTTGCGGTGCGAAGATGTCACTGCGGTGCGCTGATTCGAGGTTTGCAGAACCTCGAGGCTCCCTGCGAAAGGGACGTTTTTCGTGCTTTTCGCTTGTACGAAAAGAACCAAAAGTACACCAGAGGTTTGCGAACCTCTGGACTCCGGGGACGATTCAAAGCTCTGCCGGAAATGATTTTGCAAAAATTTCCGGCGGCTTCTGCCGAAACCGGTTTTGCCTGCAAAACGCCGGCGTAAAGGCTTTGAATCGGTGCGAAAGGGTTACCGTAGTGCAGACGCAAGACTGATATTTTTCGAAAATGGATTATTGTACTGCAAGCTCACAGCAGCAAGCGGTATTCTAAAAGGGTTGCTGCACGTTAGCTTTGGTGCGGTGGGAAGTTGTTGCCGCAGTGCGCTTAGAAAAAGTTTTTCTTTATCGGTTGGCTTTATATGGGCTGAAAAAACTGCCTTTTCCGCAAACCAAAAGATTTTCTTTTGCAGAAAGCTTTACGCTTTGTCCTCAAAAGCCGCTTTTTTTATGTACCAAAAGCCTTTCTTTCGCACAAACCTTTCCCTATTTACTATCCAAAGCAATCCTTTTCTGCCCTCCATCTCCCATTCGCACCACCCTTAACCTACTGTTTGCAAAGAATACAGCCGTTCTTTTGCTCTTCACTTTAATTTTGTGCTGTAAAGCCGGAGCGTCGCACCGATTCAAATCATTGCCGGCGATACCCGGCGAAGTTGCAGCTTTTCACAAAACCGGTTACCTGATGAACGCCGGTTGTTTTCGCAAAAACACCGTATCGACCGGCGATTTGAATCGCTCCCCGGAGTCCAGAGGTTCGCAAACCTCTGGCATGCTTTTTGGTTACTTTTTGCACGACGCAAAAAGAACGTAAAAACGTCTCCTTTGCAGGAAGCTTCGAGGTTTTGCAAACCTCGAAGCAGTGTACCGCAACCACAGCTTCACACCGCAACAATTAAAACCTTTTTAAGGGAGCTCCGAGGTTCTGCAAACCTCGAAACAGCGCACTAAAACAACAAATCTGTACAACCCAATTAAATCCTTTTGGAACTTTCCGAGGTTTATCAAACCTTGTTTCAGCATTGCAAAACTCCAACTTTCCACCGCACCAAAGCTAAACGAGTAGCTGCCCTTTTAGAATAGCACTTGCCGCTGTAAGCTTGCAGTACAATAACTCTTTTTCGAAAAACGCCGAGGTTTCGCAAACCTCGGCGTTTTTTTGTTTACTCGACATTCCGCCGAATGGTTTTTTTGCCGCGCCAGGCATAGGCACGTTGCCGAAAATCCGCTTTGCTCATGCCGTCTAACATCTCCGCCGTGACATTTTCCAAAATATCTTCGTAAAAGAAAGAGATGGGCGTGAGCGGCACCTTCCGATTCATCGGGCAGACCTCTTGACAGATATCACAGCCCCAGCGGATCGGCCGGCTTTTGACGGCGGCAAGCTCCCTTTCGGACAGCACCTTCCGTTGATTGAGCTCGGAAAAACAGACCTCGCTCTCGCCGCGCAAAAAGGCACACGCTTTGCCGCACATGCCGCAATTTAAGCAGGTTTTGACCGGTTTCGGCGGTTCGCACGGAATCTTTACGCTCATAAGAAGCGACCCGATAAACACATAGCTTCCGTAAACCGGATGGATTAGTAACCGGTTTTTCCCGACAGCACCAAGTCCGGCCTGTAAAGCCGCGCCAACCTCATCGATGGGAGAGCTGTCACAAAAGGCTTTGAAGCATTCGTTCGGATACTCTTCCGAAAGAGCCGAAACAAGGGCGTTTCCAACCGTTCTTGAAAACAGGTGATAATCCTTGCTGACGCTGTAAAGCGATACATTCCGATCCGGATGAGCGCCGGTATAGTACGGCATGAGCCATAGGGCGGCGCTTTGGATATTCTCCGGCATAAGATGCGGCTGGAGAATGCGGAAATGCGCTGCCTCCAAAAAAGCGATTTCGGTGATCTGAAAAGACGCGAGAACCTGCCGGATCGTTTCCCGGATTTTTCCGTTTTCTTCCATAATGATACTATCCTTTTAATACCCGAACGCGCCGACGGCAATTCTTCCGTCCGAAGCAGAAATCCACGGCACAGCCTTGGAACGGTGCAGCACCGGCAGCATGACCGAGAACAGCACCGCCAAAATCGCCGTTTCAATCGGCAGCATCATGGCATTTTTCAGAATACGGGATGCCATGAGAGCCGACAGGGATTTATTGCCGTACATAAGCGATAAAAAGAGCGGCGTCAAAAAAATATTGCAAAGGAAGCTGACCGAGAATTTGGACAAAAACAGACGCACAATCGACACGCGCGACCGATACAAAAAGAGGCCGTAAAGGAACGAACCGAGTGCTTCGATGAACATAAATGCCGGGTTATACGGGCCGCTGGGTTTGATGAGGAACGAAAGCGTATCGCACGCGGCACCCGAAACAAAGCCGACTGCCGGCCCATAGAGATACGATCCGAGTGCGTTGACCGCAAAGGTAAAATAGACGTTCATAGTATCGTTAACGGGAATTTTGAAATACTTTATCACCATACGCAAGGCGATAAACAGAGCGGCAAGCGTTAACATTTTCGGATTGCGCAGTTCTCCAAAGGCGCAAGTCCAATAGTCTTTGGAGAAGGGTGTGCGAAACAGGCGCGGATTGTGTGTGGTGCGGAGGATTGTTTTTGGCATAAGACGACCTTTCTTGGGAGTGTTTTGCGGAAGGTGTGACAAGGCGGTACGGACGTCGCACAAAAACAAAAAATGTGCGGCAAAACGTCCGCACACAAAAACAACTGAGACCGAAGGAGCAGGAAAAACCCGTCGGCCATGTTCTTTTGCAGTGGGATGCGAGAGCGTTACCGCAAGCGAATTTGGTTTTTCCTTTTTGAAAAACGGCAAAAACGGCTTTTCGTCCGGCTGTCAACTCCCCGTACAGTCGGCACTTTACGCAAGGCTCTCTACTCTGCCTTTTATATAGTATAGCACGAAGTGCGTGCTGTTATATGGATAAAATGTAAATTTTGATTTTTTGCGAAGCCGCAAAGCTTGTTGCGGCAGCAACATGACACCGCCGCAAAGCGGAAAGAAAAGCCGCGAAGCGGCGGCGAAAAAGCACACGGCGTGTGCCGGCCCGGCAGGGACACCGCCGCAAGGCGGAAAAAGGATTTAATTGGTTTGCATGAGTTTGTTGTTTGTGTGTGCTGATTCGAGGTTTGCAGAACCTCGAAGCTTCCTTGAAAGGTTTTAATTGTTGCGGTGCGAAGCTGTCGCTGCGGTGGGCTGAATCGAGGTTTGCGGAACCTCGAAACTCCCTGCAAAGGGATACGAGTTGTCACTTTTTGCATCGTGCAAAAAGTAACCAAAAAGCATGCTCGGACGTGCAAAAAGTTGCCGGTGGCAAGTTTTTGTGCGTCGGAGACCGCCGAAACAGGGAGAATTGCGAACGGACGTGAGCAAGGCGACCATGTTTCAAGGAGACGACTCCGTCCTGCGACCTCGATTCAAAGCTCTGCCGGAAGTGAGTTTGCAGAAATTTCCGGCGGCTTCTGCCGAAACCGGTTTTGCCTGCAAAACGGCGGCGAAAAGGCTTTGAATCGGTGCGAAAGGGCTACCGTAGTGCAGACGCAAGACCGTTGTTTTTCGAAAAAGAGTTATTGTACTGCAAGCTCACAGTAAGTTGTCGCGGATAAAATTTGCAGCTGCTCGTTAGCTTTGGTGCGGTGCGAAATTGATGCTGCAGTTTACTGAGAAAATTTTTCCTTAAATATATAGCTTTGCATGAGTTGAAAAAAGTTTGCCATTTTCGCATACCAAAGATTTTCCATTTACAGAAAGCTTTACGCTTTGTCCTCAAAAGCTGCCTTTTTTACGTACAAAAAGCCTTTTATTCGCACCAACCTTTTTATTCCCACCCAAAACAACTCTTTTCCACCCTCCGCCTCCCATTCGCACCACCCTTAACCTACTGTTTGCAAAGACTGCAGCTATTCTTTTGATCTCCGCTCTAATTTTGTGCTGTAAAGCCGGAGCGTCGCACCGATTCAAATCATTGCCGGCGATACCCGGAAAACTGCTGTTTTCTGCGTTGTCGGTTACCTGATGAATGCCAGTTGTTTTAGCAAAAACACCGTATCGACCGGCGATTTGAATCGAGGTCGCAGGACGGAGTCCCGCGTGCTTTTTGGTTACTTTTTG
>CAKSCV010000036.1 GCA_934444645.1 uncultured Eubacteriales bacterium | reverse complement strand
AGGGCAAAGCGTAAAGCTTTCTGTAAACGAAAACCTTTTGTTTTGCGGAAAAGGGCTGTTTTTTCAGCTCATGCAAAGCCAACCGATAAAGAAAAGCATTTTTCAGCGCACAACGACACCGACTTCCCACCGCACCAAAGCTAACGAGTAGCCACAATTTTCATCTGCGAAAACCCACTGTGAGCTTGCAGTAAAACAATCCTTTTTCGGAAAAATATCAGTCTTGCGTTAGCAGTACAGCTACCCTTTCGCACCGATTCAAAGCCTTTTTGCCGGCTTTTTTGCAGGCAAAACCGGTTTCGGCAGAAGCCGCCGGAAAGCTTTACAAAATCACTTCCGGCAGAGCTTTGAATCGTCCCCGGAGTCCAGAGGTTCGCAAACCTCTGGTGTGCTTTTTGGTTCTTTTTGCACAATGCAAAAAGAATAAATCCGTTCCCTTGCAGGGAGTTTCGAGGTTCTGCAAACCTCGAATCAGCCCACCGCAGTGACAGCTTCGCACCGCAACAATTAAAACCTTTTTAAGGAAACTTTCGAGGTTTCGCAAACCTCAAACCAGCACACCGCAGCCGCAGCTTCGCACCGCAACAATTAAAACCTTTCAAGGGAGCTTCGAGGTTTTGCAAACCTCGAAGCAGCACACACAAAAAACAAATCCATACAATCCAATTATCTCCTTCCGCCGCCGCAGACGGCACTATCCTTGTTGCTGCCGCAACAATTCTTGCCCCTATGGGGCAGTGTTCCCTGCAGGGAACGTTTGCCTGCTTTTTGTAAAGTACAAAAAGCAGGCAAAAAACCGCTTGACAGAATCCCGATTGTGTGCCATAATAAGAACAATACATCTCACCCTCAAGGAGGATCTTTCCATGTCCGATTCGCCTCTCGGCGGCTCCTTCGCCAACTATTGCGAATGCCTTGCTCCCGTCAAGCCGACCGGAAAGGTGCTTGCGGCTCGCACAGGCATTGTCGCGCTTACCGCCGTTCTCCTTACCGCCATGCTTGTCGTTACGCTGAAAGCCATTCCGGCTGTCAGCTTTATGCTCACCGTCATTCTCGTGTTCTGCGCATGGTTCGTGTGGCAGTTCACCAAAATCGAATATGAATATACAATCGCTGCCGGCAGCTTTGAGCTTGACAAAATTTTCGGTGCCCGGACACGAAAAAAAGTCCGCGAATTCAAAATAAGCGATATCGAAAGGCTTTTCCCCGTCACAGGCTTGGAACAAGCTGCCAAAAACGCTTCAAGCGTCTTATGGACCTGCAAAAAAACCGACGCGCACGCACTCGGCATTCTCTATACAGACGGCGCGGAAAAGCATATTTTGATGATCTGCGCACCCGATAAAACACGCGCCTGCTTAAAGTATTTCAAAGGAAGCCTGTTTACAGCCTGATGCCGATTATATTATACGCCCGCAACGGACGGAAAAGAGGTTTTTTCTATGCGTTTTATATGCGACCACGACTATCATCTTCATTCGGGACTTTCTCTCTGCTCGGATGATCCGAAGCAAACGCCTCAAGCCATTTTGGATCTTTCCAAAGCGAACGGCTTCAAAAAAATCTGCCTTACCGATCACTATTGGGACGAAACCGTGCCCAAAGCCGGTCCGATCGAGTTTTACGATGTGCAGAACACCGCTCACATCGAAAAAGCGCTGCCGCTTCCGCAAGACGATGAAGTGGAATATCACTTCGGCGCCGAGGTGGATATGGACAAAAACTACACAATCGGCATTGGCGACAAAATGATCGAAAAACTCGATTTCATTGTCGTTCCGACCACCCATTTGCATTTTGTCGGCTTCACCATCGACGAAAAAGACACCTCCCTCGAACACCGTGCCGAGCAGTTTGTCAAACGCTTCGAAAAGCTTCTTGACGCTGATCTGCCGTTCCATAAGGTCGGTCTTGCGCACATCACCTGCACGCTCATGGCTCCGGGCGATTTCCAAAACCATTTGACCGTTCTCGATATGGTGGATGACAAGACCTTCCGCGAGCTGTTCACGCGTACCGCCAAATGCGGCATGGGCGTGGAGATCAACTTCGAACCGAGTGCCTATTCCGGCGACGATATCGCGCGCGTCAAACGGCCATATCTCATCGCCAAGGAATGCGGCTGCAAATTCTATATGGCGACCGACGCGCATCACAATGGAGAGTTGGAAAAAGCCAAAACCGACTTTGAACGCCGCGTGGATTTCCTGGAGTTGAAGGAAGAACAAAAATTCAAGCCGTTCGGTTAAAAAAAGATTGCTTTTTGATGAAAAACGCATTCCGAGCTTTCGGTGTGCGTTTTTTTATGCAAAAAACCTTGACAGATACCGCTTTCTGTGCCATAATAAATTGTATCGGTTTTATGCCGGAAAAAGGCAGGAATACTTCATGATCATCGATTTTCACACACACGCATTTCCCGATTTTCTCGCGTCGCGCGCCATTCCAACGCTTGCCGAAAATTCGGGATTAGCTCCATATCACGACGGCACGGCTGCAGGGCTGATCGACCGCATGGACAAAAGCGGCATCGACCGCTCGGTCGTGTTGAATATTGCCACCAACGCGCACCAAGAGCTGTCGGTCAACCGCTTTGCCGTCAGTCTTTCGGAAAACGAACGGCTGATCCCGTTCGGCTCGGTTTTTCCCGGCTCGGACACATGGGAGCAAACGCTCGATTTTTTGGCAAAAAACGGCATTCGCGGCATCAAGCTGCATCCGGAATATCAAAATTTTGATTTGGACTGTGACGAAGCCCTTGCGGTCTACGAAAAATGCGGCAAGCTCGGGCTTCTTGTTTCATTTCATTCGGGACACGACGCCGCCTTTACCACGCCCATCCACACCGGACCCGAACGCATTAACCGCGTTTGCACGCTTTTTCCGCAAACCATCTTTATTGCCGCGCATTTCGGCGGCTACGATTTATGGGAAGAAACAGCGGAAACGCTGGAATTTCACGAAAATCTCTATCTCGACACCTCCATGACGCGCACGGCAGCCAAAGCGGACATCGGTGTGCTGCGAAGGATTGCCGCAAAAATGGGCGTTTCTCATCTGCTTTTGGGAAGTGATTCGCCTTGGGAGGATCCGGCCGAATCGGTACGCGGCGTAAAGGAACTCGGTTTTTCCGAAGCCGATACCCGGCGTATTCTTTCGGGCAATGCGCAAAGCCTGCTTGCACGATGAGCGGTTTCGGACGGCATTTTCCGAATTTTCGGATTTGCTCTTGCAAAAATCACCGATTGGGTGTATAATAGAGAATCAAACAATGCGGCATCAAGCGGCAAATTTCCGCCGACAAGCCGCCTTTCGGAAAGGAACGTATCATGAAAGCAGTTATCACGGTAACGGCCAAGGACGCCAAGGGCATTATTGCCAAGGTCAGTGCCAAGGTCAGCGAATACGAAGCAAACATTATCGATATTTCCCAATCGGTGGTCGGCGAATATTTCGCCATGATCATGCTGGTGGAATTTGGTGCCGGTGCGGATTTCGGCGCATTTGTGGACGCCATGCGCATACTCGGCGAACAGAACGGTCTCATCATTCAAGCCATGCACGAGGATATTTTCAACTCGATGCACCGAATTTAAGTTCACGCGGAGTCTATTATGATCAATATTAAAGACGTACTTGAAACCGTCAACATGATTCGGGAAGAACATCTTGACGTGCGAACCATCACCATGGGAATCTCCCTTCTCGACTGTGCCGCAGGCTCGGCCGAAGAGACCTGTGAAAACATATACAAAAAAATCACCGATTATGCGAAAGACCTCGTCAAAACCGGTGAGGATATTGAAAAAGAATACGGGATCCCGATCATTCATAAGCGGATTTCGGTCACGCCCATTTCCCAAGTCGGCGGTTTGATCACCAAAGAAGATTACATTTTGGCAGCAAAGACGTTAGACAAAGCCGGAAAAGCAGTCGGCGTCAACTTTATCGGCGGCTTTTCGGCGCTTGTGCAAAAGGGCATGACCAAGAAGGATATCGCCTTTTTGGACGCTGTTCCGGAGGCACTTGCGGCGACGGACATTGTCTGCTCGAGCGTCAATGTCGGCTCGACACGCTGCGGTATCGATATGGACGCGGTCAACAAGTGCGGCGCGATCATCAAACAGCTTGCATTCTTGACCAAAGAGGACTGCTCGATCGGCTGCGCCAAATTTGTGGTCTTTGCCAACGCGCCCGAGGACAATCCGTTCATGGCGGGCGCATTCCACGGTGTCGGTGAGCCGGAATGTGAGATAAATGTAGGCGTATCGGGACCGGGCGTGGTTCGGAGCGCGGTAGAACGTGCCGGTGAATGCTCGTTCTCGGAGCTTGCGGATGTCATCAAAAAAACGGCGTTCAAGGTAACACGTATGGGACAGATGGTGGCTTGTCTTGCTTCGGAGCGTCTTGGCGTTCCGTTCGGCATTGTGGATCTGTCGCTTGCACCGACGCCTGCCATCGGCGATTCGGTTGCGCACATTCTCGAAGCCATGGGACTTGAAAAATGCGGCACGCACGGCACAACAGCGGCGCTTGCCATGCTCAACGACGCGGTGAAAAAGGGCGGCGCAATGGCGTCGTCGCACGTCGGCGGTCTGTCCGGTGCGTTCATTCCGGTGTCGGAGGACAAGGGCATGATTGATGCGGCAGCCTGCGGTGCGCTGACGATTGAAAAATTAGAGGCGATGACCTCGGTCTGCTCGGTGGGGCTTGACATGATCGCCGTTCCGGGCGATACGCCGGAGGAGACGGTTTCGGCCATTATTGCGGACGAAGCGGCCATCGGCATGATCAACGGAAAAACGACGGCGGTACGCTTAATCCCGGCATACGGCAAAAAGGTTGGCGATTCGGTCGAATTCGGAGGTCTGCTCGGTTATGCGCCGATCATGCCGTTAAACAGCTATTCGAGTGCGGCGTTTGTCAAGCGCGGCGGTCGCATTCCGGCGCCGATCCACAGTCTGAGAAATTAGTTTTGCGTGCTAAGGAGGGATTTCGCCTGTGTGGCGAAATCCCTCGGGCGGCTTTGCCGCCGAAGACAGCCGCCACAGGCGGCGAAAGGGGTTACCGCAGGCAACAAAACAAGGCGGCATAGCCGCCGGAAGAAGCCGCGGAGCGGCAAAAGGATTTAATTGGATTGCACGAAGTTGTTATCTTTGTGTGCTGAATCAAGGTTTGCAGAACCTCGATGCTCCCTTGAAAGGTTTTAATTGTTGCGGTGTGAAGCTGCCGTTGCAGTGCGCTGAATCAAGGTTTGCAAAACCTCGGAGCTCCCGGAAAGGGAACGGATTTATTCTTTTCGCTTGTACGAAAAGAACCTAAAAGCACACCAGAGGGTTGCGACCCTCTGGACTCCGGGGACGATTCAAAGCTCTGCCGGAAGTGACTTCGCAAAAATTTCCGGCGGCTCGTTTCGAAACCGGTTTTGCCACAAAACGGCGGCGTAAAGGCTTTGAATCGGTGCGAAAGGGTAACTGTACTGCTAACGCAAGACTGATGTTTTTCGAAAAAGAGAAGGTGTACTGCAAGCTCACAGTGGGTTGTCGCGGATAAAATTCGTGACTACACGTTAGTTTTGGTGTAGTGCGAAATTGATGCTGCAGTTTACTGAGAAAATTTTTCCTTAAATATATAGCTTTGAATGAGCTAAAAAAGCTGTTTTTCTTCGCAAAACAAAAGTTTTCCATTTACAGAAAGCTTTACGTTTTGCCCTCAAAAGCCTCTCGTTTTCGCAACCAAAACATCGCTTGTTCGAACAACTTTTTACTGTCCTCAAAAGCTGCCTTTTTTACGTACAAAAACCTTTCTTTTGCACAAGCCTTTCCTTGCTGGTTTCAAAAACCGCCCATTTTCACAAACCAAAAGCTTTTTCTTTTGCACAAATCTTTCCTTATTCCCACCCAAAACATTCTTTTTTTGCCCGCCGCCCATTCGTACCACCCTTAACCTACTGTTTGCAAAGAATGCGGCTGTTCTTTTAATCTCCGCTCAATTTTGTGCTGTAAAGCCGGAACCTCGCACCGATTCAAATCATTGCCGGCGATGCCCGGAAAACTGCAATTTTCAGCATAGCCGGTTACCTGATGAATGCCGGTCACTTTCGCTTCAAAAACGTATCGACCGGCGATTTGAATCGTCCCCGGAGTCCAGAGGTTCGCAAACCTCTGGTGTACTTTTGGTTCTTTTCGTACACGCGAAAAGAATAAAACCGTTTTCCCTTTCCGGGAAGCTTCGAGGTTCTGCAAACCTCGAATCAGCGCACCGCAGCCACAGCTTCGCACCGCAACAATTAAAACCTTTCAAGGGAGAATCGAGGTTTTCCAAACCTCGATTCAGCGCACAAAAACAACAAATTCGTACAACCCAATTAAATCCTTTTGCCGCTTCGCGGCATCTTTCGGCGGCAAAGCCGCTTTTGAAACTTTCCTTTCGGAAAGTTTTGCCCCGATAGGGGCAGCGTTCCCTGCCGGGAACATTCCCAAACTTTTTGTTAGTCACAAAAAGCATGAAAAAAACAAATTTGCCAAATACTTGCCGGAATCCCGGCTGAAAGGATAAACTTATGACTTACTACGTTGATTCCGTTTCCGGAAAGCCCGAAAACGACGGACTTTCCGAGGAAACGCCGAAGCATCACTACCGCGCGCTCGATATTAAACCCGGCGATACCGTCCTCATCAAGGCCGGCAGCACCTTCCGCGACTGCCTTGCAACGCCCGACGGCGAAGAAGGCAAGCCCATTACCTGGGACATGTACGGCATCGGTGAAAAACCGCTTTTCTTAGGCTCGGTCGATATCTCCGACCCGGCTATGTGGAAAGAGACCGACGATAAAAATATCTGGGCATATACGGGCACATTCCCCAACGACGTCTGCAACCTCATCTACGGCAATGACGAAGCCTGCGGCGTTCTCGCTTGGGAATACAAGGATCTGAACGAACAGGGTAAGTGGCACTACACCTACATGGGCTACGACATCGACGGCCGCTATGTTCCTCCGGAAATCGCCGCCTTGCCGAAGATTTTATATGTCTATTCCAACGGCAACCCTGCCGCTTACTACGGGCATATCGAATGCGCCGTGTTCGGTCATCGCTGCTTAATTACCGGTAAAAGATATGTAAACATCAACAATATGAGCGGTAAATACAGCGGCGTCCATGTTTACGGACAGTCGTTCGTCAAGAGCGTTTCCATCAAAAACTGCGATTTCCGCTTTATCGGCGGCTGCGTTTGGGACAGGATCCAGCGCATCCGTTTCGGAAACGGTATCGAGGTTTGGGAATACGGTGAGGACGTGACGGTCGAAAACTGCTATTTCGACCAGGTCTACGATTCCTGCACCACGCACCAGGGCTTCAAAAATGAAAAGCCATGCTTGCGCATCAACATTGTCAACAACATTTTCAAGAACTACGGCATGGCCGCCTACGAGCTTCGCGACCTTGTGGCGCAGGATTCGCATTTCGACAACAACCTCTGCATTGGTGCCGGACGCGGCTTCTCGCTCCAGGGCGAAACGCCGCCGCGCAAATCCGAGCTTTGGCCGCAGCCGATGGGGCATCATCTGTTCATCTGGCGCATTTATCATGCGTCGGAAAACGGCTGCATCACCTTCCGCGGCAATGTGTTCCACGACGCTCCGTACGGCGCAGCCATCTATTCGACCATCGCGCCGGAAGCCGAAAAGCAGCTCCGCTTTGAAAACAACATTTACTACAAGGACGAGGACGAATATCTCATCCGTTTAGGCGGCAAAAATTACGGCAAAAAGGAGTTTGAAGCGTACCAAGCCGAGCAGGACAACGACCGCGGCAGCCGCGTTGAGAACATTTTTGCGTAAATCCGGTTTACATAATTTTTGACAGTCTGTCTGTCAGCTTCGGCGGTTCACAAAAGCAGTGAACCGCCGTGCGTTGTTTTGGTTTTGGCGTTTATTTTGTAAAAAATATAGGCAAATAGCGGAATTTTCAAATTTTCCGTTGCATTTTTCACGAATATCTGTTATACTTATTATTATGTATGTAAAATCCTGCGGAAAGGAACTTATACAATGCTTTTTATCAAATACAAACGGATTATTTTGACACTTCTTTGCGTTGCGGCCGTGCTTGCGTTTGCCGGCTGCCAGAAAAAAGACGTGCCGGACGAGAAACCCGATGCACCCGTCATTGCGCCGACTGACGGCGAAAACGATAAACCGGATGATGAAAAAACGCCGGATGACACAAAGCCCGACGACGTACCGGAGAAACCGAAGCTTTATAACAAACTGACCGGTCTTGAAACCACCGAAGAGCTTTCGAACATTCGTCCGGTCGGCATTATGATCAACAACATCAAACAGGCAACGCCGCAACAGGGCATTTCGCAGGCAGATGTGATCTACGAGGTGCTTGCCGAAGGCGGCATTTCACGCTTATTCTGCCTCTTTACCGACTATGCTTCTTTGCCGGAAACCGGTTCGATCCGCTCATCGCGCGATTACTACATTGACCTTGCCGACGCGCATGACGCGATCTATGTTCACTGCGGCGGCAGTCCGGCAGCCTATGACACCTTAAAGGCACGCGGCACCGAAAACATGGACGGTATCTATTTCAGCACGCCGTTCTACCGCAACGAATGGCGCAAAAAGCACATGGGCATGGAGCACTCCATGATGACCACCGGCGAGCGCCTTGTCAAGGGAATCGAAGAAAAGGGTTACCGCACGACCTCGGACTTCAAGCAGCCGTTTTCATTCAAGGAATCGGTAAGCGCGATTTCGGGCGAAAATGTGACGGATGCAAAAACCGTTGCGGTGGAATTTTCCTACTATGCCAAGAGCACGTTTGACTATGATGAAGCGACCGGCACATACTTAAAAGGGCAGTTTGGTGCACCGCACATCGATTCAAACAACAATGCGCAGTTAGCATTCGAAAACGTGATTTTGCTTTATGCTTCGCAGGGTGCTGTCAAGAACGATGAGAAAGGCCGCATTCATGTGGATTTCATCGGCACGGGCGACGGCATTTACATTACGAACGGCAAAACCGAGCCGATCAAGTGGTCGAAGGAATCACGCACGTCGTCCTACACGCTTTACAAAGCAGACGGTGTGACCGAGCTGCTCCTTAATCCCGGCAAGACCTATGTGGGAATTCCGCCGCTTGGAGCCAAGACTGACATACAGTAAAAAGGTTGCACATAGGCGCATTGTGCGAAGCTGCCACTGCGGTGTGCTGATTTGAGGTTTACAAAACCTCGGAGCTCCCTGAAAAAGGTTTTAATTGTTGCGGTGTGAAGCTGCGGCTGTGGTGTGCTGATTCGAGGTTTGCAGAACCTCGATGCTTCCCGAAAAAGGGACGTTTTTACGTTCTTTTTGCGTCGTGCAAAAAGAACCAAAAAGCACGCCAGAGGTTTGCGAACCTCTGGACTCCGGGGACGATTCAAAGCTCTGCCGGAAGTAACTTTGCAGAAAATTCCGGCGGCTTCTGCCGAAACCGGTTTTACCTGCAAAACGCCGGCGTAAAGGCTTTGAATCGGTGCAAAAGGGTTACCGTAGTGCAGACGCAAGACTGATGTTTTTTCGAAAAAGAATTATTGTACTGCAAGCTTACAGCAGCAAGTGCTATTCTAAAAGGGTTGCTGCACGTTAGCTTTGGTGCGGTGGGAAGTTGGAGTTTTGCAGCACTAAATCGAGGTTTACAAAACCTAGGAACTTTTCAAAAGTATTTAATTTTGTTAGTGGGAATTTGTTATTTTTGTGTGCTGATTCAAGGTTTGCAGAACCTCGGAAGTTCCCGGAAAGGGAACGGATTTATTCTTTTCGCGTGTACGAAAAGAACCAAAAGTACACCAGAGGTTTGCGAACCTCTGGACTCCGGGGACGATTCAAAGCTCTGCCGGAAATGACTTTGCAATAATTTCCGACGGCTCGTGCCGAAACCGGTTTTGCCCACAAAACGGCGGCGTAAAGGCTTTGAATCGGTGCGAAAGGATTACCGTAGTGCTGACGCAAGACCGATGTTTTTCGAAAAACAGTTGTTTTACAGCAAGCTCACAGGGGCAAGCGGTATTCGAAAAGGGTTGCTGCACGTTAGCTTTGGTGCAGTGCGAAGTCGGTGTCGTTGTGCGCTGAAAAATGCTTTTCTTTAACGGATAGCTTTGCATGAGCTAAAAAAACTGTTCTTTTCCGCAAACCAAAAGTTTTCCTTTTACAGAAAGCTTTACAAACTTCACTCAAAGCCGTTTTTTACGCACAAAAAACTTCTTTTGCATGTACCTTTCTTTGCTGTCCGCAAAAATTTCCCATTTTTACAAACCAAAAGCCTTTCTTTCGCACAAACCTTTACGAACTGTCCTCAAAAGCCGCCTTTTTTACGTGCAAAAAGCCTTTCTTTTGCCCAAACCTTTTCTTATTCCTATCCAAAGCAACCCTTTTCCACCCTCCGCCTCCCATTTCAACGCCCCTTAACCTACTGTTTGCAAAGAATACAGCCGTTCTTTTGCTCTTCGCTCTAATTTTGTGCTGTAAAGCCGGAGCGTCGCACCGATTCAAATCATTGCCGGCGATACCCGGAAAACTGCCGTTTTCTGCGTTGCCGGTTACCTGATGAACGCCGGTCATTTTCGCTTCAAAAACGTATCGACCGGCGATTTGAATCGAGGTCGCAGGACGGAGTCCCGCGTGCTTTTTGGTTACTTTTTGCACGATGCAAAAAGTGACAACTCGTACTCCCTCGCAGGGAGCTCCGAGGTTCTCCAAACCTCGAATCAGCACACCGCAGTGACATCTTCGCACCGCAACAATTAAAACCTTTTTAAGAGAGCGCCGAGGTTTCGCAAACCTCGAATCAGCGCACACAGACAACAGCTTCGCACCGCAACAATTAAAACCTTTTTAAGAGAGCATCGAGGTTCTGCAAACCTCAAATCAGCGCACAAAGATAACAACTTCGCACGAACCCAATTAAAGCCTTTTGCAGCTTCGCACACTGTTAAATGATAAAAAACGCATTCCATACGGAAAGGATATATACTTCTATGAATGAAAAATTAGCCGCCGCACGGTTCTTACAGCCGTCGCTCGCTCCGGCAACTGCTGCCGAAATCTGCGAGATGCTCGAATATCCGGCCGACCGCAAGCTCGGCGATGTGGCACTTCCCTGCTTCAAGCTCAGCAAAACGCTGCGCAAAGCGCCGCAGAAAATCGCCGAGGATCTATGCGCCGCCGTCAAAGAACAGCCCGAAAGCGCGGATATCTTTGAGAAAATCGAAAATGTCAACGGATACTTGAATTTCTATGTTTCCGATAAAGCCGTGCTTGAAGACCTTCGTGCCATGGATAAGGAAAATTTCGGTTCAAGTGAGGTCGGCAAGGGTAAGACCGTTGTTATCGACTATTCCTCGCCGAACATTGCAAAGCCGTTTCACATCGGTCACCTGCGTTCGACGGTTATCGGGCAATCCATTAAAAACATCCACCGCTTCTGCGGCTACAATTGTGTGGGCGTCAACCACCTCGGCGACTGGGGAACGCAGTTCGGCAAGCTGATTGTCGCCTACAAAAAATGGGGCAACCGCGAAGAGATCGAAACGCGCGGCATTAAGGCGCTTACCGAAATCTATGTCAAATTCCACGAAGAAGCCGAAAAAGACCCGGCTCTTGAAGAAGAGGCGCGCGAAGCCTTTTCCAAGATGGAAAAAGGCGATGAAGAATGCATTGCGCTTTGGAAATGGTTTGTGGATATCAGCATTGCCGAGTTCAAAAAGGTGTACGACCTCATCGGTGCGGATTTTGAATCGTGGAACGGCGAAAGCTTCTATTTTGACAAGACCGAAGGCGTGGTGAACGCGCTCAAAGAAAAAAATCTTCTCAAATTCGACGGCGGCGCCTATATCGTTCCGCTCGACGAATACGGTATGCCGCCCTGCTTGATTCTTAAATCAGACGGTTCGACCATTTATGCTACGCGTGACATTGCGGCGGCGTTCTACCGCAAAAAGACCTACGATTTTGACAAATGCATTTATGTCACCTCCGCCGGTCAGAGCTTACATTTTGCACAGTTCTTCAAGGTCATCGAGCTAATGGGCGAAAAGTGGGCAAAGGATCTGGTTCATGTTCCGTTCGGCACGGTCAGCATCGGCGGTGAAAAGTTGGCGACCCGTACCGGCAATGTCATTTTGCTTGAGGATCTGTTCCGTGAAGCGACCGAAAAAACGCTGGCGGTCATTAACGAAAAGAATCCGACGCTTGAAAACAAGGAAGACGTTGCAAGTGCAGTCGGCGTTGGTGCGGTCATTTTCCACGACCTCTCCAACGGCCGTATCAAGGATATCAACTTTATTTGGGACGAGGTGTTGAACTTCGACGGCAATACCGGCCCGTATGTGCAGTATACCTATGCGCGCTGCTCGGGTATTTTGGATAAAGCCGGCGATTTTACCGCAGCCGACTGGGTTCTCACAAGCGACGCGGAACGCGCCATCATCAAGACGCTCGGTCTGTTCCCGGAAAAGGTCGAGGGAGCGCGGCGCGAGCTTGAGCCGTCGGTCATTTCACGCTACCTGCTCGATGTCTGCGCCGAGTTCAACCGCTTCTATCATGACTGCCCGGTGCTCAAAGCCGAAGATGCAGGCGTCCGTGCAACCAGACTCGGCATTGTGAAAGCAACCGCCAACGTGCTTTGCAACGGTCTGCACCTTATCGGCCTAAAGACGCCGAAAAACATTTGATCGGCCGGGAGGAAGTTAACATGAACTACAATCCGTATGAGAGCTGGAAAGGCAGACACGTTTGCTTTTTAGGCGATTCCATTACCGATGCAGTAACGGTAAACGTCGGCGAACGGTACTTTGAGCTGCTTGCCGAAAAGGTCGGCTTTATTCCGCACGGCTACGGGGTCAACGGTGCCCAATATCACAATCTGCTGTCTCAAGCCGAGCGTATGCGCGAAGAGCTTGGCGACACGGTGGATGCGATTTTTCTGTTTGCCGGAACCAACGACTACAATGCCGCAAAGCCGCTCGGCGAATGGTACACCCTCACGCCGGAATATGTGACGGTGCACAGGAACGCTAAGACCGGTGAGCCATCCCTGCAGGATAACCGTCTGCGCCGCGATTTTATCTTTGATGACAATACCTTCAAGGGCAGTATCAACAAGGTATTATCGTTTTTGAAAACGCATTATTCCGACAAGACCATCGTGTTAATGTCGCCGCTTCATCGCGCCTATGCCGACTTCGGCTGCGAAAATATTCAATATAATGAGCTGTATCCCAACGCACGCGGCTTGTATTTGGACGATTATTTGAAGGTCGTCCGCGAAGCCGCCAATGTTTGGGCAACCGAATTCATCGATATGAATGCCGTAAGCGGACTGTTTCCGCTTTATGATAAGAGCGCATCGCTGTATTTTGCAAACGACAAGCTTGACAGACTTCATCCGGGAAAGCGCGGACACAGCCGCATGGCGGAGGTATTATTCCGCAAGTTGCCGACCATTGCTTTATTTTAAGAATCTAATTACAAGGAGAAATACATATGTCAGGACATTCCAAATGGAAGAACATCATGCACAAGAAGGAAAAGACCGACCTTCAGCGCGCCAAGGTCTTTACCAAGATCGGCAAGGAGATTGCTATGGCGGTGCGCGACGGCGGTCCGGATCCGGTATCCAACGGCAAGCTGCGCGACCTGATTGCCAAGGCCAAGGCCAACAACGTGCCGAACGACAACATCGAACGCACCATCAAGAAGGCTTCGGGTGCTGACGGAAACGTCAACTACGAGGTCATTATGTACGAGGGCTACGGTCCGAGCGGCGTTGCGGTAATTGTAGAGACCACCACCGACAACCGCAACCGTACCGGTGCGGATATGCGTCACTATTTTGACAAGTACGGCGGAAACCTCGGTCAGACGGGCTGTGTGTCCTATATGTTTGAGGACAAGGGCGTAATTGTCATCGACGCTGAAGATATCGACGAAGAAAAGATCATGGAGGACGCACTGGAAGCCGGTGCAGAGGACATTTCGAACGAAGGCGATGTGTTTGAAATCACCACCGCGCCGAACGATCTTTCGGCAGTGACGGAAGCGCTGACGGAAAAAGGCTACAAGTTCATTTCCTGCGAACAGAGCAAGATTCCGGCAAACTATGTGACGCTTTCAGGCGAGGATGACCTCAAAAACATGAACAAGCTGATTGAAATGCTGGAAGAAAACGACGATGTCACCAACTTCTGGCACAATTGGGAAGTCTGAACGAAGTCTGTTTTGAAAAGCCGCGCGGAATTTCATTCCGTGCGGCTTTTTTGCGGCTTCGCCGCCGAGAGTGCCGCCAAGGGCGGCGAAAAAAGCACACAAAGTGTGCCGTCCCGGCAGGGACAAACTTTCCATGAAATGGAAAGTTTCAAAGACGGCGAAGCCGCCGATAATGACGCGGAGGGCAAAGATTTGTTGCGGCAGCAACAAGGATAGTGCCGCCAAGGGCGGCGAAAGGATTTAATTGGGCTTGTGCGAAGTTGCCTGCTATGTGCGCTGTTTCGAGGTTTGCAAAACCTCGGAGCTCTTCTTAAAAAGGTTTTAATTGTTGCGGTGCGAAGCTGCGGCAACGGTGGGCTGATTCGAGGTTTGCAGAACCTCGGAGCTCCCTGCAAAGGGAAACGGTTTTATTCTTTTTGCGTCGTGCAAAAAGAACCAAAAAGCACGCCAGAGGTTTGCGAACCTCTGGACTCCGGGGACGATTCAAAGCTCTGTCGGAAGTGATTTTGCAGAA
>CAKSCV010000035.1 GCA_934444645.1 uncultured Eubacteriales bacterium | reverse complement strand
AGGGCTAGCCTTGCTAATTATGTTTTTCTTTTTTGCCGACATACCATCCACCTCTTATTCAACGATGCCTTCTTGGGGAGAAATCAGCTTTCGGATATTTCCAATATTGCAGTTCAGTGTTTTACGCACCTTCATTAGCATTCTTATACTGACAGTTTCGCCTTTAGACAGCCTGATAGCGAAAGATCATTTGGTGCCGACCGCTACCTGCAATTTCTTTCAAAAAGCATCTACAAAATCATCCCAAAGTGACGTAATGCCTCCGTGATCGCTTTTTCCTTCTCCGGTGGGCATTGGGGCTGCTTGACGTTTTCGGATTTCGGCTTATTGTAGTTCTCACGCTCAATGATGCCGTATTTCTGCTTCACCTGTGCGATATAGAGGTGGCTGACCTTCAGTCCGGTATGCTCGAAAACGTATTCCCGGATTTCTTCGTAGGTTGCCTTACTCTCCGCCGAAGTCAAGTCCATCTCGTCCATCTTCACTTCGATCTCGATATGTTCCTTGCTTTGAAGTTTGGACAATAAACATACCGTCTCCACATGTCCTGTCCGCGGAAACATATCGACTCCCTCGGCATTTACCGCTTTATAGCCGCACACGCCGAATTCCGCTAAATCCCTGGCCAGCGTTGCCGGGTCGCAGGAAATATACACGATCCGTTCGGCACCGAGAGAGGCGATTTTGCGCACCGCTTCGATGCCGCAGCCCTTGCGCGGCGGATCTACCGTGATGACCTGCGGACGGATTTCCTTTAAGCGTTTGTCGTCCAGAGCGTGCGCCGCATCAAGACAGAGAAAGCTTGCGTCGATGCCGTTTTCTTTCGCGTTGAAAGAAGCATCCTTCACCGCGTCGGCAACGATTTCCACACCGTACAGCTTGGTGTCGGGTTTTGCCATCGACAGTCCCACCGAACCGGTGCCGCAGTATAAATCGAGCAGTCTTTCACCCGGCTTCAGCGCGGCAAAACGCGCGGCAATGCCGTATAACAGCTCCGCACCGTCGTGGTTGACCTGCCAGAACGAGGCAGGAGACACCCGGAATTTTCGGCCGCACAGTACGTCGTGCAGATACCCGTCGCCGGAAAGCACGCGCCAGCTTTCGCCGAGCACGGCATTGGAGGGCTTGGTGTTCGTGTTGATGAGAACCGACGAAATGTTCGCAAACCTCTCGGTGATATACGAAACAAACGCTGCTTCGTCTTTGGCACTGCCGAAGTGCGTATCGGCTAAAACCAACGTTAACACGATTTCGTCCGATGCAGCCGAACGCATATAAATGCTGCGTAAAATGCCTTTGCGCGTCGCTTCGTCATACGGCGGAATGCGGTTTTCCTTGGCAAAAAGCAGTACCGCGTCGCGGATTTCGGGAAACAGCGGATGGGCGATCTCACACGTTTTGTGCGGTACAATGCGGTGTGAAACAGCCGCATAAAACCCGGAAATCGGCGAACCGTCGGCTGCCGCGGCAACCGGATAAATGGCTTTGTTCCGATATTTTTCAACCTTCGGCGAGGCATGAAACGCATCAAGCTTTAAGGACAATCCGCCGATGTGAGAAAACGCATCCTCGGTGCTCTGCGCTTTGTAGCGGCACTCAGCCTCATAGGTCATATGAGCGAACACGCAGCCGCCGCATTTGCCCGATACGGCACAGCCGCCGACGGAACGATCCGCCGACGGCTGTAAAATTTCTTCGGGTATGGCGACGGCATAGTGCTTCAAAACCTTGATGATTTTGGCGTTTACCACATCGCCCGCACAGGTGTTGCGGATAAAAACCGTCATCCCGTTCGGTGCGTGTGCAACGCCGTTTCCGTTCCGGTCGGTACCGGTGACGGCTAATTCAAGCATATCGTTTTTCTTCAAAAACGGGTCGGCACAATTCGTCATAACGTATTTGTTGATTCTTTCTGTTTTTTGATTGATTGAACCGGCACTTATTCGGCATCGGTTTCATCGCCGGTGTCGGAACCTGCGGCCTGCTGTTGGAGAAGAAGGTCGGCAAGATAGGTTTCGCCTTCGTCGAGGACCGGCTTGACGGCTTCGTCAAAATCGTCCTTCTTGACAAACTCGGTGGAAGCAATCTTGTCGGTAAAGAAATTGTCGAGGTCGGCATAGGCAAGCTCGGAGAATTTGTCGGCGCTGACAATATCTTCATCATTGAGCGGCAGACGCTTGATGATATGATAGCCGTAGGTCGTCTCCACGAGTTCGCTGATACCGTTTTCTTCAAGAGCCTTGGTGGCGTTTTCAAACGGTTCGACCATTTCACCTTCGCCAAAGTAGTAGCCGGCGGTGTAGGTGCTCATGCCGGGATCTTCGTTGTATTCTTCGATGAGCTTATCGAAATCTTCGCCGTTCTTGGCCTTTTCGAGGACTTCCTCGGCCTTCTTTTTGGCTTCGGCTTTTTGTTCTTCGGTCACTTCCGAACCGTCGTCATTGGTCGGGAACTTGATCAAAACGTGTTTAGCACGCATATAGCCGTTTTCATTGTAATAATCGAGCGTCTGCTTTTTGATGTCTTCGAATTTCGTGCCGCCGACACCGTAGAAAGCCTCGTAAATCTTGTTGTAGAGGTTGTAGATGGATTCGTTCATGATCATATAGTACGGCGTGATGGCATACGTTTCATCCAAAACGCGCACAGCTTCCGAATTGTCATCGGAATCATCGCTCTTGAACTGTTCCGTGATCTTGTCATAGGTGGCGAGAACGTTGTTGTCGAATTCTTCTTGCGTGAGTGCAAGGCCGTATTCTTTGGCGGTATTTGCGACAAGACCGTTCATTTTCAGTGCTTCATTGACATATTTGTCGAAATCGGCCTTATATTCATCGTTGGTGTTGTAATCGGCACCGTAATAGTTGGCAAATTGCTTAACATAGTTGATATAATAGTAGCGGTATTCGGAATAGGTGACATCATAGCCGTCAAGCGTCATAACGACCTTGGAATCCACGTCCTGTTTGCCGACCTTGGCTTCAATCTGCTTGGAAATCTCTTCAAGCGTCAAACCGCCTTCGGCAGACGGAGTTTTGGTATCGCCGGGCTTGTTTTCGGAATCACCGATTTGTGTGTCGCCGATCGGATTTTTGTTGCAGGCGGCAAGAGAAGCGGCAGCCATAGCAGCCGCAAGAAGCATGGCAACGATTTTTTTTGTCTTCATAGTGAAAAAATCCTTTCATAATCATCCATTTTATTGATTTTAACGGATAGCATACTAATCATACCTTTACAATATGAAAACTGTGTGAACTTACCACACAATTTACAATTTATACAAAAATATTCCGCGAACGTGAGTATAATATATAGTACAAGTGTTCGAAAACGAGAATCTGCCACAAGGAGGGACTGTATATGCCGCAGGATTTGAGCCAAACGCCGGTCACGGTGCTAAAGGGCGTCAGCACCACACGGGAAAAGCTGTTTGCCGATGTCGGCGTTCACTCCTTGGAGGATTTACTGCAATACTATCCGCGTGCGTATCAAAACCGCGGCAACGTCAAAGAGGTTTTCGAGGCGGCGGACGGCGAGACTGCTTCCTTTGTGCTTACCGTCACAACGCCGCTTACAAATGCACGTCTAAAGAGCAAGGCCGGACGTCCGCTGTCGGTGCAGCATTTTTCCGCTTCAGACGATACCGGCACGGTGCGCGTTTCGTTTTTTAACCGGCCGTTTTTGAAGGATACCTTCCGGGTCGGCGCAAAATTCCGGTTTTACGGCACACTCACGCGTTCGCCGCGCGGCTTGTCGCTGGCTTCACCGGAATTCGAGCCGTGCTCCGAAGCAAGCGCCTTGCCGCCGTTTGTGCCGATCTATCCGTTGACAGCCGGATTAACGCAGAAAATCCTCTCCGGCTGTATCCGGCAGACACTCGAAACATACGGGGCGGATATAGCAGAAACGCTCGACAAAGAGCTGTTACGGCAAACCGGATTTCCGCACCGGTACGAAGCACTCTGTTCCTTGCATTTTCCGAAAGACCCGGAAGCACTCGACCAAGCACGCCGTCGGTTTGCCTTTGAGGAAATCTATACGTTTAAGCTCCGCACGTCGCTTCTCGGGCAAAAAGCGCGTGCCGGAAAGGCCGTGCGGCTTCGTTACCCGGATATGCGTGCGTTTACCGCAGAATTGCCGTTTACGCTCACCCATGCGCAAAAGCTTGCGATACAGGACATCTTAAAGGATACGACCGCCGTCGCTTCACCCGAAGAGGAAAAGCGTGTGCAGGCAAGAGCAAACGCCGCCTATACGCGGCCGGCAAGACGGCTGATCCAAGGCGATGTCGGCTGCGGCAAAACCGTGGTTGCGGCGGCGGCTGTATATGCGGCCGTGCAAAGCGGCGCACAGGCGGCACTCATGGCGCCGACCGGGATTTTGGCGCGGCAGCATTATGAAGAGCTAAGCGAACTGCTCGCGGTGTTCGGCATCAAAACCGTGCTGCTTGTCGGCGGCATGAAGGCGGCGGAAAAGCGCGCGGCTCTCGAAAGCCTTGCCGATGGGTCGGCGGATTTTGCGGTCGGCACACACGCGCTCATCGAAGAAAATGTCGTGTTTCGCAATCTGGCTCTCACCGTGACGGATGAACAGCACCGTTTCGGCGTTATGCAGCGTTCGACGCTCGAGCATAAAAGTGCACACGGTCTGAAGCCGCACACGGTGGTCATGTCGGCAACACCCATTCCGCGCACACTTGCCATGATTTTATACTGCGACCTCGATATCAGCGTCATCGACGAATTGCCCAAAGGCCGCAAGCCTGTCGAGACATACGCGGTCGGCACGGGAATGCGCATGCGTGTGTACAGGTTCATTGCCGAGGAGGTCGCAAACGGCCATCAAGCGTACATCGTCTGTCCGCTCGCCGAAAATGAGGATCCCGAAGATCTGCCGGATGAGCTTGCTTCGGCACGCGAATACGCAGATTCGCTCCGAAATACACCGCTTACGAACACGCGTGTGGCTTACATTCACGGAAAAATGAAGCCGAGCGAAAAAGACCGTATCATGACTGATTTTGCCGCACACAAAACCGATGTGTTGGTTTCGACCACCGTCATCGAGGTCGGGGTGAATGTGCCGAATGCGACGGTCATGTTCATCGAAAATGCCGAGCGGTTCGGGCTTTCGCAGTTACATCAGCTGCGCGGCCGTGTCGGACGCGGAAGCGATAAGGCGTATTGCATATTGCTTTCGCCGCTTATGAAAAAGGAAAAAAAGAATGCCGACAGTGCGTTTGCCAAGCGTATGGAGGTGCTTTGCAAAACCGCAAACGGTTTTGTCATTGCCGAAAAGGATTTGGAGCTTCGCGGCCCGGGCGAGTTTTTCGGAACACGCCAAAGCGGCGAATTGACGTTTCGGCTTGCCGATATTACCGATACAGCTTTGGTGCGTCTTGCCGATGAATGGGCAAGGAAAACGTTGGACAGTCGGTCATGATTTACAGAAATGAAGCACATGAAAAGAAAGGGAGATTCCTTTGGTCAATAAATACATTCGCGTGTACGGCGCGCGGGAAAACAATCTGAAAAACATCGATGTCACCATTCCGCGCGATAAAATGGTGGTGTTCACGGGACTTTCCGGTTCTGGTAAGTCGTCGCTTGCCTTTGATACGATCTATGCGGAGGGACACAGACGGTTTGTCGAATCGCTGTCGTCCTATGCGCGTATGTTTTTAGGACAGCTCGATAAGCCGGACGTTGACCGCATCGAAGGTCTTTCGCCGGCCATTTCGATCGACCAGAAGACCACCTCGAAAAATCCGCGTTCCACCGTCGGAACGGTCACGGAAATCTACGATTATCTGCGCCTTTTGTATGCCCGGTGCGGCACGCCGCACTGCCCGATCTGCGGCAAGGAGATCGTCAAGCGAACCATCGACAGCATTCTCGATGAAATCATGGGGTTGCCCGAGGGCACGAAATTTTATGTCCTTGCACCGCTTGTCAAGCAGAAAAAGGGAACGCACGCAAAGCTGCTTGCCGATTTGTTAAAAAGCGGCTATGTGCGCGTCCGTGTCGACGGCGGCATCTATAATCTGACCGATAACTTCGATTTGGACAAAAACCTGCGCCACGACATCGACGTGGTGGTCGACCGCCTTGTCATGAAGAGCGATATCCGCACGCGGCTTTCCGATTCGGTGGAAAACGCCTGCAAGGCGGCCGGCGGTCTTGTCGTCATCGCGCTGCACGACGGCGAGATCGACGGCAAAAAAGAGCGGCTATTTTCGCAGAATTTTGCCTGCACCGAGCATGGCGTCAGCCTTGGTGAGCTTGAACCGCGCATGTTCTCGTTCAACAGCCCGTTCGGCGCATGTGCCGAATGCGGCGGCCTTGGCGAAAAGTTCGAGTTTTCGCCGGACAAGCTGTTTCCGGATAAGAATCTGTCTCTTGCCATGGGCGCATGTGTGTGCAACGGCTTTAAGTCGATTTCTTCCGATTCGTGGAGCGGCAGCGGCATCAATCAAGCTCTTGCGCCGTTCGGTTATGATATCCACACGCCGCTTAATCAAATGAGCGATAAGGCGCTGCATATGCTGTACTACGGCAACGGCGAAAAAATCAAGTATTCCTATCGCGGCTATGCGTTAAGCTTTGCCGGAATCATCTCGGATATCAAGCGGCGATACGAAATGTGCGAAAACTCGCCGGATCAGCGTGAATATTATGAGCAGTTTATGGAAACCGTCGAATGCCCGTCCTGCCACGGCAAACGCTTAAAAAAGGAAACACTGGCCGTCACGGTCGGCGGCTTCAATATCGCCGAGGTGTGCGAGCTTGCCGTGAAAAAATCGCTCGATTTCTTCCAAAATCTCACACTCGACCACCAAAACGCCGTCATCGCCAAGGATATTTTGAAGGAGATCCGTGAGCGTCTCGGCTTCCTTTGCAGCGTCGGCCTTGAATACCTCACGCTTGCCAGACGCGCCGGAACGCTTTCGGGCGGCGAGAGCCAGCGTATCCGCCTTGCCACCCAGATCGGATCATCGCTGATGGGCGTGTTGTATATCCTCGATGAACCGAGTATCGGTCTGCACCAGCGGGATAATACCAAGCTCATCGAAACCTTGAAAAAGCTGCGCGACCTCGGCAATACACTCATCGTGGTCGAACACGACGAAGAAACCATGCTTTCCTCGGATTATATCGTCGATATCGGTCCGGGCGCCGGCATTCACGGCGGAAACGTGGTTGCCTGCGGTACGCCCGAAGAGATCATGAAGAAAAAAGGCACAGCCACCGGCGATTTTCTGTCAGGCAGACGGCGTATCGCCATTCCCGAAGCCAGACGCGACTGCGGCGGCAGATATCTTGAGGTCTGCGGCGCGGCGGAGCATAACCTAAAGCATATCGATGTCAAAATTCCGCTCGGCGTGTTTACCTGTATCACCGGCGTTTCCGGCTCGGGCAAAAGCTCACTCATCAACGGCATCGTGCTCCCGGCGCTGTCAAGAGAATTAAACGGTTCGTATGCGCTGCCGGGCAAATATGACCGTTTGGAGGGAATCGGACAGTTAGATAAGGTCATAAGCATCGACCAATCGCCCATCGGACGCACGCCGCGTTCCAATCCGGCAACCTATACCGGGCTGTTTACCGATATCCGCGCATTGTTTGCCTCTACCCAAGATGCCCAGATCCGCGGCTTCAAGCAGGATCGCTTTTCCTTCAACCTCAAGGGCGGCCGCTGCGAAGCCTGCCAGGGCGACGGAACCTTGAAGATCGAAATGCACTTTCTGCCGGACGTGTATGTGACCTGCGACACCTGCCACGGCAAACGCTATAACCGCGAAACGTTAGAGGTCAAATATAAGGGCAAGAGCATTTCGGACGTGCTTGAAATGACGGTGGACGAGGGCTGCGAGTTTTTTGCCAATCTGCCTAAGCTCTACCGCCGCTTAAAGACCTTGCAGGACGTGGGACTCGGCTATATCAAGATCGGCCAATCCTCCACCACGCTTTCGGGTGGGGAGGCACAGCGCGTCAAGCTGGCCGCTGAGCTTTCCAAGATCGGCACCGGCAAGACCATGTATATTCTCGATGAGCCGACCACCGGCCTTCATACCGCTGATGTCGAAAAGCTCATCGAGGTGCTGACGCGCCTTGTGGATGCCGGAAACAGCGTGGTCGTCATCGAGCACAACCTGGATATGATCAAAACAGCCGATTATCTCATCGACCTCGGTCCGGAGGGCGGCGATGGCGGCGGAAGCGTGGTCGTGACCGGAACGCCCGAAGAAGTGGCTGAATGTGAAAAGTCGTATACCGGGCAGTATCTGAAGAAGATGCTGTCGGGCGAATTCTATACCGAAGCACTTGAAAAGAATGACGCGGCCGCGCAGCCGGAAAAAGCGAAAACAACGAAGGAGACGAAGAAAACTGTAAAAAAGGACGTGACTCCGGCGAATAAAGCGCCGAAAGCCAAAAAGAAAGCGGATAAAGTGGAAGCATAAAATGACCGGCGGTGTAAGAGCTTTTCTTACACCGCCGGAACATGAAAACAGCTTGTAGCGTTGTGCCTTGGACAATCCCTCTGTCTGCCATGCGGCAGACCTCTCCCTTTACGCAAGGGAGAGGCTTTTCGAAAGCCGTATTTTCCCACTATCATCAACTGTGCGGCAGCACTTTGCCTTCCCTGTGTAAGGGAAGGTGGCACGCGGAGCGTGTCGGAAGGGTTGTGGCCGAAAACATAAGTCTTTGCGGCAGTTTGCGGCGGTGTAAAGAAAACTCTTTACGCCGCGTTTTTGTGTCAAAAAAACACCGGGATAAGCCGTTTTCGGCACATCCCGGTGTGTGGCTGTGTTCACAGCACTGTTTTTATATGTTCGCCAAATCAGCCGGCCGTGTCTTCGTCGGCGGTGTCGTCTGCCGGAGCATCGGTGTTGTCCGCTGTGTCATCGGCGTTGTCTGCCGGTGCGTCTGCATTGTCTGCCGTGTCATCGGTCGTATCGGTGTTGGTGTCGGTTTCGTCGGTGTTGGTGTTATCTTGAGCCTGTTCGGCGTAGTGCTCGGTCAGCGTGGTTTCCGTGTAGGTCATGTTGTTGAAGTCGACGGTGCCGTCTTCGTTCGGTGTGAGCATATAGCCCGACGAAACGATGACTTTATCCGCAACAGCATCAAGCGGCGACCAGTCTTCAATATCGTTGCCGGTGAGCGTGAGCTTGACTAACTTTTCGGTATCGATACCGGCAAAACCGGCAACCTCCGTCAAGCCGCAGCTCATGAACGAAGCGGTTTCAAAGCCGGTCATGCCTGCGAAAACCGAAGAATCGGTTACGTGAATACCGGCAATATCAATGTTGCGAACGCCGGTGAAAAGCTTAAGATCGTCGATTACCGGTGCTTCTTCGCTCTTGAAGGTGTATGTCGTGGTTTTGACAAGCTTTGTGAAGTCGTAGGAAGAAACGTCTTCGCCGGCTTCGGCTTTTGTGACGTATTCGTTATAAGTGTCGACAAATTTGTCGTCGCCCGTTGCAACGGTTACCGTTTCGCTGCCGTCATAGGAAACGCCGAGATATTTAACGGCGGCAAGGTCGCTTTCCTTTAAGAAAGCCGGGGCTTTGCCGAGGTCCTTGGCGATTGCTTCGGCAAATTTCTGATCTTCAAACAACGAAGAATGAGCGGTGAGCTCGCCGTATGCAATGTAGGCAATAGCGGCAAGAACCACAACGATTGCAACAAGCAGAACCACAAAGGTCTTCTGCTGTTTTTTCTGAGTTCCGGATAATTGTGCCATAATGTCCTCCAAAATATGTAAAAAATCGATGTTTGCGGTCATGCCGCAAAACTACATTCTGTATTATAGCACTCTTTTTACAAAAAAGCAACAGTTTTTTGCAGGAATTTGTGCGCTTTCCTTGCTTTTTTGAGAAAATCTGCCCGATAACGTGCCAAAAAGAGCGTGTCTGATGCTTGTTTTCACGGCATATGCCGGTCTTATAGCCGGCTCAAAAGCGTGTCGCAGGCGTATGTGCAATAGTCTTCGTAAAGACCGCGGTCACGCAGATAGAAGAGAATCGTGTATCGGTCGCGCAAGGTTAACGCACGCTTCATGCCCGAAAGAACGGTTTCGCGGTCGGTAACGACAGGCGGCACACGGTGGTCGATGCAGAAGCGTTCGACTTTTTCGAAGTACGGCTTGTATCGGTCGGCTAACTTTTTCAGGTGTTCGTCACCGCATTCGTTCGCCGCTTTTTCGTAAAGAATGGCTACAAGCCGCGTGGCTTCGCAGACTTCAAGGCCGTGCAGATGCGGCTTTTTGCCTTGTTCCACGTCGGCAAGCTCCCAGGCGTGCGCGATAATATGCTCCGCACCGGAGGCCGGTCGGGAATTGCCGGTATACGCCATGCCAAGACCCGTCACAAGAAAGCCGTGCAGGATGTTTTCGATACAGCCGGCATCGCGCGCTTCGATCGTGTTTCCGTTTTCCAAGCAGGCGTTTGTGGCCGCAAGCACGTCCGCGGCGATTTTTTCACAATAGTATTCGCCGGTGTAATCGCGTGCCAGTTCCCAGTCGAGCAGACCCGTGTATTTGCCGAACATATCGCCGAGCCCGGCAAATAACATATCGCGCGGCGCGTCTTTGACAACATCAAGGTCGGCAATCAGATATTTCGGCGTAGTCGCCTGCACGGTGGCTTTGGTGCCGTCGTGCAAAATCGGAGAACCGGCTGACACATAGCCATCCATCGACGGTGCGGTGGCGCAGACGGCATACGGCAATCCCAACCGATAGGAAACCAGCCGGCAGCAATCGTTGATGGTTCCCGAACCGACCGCAAGGATTAGATCCGGCAGCGGCGAATAGGCAAAAATGTTGCTTTTGGCGTTCGGATCGTGCGCGTGCAGTAAGATCTTCCCTAAGGCTTCGGCATTCGGCAAAACCGTTTCGCCGTCAATAATATAGAAATGGGAAAGCTGTCCGCTCTGCTGCAAAAGCCCGCAGACGCGTTTGCCGCAGACGGCGAAGGTGTTTTGGTCGGCAACGACGTAGATCCTGCGGAAATCATGCAGAATTTCCGGCAGCTTTTCCAGTGCTCCGCGCGCAATTTCCGCTTTTTCAAACGGCGCACGGTGCAGGCCGCGTTCACAGGTACAGGTAAATTCAATCATCGTAAAAGCTCCTTTTAACGATGACAGTATAACACAAGACCGACGTTTTTTCAAGTGCTTCGATAAAATTTCGGGTGTTGTCGAGTATTGACATCTTTCTTCGGAAATGCTATAATCAAAAGGAAATACGTCCGCAGAAAGGACATGAGAAAAATGAATGCCATGCCGATGGAAAACCTCACCGCAGAACAGGCGGAAAAAGAGATAAAAACACTCAGTGAGCAGATTCTCTATCACCGCGAAAAATACTATCTTGACGACGCGCCGGAGATATCCGACGCCGATTTTGACAAGCTGCTTGTGCGCTTAAACGAACTCGAAGCCGCCTTTCCGGCACTCAAAAAGCCGGATTCGCCGTCGCTTCGCGTGGGCGGCTACGTGGCGGAAAAATTTGAAAAGGTCACGCATGCCGTGCCGTTAAAAAGCTTGAATGACGTGTTTTCCTTTGAAGAGTTAGATGCATATCTGCAAAAGACCGATGAAACGCTCGGTTATCGTGCCGCCTATGCGGTCGAATATAAAATCGACGGACTGTCCGTGTCGCTCGAATACCGCGACGGCGTGTTTGTGCGCGGTGCCACGCGAGGCGACGGTACGGTCGGCGAGGACATCACGCATAATCTTCGCACCGTGCGCGGCATTCCGCTGACGCTTGCCGAAAAGCTCCCGTATCTGTGCGTGCGCGGCGAGGTCTATATGCCCAAAAGTGCTTTTGCCGCCCTCAACCGCAAGCGCGACGAGAACGGCGAAACGCCGTTTGCCAATCCCCGCAACGCGGCAGCCGGCTCTGTCCGACAGCTTGACAGCCGCATTGCCGCCTCGCGCGGTCTTGCCATCTTCGTATTCAATATCCAATCCGGCGAGGGCGTGCCGACGTTTTCCTCACATGCCGAAAGCTTGGATTACTTAAAAAAGCAAGGCTTTTCGGTTTCGCCGTCCTACCGCACATTTACGGATTTTGACAAAATAAACGCTGAAATTGAACGCTTCGGCACAGAACGCGCGTCGCTTTCCTTCGATATCGACGGCGCCGTTGTAAAGCTTGACAGCTTTGCCGACCGCGAAAAGGTCGGCGAGCTGCCGCACGCACCCAAATGGGCGGCAGCCTTCAAATATCCGCCGGATGAGAAGAAAACAAAGCTAATCAGCATCGAAGTCGCGGTCGGCCGCACCGGCGTGCTCACACCGTTTGCCGTGCTTGAACCGGTAAATCTTGCCGGAAGCACGGTCAGCCGCGCCACGCTCCATAATGCCGATTATATCGCCGGAAAGGATATACGAGCCGGGGATTATGTGTTTGTCCACAAGGCAGGAGACATCATTCCCGAGGTGGAAAAGGTCTCTCTTGATGACAGAACCCAAGAATGCGTTCCGTTTGTCATGCCGGAAATCTGTCCGAGCTGCGGTGAAAGGGTCGTGCGCGAGGCAGGGGAGGCGGCATACCGCTGTGTCAACGCGGAATGTCCGGCACAGCTTGCCCGTTCGCTCGAGCATTTTGTTTCGCGCGATGCGATGGACATCGACGGCTGCGGCGAAGCGCAGATCGCCCAGCTTATCGAGCAGGGCTTGGTTCACAGCGCGGCGGATCTGTATGCCTTGACCGAAGAACAGTTGATCCGTCTTGATCGCATGGGTAAAAAATCGGCGGAAAATCTGCTTTCCGGCATTGGGGCTTCCAAAATGCGCGGCTTTGCAAGACTGTTATATGCACTCGGCATCCGTCATGTCGGCAAGCAGACGGCAGCAGCCATCGCCGACCGGTTCGAAACGCTTGACGCACTGATGGCGGCAGCTTCTGATACAGCAGCATTGACCGAAATTCCGGATGTCGGAAGTGTCATTGCCGAAAGCATCGGCGATTATTTCAGCCGCCCGGGTTCGCTGCATTTATGCAGCCGTTTGAAAGAGGCTGGTGTGGATACGGCCGTCAAACGCGAAAAGACCGGCGACAGCCTTTCGGGATTGACCTTCGTCATCACCGGCACGCTTGCCGGCATGAAGCGCGACGAAGCGGCGGCTCTCATCACCGCCAACGGCGGCAAGGTCTCGTCGTCGGTTTCTGCAAAAACGAGTTATCTTCTCTGCGGCAGTGATGCCGGAAGCAAGCTTGCCAAAGCCGAAAAGCTTGGTGTGCCGGTCATTGGTGAGGACGAGCTGCACGCGCTGATTGCAGGCGATTCTGTCTGATTTTTTGCCGGTAAAAGCATATTTTTTTGTGTATTTACAAAAAACAGGATGGTTTGAAATTGATTTGTAACCAAAAAATCGGACGGCTTGCGTATAATATACTTTGATTATGAATTATGACACTTGCGTAGCTTGTTAATGATTTAACATTTCGGGCAGCGTTGCAATAGAAAGGAAATGAAAAAATGACCAAGACATTCAAAAGAATCGGTGTATTGACCTCCGGCGGAGATGCGCCCGGCATGAATGCCGCCATTCGTGCGGTTGTGCGGAGCGCTTCGTATAAGGGCATTGAGGTAATGGGAATTTACTGCGGATATAAGGGACTTCTCGAAAATGACATGAAGCTCCTCACGCCGCGCGATGTTTCCAACATTATCAATCACGGCGGCACGATGTTGTATTCGGATCGCTGCGACAAGTTCAAGACGGCTGAAGGGGTGGCTCTTGCTGCCGAAAACTGCCGCAAGAACGGCATTGACGGCATCGTCACCATTGGCGGCGACGGCACGTTCCGCGGCGCGACCGACTTATCCCGTGTGGGCATTCCGTGCATCGGCATTCCCGGCACGATCGATGACGATATTTCGGCAACCGAATATACCATCGGTTACGATACGGCTAAGAACACGGTTATCGAAATGGTAGACCGTCTGCGCGACACCTGTGAAAGCCATGCAAGATGCAACGTTGTTGAGGTTATGGGCAGAAATGCCGGTTATATTGCGCTTGATTGCGGCATTGCGGTCGGTGCTGTGGGAATTGCCATCCGTGAGATTCCGTTTGACAGAGCAGATTTGATCAACCGTATCAGCCAGCTTTCCAAGGAAGGCAAGAGAAACTTTATCGTGATTGCCTCCGAGGGCTTGGGTGCTACACACACGGAAGAGCTTGCAACGGAAATTGAAGCTTCTACCGGTATCGAAACACGTTTTGCACGTCTTGCGCACGTACAGCGCGGCGGTTCGCCGACTTGTATGGACCGTGTGGTTGCGACCATGATGGGCGACAGAGCGGTGGATTTGTTATTAGACGGCAAATACAATCTTGTTGTATGCTACAACAAGGCTAAGATCTGTGAAGTGGAAATGGAATATGCGTTCGAGCTTGACCGCATTGTCAAAGGCAAGGCGACCGAAGAAGAGCTTGCGGCTCTTGAGCCGTCGGCACGTGATAAGATGCTTGCCGAAGCAAAGGAACTGCGTGAAGGTATGCAAAAGATGTACGACGTAGCCAAAATTATGGCGCGCTAAGACGCAGGTTTAGACGCACGTATTATACGGGACTTTTCGTTATGCGAAAAGTCCCGTTTTTTACTTGGCTGAAAGGCAAGTTATAAAGGCGGCATAGCCGCCGGGAAATGCCGCCGCAGGCGGCAAATGTTGCGTCAGCAACAGAGATATAGCCGCCGAGGGCGGCGACCGGTTGCCGCAGGCAACAAAAAAGGCGGCATAGCCGCCGGAAGAAGCCGCGGAGCGGCAAAAGGATTTAATTGGATTGTGCGAGGTTGTTGTTTGTGTGCGCTGATTCGAGGTTTGCAAAATCTCGATGCTCCCTTGAAAGGTTTTAATTGTTATGGTGCGAAGCTGCGGTTGCGGTGTGCTGATTCGAGGTTTGCGTAACCTCGGAAGTTCCCGGAAAGGGAACGGGTTTATTCTTTTTGCGTTGTGCAAAAAGAACCAAAAAGCACACCAGAGGTTTGCGAACCTCTGGACTCCGGGGACGATTCAAAGCTCTGCCGAAAAAGATTTTGTAAAGCTTTCCGGCGGCTCGTGCCGAAACCGGTTTTGCCTGCAAAACGGCGGCGAAAAGGCTTTGAATCGGTGCGAAAGGGTGGCTGTCGTGCAGACGCAAGACCGATGTTTTTCGAAAAACAGTTGTTTTACAGCAAGCTCACAGTAGGTTATCGCGGATAAAATTTGCAGCTGCTCGTTAGCTTTGGTGCAGTGCGAAGTTGGTGTCGTTGCGCGCTGAAAAAAGCTTTTTCTTTATCGGATAGCTTTGCATGAGCTGAAAAAAACAGCCCTTTTCCGCAAAACAAAAGGTTTTCGTTTACAGAGAACTTTACGAACCTCACTCAAAGCCATTTTTACGCACAAAAACTTCTTTTGCACGTGCCTTTCTTCGCTGTCCGCAAAAAAATCCCATTTTCACAAGCCAAAAGCTTTTCTTTTGTAGAAAGCTTACGAACTGTCCTCAAAAACCGCCTTTTTATGTGCAAAAAATCTTTTATT
>CAKSCV010000034.1 GCA_934444645.1 uncultured Eubacteriales bacterium | reverse complement strand
CTCATCCGCCAATAGGAGCAAATCAAGATATTGTTTTTTGTTTTCTGTAACTTCTACAATTCTCATCAATCACACCTGCAAATTCCGATTTGTCTGTCTCTTAAAGTTCAAGTCCATCAACCCACGCCGCAAGCGCCTGATGCCCGACGTTGCTCGCTGCCGACTTTGGATAGCTGTTCGGCGTTCATCGCGCTATCTTCCCTTGCACGATAGTTTTGTTCGTAATTATGATACCACACGAACAGTGCGTGTGTCAATCATACTGAGAAAATTCGTGTCGAAAGCAGGTAACTATTCTATGAACGGAGGCAACTCATGAACTGCTCAAGCTGCCGAAAAGCGTATGTTTCGGTAAATCTTGATGTCGATGAGAAAGGCGAACACAGAGAATGTCATACGCCGGCAGCGTTATGTGTTTTTGTGTCAATTTTTGAAAAAAATAAAAAGCAGAGGTACGATATAGTCACTAATTGTGACGGGAGCTGTTCCCGGAATAAGCAGTTCTTTGTCAGATGGTTACAGCAAGGAGGTGTATTCTATGGCTTATAACGAACTCATAAAAAACTTTGAAAAAGTCAGAGCCTATATGCGTGAGTTTTATGTGTATGGCTTTAAGAGCAGAACAGAATATAATTTCAAGAGTGCACGTTCCTATGATGATGAGCGCCGCAGGCTTGAAAGCTGGTTAGGAGATTACATGGGCTTTACTCAAACGCCGGAAGGAAAAAATGTTTTCTTGTCGGTCGATAGTCGGGTAACCCGAAAAAATCCTTTTTATAAGGCTTGGAAGGCTAAGAGCTTTACAGACGGAGATATAACGCTGCATTTCGCAATTTTTGATATTCTCTATGATCTTGAAACGAAAATGACGCTTACAGAGTTGATTGAAAAAATCGATGAACGGCTGTCTTCCGGTATGACCTTTGATGAATCAACTTTGAGAAAGAAACTCAAAGAATATGTCGAAGAAGGTATAATTCGGCTTGAGAAAGACGGGCGAAAGATCCTGTACAGCAGAGCTCCGGATACGGACATTACTGCATTGAACGATGTAATTGACTTTTTCAGCGAGGTGGCTCCGTGCGGCGTTGTCGGCTCATTCCTGCAGGACAAGCAACAAGAGCATCCGGAGCTGTTTTCCTTTAAGCACCACTACATAACGCAGGCAATGGACAGTGATGTCATGGCCACACTGTTTGAGGCTATTCATGGTCACCGCTACATCACCGTTGACAATTTGGGTAAGCATGCAAACGAGGTTAGAACGGTTCGATTAGTTCCGCTCAAGATCTACATAAGCGCTCAAAACGGAAGACAGAATCTTTTGGCACTTCATGAAAAAGCCAATCACCTGAATTCCTATCGTCTGGACTATCTGTCCAACATTAGGATTGAAGATGAAATTTGCGAAAGGTTTGATGCATTACGCGCCTCGCTCAGCAAGGTTGAAGCACATATGTGGGGCGTGAACTGCAAATGGAATATCAAGTATGTGGAGCATGTCGAGTTTGAGGTAAAGATTGAAGACGATGAGCCGTTTATTGTTCGCCGGCTGGAGAGAGAAAAACGCTGTGGGCATGTTGAAAAAATAGATGACAACCATTACCGGTATGTTGCAGAGGTATTTGACACAACAGAAATGCTGCCGTGGATACGCACGTTTATCTCTCGTATCACAAAGATGAACTTTTCCAATCGTACAGCAGAAAACCAATTTAAGGAAGATATACAGGAAATGTACCGGATGTACGGAATTGATGGAGGTGACGCACAATGATTTTCAGTGAGTTATACTCCGTTTACTACAATACGGTTGCAAAAATCATTGAAGCAGCGTTTAACCCTGAAGCAACGGAGAAGGATTTGCAGCGCTGTGTTATGGAAGAAGCGTTTTCCGAGAGCGTCTTAACCATTCTTCCTGCGCTGAAGTCCGGGAAATGGCCGCTGCTTCACGAGGATCTTTCCCCGGTTCTGTTACATAAGCCCACCATGCCCCTGACCAATCTGGAAAAACGGTGGCTGAAGGCAATATCTGAAGATCCCCGCGTTAAACTGTTTGATGTCGCGTTTCCCGATCTTGATGATGTGGAGCCTCTCTTCACAAGGGATGACTATAAAATCTACGACCAATACAGTGACGGAGATCCTTTTGAAGACGAGGCATACAGAAAGCATTTCAGACTGATGCTTTCGGCTATACGGAGCGATCGTCCTGTTCGAATTACTATGGTGAATCGTCACGGCAAAAAAGTGTGTATCCGCTTTTATCCAAAGGAGTTTGAGTATTCGGTAAAGGACGACAAGATCCGTATATTGGCAACCGGATGCAGATTTAAGCAGTTTAATCTCGGAAGAGTTGTAAGCTGCGACTTCTATAACGGACATGAACCGTGGCATGAGAAGCCTCAAGAAGAGTGCCGGAAGGATCTCACCTTGCTGATAACAGATGAGCGCAATGCTCTGGAGAGAGCCATGCTGCACTTTGCGCATTTTGAAAAGCAAGCAGAGCGAACGGACGATGGCAGGTATATCCTGCGCCTGAAGTATTACGAGAACGATGAGACCGAGATTGTGATTCGTGTGCTGTCTTTTGGCCCGTATGTCAAGGTCTTGGAGCCGCAAAGCTTTGTGAATTTGATAAAAGAACGACTGATTTCTCAAAAAAGCTGTGAACTCAAGTGAGTTCGCAGCTTTTTTTCCGTGAAATACCGGAGTGTGAACGGTATAATATGGATGTAAGATGCAGATGACGAACAGCTGCTTCTTATCAAAGGTACTTACAGCAAGCATTCTGATTATTAGAAAAGGGCTGAAAATCCTTGGCACTGGCGGACATTGTCCGTTAAAGGATGTACCTTGTCTGTAAAAGATGCATACAGCAACCAAAAGTCGATTATGACGCCCCTCTCATTGAGTCGGAGCGATGGTTTTGCCGAAAGGCTGCATCTTGTAAAGGCACCGACAGCAACAACGAATAGCTAAGTGGTTATAGCAGATGATTCATAATCATCCTTCGCAGGTTCGAATCCTGCTTCAAATGGTGCCTTGATTTTGTGAAAGACGCGAACAGCGATTATATATATTACTGAAACATTGGCCGGATGACCGGCGCTTGCTTTCGAGGCAAGAGTTGGTGAGGTGAAAGTCCTCACATGTATCAAAAAAGTGCGTCTTGTATAAAGGCATCCACAGCAATGAAGTGGTACGATCTGACGAAGCTGGCGCCGGTCGATACCGGGAACGCTCAGCACGGAGTGCAATTTACGGGTTCAAGTCCCGGTGATGCCTTGTTACTAAAACGAAAGGAGCAGCACAATGATTGAAATCAAAGGAAAGGTTAATACCGCTATCTGTTATGCGGCGGTGGTTGAGGATGATGCCATTGAACAGATCCGCAGAATGTGTGACCACGAGTTTACAGCAGGCTCTCAAATACGGATCATGCCCGATGTACACGCCGGGAAGGGCTGTACGATCGGCACCACAATGACAATCACCGATAAAGCGGTTCCGAATATCGTCGGCGTCGACATAGGTTGTGGCATGTACACTGTTGAGCTGGGCAAGGCGGATATTGATTTTGAAAAAGTCGATGCTGCTGCTCATTATATCCCCAGCGGAAGAGATGTTTGGGAGGGGCGCATGGAGCGCTTTGACCTGACCGGCCTTTGCTGCTATAGAAGTTTGAAGCAAGCAAAGCGCTTGGAGAGAAGCCTGGGTACACTGGGCGGAGGAAACCATTTTATCGAAATTGATGTCGCTTCGGACGGCACAAAGTATTTGGTTATCCATTCCGGCAGCCGTAACCTGGGCAAGCAGGTAGCGGAGCTCTATCAATCTTTAGCTGTCGACTTGAATGCCGGTAAGGCAGATTACTTTGAGCGTCGGGATGAGCTGATCCGTACATATAAAGAGCAAGGTCGCAGAGCTGAGATCCAGTCTGCATTAAAGGCAATGGAGAAAGAATGGGCTGCAAAAGAGCCTACGATCCCCGCAGACCTGTGTTATCTGTACGGTACCTATTTAGAGGACTACCTTCATGATGTAGAAATCTGTCAGCAATTTGCAAGACGCAGCCGTGAAAGAATGGCGGAGATCCTTTTGGAAAAGACCGGAATGACCGCGCTTTTTTCTTTCCACACCATCCATAACTACATTGATACGAAGGAAAAGATTCTTCGCAAGGGTTCTATTGCAGCCCATGACGGAGAGCTTGTCTTGATTCCGATCAATATGCGAGACGGGAGTGTGTTGGCTCGCGGTAAAGGAAATCCGGAATGGAATTATTCTGCACCGCATGGTGCCGGCCGCCTTATGTCCCGTACAAAGGCAAGAGAAACGCTGGATTTAGAGGCGTATAAGAAAACGATGGAAGGTATCTACACGACATCGGTAAATGAGTCTACAATCGACGAAGCACCGATGGCCTACAAGTCACTTGAGGACATTATCGATGTTATCAGAGAGTCTGTCGATGTGATCGAGATACTAAAACCTATTTACAATTTTAAGGCGTCTGAGTGATGAAACGCTCTGCGCCGTCTGATTGGAGGAAAAGAAATGTTGAATCATTTGAAGAATGAGGCAAATATTGCCTACACAGAAAACGGCGCAGTTACCAACGCAAGCTCAATGTCCGACTGTCTGGATTTGTTTGCAACAATCGGAGCACTTCGGGCTGCTGACGAGCAGGAAATCATCCGCCGCTTTGTCCGCGCATATGCGGAGGACGCGGATATTGCCATGAAGATTTTGTTCTTCGGACGCGATGTCCGCGGTGGCCTTGGTGAGCGCCGCGTGTTCCGTGTTATCATCAACTGGCTGGCTGAGAACAAAACAGAGTCTCTGCGCAAAAACCTGGAGCTTATCCCTGAGTTCGGGCGTTATGACGACCTGGTATCGTTGCTCGGCACGGCTTGTGAAAAGGATGCTTTGCGTACCGTTCAAAAGCTTTTGAAAGCCGACCTTGCGTCTGATGCAGAGGTATCCTTGCTGGCGAAATGGCTTCCGTCTGTAAATGCATCAAACGCAGAGACAGTCCGTAAAGCAAAGCGTGTCGCCCGCTATCTCGGAATGTCCGATGCTGAATATCGCAAGACCCTTGCAGAACTGAGAAAGAAGATCCGTATCATAGAAAACAATCTCCGTGAGAAGGATTACTCTTTCGACTACGCTAAGCAGCCTTCCAAGGCCATGTTCAAATACCGTAAAGCCTTCCTGCGAAATGATGGCGAGCGCTATAATGCGTTCCTGGAGGCTGTAAGCAGAGGTGATAAGCAGCTGCATGCGGATAATCTTGCTCCTTATGAGATCGTCCGATCTGCGCTGAAGGCAAACCGGTGGGGCTTTAATGCTCGTTTGACTGCCGGGGAGAAAGCCTCTCTAAATGCCTCTTGGGAGTCACTTCCCAACTTCTGCGACAACAGAAATGCGCTGGCAGTAGTAGATACCTCCGGATCCATGTACTGCTATGACAACGCGCTTCCGGCGGCAGTTGCGATGTCTTTGGGCTTATACTTTGGAGAGCGTAATACAGGTATATTCCATAATCACTTTATCGAGTTTTCTGCTCGTCCTCAGCTGATTGAGATCAAAGGAAAGACATTTGCTGAGCGTTTGGAGTATATCTGCTCCTTCAATGAAGTTGCAGATACGAATGTTGAGGCTGTGTTTAATTTGATCCTGGATGCGGCAGTTCGCAACCATGTTCCCCGGGAGGAACTTCCTGAGACTTTGTATTTGATTTCGGATATGGAATTCAACTCCTGTGTTCGAAATGCATCTCTGTCAAATTTTGAAAACGCAAAGCGTCGATTTGCGGAGCATGGATACAAATTACCTCAGATCGTCTTCTGGAATGTTGCAAGCCGGAACTGCAACCAGCCCGTGACAAAGAACGAGCAAGGCGTTGCCCTGGTTTCCGGCTGCACACCTCGTCTTTTTTCCAGGGTGGCAAGCGGAGACTTTTCCCCTTACTCCGTCATGATGGAGATTCTAGAGTCGGAGCGTTACGCAAAAATTTCAGCATAAATCGAAGGCGGTACCTGCCGGTATCGCCTTCTTTCTTGTGTAGGTATTGAAGGATACTATAACACAAAAAGACCACATGGAACGCTTAATATGCTTACACCAAATGAAGCGGAAGCTTTATATTGGGAGCAGACAATATAGCCTGTTTCCCTAAATAAATCGTGCTTTTTTGTGTCTGCTTGCTTGACTATAGTTCATCTAAAATCATCTTCTTCGTTTTTGTACAATTAAGGCTTGTAATCCCCGTTGGCTAAATCAAAAGCATCGATACAATCTTTCGGCGCAAACAGGCGGCTGTCAAAATCGTCTGTTTGATAATCACGGAATTGATATTGCCGTTTTATCGGATATATCGGAATCCATTTTTCAGCATATACCGTAAAACATTCCTCGGCAGTGTCCAGATTTTGTTTGCCTAATGCCGAACGATTGGCGGTGTCGGCTGCATAGACCAGAAATCGATTATCGGAATAGGTAAATACGCCGCCAAGGTCGCGAGCCGGTGTGCTTTCTCCGAGTATCTCGATGTCGGAATCGGCATAGTCGCCAAAGGCAATTTGGTATTGCGGTCCGGTCGCTCCATCGGAAAAGCGAACAAGGAAGCAAGCAGGATTTGCTTCTGCTATTTTCATCGCCTCGTTTAGAGAAATGCTTTCTACAATACGATCATAGGAGGTGTCTTTCCTATAAATTCCTAAGCATAAACCGCCGACAGTAACTAAAACAAGTGCAAGGAGTATCCATACTTTTTTCATACGTGTTCTCCTTTCCTGTCTAATGACCGATACTTGATACGAATATCTCCGACATTTTCTTTTTGCCGCGTTGTCCCTTTACTGGCATAATCACTGACAAACAACGTGCTGTTATCAATCCATGAAATATCATCGGGCGGAAGCGAGCCGATATAAACATTTCCCTGCCCTTTGGAAAGCTCTTTGCCGGTCGGCAATACAGATATGTGGTAGATCCAACCGGTTGTCGCGCCGGCATTGCTTTCAAAAACATACGTTGTGTACATTCCGTCCGGTGAAACCCGCGTTTGTATCACCGTAGGTTGTGACCAAAACAAATCCTTTAGCAATATAGGGACGGTTATCATTACAGCTGCAATCATTAACACCATAACGGCAATGCGTTTCATTTTTTCAGAGTGGGATTTCATAGCTAAACCTCCTACGCCTTACAAACCGCCCTCTCTTTCACAACAATTGCAGCGGTTCTTCGACTTTCCGTCAACATATTGATTACACTAAAAGCGAAGCAGTCCGTTATTTTGGCGAACTGCTTCGGAGAAATCTTATTTTTTGGTAATCTTAAAGCGCAGCTTTTTCCCGAAGCTTTTTCCGTTATCCGTCAACAGCCGGAACGCCGATTTTTTCAACTGGGAATGCGATTCAAACGTTTTTTCGTACAATGCGGCGACATCCTTGGCAAACTGCTCGCTTTCAAAGCATTTCGGCAGTGTTGCCGGCGGTTTGCCGCTGTTTTGACGTTTTAACGGCAAAATACGGTCGAGAGCCTCCGCGAAGGTTGCTTCGTCCGTGAAGAAAGCACCGTTCACGCCGTCGGTGATTGCCTGCTCTAAGCATTTCCTGTCTTTGGCAAGCACCGGCACGCCGCAATACAGAGCCTCGTAAAAGGTTAACCCTTGGGTTTCGCTTTCGGAAGCGCTGGCAAACACATCCGCCATGTCATAGAACCGGCGGATATCCGTATGCTTCACGCCGTCATGCACCACGACACGGTCTTCAAGTCCCAGCCGTTTGATACGCCGCAAGATACTTTCTTTATACGGACCGTCGCCGACCGTGACAAGATACACGTTTTCATGGTTTTTCACATACGCGGCAAAGCAATCAATCAATTCATCTAAGTTCTTTTCGGCGGAAACGCGTCCCAAAAACAGCACGACCTGTGCATCCTCCGGCAGACCGATCTCTCTTTTGGTGTCAGACGGGTTCACCGTGCTGTCCTGTGCCTTCAATTCGCCGAAATCGATGCCGGTCGGGATGATCTCCATATGGATCTTGTCCGAAAACGGTGCTTGCTTGACATAATGATACATCTTTTCGGTCGGCACGATCAGCGCATCGCACTTTTTGAACTGGTGATTGAGAAAGCGCGGCACAATGCCGTCGCGAATGGCGTGGATATTCTGCAAAAGCCCGATATAATACTTATAATCGGTGTGGAAAGTATGTATCCAAGCCGGTGTTTTTTCGCAATGCACATGAATATGCTTGGCAATCAAAAATGTTGAAAACTCGCAATTGGTATGAATGATATCGGGATTCCATTCGACAAGCTCATCGATATACCGATGGTGCATCGGCGGCCGCATCCGGATTCCCGGATATATAAATGCCGGGACGCTCGAAAGCCGGTAATTATTGCCGTCTTTGAAGGATTTCGTGCCGTCCGCAAGCGTCAGAACACGGATGTCATAGCCGCTTTTTTCCAGTTCCCGCGTCAATATTCCAAGCGATACCGAAACGCCGTTCTGTTTGCCGGCATCGACATCGTGAAGAAGTAGAATCTTCATAAAACCGCTCCTATAATCCAATGTGTGGCAGGTATGTCATGCAGATCGTTTATGTGTATTATACAATAAATCCGATGAAAAATCAACCATATTTATTGTTCATTGTGTCGATTTAAGCAAAAATTAAGGATTAAATATGCGGATACAAGCAAAAAACCGGACGTGCTTATCCAAGTGCTCCAGGCATTTTCCTCGCGCTGCAGATCACGGTCGCAGATGCCGAGCAAGACAAGCAAAGGCCTTGTCTAAAAGCTTTGCTTTGGCATCCTCCGGTTTCATCTTTGCTTTGCCGCTTAACACTCGTTAGGCTTATTATACCGCAAGCGGCAGTTCCTGTCAAGAGCTGCGAATAGTAAAAACAACCGAGCGTTGCTTAAGCAAATCTCGGTTGTTTTTTTATATTTTTCTCTTGCAGCACGGCTTTTTCTTTGGCGGTTCGCCAAAAACCATTTGGCTATGGTACGTTTTTGGCGGCGCACACGGGCGACAGGCTGTTAAGGCTGTCCCAGACCATGACCTTGGCGTGGGTGTAGGAAACATCCGACGTGAACGTGATATCCTCGCCGACATATGCCGCCGTTTGCAGTTCCGCAAGCCGCCTTCCGTCGTAAAGCGCAAGAATGACCATGCCATTTTCCATATTGGCCGGGCTTACAACAATCCCATCCGCCGTTTGTACCGCCCTTATGCCTTTACAGAACGTGATCTCGTCCCGTGTGACGGAATAGCTAACGCCTTTTAAGATTTCGTCCCAATCCACTTCACTTCCGTTGTAATACACCTTTTTGGGACTGCCGCAGCCGGAAAAGGCATAATCACCGATGATTTCCACGCTGTTTGGGAGGGTAATGCTCGTTAAAGCATCACAGCCGAAAAAGGCATATCCGCCGATGGTTGTCACGCCGTCCGGAAGTCGGATGCTTGTCAAAGCGTCGCAGGTGTTAAACGCCTCCTGCCCGATGTTTGTCACACCGTCCGGCAGAAGGATGCTTGTCAAATTCCGGCACCGTTCAAACGCTCCGACGGCAAGGCTTGTGACACCCTCCGGAAGGGCAAACGAGGTATCCGGTTTGTTCTTCGGATAGCACACAATCTCCGTTTTCTCTTTGTTGTATAAAACGCCGTTTTCGGAGATGTATGCTGTATTATCCGGGTCAACGCGTATTTCCGTCAGGCCGGTACACGTTAAAAACGCACCTTCGCCGAGGTTTGTCACGTTTTTCGGGATGGTGATGCTTGTTAAGCCGTAGCAGCTGGCAAAAGCTTTGCTTCCGATGCTTTGCACGCTGTCGGGAAGTGTGATGCTTGTCAGCGCATCGCAACCGTAAAAGGCAGCATCGGCAACGGTTACTGTTCCGGGCTTTACGGCATAGTCGCTTGTTGTCGTTCCTTCCGCTATGCCTTTGTTCACCGCCCATTCATCCGCTTTTATAAGATGGTTCCCGATATACAGCACACTGCACAACTCACTGTTATCATACCACTCGTTATAGAGAGCGGTTCTTGCAAACGCCTGATCACCGATGCTTGTCACGCTGTCGGAAAGCGTGATACTCTCCAAATTGCCGCACCAATCAAACGCATATGCACCAATGCTCTGCACGCCGTCCTCAACGACAACGCTTGCTAAGTTATCACAGGAGGAAAAAGCCGATTTTCCGATATGCTGCACATTGCCGGGAACGGTCACGCTTGTTAAGGCGGCGCACTGTTCAAACGCACTTTCGCCGATTTCCGTCACGCCCTCCGGGATAGTCAAGTCCGCAAGCTCGGAGCAGCCGTAAAAGGCACATTTGTTAATGCTTTTCACGCTGTTCGGGATCGCGACGCTTGTCAGAGTGTCAAGGCAGAAAAAGGCATGTTCGCCGATGCTTGTGACGCCGTCAAGGATGTTGATCGTTTCAAGATTCTTGGTGATTTTTGTAACTTTTCTCCACGGCGCTATCATCCCGGGGAATTTCTCATCAAAATCCGACATTTTGCCCGTGCCGTCAATAGTCAGCGTTTTGGTATCGGTATCATAGCTCCATTTTAAGCCGCTGCCGCAAGACGCACCGGTGGTTTCGTCGCTGATGATTTCGGCAAAAGCCGGAAAAGCCATGCAAAAAGCGGCGAGCAAAACAAACAAGGTCAACAGTCTTTTTTTCATGCTGCACTGCCCTTTCGTCGGTTATTTATTGTTCATCACATACGAAAATTTCAAAAACATGGTCGCCGTATCGGCTCGCGACGGTGCAGCCTTCGGATAAAGGGCGTATTCATAGCCGTTTACCGAATGGATAAACATCACATTCTTATCAAAGCACCACGCAAAGGGAAGCTTTGCATAGTCGGCGATATCCGCATAGTCGTTATAGCCCTCAAGAGCCTCCGGCGTTCCCGAAGCGTCAAGCGAAACGTCAATGCCTTTTGATTGTGCATAACGGTAGAAGATAGCCGCGATCTGCTCTCTTGTGATAACCGCGTCCGGCGAAAATGCGTTATTTCCCGTGCCGTTTAAGACTCCGTTTGCCGCCGCCCATGCGACCGGCTTTTTGTACCAATTCTCGGCTAAGTCCGTAAAGGCGGCGTTTTCGCTTGTTTCCGGAGAGCCGGCAAACCGATAAAACATAGTGGCAAATTGGGCGCGTGTGATGCTGTCGTCCGGCGAGAAGGTGGTGTCGCCCGTACCGTTCATAATGCCGTTTGCAAGGCAGAACTCAATTCCATAGTGGTCGGGGTCGCCATCCGCACTCTTTAAGTCCTTAAACCTTTTCACCGCACATTTATCGCCTTTTTCCTCACATACATATCTGCCGTCAGCGGCGGCGGTAGGTTCGCCTTTTTCAATCACCTCGCCGGTATCAAGCAAAATACATTTAAATCCGTTATCACGCGCATACTGCTCTGCCGCCGTGCCGCTGTAGCACTTTATTACAAGGCTTTCGTTTCGCACGTCTTTGCCGTTCACATAGTCCCAGCCGAAGGCGTGCAGATCGATTTGCGTCACGCTTTTGGGAATCGTTACCTCGTTTAGGTTGTTACAGCGGAAGAACGCCGCTTCGCCGATGTGCTCAACGCCCTCGGAAATGATGAGGTTCGAAAGGCTCTCACACCACGAAAAGGCATTGTCTCCGATTTCTTTTACCGTGCCGGGAATTACAACGTTGTTAAGATTTTTGCACCAATAAAAGCCGAGCTTTGAAATTGATTTTAACGTTGATGGAAATTTAACCGAGGTAATATCGGACATCTCAAATGCGTCAACCCCCATAAGAGTTGTCCCCTCGCGGATGGAAATATCGCCGACGGCTTCCCATTCGTGGATCCGTCCTTTTTCATCTGTTGTCCAGGACGGCTCAATTTCGGAATCTGTAATATAGGCAGCTTTGATTCCGGTAATCAGATATTGTCCGTTATATAGAATATTGTCGACACGGTTTGCGGGGTCTTTTTCATATGCCGAACCGAAAAATACTCTTTTGCCCAAAAATTCAAGGTTTGTCGGCATTGTAATGTTCTTTAAGGCTTCACCGCTTATCGCTTCATCGCCTATGTACTTCACACTTTCAGGGATAACAAGCGTTTCAAGCATATCACCGCAGTCGATTGCGTAGTCCTTTATAACCTCAAGTCCGTCATTTAATTTCAGATATTTCAAATAACGTCCGTAAATTGCTCTGTTGCCGATTTCCTTGATCGTAGGCGGAAGTGTGATGCCGGAAATTTTTGTCGCGCTTTCGCGAAGCGCTCCGTCGCCGATCGCCGTGACCGGATGACCGTTTATCTCGGACGGAACGTTAAGCTCAACCGTAAAATTCGGATCGGGATCATACCAGAATTTTGCCGAATAACTTGTAATCATCGCCGAACCGTCCTCACGGATCGTATAAACCAATGATTCAAGCGAATCATTTTGCCGATACTCCTGCATATCTTCGGTTATGGCAGTTCTGCTTTGTTCGTTCCATTCCATACCATAATCCGAATCGTAAATACTCCACGCATTTGCCGTAAAAGCAAATACCACGGCAAGAGCTGCCGCGCCGAACATCGTAAAAAAATGTTTTTTCAAGCACATACATATAACCTCTCTTTGCGGATTTACATTTATACCGCATATTTATATAAAAAGCGGCTTGCCAAACGTTTCGTTTTTTTCATTATACAGCATTTGCGGCGTTTCGTAAATGCCATTTCCGCAATTGGCATTGCCCCAAGCGGAAATTTTTCTGCCGAAGCCATTTACATTTCTTTACGGATGTTGTATAATGAAAAAAACACACCGAGGTGGGAAACATGTTTCGAGAAACGTTAAACGACTATATCGAACGCTTGCAATGCTCCGGCAAAGAGTTTGCCGAACAATGCGGCTTATCCGAAGCGACTGTCAGCCGCTACAAAGCCGGTTTGCGCATTCCGAAGCCCGACTCCGAGGACATGCAAAAGCTCTGCCGCGGCATCCATGCCCTTGCCGAACAAAAAGGCATGGATATATCCTATCAAACCGTTTTGCAAGAGCTGACCGACCTTGCGGAGATTCCGCCGTTTGACTATGCGTCTCTGCAAAAGAAATTCGGACAGCTGTGTGCCGCTTTTTCGGTCAATCTCGCCGATATGGCAAAAAAGCTGCCGTATGACGCCTCGTATCTCTCCCGCATCAAAAGCGGCAAGCGAAAACCTGCCGCACCGCAAAAGTTCGCATCGGATATCGCGCTTTACATTTCCGCGTACTATCACACCGAAAATCACAAAAGAATCGCTGCCGAACTGCTCGGTATATCGCCCGAACATCTCAAAACGCCCAAGGCATATGCCACAAGGCTTGGCTTTTGGCTCATTAGCAGCGAAATCGAGGAAAAAGAGAAAACATCCGAAAATCCCGTCAACCGCTTTCTGACCGCTCTCGACGCTTTCGACTTAAACGCCTACATAAAATCCATTCGCTTCGACGAATTAAAGGTTCCGTCGCTTCCGTTTCAGCTGCCGACAAGCAAAATCTACTACGGAACGGAGCAAATGAAAAACGGTGAACTGGATTTTCTCAAGGCCACCGCGCTTTCCAAATCCAAGCACAGCGTTTTTATGTACAGCGATATGCCGATGGAGGATATGGCAGCCGACTTGGATTTCTCAAAGAAATATATGTTCGGCCTTGCCGCTATGTTAAAAAAAGGCTTGCATCTGAACATCATTCATAATCTCAACCGTCCGTTTGACGAGCTGATGTTGGGTTTGGAATGCTGGATACCGCTTTACATGACCGGACAAATCACGCCGTATTATCTGAAAGAAACGCATAATCTCCTCTTCGGGCATTTATTGAATGTATCGGGGGCTGCCGCCTTGTCCGGCGAATGCATCGCCGGGTTTCACAACAAAGGCAAATATTATCTGACAAACAGCAAAGACGAGCTTGCCTATTATCAAGAGCGCAGCGCATGTATCTTGAAAAAAGCACATTCGCTGATGGACATCTACCGCGAAGACCGGGAAGCCGAGCTTGCGGCCTTTTTGCTTGCCGATTCGCATACAAGCGGAAACCGGCGGACGCTGCTTTCCACGCTGCCGATCTATACGGCAACTGCAAATTTTCTGACTTCTTTTCTGCAAAAACGTGCGGTATCTGCCGAACAAACGCAAAAAATTCTCGCCTATGCCGCCGCACGCCGAAGCCAAGCACTCGAAATTCTCCAAAGCAGCACCATTACGGACGAAATCCCCTGTCCGGACGAAGCGGAATTTCGGGAACATCCGCTGCAGCTCTCGCTTTCCGGTCTGTTTTGTGAGACAAATCTTGTCTACACCCTTGAAGAGTACGCCGAACATTTACAGCTCACCAAAGCCTTTGCCGCAGAACACGCAAACTACTCCGCCGTGCGGGCAAGGGACAATGCCTTTGCCAACATCCAGATTCTCATGCACGAAAACAGCTTTGTCATGATCTCCAAAAACACAGCGCCGACCGTTCATTTTGTCATTCGTCATCCGGTGTTGCGAAACGCCATCGAAAATCTGGAATTTCCGGTTTTGTGATTCGTGCGGAAACGTCCGGCTTGCTCTTATTATTGCCGGATCTGCCCATATAAAAGGGAATTCATCTGCGCAAGTGAAGCATTTTTGTAACGTTCATCATCTGTGACTTCCTTTATGACTTTGATCCCTTCCGGAAAATCGATTTTCTCGTTTTCATCGGCGAGCTCGATTTCCAAAATCGCGCGGTCTTTCCAAAACGGATACACATCGATCTCAAAATAGCGGCTGCCGGAGGTAAGGCAATAGCGCGTTTTTCGTATCTGCTTTTTTGAGGTGTCGGCATCCATGAGAAACGCAAGGTATTCTTCTTTGGTAAGCCGCTTTTCAAGCTCCACGCGCTTGATGCCGGAAAGCGTGCGCTTGGTCGTGAGAAAGTACACATAATTGCCGTTTTCACCGCGTTGGCGTACACGCACCTCTTCACCATTTTCACTCTGCAAATAGGTCTGAATGATTTCAACGCGGCGGCAGGCAGGACTTGCTTCCAGCCGTTTGATATCGGGGTATTCGATAAGGAATTTGCGCTCAATTTCCAGCGGCTCCGGCTCACCGAGAAAAGCGGAAATCTCCGCAAGCAAACGATCCATTTTATGCTCAAAATCGGTGGAATTGTCAATCACACGAAAATGCGGATGTCCCGTCCACGCCGAAATCAGTTTTTCATCCATGGCTGCCGCTTCCTCTGCGGTTTCAGTTCTCGCGCCGTTATTTGCGGTGGTATAAAACGCTGCTGCGCCTTTGGCGGCAGTCACAAGATGAAAAACAGCGTCATATTCGTCGCGAAGTTCAGTCTCACCGTAACCGAGAAGCTGCAGTGCGCTGGCAAATTCGGACTCCGTCATATACGCTTTGTTATCCATCATGCCTCTGTCACAAACGACAAGCACTTTATCCTTGCCGAAAAGCTTCGCGGCACCCTCAGTAAAGATTTTTTCCTTTTCAAGCTGGAGCTTCATCTGACAGAGCTGATAATCAAGGTTGCTTTTTAATGTCCACGGCGCAATGCCGCCCATTATCAGCTCGGTTGCCGTTTCCGGGATAATAATCACCGTATAGCCGAGGTCGGCAAACGCAGCTTGTATACGGCTGAGAGCTGTTGTTTTACCGGCACACGGACCGCCTGTGATGACGATCTTTGTGATACATTTTTCGCCGTTCTCATCCTTTTTCAAAAGCGAATCAGCCGAGACCTCAAAAAGCGCGGCCAGCTTTGTGATGGTATCAAGATGCGGCTTCGCGTTTCCGTTTTCCCATTTGGATACCGCTTTTCCCGAAACACCGAGCTTTTTTCCCAGTTCATTTTGTGAAAGGCCCGCATTTTTGCGAAGCGCATATACGCTGTTTCCGAAGTTTTTGTCCTGCATTATCTTTCACCTCACATGGTAATTGTATCATATTTTGTATTTTTTTGCAAGACATGGATGTCGAATATAAGTAGAAGCACACGGGGTGTGCTGTCCCGTAAGGGACACCGCCGTAAGGCGGAAAATGTTGCTGCACGTTAGTTTTGTTGCGGTGAGAAGTTGGAGTTTTGGCGAGCTGGTTCGAGGTTTGCAAAACCTCGAAACTCCCTTAAAAAGGTTTTAATTGTTGCGGTGCGAAGCTGCGGCTGCGGCGGGCTGATTTGAGGTTTGAGGAACCTCGAAGCTTCCCGGAAAGGGAAACGAGTTGTCACTTTTTGCATCGTGCAAAAAGTAACCAAAAAGCACGCGGGACTCCGTCCTGCGACCTCGATTCAAATCGCCGGTCGATACGTTTTTGAAGCGAAAGTGACCGGCTTTCATCAGGTAACCGGCAACGCAGAAATCTGCAATTTTTCGAGTATCGCCGGCAATGATTTGAATCGGTGCGACGCTCCGGCTTTACAGCGTAAGAATTTA
>CAKSCV010000033.1 GCA_934444645.1 uncultured Eubacteriales bacterium | reverse complement strand
TTGTTCAACAAACGTATTTTTGATGAAAAAGGCTTTGAGTATCCTTACGAAATGGTCAAAGACGGCGATTGGACGTTCGATGAATTCGCATACCTTGCCAAAAAAGGCGGCGAAGACCTTAACGGCGACGGCGTTATGAAGCCGGAGGACGACCAATACGGCTTTGTTACGGCAGAATGGGAAGCACCCATCAACGTGCTGTATGCCGGCGGTCAAAAGATCTACAACATCAACGATGAAGGCGCTGTGGAATTGACCTTATATTCCAACAAGACCGTCGAGATCTATGACGAATTCTTCAGACTGATGGACAACGAAGCCTGCTTTTTGCGCTTCACCGAAGGCAATATCAACTATTCCGGTCCGGACATTTTCTCCAGCGGTCGCGCAATGATGGCATCCGGCGGTCTCGGCTCGGCACAGGGACTTCGTAACATGGACGATGATTTCGGTATCATTCCGTACCCGAAATTTGACGAAACCGACGAATACTCTACCGCTGTCAACGGCGTTGCACCGCTCATCGTTATCCCGATCAGCGTCAGCGATGTCAACCGCACCGGTGCGATTACCGAAGCTCTTGCCGCTTACGGTCACAGAGACGTTATCCCGGCCTTCTATGAGAAGTCGCTTAAATCCAAATATGCGCGTGACGAAGAATCCGAAGAAATGATGGATCTCATCAAGGACAGCATTATTTACGATATGGGTTATGTTGCCGGCGGTACGTTCCAGTCGGTCGGCCGCGACATTTCCAAGCTCACCACGCACGATTTCTCGTCCTTCTATGCGGCTCGCGAAGGCTCTGCCAAGAAGGCTGTTGAAGAGTTCAACGCGGATTACGGCGGACTTTAATCGCCGCGGACAGCCGCTTCCATAAGCTTATATAGACAAAAAGTGCGCAGCGCAAGACATTTATTACATGTTTTGCGCTGCGCGTTTTTTTCGCCCGTTTTTTTGTGCAAAGTGTCTATATTAAAATGCGGATTTTTGGTAAAAACACCTCTTTACAAGCTCCGTGCAAATGTGATAGAATATGCTTATCTTGAAAAGGAGTGAGATTATGCTCAAAAAATTCTTGCAGCACTTCTTGTTGCCGGCACGGTGCTTACGCTTGCCGCCTGCGACAAAGATAACAAAAAGCAGCCGGACAGCAAGACTCCGGACAACAAGGTGGTTGAGCCCGACAGCACGGACAAAACAAACACCGACGCCATCGATTATGATGCGGATCTGTCCACTGAAAAATACGACGGCTACAATTACCGCATTTTGGTCCGCAAGGGCTGGACGGAAAGCCAATATCAAGAGGAAAGTCAAGAGGATGTCGTGGCAGACGCCATTTATCGCCGCAACAAAGATGTTGAGGAAAAATACGGCATTACCATTTCGGTCTCCGAATCCTCCAGCAGTGACTATGAAGTGGATGCGTTAAACTCGGTGCTTGCCGGCGACGACGCATATGACATCATTTTCGCGCACTCCCGTGCGGCATTCACCTATGCGGTACAGGGTGCAGCCCTGAACGTACTCGACATTGATACCATTCACATGGATAAACCGTGGTGGTCGAAAAACATTGTGGACAACTGCTCGTTAAACGATCGGTTATATGTGCTGGACGGCGACATTTCCCATGACGGTCTTTCCCTTGCCATGTGTTTGCTGTTCAATAAGCGCATTTTCGACGAAAAGGGCTTTGATTATCCGTACGAAACGGTCAAAGACGGTGAATGGACATTTGACGAATTCGCCTACCTTGCCAAAAAGGGCGGTACGGATCTGAACGGTGACGGCGTTATCAAGCCGGAGGACGACCAATACGGCTTTGTCTGCTTTGAATGGGGTGCGCCGATTTCGATTCTTTACACCGGCGGACAGAAGATTTACGACAAAGACGATGAGGGCAAGTTTGCACTCACGCTGTACTCCAACAAAACGGTTGAATTATTTGACGAATTCTTCCGCTTGCTCGACAACGAGGCCTGCTATATCAGCAACACCAGTAAAAAGGTATACTATGCCGACATCTTCAAGAGCGGTCGTGCCATGATGTCAAACGGCGCCTTGGGCGACGCGCAAGGGCTTCGCAACATGGATGACGATTTCGGTATTGTTCCGTACCCGAAATTCAGCGACGATGACGAGTATTCCTCCATTATCAACGGTTTCGCGCCGCTCGCGCTCATTCCGATCACGGTTTCCGATGCAAGACGCACCGGCGCCATCACGGAGGCTCTTTGCGCTTACGGCTCAAAGTACGTCATTCCGGCGTTCTATGAGGTATCGTTGAAGACAAAATATGCGCGTGATGAGGAATCCGAAGAAATGATGGATCTCATCAAGAAAAGCATTGTTTATGATATCGGTTACGTTGCCGGAGGTCCGTTCCAGTCGGTCGGCCGCGATCTCTCGCTCACGACGACCCACGACTTCTCGTCCTTCTATGCGGCTCGCGAAACCTCTGCCAAGAAGACCATTGAAGACTTCAACAAGGATTACGGCGGACTGAAATAAGGATGTCGCGGCTTGAATGCCGTAACCGGGCTTTCGCCGTTTTCGAACGGCGACAAGAGCTTCTCGCTCTTGACCTCGCTTACGTTTCTTGCGGAGAAACGTAAGCAAGAGAACTTCCATATTTACAGTTTGTTATTTCGCGTGAAAAGACAATCAAAAAAGCAAAAAGCTGCGCCATGGTTCAAAACTTGAACCATGGCGCGTTTTTTGGTTGCAACGGCGGTTTTCGGCTTATTCCTCGAAGCAATGATAGCTTTCCAAGATATATTTACCGCACAGATACAGCATTTCCTCGGCTTTTTTGGCAAGCACAAGCGGCGGCTCTGCCAAGCGGTTATCCGGCGTCCCGTCCTGCGTTTTTCCGGGACGCACATCGGTCATGCGGCGGCGGTTGCCGATCCAATAATTTGCCGGGCGGAGCATACTGTCGCATTCCATGGTGAAATAGCCGTCAAAACGGGTATCCGAAAGAGCCTGCATCACTTCATCCATGGAGGCTGTTCCTGCAAACGGCAGGATATGCTCATCGCATTCGCCGCGGTTATCGTTGATATGCACGGCTTTTAATGTATCGCCGAGTGCGAGGATCTCCTTATACTGGCTGCCCTCGATGTTGGCATGACCCGTATCCCAGCACACACCGAGAAGCGGATGACCGGCATAATCGATGAATTCACGCATATCCGTTCCGTTATAAAAATAGTAGTTTCCGCCCATATTGATATGCGCGCTGTTTTCCGTGAGCACCCGAACGCCTGTCTTTTCCATCACCGGGAACAGCTGTCTGTAAAAATCCAGATTTCGTTCGAAATATTCGTCTTTGCCGATGCCGCTCATCACACCGGCGTGCACCACGGTATTCGGGATGCCCAAAAGGCCGCAGACCTCGATGGAACGGATGGTTGCGTCCAAAAGAACCTGTCGGGAGGCATCATAACATAACGGATTACCGCCGGGCGAATGCGCCTGCACGAAGGTCATGCCGAGACCGGCGGCAAATTCGCCGAGGCGTTTGGTATATTCTCGCCAATCGGATGCGAAAAACGGTGAAGGCATACCGAAATCGTCGTACATGCTCAAATCGATATGCGTAAAACCGGCATCGTACACATGGCGGACGCGTTCGGTATGGGAGGCGGTGTAACGCGCAAAATCCCCCGTCGTGGTGGCAAGCTTCACAGAAATCACTCCTTGCGGAAATTTACGGTTTTATTATAGCGCAGACAGTTTCGAATTGCAAGCCCCATCGGACAAAATATATGCAATATCTTCCGGAAAATTTCGCCTTGCCGCTTGACTTTTGCCGCTCGTGCCGTTATACTGTAACAAAGATAACTTGAAGGAGCGGATAACAATGTCCGGAATTCGCTATGACGCATCGAAATTACAGGATGTTATCAAGGATTTTTGTGTGATTACCGGCGTTTCGGTGTCGGTGCTTGACGATGAATTTGAGGTGCTTGCCTCTTACAGCGAGCAGATGCCGGCTTTCTGCCTTGCTATTCAAAGCACGCCGGACGGCAAGGAAAAATGCCTGTGCTCGGACATGGCACTGTTAAAACGCTGCCGGGAAAGCGGAAAAGCACAAAGCCACATCTGTCATGCCGGTGTGATGGATGCGGCTTTGCCGATTGGCAAGGACGGCGGCATCATCGGCTATATCCTCATCGGGCGGACGCGTGTAGCAGACTTTTCCGAAATCGAGCCGCGGCTTTCGTGGCTGTCGGAAGACCGGTCTGTCCTGCAGGAACAGTACGAACAGCTGCAGACCTACAATGATCGGCAGATCCACAGTATGTTTGAACTGGCTTCCATGATTGTATCCTTTATCCTGACCAATGAAATCATCCGTTCCGAAGAAAACGCCTTTGCCAAGCTGGCAAAAGATTATGTAAACGGGCATTTGTGCGAATCCCTGTCAGTGGGAACGTTGTGCCGCTCGCTCGGCGTTTCCAAGAACGCCCTGTACGAAAGCTTTCGCACAGCCTTCGGAAAGACGGTGGGCGAATATATTACGGAGGCACGTCTGAAAAAAGCCAAAAAGCTGTTATGCGACAGCACCCTCTCCATCGATTCGATTGCCGAGCAGACCGGCTTTGCCAGCTACACCTATTTCAGCCGCTCGTTTAAGAAAAAGTACCGTCTGCCGCCGCTTGCCTATCGCAAGGCGCACAAAAGCGCGGCTTCCCTGTCTGCAAAGAACAAGGAAGCCGAAAAGGAAGCGGTGCCGTTTTCCGCAAACGGCAGCACTCCGGACGTTACAGCTTTGCCAGATCAATGACCGAGACCACCGCGCCGCGGTCGCTGTCGGTAACGTTGGCGGAATAGATGACATACAAACTTCCGTCGTATTCATAGGCGCACGGGTAATGCCACATGCTTCCGAAGCCGAATTGCTCCGAAAAGCCGTCCTGCAAAACAACTTCTTTTGTGAACGTCATGGAGCCCGGTTCACTGAAAAAGATGGCGAGCTTGCTGCGGCCGGGTTCTAAGTTGCCGATGACGTAATTGCGGCGATCCGACAGTGTGCCGGAATAGATTTTGGAGGAAGAAAACGGGATGTTGTGGGACATCGGTGCGCTCCACGTTTCGCCAAAGTCCTCCGAAACGTAAAGGATCGGGACATGGCGTTCGTCGTTCCGGCAAAACGCATAGAGCTTTTTATCGGTCACAATGAGCGAAACCTCGGGATGGACATACGGCGAACCGTCGGGCAGCATCCCGTCTTTTTGTATTTTCACCATGCGCCACTTGCTGTCGATTTTTCCGTTATCGGCAATGAGCACCGCCGGCGTGTTGGGAAAGCCGTCTAATTCTCCGATGCGGCCGGGCAGAATGAGCTTTCCGTTCGGCAGACGGTAAACGTTGGTATTCAACTTAAAGGCAAGCGGTCTTGACCATACGGGCAAGAAGGTTTTCTGGCTTTCCTCGTACACATATAAGCCAAGCGAATGCATATGATCCGGGCTGACCATACGGTTGGCAAACAGATACAGCCGATCGTCGTCGATGCCGAAAACCGGCGGACAATACAGAATTTTCCCGCTTTCGTCGTTTAACAGAATCACCGGCTCACTCCAGGTTTTGCCCAAGTCGTGCGAGGTGGAAAAGCGAATCGGCGTTTCGCCGAGCAGCTCGGTTTTTGTGTTGTTGTACCAGGCGGCAAACAAAACGCCGTGATATTCGATGATAGCGGATTCGTGCAAGAAGCGGTACGGGTCGGACGGCATGGACACGGCATAGGTCTGCACCAGATCGCTTGCCGGAGCATTGTCAAACGTCAGCTCGCCGAGAAGATCCACGTGCTCAAGCTTGCCGTACAGCACCGTATCCCGGTCTTTCTCACTGCACGTTTTTAGTAATTTTCGGTATTGCGTGGGCGTGACCTTTTCGGAGGCCATAAAAATCTCCGAAAAATAACAGCTGTTTTCGTAGCCGCATTCGCCGGCAATATCCGCAATCGGCTTATCCGTATGTATCAGATAATCTTTGGCTTTGGCAAGGCGAAGCTCCTTTTCGTAGGCTTTGATGGAGATGCCGGTGGTTTTTTTGAAAATATGGCACATATAGTATTTGCTGATGCCGATGGTCGCAGCCAACTGCTCGACTGATACGCCGACGGACAAATCTTTTTCAAGCTTTTCCTTGATCAGATTGACGATCGGGACATCGTTTTTGGAAAAATCCGTTACCGAACGCACCAAAGAAACAATACCCATTAAGGTTTTCTTTTTATCGCCGATCCCCGTTTTTAACTTATCCAAAAGAACGTCTAACTTCTGGCTGTCGATCTTCTGCATATTGAAGCAATTGACCCGATATTGCTCGAAAAGATACGGAATGATCTTGTCGGGCGAGCGGTCGGCGAGGTATTTGACAAGCTCCTTGTCGGAAAATCTGCCGATTTCAAAATAAGGATTTTCATGTTCCAACGCGTATTTTCCGAGCTTTGAGGCTGTTTTTTTAAGAAAGCTTTGGTCATCCACAAGCCTTCCTGCCATAATATCGTTTTCCGTGATCTTGGCAATTAAAATTTCGCGCGCTTGGGCATAGGTATCCTCTAAGCGTGTCTCAAACGCGCCGCGCTCGCGGTCGTAGGTGATATGGATATACCCGTTCTCGTCCTCGACGGCATCCGGATAGGACACATTGTCCCGTTCGTCTAACACCAGCGAATACTGCCAGGTTTTACATTCATCCTCGGACAGCAGGGCCGTCAGATTGTTCCGGCCTTTATAATGATAATGGTTGATCAAAAGAATGCGTCCCGATTTTAGCCGTCTGATAAAAAAGCGCGAGCAAGGGCCGCCCAAGCCGCTGTCGGCTCCCTCCGTCCAGGTTTTTCCTTGGTCGAACGAATAGGAAACGCCGATGCCGTAAAAGGTTCTGACATACATTCCGAGAGACCCATCCCGAAATTCCAAAACCATATGTTCGTCAAAGGAACGTCTTTTGACCTCCGCTTTTCCGTATTTGGTAAAGCTGACGCCGTTATCGACGGTTTTATAAACAAAAGAGCCGCGGTCGGTTGCCTGCGAGTCGTATTCACACGAAACGGCGCGTATGCCGCTGTCCCATACTGCCATCGGGAACAGCCATTCGCCGGTGGAAAGGACGGTCGGCTTGTTCATCATAACATCCTTGCCGATGATTCTCTCCCCACTCCACAGCAGCTCCTCGGCGTCCGGATCGTCGCAAATCACGGCATATACCGCATGGTCGGGCGCACACGCCCACATAAACCAAAGTCTGCCGAGCGGATCGAGCCACAAGCACGGGTCATAGCAGCGGTGATTTTCCCAAAATGCGGCAGCGATCGGTTCGCCGAACGCCTCATCGCGGTCGGCTTTGAGCAGAACGGCAAAATTGCCGATCTGTTCCCTGGTTCCGCCCGAATAGAAGGTCAAAAAGGTTCGTCCCTTCGGCGTTACGGCAATGCCGGGAATGCCCTGCCACAGGCGGTTTTCCGAATTGTATTTTTTCAATTGAGTGCGGTCTGTAATAAACATCTTTGCACGCCCTTCCTTGCTTGATGCCGGGATTAAAATCGATTTTCAATCTCTTCCGTTTACAGTATACCACAAAACCCGCATTTTGACTATAACAAGATTGCTTTTGCTGTTTTTTGCCATCGCATCAAAAAAAGGCTGTGCATGCAAACGCTTTCGGAAAACGGGCGCAAAACGGCTTGTATTTGCATTATCCGATGATATATCCGTCGTTTTTCGTAAAAAATCGCACAAATCTATTGACAATCAAATGATTTTTTCGTACAATAATAAGCGGAGTAATCTTGGCGGAGGGAATTTACACCCCTTGACTTTATGTGCAACGTGTGTTAAAATCTTGATAGAAAATATCATCCGTAAAGGAGTGCTTCACGTGGAGAGTCAAACGAGCGGCAATTTGCTGTTTGAAGCCCAAACAAAGCTTACATTTGAAAGATATCAGACATTGAATTTAACTGTCAATAAAAAAGCCTTCCGTCGAAACCTGATTTTTGAAATTATCGTTTCGGTCCTTTTTGCAGCAGTCAATTTGTGGCTTTTTGCAGTGTCCGGTGACTTGTTTTATCTGTTTTTGGCGTTTTTCTTTCCCGCGTTTTTTGTTGTATATCACGTTATTCTAAGGGCTCTTCTGAAACGCAAGTTCAGAAAGGTCTGGCAGTCCATGCCCGACAAGGATGGGGAGTTTCGGTATCGTTTTTATGACGACCATATGGAGGCAAGCGGCTCAAACGGCGATAGCCATTATACCTACGACCAGGTGTATTGTGTCAACGAAACAAAAGATATGTATATTATCCGGGTATCTTTCGTTCATGCGTTTTTAATTGAAAAAGCGTCTCTCTCACCCGAAAACGCCGCCTTTATCCGTTCGCTTGCGCCGGAAAAGCCGGTTCGCACCAAAGCAAAGAAAGGATAAACGCACATGGGATACTCAAAACAAATTGCCGAAGCCGTGCGCGAAGCCTATGAAAACAAACGCAAGAAAGCCGAAGCAGATTTAGAGGCACGGCGCGCGGAAATGTATGAAAAAGCGCCGCAGTTAATCGAAATCGACCGTATGCTGTCGCTGACCGGTTTGAAATTATACGGTGCCGCTCTCGAAGGCAAAGAGGGTTTAGAGGACCGCATTGCCGTTCTCAAAAAAGAAAACACCGACTTGCAGGAGGCCAAACGCTTCGCGCTTCGCTCCTTGGGCAAGCCGGAGGACTATCTGTCGATGCACTACGAATGTCCCAAATGCAAAGATTCCGGCTATGTGGGGCTTAAAATGTGTGACTGTATGCGGCGTGCGCTCATCAAGGAAGCGTATGAAACGTCGGGACTTGGCGCAGTGCTCACCGAACAGAGCTTTGCCAATTTCGATTTGACCTACTATTCCGACCATCCGGACACAAACGGCATCAGCGCACGTGACCGCATGACCAAGATTTTGGCGGAAGCGCAGGCGTATGTCAGAAATTTTGACGCCGATTTCCGGAACAGGACGGCGAAGAATCTGCTCTTTATCGGAAAGACCGGTCTCGGCAAGACGCACATCTCCACGGCCGTTGCCGGAGGTGTCATAAACGCCGGCTACGATGTGGTCTATGACACGGTGCAGAATATTCTGCACAACTTCGAAGTGCAGACGTTTGTCAAAAATTCCGATGCCGCCTCCCGTGCCGCCGAGAATACCGAACGGTACATAAGCTGCTCGCTTCTCATCATCGACGACCTTGGCACGGAATTCAAAAGCGGTTTTTCCGCCTCCACTCTATACGGATTACTCAACACGCGCATCATTTCGGGTTTCCCCATGATCATCAACACCAATCTCGATACCAAAGCAAAGCTCCGTGAACAATACGACGACCGTATTTTATCCCGCCTTCTCGGCAATTTCACCACCTATCACTTTGTCGGAGAAGATATTCGTATCAAACGCCGTTTGGAACAATAAAAACGGCGTGCAGATAAAACAAAAAACAAGGAGAAAGCAATCGTATGAAGATGAGTTTCCGCTGGTACGGTGACAGCGATCCTGTTACCTTACAGTACATCTCGCAGATTCCCGCTATGCACAGCGTGGTTTCGGCGGTCTATTCCGTTCCTCCGGGAGAGGTTTGGCCGGTCGAAGCCATCCGCGATATCAAGGAAAAAGCCGCCGCGCACGGTCTTGTGTTCGATATTGTCGAAAGCGTTCCCGTGCATGAGGATATCAAGCTCGGCAAGCCCTCGCGTGACAAATACATCGAGGTTTACCGTGAAAACATCCGCCGGCTCGGCAAAGAGGGCATTAAGGTCATCTGCTACAACTTTATGCCGGTGTTCGACTGGCTCCGCAGCAGTCTCGACCATGTCAACGCCGACGGCTCGACCTCGCTTATCTACCGCGACCAAGCCGTGCTTGCCATGGATCCGCGCGCCGGCGACCTGTCGCTGCCCGGCTGGGACGCAAGCTATACCAAGGAAGGGCTTGGCAAGCTGCTTGAAGAATACAAGAACATCGACGATGAAGCACTTTGGGCGAACTTAAAGTATTTTCTCGAAGGCATTATTCCGGTCTGTGAGAAATACGATGTTAAAATGGCCATTCATCCGGATGATCCGCCATGGGGCATTTTCGGTCTGCCGCGCATCGTGACAAACGAAGAAAATTTAGACAGACTGCTTCGCCTTGTCGATTCGCCGTACAACGGTCTTACGCTCTGCACCGGTTCGCTCGGTGTCAACCCGAAAAACGACATTCCGCACATGATCCGCCGCTTCGGCGGTGAAGGACGCATTCCGTTCCTCCATGCGCGCAACATCAAATGGACGGGTGAACGCGATTTCAACGAAACGGCGCACAAAACCGAATGCGGTTCGCTTGATATGTACGAGATCATCAAGGCGGCGCACGATGTCGGCTTTGACGGCTATATCCGGCCTGACCACGGCCGCATGATCTGGGGCGAAACCGGCAGACCCGGCTATGGGCTGTATGACAGAGCCTTGGGTGCGGTTTACTTAAACGGTCTTTGGGAAGCCATTGACAGAGGAAATAAGTAAAAGGGAAGAAATTATTGGAACAGAAGCGTTTTACCAAGAACGACAATGGATTTATTTGCGCAAATTGCGGGTTTTCGGTGCTGCCGCTCGGCAAGACCAGCCGCAATCACTGTCCGAAATGTCTCTGTTCGCTGCACGTGGACATTCTTCCCGGCGACAGAGCCTGCGATTGCGGCGGCGTGATGAAGCCGATTTCAGCCGAACCGGATCCGAAAAAAGGCTATGTGTTGACGCACAAATGCATCAAATGCGGCTTTATCGGAAAAAACCGTGCCGCACTTGCCGAAACAGGCAAGAGTACCTTGCCGCCCGAACAGTATGATGACATGGATTTTATCATCAAGCTGACGGTCAACCGAAATTGGTAAAAAACAGAAGCATTGCAATAATGGCAAAAAACGAACCGTGTTCATAACGGTTCGTCAGACTACTGACAAACCCACCTTTTTAGCAAGAGGTGGGTTTGTCAACGGGCTGAGAGAGCTGCGCTCTCTGTGAAATGAAATTTGCCTTTTAACATCCGCAAAGCGGATATTTCACGCATCGCCGGTGCATTTCACGGCGCAGTCCTTTCACTTGTCGCAAAACGGCAAATTCCGTTAAAAAAAGCACTTGCTTTATGCAAGTGCTTTTTTTGGAGCTGGTAGCCGGACTTGAACCGGCGACCTGTTGATTACGAATCAACTGCTCTACCAACTGAGCCATACCAGCAAAATTTACTTGACTATTATAGCACCGCAAATCGGATTTGTCAATATCTTTTGCAAAGATTTTTTCGCGCTTGCGGCAAAAAACACGAAACTTTTGCTTTCTTTGCCTTGACTTGACGTCAAAACGTGCTATAATAGAATACATATCGGAACAGTTATTCCGAAATCCGTCCGACCCTAAAAGGAACCGATTCTATGACCAAAAAAGCCATTATCGCCATGAGCGGCGGCGTGGATTCCAGCGTCGCGGCTCTTTTGACCGCCAAAGAGGGCTTTGAATGCATGGGCGTTACCATGAAGCTTTTCTATGACGACGATATTGTCGAAAGCTGCGATGTCCGCGAAAACTCGTGCTGCTCGCTCGAAGATGTCGAGGATGCACGCAGCGTGTGTACTTCTCTCGGTATGCGCCATTACGTGTTCAATTTCTCCGACCTCTTCCGCACCACCGTCATCGACCGTTTTATCGGCGATTACGAAAACGGCCGCACGCCCAATCCCTGTATCGACTGCAACCGCCACTTAAAATTCGATAAATTGTTTCAGCGCGCCAAAGAGCTTGGCTTCGACTATGTGGTTACAGGCCATTATGCGCGTATCGAATACGACGAAAGCCGCGGCCGGTACCTTTTGAAAAAAGCACTTGACGATGCCAAAGACCAAAGCTACGTTTTGTATTCCATGACAAAGGAACAGCTTGCGCATACGCGCTTTCCGCTGGGTGCCTTGCACAAAACCGAAGTGCGCGAAATCGCCGAACAAAACGGCTTTGTCAACGCCCGTAAGCACGACAGCCAGGATATCTGCTTTGTGCAGCACGGCACGTATGCCGATTTTATCAAAAAAACGACCGGCAAAGACTATCCGGCAGGAGAATTTATCGATTCAGCCGGAAACGTTTTAGGCCGTCATAAGGGCATTATCTTCTATACCGTCGGCCAACATAAGGGCCTCGGCATTTCCTCTGAAGAACCGTGGTATGTCAAAGAGGTACGGCCGGAGGACAATACCGTTGTGCTGTGCCGTAGCGAAGAGCTGTTTACCTCGGTGTTGGAGGCGGCGGATGTCAACCTCATTTCCGTTGACCGAATTGATGTGCCTATGCGCGTTTGCGCCAAGGTGCGCTACCGCCAAAAGGAACAGCCGGCTACCGTCACACAGCTTGAAAACGGTCATATCCGCGTCGAATTCGATGAGCCGCAGCGTGCCATTACCAAAGGACAGGCCGTGGTTCTGTACGACGGCGACATTGTGGTCGGCGGCGGCACCATTGTATAAATTCAGAAATCGAGTGCGTAAATATCATGACTTCCAATAAACAGGTATGTAATTCTTTCAAAACCGGGCTTTCGGACGGCATTCCGATTGCTCTCGGCTATCTTTCGGTCTCGTTCACCTTCGGCATTATGGCCTCCGCCGGAAAGCTGCCGGTTGTGATTGCCGTGCTGATCTCCATGACCAACCTCACCTCTGCCGGACAATTTGCCGGTTTGAACTTGATTTTGGGCGGCGGAACGCTCGTGGAAATGGCACTGACCCAGCTTGTCATCAACCTGCGCTATGCCCTCATGTCCATCTCCCTTTCCCAGAAAATGCATAACAGTGTTACCTTGCCGGAGCGGTTTCTCATCGCGTTCGGCAACACCGATGAAATTTTCGCCGTAGCCAGTGCAAAGCCCGGTGAGGTCGGCGCAAGCTATATGCGCGGTCTGATTCTCTTGCCTTTTCTCGGTTGGTCGGGCGGCACGCTGTTGGGTGCGGTCGCCGGAAATATCTTGCCGGAAATGCTGACGTCGGCGCTCGGCATCGCCATTTACGGAATGTTCTTGGCCATTTTCATTCCGGCGATGAAAAAATCGCGCCCGGTCACGGTGGTTGTGCTTGTGTCGGTCGCGCTTTCGTGCGCGTTTGCCTATCTTCCGCTTTTGCAAAACGTTTCCTCCGGCTTTGTCATCATTATCTGTGCGCTTGCGGCGTCGGCTGTCGGAGCGGTTCTTGCGCCGGTGGAGGAGGAAAAAGCACCGGCGGATGCAGAAGGAAAGGGCGGTGACGCGGCATGAGCATTACGCCGGATTTAATTGCAAATCTTATGGTGATGGCAGGAGTTACCTATCTTATCCGCGTGATCCCGTTTGTGGCGTTTCGCAAGAAAATACAAAACCGCTTTATCCGTTCGTTTCTCTATTATATCCCGTATGCCGTGCTTGCAGCCATGACCGTCCCGGCCATTTTTTCGTCCACCGGCCATCTTTATTCCGCACTTGTCGGCTTTGCGGCGGCACTTGTGACGGCGTTCTTCGGACGGGGATTAGTGACGGTGGCGTTGTCTGCCTGCGGTGCCGTTCTGCTTGCGGAATTTGTGGGGAAGCTTTTGGGATAGGCTCTTGTCCGTTTTTCTGCTTTTGGCGAAAATGAGTGTGTAAAAGACCTTTGATTGTGAGCGTTCTTTTGTGTTTTTCTGTGTTTTTACGGTTTTTTCGGAAAAATTTGCCGTTTTGCTATTTACAAAATCCGAGGAATCGTGTATAATAACGCTATAAAGGGAAATTGCCGGTTTCGGCAACCTTAAAGAGGAGATTTTTTATGGCTCATTATATTTTAAGCGCGTTTGCCGATGAGGTTTCGTCGGATTTTACAAAACAGCTCGAATACTTAAAAAGCAAAGACATTTCCTATATCGAACCGCGCAATATCAACGGTACGGGCGTGGCAGCCATTACGCTTGAGGAAGCAAAAAACGCGAAAAAAATGCTCGATGACTACAAGATCGGCGTTTCTTCGATCGGCTCTCCCATCGGAAAGATCAGCGTGGAGGACGACTTTGCCGACCATATCCGCCTGTTTGAGCACGTGATGGATATCGCCGAGCTTTTCGAAACAAAAAACATCCGTATGTTCAGCTTCTTCTATCCGAAAAACACCGACGTACATACGCACAGAGCCGCCGTGCTTGCCCGTCTCGAAATTCTTCTCGAGCTTGCCGAAAAACGCGGTCTCACACTCTGCCACGAAAACGAAAAGGCCATCTACGGCGAAGCACCCGAGGATTGCCTTGATTTAATGAAACACTTTGACGGCCGCATGAAGAGCGTGCTCGATATGGGCAACTTCGCGTTCTGCCAAAAAGACCCGTTAAAGGGCTACGAATGTTTGGCACCGTATATCGAATACATTCACATCAAGGACGCGTTTTACGACACGCGTATCGTCCCGGCAGGAGAGGGCGAAGGCAGAGTGTTCGAAATCCTTTCGGCGTATAACAAATATACCGATAAAGACACCTTCCTCACCATGGAGCCGCACCTTACGGTGTTTGACGGCTTGAACAAGCTCTCGAACATGGATGATATCAAGGTTCAGAACGCTTACGCAACGCCCGAAGAAGCCTTCAATACCGCCGTCGCGGCACTGCGCGGCATTTTGGAACGCATTTAATTAATGCGAAACGCAATCAAATACAACCATTACGAAAGGAATCATCATGAGCAAAACATTAAAAATGCTTGCCATCGACCTCGGCGCTTCCAGCGGCAGAGGCATTGTCGGCAAATTCGACGGCAATACGATTTCTCTTGAAGAAACGCATCGTTTCACCAACGATCCGGTCAACATCCACGGCGCACTGTATTGGGATATGTTAAAGCTGTTCACCGAAATCAAGCACGCCATTTCCAACTGCTTGCTTTCGGACAACAAGGATATCAAGAGCATTTCCATCGATACCTGGGGCGTTGACTTCGGCCTTCTCGATTACCAAGGACAGTTAATCGGCAATCCCTATAACTACCGTGACCCGCGTCTGACGCATGCGCTGATGAACGAGCTGTTCGAGATCATCCCGAAAGAAGAGCTGTACCGCATTACCGGTACGCAGTTCTTAAACTTCAACACCATCTATCAGCTGTATTCGTTCGTCAAAGACCCGTATAAATTCGCCAACGCCAAAGACCTGCTTTTCGTGCCGGATCTTCTCAAATATTTCCTCACCGGCACCAAGCAGACCGAATATACCATCGCTTCCACCTCCCAGCTACTCGACGCCAAGAGCCGCAATTGGTCGTGGGACATCATTAACAAGCTCGACTTCCCGAAAGAAATGTTCGGCGAGATCGTGCAGCCCGGCACCTCTGCCGGAAAGCTCCTGCCGCACATCACCGAGGAGGTCGGCGCAACCGATGCCGAGGTCATTGCCTGCGCATCGCATGATACCGCTTCCGCCGTGGTTGCCGTTCCTGCCAAGGACGATGATTTCGTCTATATTTCCAGCGGCACCTGGTCGCTCATGGGCAAGGAGATCCCCGAGCCGCTTACCGGCGACCTTGCGTATAAATACGACCTCACCAACGAGGGCGGCACCGGCCGCAAGATCCGCTTCTTGAAGAACATCATGGGCCTTTGGATCGAACAGGAAAGCCGCCGTCAGTGGGCGCGCGAGGGCGAGAAGATCTCCTTCGACGAGCTCAGCAACATGGCTATGGCCTCCAAACCGCTTACCTGCTTCATCAATCCCGACGACCTCGTGTTCCAGACGCCCGGCAATATGCCGAAGCGCATCGTGGAATTCTGCAAAAAGACCGGTCAGCACGTACCCGAAACCAAGGGCGAAATCGTGCGCTGCATTTTCGACAGCCTTGCTATGTGCTATCGCAGCACAGCCGAAAAAATCGATGAGATCACCGGTCACCGCGCTCCGTTTATCAACATTGTCGGCGGCGGCACCAAAGAGGTTCCGCTGTGCAAGCTGACGGCGGACGCCTGCGGCAGACCTGTTTATACCGGCCCTGTCGAAGCCACCGCACTCGGCAACATCGCCGTGCAGGCCATTGCTGCCGGCGAGATCAAGGACGTAAAGGAAGCGCGCGAGGTCATCGCCAATTCCTTTGAAATTTCCTATTTCGAGCCGCACGATACCGAAATGTGGGATGAAGGCTACGAAAGATTCCAAAAAATCATTCATATGTAATCGTTTTTGCAAAAAAGAAATCAGGAGGATGAACCATGAACGCGAGATATGAATCCGCAAAAGCCATTTACGCTTCCTACGGCGTAGACACCGAAAAAGTCATCGAAACGCTCAAAAACGTTCCGGTATCCATGCACTGCTGGCAGGGCGACGACGTTATCGGCTTCGACCACGACGGCCCGCTCACCGGCGGCATCCAGACCACCGGTAACTATCCGGGCAAGGCAAGAACGCCCGAAGAGCTGCTTGCCGATATGGACAAAGCCATGTCGCTTGTTCCCGGCAAGAAGAAAATCAATGTTCACGCTTGCTACGCCATTTTCGAGAAGGGTGAATTTGCCGACCGCGACGCGCTTGAGCCCAAGCACTTCAAAAAATGGGTCGAGTTTGCCAAAGCGCACGGTATGGGCATCGATTTCAACCCGACCTTCTTCTCGCACCCCAAGGTAAAGGACGGTCTCACGCTTTCCAGCCCGGACGAAGAGACCAGACGCTTTTGGATCAACCACGGCAAGGCCTGCATCCGCATTTCCGAATACTTTGCCAAGGAAACCGGCATTCCCTGCGTTATGAACATTTGGACGGGCGACGGCTACAAAGACATTCCGGCTGACCGCATGGGTCCGCGTATGCGCTATAAAGCCTCCATCGAAGAAATTCTTTCCGAACCGTATGATTTCAACCTCGTAAAGCCTTGCGTAGAATCCAAGGTGTTCGGTATCGGCGTAGAATCCTTCACCGCCGGTTCTGCCGAATTTACCCTCAGCTTTGCTGCTGAACATAAGGATAAGTGCCTGCCGCTTATGGATAACGGTCACTATCATCCGACCGAAGTGGTTTCGGATAAGATTCCGGCACTTCTCTGCTTCTTCCCGGAAATCGCGCTCCACATCACGCGCGGCGTGCGCTGGGACAGCGACCACGTGCTTCTCTTTGACGATGAAACGAGAGAAATGGCCAAGGAAATCGTCCGCAACGACGCACTTGACCGTGTTTACATGGCGCTCGACTACTTTGACGCAAGCATCAACCGTATTTCCGCATGGGCTGTGGGACTTCGCAGCTGGCAGAAGGCACTGCTTTACGCGATGCTTTCGCCGAATGCCGCACTCAAAGCCTTGCAGGACGAAAACAAGCTCACGGAGCTGATGATGCTGCAGGAAGAAGTAAAAACGCTGCCGTTCGGCGACGTTTGGGCAGAATACTGCGAAAGATGCGGCGTGGCCGGCGACAAGTCTTGGTTCGAAGAAATCAAGAAATACGAGGCTGACGTGCTCTCCAAGAGATAAAATCGCAAACGACCGATGAAATAACCGAAACGCTGTCCGGCTTTTTTGCCCGACAGCGTTTTTCTGCTTGACTTTGGCTGAAATTCTGTTTATAATGAAGCAAGGGAAACCAAAACACCTGAAAGGATGAATGAAATGCGTTTTTGTATTCCGATTCCGTGTTTTTTCGGAAAACTTGATTTTTGCGACGCGCTTCGCAAGGTCGCATCTCTCGGCTTTGATGCGGCTGAAACCTACCGTTGGCAGAACTTGGAGCTTGACAAGGTTCGCGCGGTCTGCAAAGAGACCGGTGTGGAGCTTATCAGCATGTGCACGTCGGAGTTCAACATGACTTCTCCCGAAAACAGAGAGGTGTATCTTACCGCGCTCCGTGAGAGCTGTGAAGCGGCAAAGCGCGTCGGTGCCGCCAAGCTCATCACGCAGGTAGGTCCGGACACCGGTGCGGAGCGTGCGTTCCAGCATGAGAGCATTGTCTCGACGCTGTGCGCGGCTGTGCCGATTTTGGAAAGCTATGGTGTGACGCTCATGATTGAGCCGCTCAACACGTTTGTTGACCATCCGGGCTATTATCTGACAAGCGCGGCGGAGGCGTTTGACATGATTCGTGAAGCGGACAGCCCTTTTGTCAAGGTGGTATACGATATGTATCATCAACAGATTATGGAGGGCAACATCATTCCGTCGGTAACGAAAAATTTAGGTCTTATTGCGCATCTTCATGCGGCAGGGCATCCGGGACGGCACGAGTTACAGAGCGGTGAGCTAAACTATGCGGTTGTATTTGACGCGATCGACAAGGCCGGTTACGTCGGTGCGTGCGGCTTGGAATATTTCCCGGTTTTGCCGCCGGAGGAGAGTTTACAGGTTTTCAAGAAGCTGTATTTATAAGGGGTTTTTAGGGGATTTCGCACTCTGCGGAGCACGACAAGAGAGGTTTCGCCGTTTGCGAACGGCGACAAGGGCTACTCGCCCTTGACCTCGCCTACTTTTCTTTCGGAGAAAAGTAGGCAAAAGAACTTGAATATTTAGGTTTGTTTGCTTTATGTGAAAGTGCTCTTTTGCATGGCATTTACGCCTGCCCGAATCACGAAAAAATTTCGTAACCAAACCCGTTGACATTTGATTCCGCTTGCATTATAATCAATTCGAACCTTAAAAAAAGCGAGGAACAGCCAATGAATCAGATTCAAGTCAATTTTACCAAAAACACCGGCAAAATGAAGCCGATGCACGCCGTCAACAACGGACCGGTCTACAAATTCACCGTTGATCAGCGCATCACCAACATTGATGCCTTCCGCGAAGCCGAAATTCCCTATGCAAGAACCCATGATGCTGCGTTTAATGCCAGCTACGGCGGCGAACACACGGTGGATATGCTTGCCATTTTCCCGGATTTTGACAAGGATGTCAACGATCCGGCCTCCTACGATTTCACCCTTACCGACGAATATCTCAAGGTGATGGTATTTGCCGGCGTGAAGCCGTTTTACCGCCTTGGCTCGAAGATCGAGCACTGGCCGAAGAAATACGGCACGCTTCCGCCGAAGGACAATCAAAAATGGGCGGAGATCTGCGAACATATCATTCGTCACTATACCGAGGGTTGGGCGGACGGCTTCAACTATGACATCGAATATTGGGAAATCTGGAACGAGCCGGACGGTGCGCCGGACGATGCGGATTATGTCGATAAAAAGTGCTGGGGCGGCACCATGCGTGAATTCTTTGAATTGTACCGTGTGGCGGCAACGCACCTCAAGAAGTGCTTCCCGCACCTCAAGATCGGCGGTCCGGCTTTGACGGTTGCCATTACCGATTGGACAAAGGCCTTCTTTGATTTTGTCAAGGAAAACAACGTGCCGATGGACTTTTTCTCGTGGCACTGCTATTGCAACCATCCGGGTATTGATTTGAAGATCGAATCCGAGGTGCGCGAGCTGCTCGATTCCTACGGTTTCACCAAGACCGAAAGTATTTTGAACGAGTGGAACTATATTCGCGGTTGGGACAATGACAAATGGATCTACTCTCTCAAAGCCGAAAAAGGCTTGAAGGGTGCGTCCTTCACAACGGCGGTCATGTGCGGTTCGCAATACCGTCCGCTCGATATGCTGATGTATTACGATGCAAGACCCTGCGCGATGAACGGTTTGTTTGCCACCGACTATGTCTGCGACCGTTTGAAGGGCTACTATCCGTTCCGTATGTTCAACGCGCTTGTCAAGTGCGGCATGTCGGTCGAAGCGACCAGCGATTATGAGCCGCTTTACGTCTGCGCCGCCAAGGAGCAGGCGGAAAACGGCAAAATGGCTGTACTTGTCACGCATTTCGATGAAAATGACGCGGCAGAAGCAAAGAGCGTCAAAATCACGCTTGCCGATATGGATATCACCGAGCCGATGAAGATCTCCTACTACATTTTGGACGAAACATACGACGAAGAGTTAGTTCGCGAAGAGATCGTGACCGGCAAAACGGCCGCCGCATATCTGACGCTTCCCAACTTTACGACGTATTTGATCAAAATCGAAAAAGCAGAGCTTTAAGCTTTGAAATTGCAAAAAAAACAAGCCGCGGAAGGGAGACGCTCCGTAAGGAAGTTGTCTCCCTTTGGTTTTGTCGTCAGCCGGAATTTGGCTTTATAGGAAAAACAATCATATGGAAGGATTACGGTAGGAGCAAAAAATAGTAAATAATGATTTTATTTTCTGTATAATAAGAAATATAATTTTACCAAG
>CAKSCV010000032.1 GCA_934444645.1 uncultured Eubacteriales bacterium | reverse complement strand
TCCGAGGTTTCGCAAACCTCGAATCAGCACACTAAGATAATAACGCCGCACAAACCAAATTAAATCCTTTTGGAACTTTCCGAGGTTTTCCAAACCTCGATTCAGCACACAAAGATAACAACTTCGCACAATCCAATTAAATCCTTTCGCCACTTCGCGGATTTTTCGCCGCCCTGCGGCGGCACTCCCGGCGGCAAAGCCGCAAAAAAAGCGAAAGCCGCTTTCCGGCTTTCGCTTTTCGCTTTCAAAATCAGTTTTCTTAGGCGTCCACGTAGTTTTTCGCCGCTTCAAAATCCTCTTCGATTTGTGCCGACGGCTTCGCTGAAACAAGCGAAACCACAAGGATAAAGATGCACGAAACGAGGAACGCCGGCATAAGCTCGTAAATGGCGAAAATTCCGCCGAGCGGCTTCAATAACAGCTTCCAGATAAACACCGTCGCGCCGCCGGAAATCATACCGGCAATCGCTCCGGCACGGTTCGTGCGCTTCCAGAACAGCGAGAACAGCATGATCGGGCCGAAGGTGGCGCCGAAGCCCGACCATGCGAACGACACGATTTCGAAAATAACGCTGTTTTCATTCCATGCAATGCCGATGCCGATAAGCGAAATGAACAACAGCACCACACGGGAAACGCGCATGACCTGGCGGTCGGTCGCGTCCTTTCTGATAATGCCTTCATAAATGTTTTTGGAGACAGCAGAGGCTGCAATTAACAGGTACGAGTCGGATGAGCTGATGGTCGCCGCCAAAATTCCGGCCATGATGATGCCGGCAACGATCGGGAATGCATGGAAGAGCATTTTTGCAAGATTTGCAAAAACGTTTTCCGCACCGCTTTTGGTGAGAAGAGTCGGATCGGTTCCCAAAAGGCTTCTGCCGAGTACGCCGATGAACACGGCGGAAAACAGCGAGATAACCACCCAAACGGTGGCAATGCGGCGCGAACGCTTCAGTTCCGAACGCTTGCGGATCGCCATAAAGCGCAACAGCACCTGCGGCATACCGAAGTAGCCGAGTCCCCACGAAGCTGTCGAAAGAATGGTAAGCAGTCCGTACGGCAGCGCGTCGCCGAAAAGCGGCTTGCCGTTTTCGATAAGCTGAACGCCGGTTTCGGCGTCAGTAAGCGGCTGCGCCATACCGGTCAGCGTGAAATAACCGGGAATGGCCTTGGCATTTTCAATGACTGCGCCGAAGCCGCCGGCATTCACAACGCCGATGCCGAGCACGCTCACCAAAGCGACGATCATGACCACCGCCTGCATGAAATCCGACGCACTTTCGGCAAGAAAGCCGCCAAGAAAAGTATAAACAATGACAAACACCGCGCCGACAATCATCATCACATGATAATCATAGCCGAAAAGGCCGGAAAACAATTTTCCGCAGGTGACAAAGCAGCTGGCAGCATAAACCGTAAAGAAAATGAGAATAAAGGTGGCGGAAATGCCTAAAATCACCTTTTTCTTCTCATGAAAACGGTTGCTTAAAAAATCGGGGACCGTAATGGCATCGCCCGAAACCGCCGAATAGGCACGCAATCTTTTAGACACGCAAAGCCAGTTTATGTAGGTGCCGACCGCAAGACCGATGGCTGTCCAAGCCGCGTCCGCGATACCGCACCAATAGGCAACGCCCGGAAGCCCCATAAGCAGCCAGCCGCTCATATCCGATGCTTCCGCACTCATGGCTGCGACCCAAGGACCGAGCGAACGGCCGCCCAAAAAGTAGTTTTCAGAGTTTGCCTGTGATCTTTTGGCGAAAAAGACGCCGATCAGAATGACGATGAGCATATATCCTATCATAGCACATAGGATCTGCATGGTTTCACCGTTCATGAGAATCACCCTTTCTGTGATACGTCAATTTAATAACGGTTTATTATATCACAAGGGTAAAGTAAAAATGTTAACGGACTGTTAAATATGGGCAAGTCACTCAAAAAACTTGCAAAAAAACTCGATAAAAGCCGAGCGGATAACCGGTTTCCCGTCGTTTTTTCGATTTTCCGTGTTCGCATACTGCAAAGCGTCAAGCTGTTCGGAGGTAAATCCATAGGAAAGGAACACCTCTCGGTCGAGTGCGACTGTATCCGAAGCACCGCCTTCGGCACCGGCAAGACACAACGGCGGATACAGCACGCACCACCAATTGCGTCCGTCGGCGCGTCCGATATCCACGCGCAGCGTCAGATACTCATCGGCGGGAAAGGTATACGCGCCATAACGGCGCACAGGCGCACGCTCATAGCCGAAATGCACACGCGCATCGTCGGTTGAACCGCTGTCCCGAACAGCCTTTTGAGCGATTTTTTCGATGGAAAACAGGTTGGTGCGGATGGCAAGGCGCGCGCTTTCGGCCGAGCGACAGTTGCCAAACCAGACCGGCGCGTTTTCAAGCAGCGCATCACGCACGGCAAGCTTCGTGCGGTTATCGCGTTCGTTTTGTGCGTTTGCCACCACACGCAAGCGCACGATGCTGTCGCAAAGCGGAACGACCGGCTCATTATGCAAGGGGATGGCACGCGCGGCACATACAAAAATGACAAAGCACACTGCAAAAGCACAAAGCAGGCTGTTTTTTGCCTCGCGAAGCAAAAGGTGCCGCGGTACATGAGCAAAAAGGCGCGGTACAAACGTTTTTTTCATAACTGACAGCTCCTTGAAACCGGCAAAACCGGAAAATTTTTCTCGTTGTACTGTCAGTATTGCCGTATCCGGTATTTTTATGCAGTCGGCTCCCGTCGGTCTTGACTTTCGCGGACAAATTCGGTATAATAGTTACAATAAAGGAAGAAAATACCTGTGAGAAAGGACGACCGTTATGAGAAAACCGCGGATTTTGACCATCGGAAACGCAACTATGACGTTTATCTGCACCGCCGAACGCTTTCCGGAAGCTGACGGCACACTTGTTTCCGAAGGCGGCTTGCAGATTTTTCCCGGCGGAAAAGGCTTGAACGCCGCCCTTTGCTGTGCACGGCTTGGAGCGGATGCGGTGCTTTGCACCCGTACAGGCGACGATGTTTACGCAAAGAGATTAGCCGACTTCTGCGCCAAGGACAGCATTGACACGCGTTTCGTCTTTTTCGACAGCGACAATAAAACCGATCTTGTTCAGGTGTTCCGTGCGCCGGGTGAAGCGTGCGGCCGCACGATCGTATTCCCGGGTGCCGGAGCGGCTCTTTCGCCGGACAATGTGGAGGAGGCTTTCACCTGCTATCCCGACGGCGTTTACATATGCGGTGAAACGGCGGCGGAAAACACGTATTTTGCCGTTTCCAAAGCCAAAGAGCAGAAAATCCCCGTTTTTTTGAATCTGACCGATCTTCCGTCGGATTTTGATCCGCATTCGGTGGGCGTATGCGAGGTGCTTCTGCCGGATGAAGAACAGACCGAGAAGCTCACCGGCGTTGCACCGACCGGTGCGGATAATGCACTTCGTGCCGCTATCAAGCTTTCATCTCTCATTCACAACAAATATGTGGTCATACGGCTCGGAAAACGCGGTCTTTTTGTCTACGACGGGCTGCACCGGGAAATGATCACGGCACTCGATGTACACGAAACCGATACGTCCCGTGCCGGAGACGCGTTTGCCGCCTCGCTTGCGGCGCGCTACCTGCAAAACGGCGGCAACATTTCCGATGCGGCGCGTTTTGCCGCCTGTGTCGGGGCTTACAGTGTCACCCAAAGCGGCACGGATTCTTTTCCGACCGTAGGGCAGCTTGAAGAATTCATCAATCGCTACAATGAGCGGTAAACGGTACCGGATACATATAAAAGCGCGGCTTCCCTTTTGCGGAGGCCGCGCTTTTTATTCAACTTCCTTCCCGCCGCGTCGCGCGGCATACGCGCTCGGCGAAATGCCGCACGCCGCCTTGAAGGCACGGGAAAAATCGCAAATGGTCTCGTATCCGAGTGTTCGCGCCACGTCACTTATCCGGCTGTAATCGCCGTCTAAAATCTCCTTTGCCTTGGAGATCCGGAGGTTTGCGGCATACCGTATCGGCGAACAGCCATACGCGGCGGTGAACAATTTGCGGAAATAGACCTCCGAAAGGCCGCAGGCTTCGGCTAACTGACGGTTGGACAGCTTATCCGCAAGGTGCGTGCGCATATATTCCGCCGCCGGTGCGATTTTGGTGCGCATATCACCCGAAACATACGCTTTTTCCCTGCTTTCGGCAAGCTTTGCCAAAATGCCGTATACGCCGGAAAGCAAGCTTAACGCACACGAGGCTTTGGCAGATGCGGCGGCGTTTTCCACGTGTCGGAACAAGGATACAAATGGGGTGCCGTCCGACACCGGAAAGCGGTAAATGCGTTCGTCTGTCCGATTGCTGTCAAACTCGATGTCGTAAAAATGCCCTTGCGTGGTACACCTCCAATCGTAGGAACAGCCGGCCGGCAGCAGCACGAGGTTCTGTCGGTTGGAAAGGATGGTTTTGCCGCCGCACGTATAGACCGTTTCACCCTCATATTTGAAAATGAGAGCCGAATGTTCTCTGCAGATACGCCGCGTGCCGGCGTTTTTCTGCGTGTAAACATTGTTCACGCACACGACCCTTTGAATCACAAGGTCTGTAAAAAAATCGGTGTCCATGCTTCGTGCCTCCGATAAATACGATATCATATTTTACAACAAGTATAGCGGAAAAAGCTGATTTTGTCAATGTTTTCGAAAGAAACCGTATCAAATATGCCAAACGATATCATCGTTGCTATTGACGGTTTTGCAGGCGTTTGCTATAATCGCTTCGAGGTGAAAACCATGAAAAAATTAAAGATCGGGCAGATCGGCATCGGTCACAACCACGCAGAAGGAAAAATGGCGGCGTTCCGCAAATTTCCGGAGCTGTTTGAGGTGATCGGCTATGCCGAGGAAAACGAAGAATGGTTAAAGCGGCGCGGAAACCTGGCGGTTTACCGCGATCTGCCGCGCAAAAGCGTGGACGAAATCCTCCGGGAGGCCGATGCGGTTGCCGTCGAATCGGACGTATGGAATCTGGACAGCTATGCAAGGCTTTGCGTGGATGCCGGAAAGCACGTACACATGGACAAACCGGCAAGCGGCTCGCTCGAAAGCTACAAAAAGCTGTTAGACGACGCCGAAAAAAAGCAGCTCGTTTTTCAGCTCGGCTATATGTACCGCTACAATCCGGCCGTGCAAAAATGCTTTGCGCTTGCCCAAAGCGGCGCGCTCGGCGAGATCTATTCGATCAATGCCGAAATGAGTACGTTTCACAGCAAGGAATACAAAACGTGGCTCACCAATTTCGGCGGCGGCATTCTGTATATTTTAGGCAGCCATTTGGTGGATCTGATTGTGTATCTGCTCGGCGAACCCGAAAAGGTCACTTCGTTTTTGAAGCACACGCAGCTTGACGGCGTGGATTTAGAGGACAACAATCTTGCCGTGCTCGAATACAAGAAGGCCCTTGCACGCATTTGCGTTTCCTCGGTCGAGGTCAACGGCTGGGGCAGACGGCAGCTTGTGGTTTCAGGCAGCAAAGGAACGGTGAGCATTCTGCCGCTCGAAAAGACCTGCACCATGACCTATGCCGATTTGGCGCACTGTCCGAACGCGTATGAAGATATGAAAACGAACATTGCCGTTTCCGATGTGCCGACCGACTGCCGATACGACAATATGGTTCACGATTTCTACGACTATATTGCCGGGACGAAAACCAATCCGTTCAGCTATGCGCACGAATATGCCGTGCAAAAGGTGCTGTCGGCGGTTGTCGGCGGCGTGAGAATCAAGAGTACAAACCTACAAGAACGATAAAGGAGAGCAAGTTTATGTCAAAAACAGCGTTTATCACGGGTGCGGGCGGCTATATCGGTTCGGAGACGGCCGTGCTTCTTGCCAAGAGCGGCATAGGCATTGCCGTGTGCGATATAAACCGCAAAGCCGTCGACAAGACCGTCGCGCGCATCCGGGCGTTCGGCGGCACGGCAGGCGGCTATGTGTGCGATGTCACGGACGCGAAGGCACTCGAAGAAGCCATGCGGCTTGCGGCAAGCGACCTCGGCGGCCTTGACGTTGCCGTTCATGTTGCCGGCGGCAGCGCGCGTATTGCCGGCGGCAGCTATGTGCCGCTCACCGAACAGACCGACGAGGTCATCGACAAGGTGTTAAAGGTCAATTTGTACGGCGCCATCTGGATGAGCCGCGCGGCGGCAAGAATCCTAAAAGAGCAAGGACGCGGCGGCAAGATCGTATTATTCGCGTCGGCGGTCGGCTTAAACGGCCTTAGCGGCTGCACGGAATATGCCGCGTCCAAAGGCGGCGTAATGTCGCTCACACGCTCGCTTGCCAAAGAGCTTGGCGCCTATAAAATCAACGTCAATGCCGTCGCGCCCGGCATCGTCCTGCGCCCCGACGACCATTCCTCGCCCGACCGTGCCTGCAAAACAAACTATTTGGGCGAAAAATGCACCGGCGAAGATATCGCGGCTTTGGTGGAATTTCTCGTTTCCGACAAGGCACGCTTTATCACCGGGCAGACGTATGTGTGCGACGGCGGCCGGACGCTTGCCATGAAAGGCTCGGATTAAAGTACGAAGGACGAAGTCTAAAAAAAGCGGAGAGCTTTGAAACTCTCCGCTTTTTTTTGCTTTCTGTCTTACAGAATGGCCATGATGTTGTTGTAATTCAACTCACGCGTTTTGTTCTGAACCGTAAACCAGTCGATGATGGTCAAAATTCCGCAAACACCGCAGGTCAACAGCTTGAGAATGCCCATGCCGGTATCGCCGAGCATGAAACGGTCGATGCCGAGTGATCCGAGGAAAATCGAAATGAGAAGCAGCGTTGTGGAGTCCTTGATATCCACCGCGGCAAGCAACTCGAACTTTCCTTCATCGGCAGCAAGCATTTTCTCGCGAAGATAAACGATTTTATCTGCCGGAAGGTTTTTTTGGTTGGACATGATAAACATATCGACTTTTTGTGCATCCATGGGTAGTGCCTCCTGAAAAATATATTACAACCGTGCAAAATGTCTGCCTTGCACGTATGTTGTTTCAATATAACGGTTTGTAAACGATAGCTGCATTTCCAAGCACCATACGGAAGATATGGTTCAAAAGAAGCAGCAGCGCAAACGCAATGAGAAGACTGTTCAAAAGCTTTCTGCCGCGCCGTCCGGTAAGCCTTCGCATAAAACGTGCATCGCGGTGCAGACACAGCCACAAAAAAAGCGGCAAAAGCGGAAAAAGCGCATGATAGGCAAACGCCGTTTGTATGTCGCCGCGAAAAAAGGAAAGCCACGCACGCGTCACGCCGCAGCATGGGCATGGAATGTGCAGTATCCGCAAAAACGGACAGCCAAAAAGCACAAGCGCACCGATGACCGCAGCATAAACAAAGTGCCGCAACAGGATGTTTCGTTTTTGATCGGCGGTATAGCCGGAAAACAGATCACGCAGTTTCATACAACCATTATACCGAACAAGCAGCGATTTGTCAACTACTTTAATTAAAAAAAAGCAAATTTTGTCGGATTTTGGCAAAGCTTTGATCGCTTTTATCGCTCTTTGATTACCCAATCAAGTGCTGCCGCACCGCCGAACACGATCGGCACACACACGCCTAGTGCGCCGATCGATTCCCTTAGCATTCGTACCTGTGCGGCACTTTCGGCACGGCTTGCGAGTGACAGAAACGCAAGACTGCCGAGCAGAACTGCTAAAAGCCCGATGCGCAGCGCAAGCTTTGCCTCTTTTGCAAGGCTGTTGTAATACTCCTCCCACTTTTGAGTGCTTTTATGTATTCTTCTTTTCACCAAAACCCTCTCCTTTATCGGTTGAATTTCGAAAAAAACTGTTGCAAACGCTCCTTTTTTATGTTACAATAAGGAAAAGCAAACACGTGAAAGGTTGTGAAACCCATGAAATGCCCTTCCTGCGGCCATCCCGAAAGCAAGGTGCTTGACAGCAGGCCTGCCAACGAAGGCAACAGCATCCGCCGCCGCCGCGAATGCCTCAAATGTCAAAAGCGCTTCACCACCTTCGAGACCATCGAAAGCGTCAGCTTTGTGGTGGTCAAGAAGGACAAAACGCGCGAGTCGTTCGACCGCATGAAGCTGCTTAACGGCCTTGTGCGCGCCTGCGAAAAACGGCCGGTCACCATGGAACAGCTTGAAAACGCTGTCAGCGACATTGAGCAAAGCCTGCAGGCAACCATGAAAAACGAGATCTCCTCCACCGAGATCGGGGAGCTTGTGATGGAAAAGCTCAAAGAGCTTGACGAGGTCGCCTATGTACGCTTTGCGTCGGTCTACCGCCAGTTTAAGGACATTACCACGTTTCGCGACGAATTGAACAAGCTGCTTGACAAATAAACAAAAAGCACGGACAGGATTTCCGAAGAAGTCTTGTCCGTGCTGTTTTTTTGTGTCGTTCGGTTATGCCGGGTAGGAAATATCGTATTTCCACAAATAATACGGGTTGATATACTTGCCGTTTAAGCTTGCGGCAAAGTGTACCTGCGGTGCCGCATCAAAGGTAGCTCTTCCGGCTTTGACCGCAAAACCGGTGGAGCCTGCCGCGCCGATCACGCCGGATTTGGAGACGGCATCGCCCTCGGCAACGCTGAGGCTCGACAAATGGTAATAATAGGTGAACATCGAGCAGCCGTGGTCGATGATGACCGTATTGCCGGTAAGAGCCAAATTTCCGGCAAACACGACCTTGCCGTTATTGGCGGCATACACTGCATCGCCCTCATTCATGGCAATGTCAAGGCCGTAGTGGAAGTATTCCCTCTGATACAAGGATTTCACGTTCCGATAGGTGCCGTAGCCTGCCATGCCTTTGCCGACCGTGCCTTTATTGGCGGCATCCGGATAGACAAACTTCCCGTCCCAGAGCGGTGTTGGATTGGTGGAGGCCGTTTTTTGCGCGATGGTGCTTTCAAGCTCGGTAAAACCGACTTCGGTGAAGACGCTTTGCAGATTTGTGTCGCTCACCATATAGTCCTGCTTTGCCGCGGTCGGCTCTTTGCCTTCGCGCAGGTTGATGCGGAGCGTCTGCGACGAGCCGTCCGAAAGCGTGAGCGTGAGGTTACAAGCGGCTGCCGGAACAAAGACGTATTCAGCCGGAAGGAAGGCATAGGTATTGCCGTCGGCAAAGCGGTAAACGTTTAGCTCTGCCGGGAACGGATAATAATCACAGCTTGCAGACAGCGTATCGCCGTCGTTGAAGTTGCGGATCTTGATGACCTTGAAATCACCTTTATTGATCTTTCCGTCGTTCGTCATGGAATAGGTCGGTGCAACATCGTACAGCAGCGTTGCCGCATAGGTAACTGCGCCGTAGTAGCCGGTTTCCTCGGTTTGATTCCATTCGGCACGGATAACGAGGTCATAATAGGTATCGTTTTCGCGCATGACGTTGGTATTCAACAGGTTTTCATAGGCGCCTTCATGCAGAATCTGCCCGTTTTCGGAAACGGTGACCGTAACCGTGTCGGGTGCCTTATCGCTCCAGAATGCAAGCGTGCCGATATTGGCAAGGCTGATTTTGACGGTGGTGCGTTCCCCAGAATCGGGAATATCCTTGACGGCAAACGAGCCGTCCGCCGTGCGGTAATTCCACGAGCCGCCGGTTGCAGCAAGGGCTATCGGGTTTTCGCCGATGCCGGAAATGACGGCGTTCGGCACAACGGCATAGGCATTGACAGTGGCAAATTCGCTTCGGGCAAGGAGCGCTGCCGCACTCTTTTCGGAAAGCCGATAGTACTTTCCGTCGGCATCAGCAAAGGTACAGCCGTCGTCGCGGTTGACCATGTAGAAAGAATATGTACGGACAAGAGCATCCGCCTTATCGGTAAGCGTGACGGTATACGGCGTCTCGGTCGAAAGCTCGTTAAAAAAGCTTTCTTCAATCGAGGTGGCATAGCCGATGGCCTCCGCATATACCTCGAACGAATCGTTATCCGTCAAAACGACCGTACCGCCATAGGGCGATGCAACCGAAATCTGCTCAAGTCTGCCGGAGGTGACGGCTCCTGTATCCTTATGAGAAGCGAAATAAACGGCAAGTGCCGTCGGAATAAGCAAAATTAAGGCAAGAATCGCCAAAATGGCTTTATTTTTACTGTTATAAACCGTGCTGTTCATTTTACCGTACCTTTCCTGTATGATTCAAAGAAGCTCTGTACACATTATACCGTTTTTTCGCCGTTTCGTCAATCCCTTTTGCAAAGAAAGTTCCGGCAGCCGTTCCAAATATCCCTTATTCGGCGTTTTCGAACGGAATGATGCGTGCTTTCCGTCCGACAAACACGGTCACGCCCTCAAAGCCGACCTCCCTTAACAAGGTCTCCGCCTGTTTGATGCCGCGTCCCACCAAGGAGAAATGATGCGCATCCGAACCGATCGTGACAAGTCGGCCGCCAAGGCTTTTATACAGCTTGATGAGATCTGCGCTCGGCTGCATCACGCCGCGCTCGTCCACCATGGAGGTGTTGATCTCAAGTGCCTTGCCGCGCTCGATGAGCTTGCGGAAAACAGCGTCATAGAGCGGCACGAATGCCGACGGTTTTTCACAAAGTGCGCTCATGCGGCCGTTGTATGCAAAATAGCGGAGCGGATAGGTGCAGTGTGCCAGCGAATCAAAGTCACATTCCGATGCAATCTCATACAGCTCACCGACATACGACTCGAACGCAGCAAAAAGCGTTTCATCATCGTGCGCATCCTGATAAGCGGCCTCCCAAGTGTCCACGCCGTCACGCGGCATATGCAAAGAGCCGAGCACGAAATCGAAGGAATGTGCTGCCAAAACGGCAGCCGCCTCCGCTTTATGCGTGTGCGCATGGGCAAGCTCGATGCCATATAGCAGCCTCGTTTTGCTGCGGCCGGCGGTCATCTGTTGGCGTTCTGCCGCGGCAAAGGAGGCTTCATATGCCGGGAAGTCCACATTGTAGCAGTTTTTTTCGGTGATAATGTCGCAATGCTCGGTTTCGGCAACATACTGCAAGCCTTTCTTCCCGGCTTCGGCTAAAACCGAAAGAATCGTATTTTCGCTTTCCTGCGGCGCATCTTTGGAAAGGCGGGTGTGAACATGTGTATCAGCAATCATGAAAAACATCTCCGGTATCAAAAACTGAAAAACTGTTTGTATTATAGCACGATTGTCGGACAAAAGCAAGCGTTCGACCGTATTTTTCCAGCCGAACGCGAAAATTCAGATTTCTATAACAAAATTGTGTTGGTGCCGTCTTTGGTGACATAATGCTTTTCCGCGCCCAAAATGTCCATCCACCGACGTGTGACCTCCGTGCCGAACATGCGCCGCCGTCCCTGTTTCCAAAAGAAATCCCGATCGGAAAGCTTGCCGCAGAAGGCCGGTTCGTTATACAGCCACTCCGCACAACACCAAAGGCAGACCTTCGGGCGGATGGCGGCATACACCTCCATTCCGCAGTTCATGTGGCCGTGGTGCGCCATTTGCACCATATCGGCCTTTAATAAGTCCATGGATTCCTCATACAGCTTGTCGCCGCCTTCCGGGCCAAGGTCACCCAAAAACAGGACGCTTATATTGGGCGTTGTTAGCTTGAACACAAGAGAGCTGTCATTCATGAGATTGGCTACAAGGTCGGGATGGTAAGTAAAGAGGAAATCGATTTTCACTTCATCGATTTGTATCGATTCGCCCTGCGTGACGATATGCGTTTTATCCCGAAACAGTGGTAAAACCTCGTCGAAAGCCGGGAGCATTTCGTCCAGCTCGCTTTTGAAGTACTCATAATCCGGCACATCGTGCTTTTCGATTAGGCTGTATGGCGGAAAATTGTAATAGATTTTCTCGATATCAAAATCCTTGCCGCCGTTTTTGCGCATTTCCGAAACAAAGCCGTCGATATGGTCGCTGTGCGCGTGCGTCAAGATCCAGGCGGAAACATGGCGGTTGCCGACATACTCCTTCAAGAGCGGCATATCGGCTTCCATGCCGCCGTCGATGATGATGGCGTTATTCTGCTTGGTAATGACGACAAACGACATCATAAACGGGCTGGTTTCGGTGAGCTGATAAAGCACCGTATGTTCATTTTCCATGTAATTTTCTCCTTCTGGAAAACAGCAATACAACCGCCAAAAGCCGCCTTATTCGGCGGCTTTTGCGTTTTCAAGCGTCTGCTTGACCATCATATCCTTGACTTTCATAAGTCTTGTCAGATTGCCGCGCTCGTTTTCGCCCAGCTTCATGGTAATGACCCGAATGGTCGCCTCAAGCTGCGGAATCATGGTATATTCGAGCGCATTGACGCGCCGTCTGGTCTTTTCGATCTCCTCTGCCAACATCTGCGAACGCTTTTCGGCTTCGGCAAGCTTCAGAAGCTGCGGCGTTAAGGCGTCGATTTGACCGACCGCGTCGTCGAGCTCACCGGTCGTGAACGCAAAGCCGTAGCTGTACAAGTCATCGCTCTGCCCCATACGGTGAAATTCGTACTGCGGTACGTTGACGCTCATAATGTTGCGTGTGGAAACCGAAAGCGCGATCTCGTTTTTCGGATAGATGAGCGATTCCTCCAACACCTTTTCCGAGGTAAGAGCTGCGGCGACCGTAAAGCTTGCGTGAACATCGGCAAGGGAGGCTTCGACCTTGCGGCGAAGCTCTTTGTTTTCGCGCACGCATTCCAAAAAGGTCTTCATTAACTCGTCGCATTTGTCTTTGAGTAGCTTATGGCCGCGCCGGGCGGTGGCAAGCCGTTTTTTTAACTTGCCAAGCTCCATGCGCGTCGGGTTGACATTTAATATTTCTGCCAAAATGGCTTCACCTGCTTTCCGTAGCGAAAACCGCCTTATTCGGCTGTCTTTTGCGGCTCTTTGTAATATTTTTCGAGGAATTCCGGCTTAATGCGTTTGAGCTCGCTCTTGGGCAGGATGGTGAGCAATTCCCAGCCGAGGTTTAACGTTTCTTCAATCGAGCGGTTTTCCTCAAAGCCTTGGTTGACATACCGTTTTTCGAATTCCTCGGAGAATTTGGCGTACAGCCGGTCGATCGGCGTGAGTGCCGCTTCGCCGAGCACGACCATTAATTCCAGTGCTTCTTTTCCGCGCGCATAGCAGGCAATGAGCTGGTTCATGAGGTTGGCATGATCCTCGCGCGTTTTGCCTTTGCCGATGCCTTTGTCTTTCAAGCGCGACAAACTCGGCAATACGTCTACCGGCGGCAGATAACCCTTGCGGTAGATATCGCGCGACAGAATGATCTGCCCTTCGGTGATATAGCCGGTAAGGTCGGGAATCGGATGGGTCTTATCGTCCTCGGGCATGGTCAAGATCGGAATCATGGTGATACTGCCGTCGCAGCCGAGCTTGCGGCCGGCGCGTTCGTACATGGTGGCAAGGTCGGTATACAGATAACCCGGATAACCTCTGCGGCCGGGCACCTCTTTGCGCGCGGCGGAAACCTCGCGCAGTGCTTCGGCGTAGTTGGTGATATCCGTGATAATAACAAGCACGTGCATGTTCTTTTCAAACGCCAGATATTCGGCAGCCGTGAGCGCCATGCGCGGCGTGGAAATACGCTCAATAGCCGGGTCGGACGCAAGGTTGACGAATAACACCGTGCGGTCAAGTGCGCCTGTGCGGCGGAAATCCGAAATAAAGAAATCTGCTTCTTCAAACGTGATGCCGACGGCGGCAAACACAACAGCAAAGTTGGATTCCGTGCCAAGCACCTTTGCCTGACGGGCAATCTGTGCGGCAAGGTTGGCGTGCGGCAGACCGGAGGCCGAGAAGATCGGCAGCTTTTGACCGCGCACAAGCGTGTTTAAGCCGTCAATGGTGGATACGCCCGTCTGAATGAATTCCGACGGATAGTTGCGTGCCGCGGGATTGATCGGCGTGCCGTTGATGTCAAGGCTCTTATCGGGAATGATGGCAGGTCCGCCGTCGATCGGCGTTCCCATGCCGTCGAACACGCGTCCCAAAATATCGCCCGAAACGGCAAGCTCGGTGCCGTGTCCCAAAAAGCGCACCTTGCTGTGGGCAAGGTTGATGCCGGCAGCACTTTCGAACAGCTGTACAAGCGCGTTGTCGCCGTTGACCTCAAGCACCTTGCAGCGGCGCACCGAGCCGTCCGGCAATTCAATCTCGCCGAGCTCGTCATATTTGACGCCCTCGACCTTTTTGATGAGCATTAAGGGGCCTGCGACCTCTTCGATGGTTCTGTATTCTTTAATCGGCTGCACGGTTACATATCCCCTTTCTCATCCGGATTTGCGAGTGCGGCAAGCTGTGAATCAAGCTTTTCAAGCACGGCCTTGGCGGCGGCGTCAAAGCCGTCGGGCGCGATGTTCTTCAAGCGGCCGATATCCTCGCGGACAGGCAGCTCGGCGATCTTTTCGGCGTCTGCGCCGTTTCCGACGGCAGCCTTGGTCTTTTCGTAAAACGCCAAAATGGTCTTTAACAATCCGTACTGCTTGCTTAACGGTGTGTAGGAATCGGTGTCCGAGAAGGAATCCTGCTGCAGGAAATCCTCGCGCACCGAACGCGCTGCTTCAAGCACCATGCGGTCGGACGGTGAAAGCGCGTCCACACCGACAAGCTTGACAATTTCATTTAGCTCGCTTTCCTGCTGCAAAAGCTTCATAGCTTCGCCGGTGGTCTGCATCCAATCGGGTGCGACGTTCTGCGAGAACCAGTCGGAAAGGCGGTCTTTATACAGCGAATAGGAGTTTAACCAGTTGATGGCCGGAAAATGACGGCGATAGGCAAGCGACGCGTCGAGTCCCCAGAACACCTTGACGATACGGAGGGTTGCCTGGGTGACCGGCTCGGAAATATCGCCGCCTTGGGGGCTGACCGCGCCGATGGCGCTGAGCGTTCCCACGCGGTTGTCGCCGCCGAGGCAGACGACTTTTCCGGCACGCTCGTAGAACTGGGCAAGGCGGCTGGTAAGATACGCCGGATAGCCCTCTTCGCCGGGCATTTCCTCAAGGCGTCCCGACATTTCGCGCAAGGCCTCCGCCCAACGCGAGGTGGAATCCGCAATGACAGCCACCGAATAACCCATATCGCGGAAATATTCGGCAATGGTAATACCGGTATAAATGGAGGCTTCCCGCGCGGCAACCGGCATATCGGAGGTGTTTGCAATTAACACGGTACGCATCATAAGCGATTTGCCGTTGCGCGGGTCTTTTAATTCCGGAAATTCACGTAAAACGTCGGTCATTTCGTTGCCGCGTTCGCCGCAGCCGATATACACGACCAAATCGACGTCGGAATACTTGGCAAGCTGATGCTGGGTGACGGTCTTGCCGCTGCCGAAAGGTCCCGGAATGCAGGCGGTACCGCCTTTGGCGATCGGGAACATACCGTCGATGGTACGCTGACCGGTGATAAGCGGCTCATACGGCGGCAGCTTCTTGTCAAACGGACGCGCCACACGTACCGGCCATTTCTGCATAAGCGTGAGCTTTACCGCTTCGCCCTTATCGGTGCGAAGCGTGCCGATGGTATCGGTAACGGTATAATCGCCCTCGTTTAATTCGACAAGCGTTCCGGACATTTTGGGCGGCACCATGATTTTGTGGCGCACGACCTCGGTTTCGTCGACATAGCCCAAAATCGCGCCGGGTTCGCATTTTTCGCCCGGCTTTGCGGTCGGGACAAAATGCCATTTTGTTTCTCTTGACAGAGCCGGACAATCCACGCCTTTGGGCAGATTGGTACCGGCCATTTCGTATAATTTTTCAAGCGGACGTTCGATACCGTCGTAGATGCCGGTCACAAGACCCGGCCCTAATTCAACCGAAAGCGGCTCGCCGGTGGATTCCACGATATCGCCCGGGCCGATGCCGGCGGTTTCCTCATAAACCTGAATGGACGCACGGTCGCCGCGCATTTCGATGATCTCACCGATAAGGCGCGCCTTTCCGACGCGCACCACGTCGAACATATTGGCTTCTCTCATGCCGCCTGCCACGACAAGCGGTCCGGAAACCTTGATGATGGTTCCTTGTATCATAATTTTCTGTTACCCTCTTTCGCGACACGTACTAGTCTTTTAAAATATCCGCGCCGACGGCACGTTCCACCGAACGCTTGATGAGTGCCATGCCGATGCCCAAAGAGCCGGTTTTCGACGGGATGGGAATGATGGCAAGCATCGGTTCGGTTTTGAATTTTTCATAGCTTTCCGGAATCTCTCTAAGCAGGTCTTCCGTAATATACAGCACGGCAAAGCCGTTTTCGACGGCGTTTTCGAGAATATGAGCCGCCTCCTTCGGATCCTCCGTCACAAACGTATGAAAGCCTGCCGCAAGGAAGCCGAGCACGCTGTCTTTATCGCCGATCACGCCGATCTTTTTGCTCTCATTTTCACTCATGCGTCACACCCCCGTAAACGTTCGCGGATACGGTCAGCCGAAAGGCCGCAGCTTTTTCCGGCAAGCAGGATCCGTAAGTTTTTAACCTCGTATTCCTTGCGAACCAAATAGCACACGATAAGCTCCGGACCGAACGCGACCGTCTCGGCTTTGTATGCCTGTTTGGTATACAGATTCTCGCACAAGCGTGCCGCTTCGGACGCATCCGTGCAGCTTGACAGCTCGCTGTAAGCGGTAAACGCAAGGGCTGCAAGCAGCTTTTCGGGCGTTTCGCCGTAGTTCGATAGGAAGAAATCCTTATCAAGTGAACCGCCGGCAAGAAACAGCCGTTCAAAATAGGTGCGCGGTTTGCCGTTTTTGACGCACCGCAAGAAGCTGCCGATATTGGTGCTGTCAGTCCTGACGCGCACAAGCTCTTGCAGATACGAAAGTCCGCTGTCCTCGGCGGCCTGTGTCATGGAAGCAAAAACAGCTTTGTCGAAAAGCTGATCCGCAAGTCCCGGATCCTTGGTTTCGGCAAGTACGTTTCGTGCCTCGGCAGCCGCCGCGGCAAGAGGTGCCGGATAGGCGTCGTATTCATGCTCTGAAGCCGCGCTGAGGGCTTCTTCCGCGCTCACCGAGCCGTTTTCCGAAAGAAGCGGCAAAGCGTCGCGTCCCAAGGCCTCGCATTTGATAAGGGCTTTCAGGTTCTGCCCGTCGTACACATACCGGAACGGCGCAAGCAGAATCTCGGGGGCTTCTTCGCCGTCCTTTTCACGGATAACGCCGCGGATCAGTTCGACCGCAAGCGCAAAAGCCTCCGACAGTGCCTTGTCAAGAAGTTCTTCATAATTGCCCGAGGCACGAAGCTCGTCGCCTGCGCCGTAAAAATCGCACACCAGTGCGAACGCTTCGGCAAAGGTCGGCGCGTCGAGCATCCGGCTTAATTTTTCAGTCGTCAGTTCCGAAGAGGACGCTGCGCGAAGCCGGGTGGATACGTATAAAAAGTCGGTGTCGCGCCAGTTTCGTTTACTCAAGACGCTCGCCTCCTTATTTTGCAAACAAGATGTCAAGCACCTGTTTTTCGAGTGACGGACGTGCCGCGGCAATCATTTTTTCGCCCGAGCAGTTGATTTCGATATCGCCGCACAGCAGAATAAAGCCGGCGGCAATCGAAGCGGGCGTATCCGCCTTTTCAAGCGTCACGTTTTTGGTGATAAGCGGCTTTGCCGCCGCAAGGATCGAATCGGCAAACGCACTGTCGCGCGCATTTAAGGAAAGAAAGGCGTGCGTACCGTCGGCAAGCGTCTGATTGACCGCGTCGGCAAGAAGCCCCGCCATGGCCGGCACATATTTATCCTCCGGCTGGTGCGAAAGCTTTGCCAAAGCCGCGTTAAAGGCCTTATCCGCCATTTCCACGCGCAGCTTTAACAATTCGTTCCGTTCGCGGCTCTCACTGCCGCTTGCAGCGGCTTTGCGGACAGCCTCGGTATCCGCATCGGCACGCGCCAAGATCTGTTCGGCCTTTTGCGCGCTTATCCGGGCGCGTTCGCTCAAAAGCGTCTCGCATTTTTCCTTTGTTTCGGCGTCTTTTGCGGCGGCATATGCATCGGCTTCCTCCAAAATACGTGCTGTGATCCGTTCGATGCCTTTGATTTCTGCCATAGTGCTACTCCCCTTCTTCTGTCTTTGATTTAAGCAAAGATGATGAGAAGAAGCGAAACGAGAAGTGCAAAGATCGCATAGGTTTCCACGAGAGCCGCCGCGATAACGCCTTTACCGAAATCATCGGGGCGTTTGGCAAGAATGTTCATGCCGCTGGCGGCGACGCGTCCCTGCTTAATGCCGGAATAGAAGCCGACAATGGCGATAGGCAGGCACGCGATGAGATAGTAAAGGCCCTGCGAAACGCTTAAGGTTTTAACCGCTCCCGAGAACAGACCCATATTGTTGATGACCATGAACGCAACGATAAGACCGTAGATACCCTGTGTACCCGGCAGAGCCTGTAAAACGAGGGCTTTACCGAATTTGGACGGATCCTCCGTCACAACGCCGCTTGCCGCTTCACCGGCAATGCCGACGCCCTTGCTGGAACCCATGCCGGCGAAAATCGCGGCGCAAGCCGCGCCCAAAATCGCGAGGTTGTTACCTGTAAAAATGTCTGCGAAACTCATGTTATTTTGCCTCCTTAATAATTTCCGTATATTTTGTGGTGACGGCAGCCGGTTTGAACGGTTCGCCGCCGTCGATATAGAATTTTCCGAAGAATTCGATATATTGCAGTCTTGCCGTGTGAACAAACGCACCGAGAAGGTTGAGCGCTAAGTTTAACGTATGTCCGAACACCATGGCAAGAATCAAAACGATAAAGCCGGTCACGGTCGGTCCGCCGAGCGTACCGATGAGGTTGACCACCTGCGCGATGATCGCACCCGAAAGACCGAGCGCCATGATACGCGAATAGGACAGAAGGTCGGACAGATAGCTTACGATGTCATACAGGCTGAGCACGCCTTTTAAGAACTTCATGACAATGTTCTTTTCGGCGCGGCCTTGGGTAAGTACGAGACCGACAGCCCCGACAATCGCCACCCATTTGCCGACGCCCGGCGCAAGGAACAAAAGGCCGATTCCGGCGAACAGCACAAGCCACAGGCCGATGTCAAACACCGCGTCAAGCACGTGTCCCTCCTTGATGAGCATATACGCCTTGATGAGCATACCCGTCACAAGGTGGATCGCTCCGATGCCGAGCGAAACCGCAAGATACGGAATCGGGTTGGTCACCGGGTTAAAGGCAAGTGCAAGCTCCGGGAAGCTTGTCCTTCCGAGCATATGCGTGGCAAACGCCGACGGCAGGTCGCCGAAGTAGCCGCCGAACAGAAGACCGCAGATCATGGTGGACACGCCGCAGATCGAGAACATGTCGATGAGCTTGTACAGCGAGCTGCCGGGCTTTGCATGAAGCGCCTTCAACAGCACCTTGCCGCCGACAAGCAACAGCAAGCCATACAGCACATCCTGCATGATCAGCCCGAAAATGACGAAATAGAAGATCGACATGATGAACGTCGGGTCGATACCGCGGTAATCCGGATAGGAATACATCCCGAGTACCGCTTCAAAGGGCGTGACAAGCTTTTTGTTGATCAGCTTGACCGGCACCTTTTCGTCCTCTTTCGGTTCTTCGAAGCTGTAACAGCAGGCAAAGCCGTCAAGTACCTTTTCGACCTTATCGCGGTACACATCCGGCACCCAACCGGAAAGCAAAGCCGTACTTTGCGTGGCACTTAACGTTCCTTTGACCCTTTCACGCACTGCACGTGCCGAAAGAAGATCGTAGGCTTTATCGAGAAGTCCGCGGCTTTTGGCAAGCTCCCGCAGCGTTTCGTCCGCATCGGCAAGAGCCTTACGGGTCTCGGCGATCTCGCCCTTTAACCGCTCGGTCTCCTCTGCGGCCGAGCCGCGCATATCCTTAAATACAATCCGGGCAAACCCGGCATCGGCAAGTGCTTTTCCGAAGGCCTCCGCATCGCTTTTAAGCACCGCGGCGCACACATAATTGAATTCGCCGCCTGCTCCATAGAATTCCAAACCGTAATCGATTTCGGTCGCCGCAAGTTTTTGAAAAATCGCATCCCCGGTGAGTGCTTTGGGAAACGTTCCTTTGAAAATAACGGTCTTTCGCGTTTCGTTTAAGGCAATCGGCTGCGGATACAGCAAAAACGGAGCTAAGGAAGCGATCTCGTTTTCCGCTTTGGCAATTTTTGCCTTAAAGGCGGCGCGATCCTTGGTGAAATCCTCTACACGGGCGGCAAGCACCAAGGCTTTTTCCACATCGGCATCGAGCGCCTCAAACTCGGCGCGCGTCAATGCCTCGGGAAGCATTTTTCCCTTTTTGCCCGAACCGAACCGTGCGAGCGTTTCGCTTGCGGTGGCAAGCCGTGTCCGGTCTCTTTCGAGTGCCGCCGTATTTTGCGCATTATCGCACGCATAAAAACCCGGCGGCAGCTCGGCATCGGGTGCCTGTTCGACAACCTCCACCGATTCGAGCCACACAAGCTCACGCACCAAACGGTCGATATCGCCGGTCGTCGCCGCAAGCGTCAGTTTTTTCATTCCGGCAATCATAGCGCAAACAGCTCCTTTAAGATGAAGTCAGCGGCGCTTTCCGAGCGTTTTTCGGCGTTTTCGCGCAATTTTGCGGTCTGCTCGTAAAAACGGGCGCTTTGCGACGCATTTTTCTCGGCACTGTCGCGCTCAGCGTCGGCAAGAACTTGTTTTGCTTTGCGGAACGCTTCCTTTTCGGCCTCCTTTGCCTGTTCGTCCGCCTTGGCGGAAGCTTCGGCAAGCAGGCGGGCGGCACGGGCATCGGCATCCTTTTTGATTTTGGCTGCCTGCTCCTCGGCCGTGCGTATGACGGATATCATATCCAAATCAGCTGCCACTTTTTACACCTTCCTTTCTTTTCCTCTGTTTTGCGTGGAATTTTCTAGTATTATAGCACAAAAATCCAAATTTTGCAAGGATTATTTTGTTACCTATTTATATGTGCTGTCTGCACTCGTGCCGGTCTTTGGGACAAATTTTAAGATTCCGTTCAGTTCCTCGAACCGCAAAACGAAAACGGCAATTTCCTCTTTCCGAGCGTTTAACACACCGCCGTCGAAGCAAAACGCCACACCGTTCGGAACGAAATACGATGAGCCAAACGAGAAGTGCTTATGTAGTATCGCCTCAAAATTGTCATAATATGTAAAAAGCTTGCGGTTTAAGTTGTTTTCGGCAATCGTGCAAAGGCGGTCGATCACGTCTTTCCGCTGCGAACGGCCGGTATAAAACACCTGTGACGGCACAAGAAGCGTCCCGGTTTCGAGCGACCAAAGCGTGCAAACGCGGCGTTTAGCGGTGGTTTTCGCGTCGAAGCCGGAAATATCGGTAAACAGCGACACGGCATTTTCGGCGTTGAACGGCACTTCGCACTGCCATAAAAGCGCGCACGGACAGCCGTTTTCTTTTGCCGCGGCAGCGGCCTTATGCAGCACCTTGTGCGGAATCCGGAAATAGCTTTCTGCAAAAGCAGCGTAGCGGCGGTTGAGTTTTTCACAAAACGCTTTTTCTTTTGCACAAGCAGCACTTTCGGTTTCAGTCGGCGTAAAAACGGGAACACGGGTGCGAACCAAAAGTGCGGGCGGCCGGTCGGGAGCGGCAACGGCGTTATTTGGGTCAGCCGGCGGCATTTCCGTGTGCGGCTGCGGTGCGAAATACAGTTTTTTTCGGGTTTCAAACGTAAAAGAGCGCATACAGAATCTCCTTTTTGCGGCATGAACTGCCGGATACTAAAAGGATATGCGGAAAATGCGCCGATGTTGCCGTTTATCGCTCCTTAAAAAGAATTATACGGTGTTTTGGCAAAAAAAGCCATAGACAAAGGGCGAAAGGCGATAAAATTTCTGACAAAACCCGAAAAGTGTAAAAAAGCACGCCGGGCATGATGCCCCGATAGGGGCTGCCGCCGCAGGCGGTGAAAAAGCACACGGAGTGTGCCGTTCCGGCAGGGACAGCGCCGCCCTTGGCGGCATTTTCTTTGTTGCTGCCACAACATTTGCCGTCCTTTTCAGGGCAGCAAAAAAGAGCCGCTGCGGCAGCTCTTTCTTAAAGATGCTTCAATTGTTGGATAAAAGTCCGCCGTAATCGGCATTAAAATCCTCAACCGCTTTCCTCGCGGAGCTTTCGCGTGCTGCATAGAACGACGAAAAATCGCGCGTAGTGGTTTTTGCGAGGTCGCGGCCGACTGACTGTAACGGACCGCCTGACACATAGCCGAGGTCATAGACAATGCTATCCTTGATAATATCCATCATTTCTTCGGATTCTTCATCGCGTGTGTATTTGGATTTGAGCGACTTTTCATAGAACGCCGGAATAACATCTCTATGACCGTATGCGCAAAGTGCTTCGGTAATAGCACCCGTGCGTTCAACATCTGAAACACTGATCGGAATAATTATAAGCGGTGCACTGCCGTTAATAGTGGTGGAATAGACATCGTTTTCATCGAATTTCGGATACGGAATGATGCCGAAATCGTCGTCCATGTTGCGCAGCTTCTGGGCAGAACCCAAGTTGCCGGAGGCAATCATGGAACGACCGGTTTCAATTCCGGGAAAGTAAATGACGCTCTCGGTTAACGGCAAGAAGCAGGCCTCGTTATTCATCAGGCTAAAAAACTCATCAAAAATTTCAACGGTCTTGTTGGAATACAGAGTTAGCTGCAACTCGCCTTGATCGTCTATGGTGTAGATTTTTTCGCCGCCGGCATAAAGAATATTGATTGGCGCTTCCCATTCAGACGTCACAAAACCATATTGGTCATCCTCCGGCTTTATAATCCCGTCGCCGTTGAGATCTTCTGCGCCTTTTTTTGCAAGATAGGCAAATTCGTCAAACGTCCAATCGCCGTCTTTGACCATTTCGTAAGGATACTCAAAGCCTTTTTCATCAAAAATACGTTTGTTGAACAA
>CAKSCV010000031.1 GCA_934444645.1 uncultured Eubacteriales bacterium | reverse complement strand
TCGGATTTCTCCCTCCCTCTGTTTGATTTTTTCTCCCTTTTTGCTGCCTTTTTCCTTTAAGTTGGGATATATGGGGCGAAGCCCTGCGACCCACGATTCAAAGCTCTGCCGGAAGTGATTTTGTAAAGCTTTCCGACGGCACGTGCCGAAACCGGTTTTGCTTGCAAAACGGCGGCGAAAAGGCTTTGAATCGGTGCGAAAGGGTTACCGTAGTGCAGACGCAAGACCGATGTTTTTTCGAAAAAGAGTTATTGTACTGCAAGCTTACAGCAGCAGGTGTTATTCTAAAAGGGTTGCTGCACGTTAGTTTTGTTGCGGTGGGAAGTCGGTGTCGTTGTGCGCTGAAAAATGCTTTTCTTTATCGGATTGCTTTGCATGAGCTAAAAAAACAACCCTTTTCCGCAAACCAAAAGGTTTTCGTTTACAGAAAGCTTTATGCTTTGCCCTCAAAAGCCTTTCGTTTTCGCAACCAAAACACTGCTTGTTCGAACAATTTTTACTGTCCTCAAAAGCCGCCTTTTTATGTGCAAAAAACCTTTTATTTCCATAAACCTTTCCTTGTTGCTATCTAAAGCAATCCTTTTCCACCCTCCGCCGCCCATTCCAACTACCTTTAACCTACTGTCCGCAAAAAACGCCTATTTTCACAAACCAAAAGTCTTTCTTTTGCACAAATTCTTCCTTAATTGCTATCCAAAGCAATTCTTTTCCACCCTCCGCAACCCATTTCAACGCCCCTTAACCTACTGTTTGCAAAGAATACAGCTGTTCTTTTGCTGTTCGCTCTAATTTTGTGCTGTAAAGCCGGAGCGTCGCACCGATTCAAATCATTGCCGGCGATGCCCTGCGAAGTTGCAGCTTTTCGCAAAACCGGTTACCTGATGAATGCCGGTTGTTTTAACAACAACCACACATCGACCGGCGATTTGAATCGTCCCCGGAGTCCAGAGGTTCGCAAACCTCTGGTGTACTTTTGGTTCTTTTCGTACACGCGAAAAGAATAAACCCGTTCCCTTTCCGGGGAGCTCCGAGGTTACGCAAACCTCGAATCAGCACACCGCAGCCACAGCTTCACACCGCAACAATTAAAACCTTTTTAAGGAAGCTTCGAGGTTACGCAAACCTCGAATCAGCGCACAAAACAACAACTTCGCACAAACCCAATTATATCCTTTTTTCCGCCTTACGGCGGTGCCCCGTTCAGGGCAGCACGCCCTGCGTGCAAAAGACTCCCTTTCGGGAGTTCGAGGTTCTGCAAACCTCGATTCCGTCCGCTGCAGCCGCGGCATCGCATAAATAAAGAAAGGACGCTTTTGTCTATGAATCCCAGAGAAGCCGCTGCGCTGTCCTTGAACAGCGCCTTCAAAAACGGCAGATTTGTCAATCTGGAACTTGACAGTACCATTAAAAAATACGGCTTCGCGGATAAAGATAAAAGCTTCTATACGCGCCTTTTGTATGGTACCGTCGAAAAAAAACTCACACTCGATTGGTATCTTTCCAAAATCTCCAAAACCGCTCTTTCGGATATCGAACCGCTCGTGCGCTGTATTCTCGAAACTGCCCTCTATCAGATCTTCGAAATGGATCGCGTGCCCGACAGCGCTGCCTGCAACGAAGCCACCGAGCTTGTTAAAAAACTCTGCCCCGGTTCTTACGCCGGCTTTGTCAACGCCATCCTGCGCAATACCATCCGCAAAAAGGCGTCCCTTCGTGCCGAATTGCAGGCATTGACCGGCCTTTCCGGCGTCAGTGTCCGCCACAGCATCCCTCTTTGGATCTGCCGAAAATGGGAATCCGATTACGGTCAAGGCTTTGCCGAGCAGATTGCACATGGCTTCGAATGCATTCCGCCGCACCTGACGCTGCATATCAATACGTTGAAAACCACGGCAGATGACTACCTTGCAAAGCTCGATGCCTCTCTTTGTCCGCGAAAGATCGGCGAAACGCTTATCACTCTTTCGGGCAGCGCGCCGGTTGAATCGCTTCCCGGCTTTGACGAAGGGCTTTTCTTCATTCAAGATGAATCCAGTGCGCTTTGCGCGGCTCTTGTCAGCGCAGCGGTCGCCGGAATGTCCGCACCGACCGTCATCGATACCTGTGCCTGCCCGGGCGGCAAAACCTTTGCCATCGCCATTGCCAATGCTGACCGCGGTACGCTGTATTCCTTTGACCTCCATGCCAACCGTCTGTCCCTCATCGAACGCGGAACAAAACGCCTTGGCATTGCGTCTGTAAAAACAGAAGCGCGTGATGCAAGACAGCCGGATGCCGCCCTTTTCGGCAGGGCAGACGCAGTGCTTTGCGACGTGCCGTGTTCGGGACTTGGCATTCTTGCCAAAAAACCGGATATTCGCTATAAAAAAGAGGAAGAAATCGCTCGGCTGCCGGAAATCGGCCTTGATATCCTGTGCAAAAGCGCGGCGTATGTCAAGCCGGGCGGCGCACTCATTTATTCGACCTGCACATTGTGCAAAGCTGAAAATGAGGAGAATGTTGCGGCATTTTTGGAGAGAAATCCGGATTTTGCTCCGGCAAAGCTTGCTTTTCGCGGCGCGGTGAACGGCACAAAGACCTTCTTTCCGCAGACCGACGGCACCGACGGCTTTTTCGTCGCCAAATTTATACGAAATAAAGAGTGAAACACGTGAAAAACGATTATCGAAACAGCAAGGGAAAGGCCGATATTGCCAGCCTTACCTTGCCGGAATTACAGGAATATACAGCGGAGCTTGCCGAAAAAAGCGGCTTGAAAATCGAAAAATTCCGCGCCGGACAGATTTTCGAATGGCTGACGCGAGGTGTATACGATTTTGAAGAAATGACCAACCTTTCGGCAAAGCTGCGCGAGGTTTTGCGAAGCGACGCTTATTTAACGCTGCCGCACGTCAAGGTAAAGTTGGTTTCCAAAATCGACGGAACGGTCAAATATTTATTCGAGCTTGCCGACGGCGAATGCGTGGAAAGCGTTTTCATGCGGTATGAGCACGGCAATACCATCTGCATTTCGACGCAGGTCGGCTGTCGGATGGGCTGCACGTTCTGTGCATCCACGCTCGGCGGATTGGTACGCAATCTGCTGCCGTCGGAAATGCTCGGGCAGATCATTGCCGCACAAAACGACACCGGTGAGCGCATTTCCAACATTGTGATGATGGGCATCGGCGAACCGTTAGATAATTATGATAACACACGCAAATTTCTGCGTCTTGTCAACGATCCGAAAGGCTTAAATATCGGGCAGCGGCACATATCGCTTTCAACCTGTGGTTTATGTGATAAGATCCGAATGCTTGCCGATGAAGATTTGCAGATAACGCTGTCGGTATCGCTGCACGCGCCGAACGGCGAACGCCGGGCAAAGCTCATGCCGGTGGCGCGCAAATTTTCGCTTGATGAGTTGATGGAGGCGTGCCGATATTATTTGGAAAAGACCGGACGACGCATTTCGTTTGAATATTCGATGATCCATGGGGAAAACGACACGCCGGAATGTGCGCGACAGCTTGCAGACCTGCTTTCGGGAATGCTGTGCCATGTGAATCTGATTCCGCTCAATGCGGTCAAGGAGCGTTCGTATGAAAAGAGCAGTCGGGAAGCGATTGCCGAATTTATGCGGATTTTGGAAGCGCGGCATATCACAGTGACCGTGCGGCGCCGATTAGGCAGTGACATCAATGCGTCCTGCGGACAGCTGCGGCGGTCGGGTGCCGAATAGAAGCCGCCGCAGGCGGAAACAGGCGGCATAGCCGCCGAAAGCGACCGCCGCAAGGCGGCAAAAGAATTTCATTGGTTTGTACAAAATTTCCGGCTATGTATGCTGATTTTTCGAGGTTTGCAGAACCTCGAAGCTCCCTAAAAAAGGTTTTAATTGTTGCGGTGTGAAGCTGCCGTTGCGGTGGGCTGCTTCGAGGTTTGCAGCACCTCGAAGCTTCCCGGAAAGGGAACGGATTTATTCTTTTCGCTTGTACGAAAAGAACCAAAAGTACACCAGAGGTTTGCGAACCTCTGGACTCCGGGGACGATTCAAAGCTCTGCCGGAAGTAACTTTGCAGAAAATTCCGGTGGCACGTGTCGAAACCGGTTTTACCTGCAAAACGCCGGCGTAAAGGCTTTGAATCGGTGCGAAAGGGTTACCGTAGTGCAGACGCAAGACCGATGTTTTTCGAAAAACAGTTGTTTTACAGCAAGCTCACAGCAGGTTTTCGCGGATAAAATTTGTGACTGCTCGTTAGCTTTGTTGCGGTGGGAAATTGAGTTTTGCTGTGTTGATAAAAAACTTTTCTTTTTCGGTTTGCTTTGCATGAGCCGAAAAAACGCCTTTTTCGCGAATCAAGAAAATTTCATTAGCAGAAAGCTTTACGAACTTCACTCAAAGCCGTTTTTTACGCACAAAAAACTTCTTTTGCACGTGCCTTTCTTCGCTGTCCGCAAAAATTTCCATTTTCACAAACCAAAAGCCCTTCATTTGCACACCCCTTTCCTTTTTTCCATCCAAAACACCCCTTTTCCACCCTCCACCTCCCATTCGCACCACCCTTAACCTACTGTTTGCAAAGAATGCGGCTGTTCTTTTGCTCTTCGCTCTAATTTTGTGCTGTAAAGCCGGAGCGTCGCACCGATTCAAATCATTGCCGGCGATACCCGGAAAACTATTGTTTTCTGCGTTGCCGGTTACCTGATGAATGCCGGACATTTCAGCAAAAATCTCGTATCGACCGGCGATTTGAATCGAGGTCGCAGGACGGAGTCGTCTCCTTGAAACATGGTCGCCTTGCTCACGTCCGTTCGCAATTCTCCCTGTTTCGGCGGTCTCCGACGCACAAAAACTTGCCACCGGCAACTTTTTGCACGTCCGAGCATGCTTTTTGGTTCTTTTTGCACGACGCAAAAAGAACGTAAAAACGTCCCCTTTGCAGGGAGTTCCGAGGTTTCGCAAACCTCGATTCAGCGCACACAAACAGCAAATTCGCACAAACAAACTTAAATCCTCTGCCGCTTCGCGGCATTTTCCCGGCGGCAAAGCCGCCTTTACAACTTTCCTTTCGGAAAGTTCGCCCATGCAGGGCGGCTCGCCCTGCTATGCCTTTGCTATATAAAGGAGTGATACAGATGAATTACTTCGGCTCAACCGATATCGGCTGCGTCCGCCAAAACAACCAAGATTATTTCCGCATCGATCCCTTCGGTGCACATACCCTCTTTACCGTCTGCGACGGCATGGGCGGTGCGGCAGGCGGTGCCGCAGCCAGCAAACTCGCATGCGATGTCTTTGCACACGCTGTCGAAAAAACACTGTCAGAGTCTGAAAAAATCTCCGATCAAACCTTGCTCCATGCGCTTTCCGCTGCTCTTTCCGAGGCAAATCAGGCTGTTTTCTCCCTTGCCAACGCCGAGAAAACGCTGGCCGGAATGGGCACGACGCTTTGCGCAGTGCTTGTGAGCGGCACGGATTCGAGCCGCCTTTGCGCCGTCAGCGTCGGCGACAGCCGTATCTACCTCTTTAAGAACGAAAAGATCACCCAGCTTTCGCATGACCACTCCTATGTCCAAGCACTCGTCGATAACGGCACCATCACCCCGGATGAATCCAAACACCATCCCAATAAAAACATCATTACCCGTGCGGTCGGGACAACCGATGCGGTCGAAGGCGATTGCTTCTTGCTCGATTTCGACGCCGACGGCTTTCTGCTGTGCAGCGACGGTCTTACGGGTTTTGTGTCCGATGATGAATTAAACGCGCGTTTTCGGCAATATACTAATGCGGAAGAAACGGTGAAGGCGTTGATTGATGACGCAAAACGCGCCGGCGGCGGCGATAATATCACAGCCGTTCTGGCGCGCCGTTAAAGCCGGTCAAGCGAGCTTAGTCTGAGGATAAGGGAAAGGAAAACATCATGGATAATACTTCCTACGATAAACTGATCAATCGCATAATTGATAAACGCTATAAAATCGAAACAGTCGTCGGCGTCGGCGGCATGGCGTATGTTCTGCGCGCCAAGGATCTAAATACCGGCCGCGATGTTGCTATCAAAATCTTAAGCGACGAGTTCAAGGACGACGAACGCGCCGTCAAGCGGTTTATCAACGAATCCAAAACCGTTTCCATGCTCGACCATGAAAACATCGTAAAAATTTTGGATGTCGTTATTACCGATGACCTCAAATATATCGTCATGGAGTTTATCGACGGCATCACCCTGAAGGATTACATCGACCGTATCGGCACGCTCTCCTGGAAGGAAGCCGTCTATTATATCAAACAGGTTTTGCGCGCCCTCTCGCACGCACATGAGAAACAGGTCATTCACCGCGATATCAAGCCGCAGAATATTATGCTTTTGTCCGACGGCACCGTCAAGGTGACCGATTTCGGCATCGCCAAGCACCCCAAAGCCGAGGCAATTACCATGACCGATAAGGCCATCGGCACGGTCAATTACATCAGTCCCGAGCAGGCCAGCGGCGCACCGGTCGATTCCAGAACCGATATCTATTCCACCGGCATTATGCTTTACGAAATGGTGACCGGCCGCCTGCCGTTTATCGCCGACAGCCCGGTGGCGGTAGCCATGATGCAGGTGTCCAACGAGCCGGTTCTGCCGCGTGAACTCAATCCGCAGATCCCGGTCGGCCTTGAGCAGATCATTCTCAAAGCCATGCAAAAAAATCCCGATGATCGCTTTGCCGGTGCCGCCGCTATGCTGAAAGCGCTTGATTACTTTACGGAAAATCCCGATGTGGTGTTCGCAGGCGGAAAAAATACGACCGGCGGAAGCATTGCCGCCGGAGAAATCGCAAGCTATGAGGACGAGCAGAAGAAAAAAGCGCGCTTGAAAAAATACGTGCGCGGAAGCCGTTCCATGTTCCCGATCATCGCCGGTGTGGCGGCCGCTTTTGCCGTCGTCGGCATCATCTTTGTCGTTTTCTGGGTGCTGCCGTTCTTTAAGGGCACGGTTTCCGACAGCGAAGGCAAGGGAACCATCGACGCCATCGGCGACGGCCTTTCCACGGCGGTTGACCGCTTATTGGGCGTGGACGGCGCAAGCGCCCAGGAAAAAAAGGTCACGGTTGAATCGTTTGTCGGCAAAAAATACGACGATGCGCTGATTTCCGAAATGAGCACACGCGGCTTTTCCGCCGAAACCGTCAATTATGTCCGTAACCCGAATTACGGGCTCGGCGAGGTGGTGCGCCAGGAGCCGGAAGGCGGCGCGATCCGCTTAAAAGCCGAAAACGGCCTTGTTCCGGTGGTGCTGTATGTCAATATGGGGCAAAAGGATATGAATATGCCGGATTGCACGTTGGTAAGCGTTACGGATGCTAAAAAACTCATCCGCACGGAATATAACAGCGTGTCCTCCGCCGAGCTTTCCGCCGATGCCATCGAGATTGTCGAGGAATACCACGATACCTACCCGGCGGATTATGTCATCCGCACGGAACCGACTGCCGGGTCGCTTGTATCGGTGGACGATTCCGTCCGCTTTGTGCTTGTGGTCAGCAAGGGCCGGAAAATTTCCAATACCACCGTGCCGGAGCTCGAAGGCTTAACGCTTTCCGATGCCAAGAAGCGCATTCTGAACGCAAAGCTCGCACTCGGCAAAATCTATTATGAAGAAAGTGCCGTTGTCGGTGCCGGACGCGTGATGAAAGCCGGTCATGCCGCCGGTGAAACGGTGGCACAGGATATCACCTCCATCGACCTTTGGGTCAGCATCGGTTCGGCAGCCGGTTCGGAAATGGTGCCGGATATACCTGCGACGCCCGAAATCGATCCGTCGGGCACCAGTCATACCGGTGCGACCGGCGACAGCGGCCACGGAAATGCCGGAAATACCGGAAGCACCGAAAAGACCGAAAAGACCGAAACCGATACGCCGCAGAAAGATCCCGAGCTTGTCGTGGACAATACCGGAAACGCCGCCGGCACGGGTGAAAACACGCAAACGGGCACGGAAAATCCCGATGCCCTCTCTGACGTTAAAGGACTTCTCGACAGGCGCGATTCCGATGAGAATTAACACCGTCCGAACGGAAAGGAAACCACATGACCGCAAGGCTTGAACAACAAGAGACCATCGCCGCCGAAACACATATCTGCGGCAGAATCATCCAAAGCACCGGCGGCCTGTACCGCGTGGAGATCACCGCCTCCGACGAGCCGCAAATGGTCGGCACGACGATCGATTGCCGCGCCAAAGGTGCTTTTCGGCACGAAAAGCTCACGCCTCTTGCCGGCGATAAGGTGCTTGTGCGCCGCTCGGAGAAGGGCGAAGGCTTTATTACCGAAATTCTGCCGCGCAAAAATTCCCTCATCCGCCCGGCGGTGGCCAATGTCGATACGCTGGTGCTTGTCATCGCGTCGGCACATCCCGACCCGGACGTGTATATTCTCGATAAGCTGACCGCCATCGCCGCCTTTAATGGCATCGATACTGTGCTTGCGGTCAACAAATGCGACCTGCGCAGTGCCGATGAACTGCAAAAAATCTATACCTCTGCCGGCATTCCGACCTTTTGCCTTTCGGCAAATGACCCGGAAAACTCCCGGGCGGTGTTGGACGAAATCCGACGCACCGTCCGCGGCAAAACCGCCTTTTTCTCGGGCGCGTCGGGCGTTGGCAAATCAAGCTTACTCAATGCGCTGTATCCGTCGCTTTTGCAGCTCGAAACCGGCGAAATCAGCCGGAAAATCGCGCGCGGCAAGCATACCACCCGTGTGACGACACTCTTTCGGGTGGAGGAAAATACCTATATCGGCGACACGCCCGGCTTCAGCATGGTGGATGTGGCCGGCTTCAATCTGCTCACGCTTGACGGCTTGTTGGAGTCTTTCCCGGACATTGCCGCCTATGCGCACGGCTGCCGCTATACCGATTGCACGCACCTGTGCGAGGATGGCTGCAAGGTGGTCGAAGCCGTAAAGGCCGGCAAAATCGCACCATCCCGCCACGAAAGCTTTGTGCGGCTGTATAAGGAGTTAAAAGCCGTCGATCCATGGAAAAAATAACGGAGGAAGCTATGATACAAAACCAAGCGGTTTGTCCCGGCAAAGCGCCGCGCGAATCCCAAACCGAGCAGGTGCAGATTCTTTCGCAAGGGTCGTTAAACGGCTATAAACGCTTATTCGGCGGCAAGCTCATGGAGTGGATCGACGTGGTGGCCGCTGTCACGGCTCGCCGTCATTCCGGCAAAAACGTTACCACCGCCGCCGTCGATTCGCTGGAGTTCAAATCCGCCGCTTATGCCAATGATACGGTGGTTTTGATCGGAAAAGTGACCTATACCGGGAACACTTCCATGGAAATCTGCGTCAAAACCTATGTGGAATCCTTGGACGGCACAAGACGGCTCATCAACAAGGCGTATGTGATCATGGTTGCTCTCGGAGACGATGAAAAACCGGCACACGTGCCGCCGCTTTTGCCTGAAACCGACGAAGAAAAGGCGGAATTTGATGCCGGAAAAGCGCGTAATGCCTTGCGAAAGGCACGCCGCACACAGGATTCGGCAGAATAACAGTTTTTCGGCACATAATTTTCACATAAGCTTGCTATACTGCAAATGGAAAAATGGAAAAGTTTTCGAAACGCGCGCACTTTTGCCGCGGAATCAATCGGAAAGGATGTTGTCTATTATGGAAATTACGTTAACAAAAGAAAATTATAAGGAAATCGTGGAAAACGCGAATAAACCCGTTCTCATCGACTTTTGGGCAACCTGGTGCGGCCCGTGCAAAATGATCGCACCCATCGTTGAGCAGGTCGCCGAAGAGCGAACCGATATCACGGTCTGTAAGGTCAACGTGGATGAACAGGAGGAGCTTGCGGTGAAATTCGGCATTCAGTCGATCCCGACGCTTGTGCTTGTCAAAAACGGCGTCGAGACCGGCCGCGCAGTCGGTTATCGCGATTACAAGGGCGTGACCAATTTTATCGATCTGTAAGAGAGGGAGAAGTATGGTACGCCTGAATCCTGACAAGGAAATCGTGAAAACCGTCAAAGAAGGCCTTGCGGCGCGCGGCGGCTATTGCCCGTGTGTGCGCGAAAAGAGCGAGGATACCAAATGTATGTGCAAGGAATTCCGCGAGCAGATCAAAGACCCGAATTTTGAAGGCTTTTGCCATTGTATGCTGTATTACAAGGATAAAACATAAGCGGCTTGCGTAAAAAGCAAAGCCGAATAAAGCTTTATGCTGCGCGGCGTCACAGGAGGTTCTGTGACGCCGCGCGTTTTTGTGCGAACCCTATCAATGAAAAAAGTTCGTGTCTGTCAAAAGCTCCGATAGGCGGGCAGAAAGACTGTGTATCGGCGAATTTTGCTCAATTTTCTTTTTTTGAATTGACTTTTGCTTCGTATTCGGCTATAATAAAAGGGAATATAGAAATCGGCGCACAAGCCGGAAAAACGCAAAGGAATATCGTTTTATGAATACCAATCTTATTTTGAAAAAAATCGATGACCTTCCCGAAAATCCTCTCGCAAACGCCGTTCCGGACGGCGGCCTTTGCGCCGTTTTCCGCACGGTGGGCTTTGTGGGCGACAGCCTTTCTTCGGGCGAATTCGAAGCCTTGACGGCGGAGGGTGTCAGAAGCTGGCACGATATGTTCGAATACTCTTGGGGGCAGTTCATCGCCCGTCGGTGCGGTCTTAAAGCCATCAATTTTTCCCGCGGCGGCATGACGGCAAAAGAATTCAACGCGTCGTTCGGAAACGCCTGCGGCTTCGAACAGCCGGAAAACGTCTGTCAAGCCTATGTCATCGCCCTCGGCGTCAACGACGTTCTGAATACCGGGAATCCGGTCGGAACGTTAAAAGACATCGATTTCGAAAATTACGAAAACAACAAGTCCACCTTCGCCGGCGAATATGCCAAGATTTTGCAGAAGATCAAAAAAATGCAGCCCAAAGCGCGCGTTTTTCTTATGTCCATGCCGCGCGAGACCTATGGCGGCAAGGAAAACAAACCGGAGCTTCGCAAGGAACACCGCGACTTTTTAGCTTCGCTTGCCGAAAAATTCGAGTTTACCTATGTGCTCGATTTCTACAAATACGCGCCGGTATACGATGACGAATTTCGCAAAAACTACTATCTCGGCGGTCATTTGAATGCTGCCGGCTATAAGCTCACCGCCGATTTTGTCATGAGCTATATCGATTATATCATCCGCAAACAGCCGGAGGATTTCACACAGGTCGGCTTTATCGGCACGGAGTTCCATTACCACGGCGTCAAGTGGTAACGATTTTTGCACAAAAAGAGGTTTGACAAACGATGCATAACCAGTTAACCGAAGTGGATATTCAAAAGATGAAAGAGGAGATCGAATACCGCATCACGGTCAAGCGTCCGCTTTTGCTCAAGGAAGTGGTGCGTACCCGTGCGTTCGGCGATCTCAGCGAAAACGCGGAATACCATATCGCAAAGCAGGAAAAAAACGCCAATGACCGCCGTATCCGCTATTTGCAGAACATGATCAAGACTGCCGAGGTCGTTTCGGTCAATACCGATGCCGATACGCTCGGACTTTTTGATACGGTCACCGTTTATGTCGAAGAGGACGATGCCGAGGAGACCTACCGGCTTGTCACCACGGCGCGCGCCGATGTGCTTGAAAACCGCATCAGCGGCGAAAGTCCCATGGGAAAGGCAATACTCGGGCATAAGGTCGGCGACCGCATCTTGATCGAAGTCAATCCGACCTACAGCTATTATGTTGTCATCCGTTCCATCGAAAAAGGTACGGACGACGCGTCGCTGTCTATCAATTAAGAGGAAAAATTATGCTTATCATCGGACTTACCGGCCCGACCGGCGCCGGAAAAGGGACATTTTCGCAGATTGCCGTGCGTGCTTTCGGCGCAGAGCATATCGATACCGACAAAATCGCGCGGCAGGTGGTTGAGCCGGGCTCGGCCGGGCTTGCGGCACTGGTCGGGTATTTCGGAAACGACATTCTGCGTGCGGACGGCGCGCTTGACCGCAAGAAGCTTGCCGCCATCGTTTTTTCTGACCGCAGGAAGCTTGCCGCGCTCAACGGCATAACCCATCCGCTTGTTACCAAAGAGGTCGAAAAACGCCTTGCGGACGCACGCGAGAGGCTTTGTCCGTTTGCCGTGATCGACGCGCCGCTTCTTTTCGAGAGCGGCGAGGACAAGATCTGCGATGTGACCGTCGGCATTCTTGCCGATGAGCAAACGCGCCTTTTGCGTATCTTGGCACGGGACGGCATCGACCGGGAAGCCGCCGAAAAACGTCTTTCCGCAGCCAAAAGCAACGAGTATTTCCGCGAAAGGTGCGGCTATATTCTCGAAAATGACAGTGATCAAGCGGCGTTTGAAGCGCAGATCCGCCGTTTCTTTGAAGCGCTTTCAGAGCAGAATTTGTAACGGATTTTACGAGGAACACACATGAAAAAATCGTTTGTTATCATTTGTATTCTGGCGCTTGCCGCCGGATTTGCCACCCTTTGGGTTTTTGTAAAGGATAAAGTTTTGGAGCGGACACATCCGCTTCCGTATCGGGAAACCGTTTCAGCCATGGCAGGGGAATATGCCGTGCCCGAAGAAGTCATTTACGCCGTGATGAGCGTGGAAAGCAATTTCAAGAGCGATGCACAAAGTCCTAAGGGCGCCATCGGTCTTATGCAGATCACGCCGGATACCTTTACGTGGCTGTGCTCCAAAAACAACGCCTCCGACACCAACCCCGAGCTTTTGTACAACCCCGAAACCAATATTCGCTACGGAACGTATTTTTTGAGTCTTCTCTATTCGGAGTTCGGCGTGTGGGATACGGCGTTTGCCGCCTATAATGCCGGACGCGGCCGGGTGAACGAATGGTTAAAAAGCCCGGCATACAATTCCAACGGCAAGCTTGTCAACATTCCGTATCCCGAAACGGCGGCTTATGTGCAAAAGGTCGATAAAGCGATGCTTGTCTACAAAAAGCTGTATTTTTCGAAAACAGCGGAAGCGGCGGATGCCGCCGATTTGACGGATGCGCCGGATATGACGGATGACGCTTTGATACAGGAGAATTAGCTATGGCAGATTATGTGGCTTTATACCGCAAATGGCGGCCGCACGTGTTTGCGGATGTCATCGGACAGGAGCATATTACCAAGGTTCTGTGCAGCGAAGTGATGCACGGCTCGGTTTCGCACGCGTATCTTTTCTGCGGCTCGCGCGGCACGGGCAAAACCACCTGTGCCAAAATTTTGGCGAAGGCTGTCAATTGCGAAAATCCGCAAAACGGCGACCCGTGTGGCGTGTGCCGGACGTGCCGGGCGTTCGACAGCTCGTATGACATCATCGAAATGGACGCCGCTTCCAACAACGGCGTGGACGATATCCGCGATTTGCGCGAAAAAGTGGCGTTTATGCCGATCGAAATGAAAAAGCGCGTGTATATCATCGATGAGGTGCATATGCTGTCCAACGGCGCGTTCAATGCGCTTTTGAAAACCTTGGAGGAGCCGCCGTCGCACATTATGTTCATCCTCGCGACGACTGAGCTGAACAAAATCCCGGCGACCATTCTTTCACGCTGCAAACGGTTTGATTTTCACCGCATTTCGCCGGAGGATATGCTGCCGCGGCTTCGGTATATTTCCGATGAAGAAAGCATCGGCATCACCGATGACGCGCTTCGCTTGATCGCCTTTCTTGCTACCGGTGCGATGCGCGACGCGCTGTCGATGTTAGAACTGTTTGTCGGCAAAACCGGTATCGACCGCGAAAAAGCGTCCGAAGCACTGGGCGTTGTCGGCAACGCGCCGATTTTGGCACTGTTAGAAGCGGTTGCCGCAAACGACACCGCAAGAGCCTTGTCGTTGTTGGAAGAACTGTATACAGCCAGCAAGGATATGGGCGTGTTGTGTTCGGAGCTTGCCGAAATGTTCCGGCATTTGCTTGTGGTCAAATATGCCAGCGATTCGGTCAGCAAGCTTGTAGACGCCGAGCCGGATGTGATTGCCGCCTTGCGTAACTGCGAGGACAGCTTTACCAAGGAACGCCTGTTATATTCGCTTGAAATCACCGAACAGACGCAGAATAAGCTTGCGCGAAGCGGTCTGTCGCGCCGCACGCTTGCGGAGCTTATGCTCATGCGGCTGTGTGACGCACGGCTGTCGAATTCGCCCGAAGCGGTGCTTGCCCGTCTTTCCGATATGGAAGCAAAGCTTGCCTCCGGCACCTTTGCCGCTCCCGAAGCGGCTTCCAAGCAACCTTCTGCACCTGCGCCGCGTGCCGATTCCGCACCCGTGAAAAACGAAGAAATTCCGCTTCCGGAAGCACCGCCGGAGGCTTTCGATGCGTTCGACACACCGCCTGCCGCGGCCGAACACCAAGCGCCGCAAAAGCGCGTTTCGCCGGCAAAACCGGACGAGCCGCCCGTTCCGTCTGCGCCGCCGCAAGAAGAAAAAGGCACCGAAATGCTTGCCTTTGCCGAGCTTCTCGAAGAGATCAAAGCGCAGGATATGGTCACCTATTCGATGCTTTCCGGCGCCTATGCCGAGCAGTTTCCGGATAAAATCAAAATCTATGTCAATTCGATGGGCTATTTCATGTTAACCACCGACAAAGCCAAAAATGATATGATCGCAAGCCTTGCCTCTAAGCTTTTGGGAATGCCGGTGCGCGTCGAATACGGCCGCACGACGGGCAATGCGATCGAAAAGCCGGTCGATTTATCCGCATTTTAGCGTCTGTTAAAACGATATCACGAAAGGAAGGCAGCGTTATGCAATCGATTTTCTCTTTGGTTTTACTGTTTTTTGTGGGCAGCGGCGTCGGCTGGGTTTTGGAATTCTTCTTCCGACGCTATTTCGCACCCGGAAAAAAGTGGTGCAATCCCGGCTTTCTGACCGGCCCGTGCCTGCCGATCTACGGCTTCGGCACGTGTACGCTGTATTTGCTGTGTTCGGCGGAACGCTACATAGCCATCGACAATGTGTTTTTGCGCAAGCTTGTGCTGTATCTGCTCATGACGCTTTGCATGACGCTCATCGAATATATCGCCGGTCTTATCTTCGTGGTGGGACTTAAAACCAAGCTTTGGGATTACAGCGATGAAAAATTCAATTTGCAGGGCATTATCTGCCTAAAATTCTCGCTTCTTTGGGCAGTGGCAGGTGCGGTGTATGATTTGCTTGTGCATCCGCTTTTGTGCGATCTTTTGGTGTGGTTTGATGCGAATTCGCCGTTTGTTTTCGTTCTCGGCTCAGTGTTCGGCATTTTTGCCGTGGACGTGGTGTATTCGTTCGGCGTGGTGGCAAAAATTCGTGCCTTCGCGGCTGAAAACCACATTTTGGTTCGTTACGAGGAACTCAAAAATACCATTCGCCGGACAGCCGAGGAGCAAAAGAAAAAGTACAAATTTCTGTTTGCCCTGCGTCCCGAAGTGCCGATCCGCGAGCATTTGAACAAGTATCTCGAGCTTGTGCGTGCCTTTGAAAAGGACGATAACAGACCCTCCAAGGGCAAAAAAACAAAGAAAAACGCATAGACGAAAGTATGCGGCAGACTTTGATAACCGGACAAAAATCTTTGTTTTTGTCCGGTTATCCTTATAAATCGGTAGATTATCTAAAATGTATTGACAATAATGATTTTTTGTGTATAATCAAAGGCAACCAACATTAAGAAAGAAGGTAGCTGTATGTATTTAAAAAAGATTTCTTGTTTAATGCTTTCTATTCTATTATTATGTACATTTACATTGAAAAATTTTCCGGTAAATGCACAAAGAATTCCTGAAGATTTTCAAAAGGAACTTGCTGATTATTTAATAGATACTGCAAACTTCCATCAATCTGATTTGCTTTCAATTTGCAACGAATATGAGTCGTCATGGCGCTTTTCAGCTTCTAGAGCATATACCGCGATAAAAATTGGTGCTGATTGGAAAAACATATTTCGTGCTACAGTCACGACAGACATTGATAAGGGTCTTAGCAAAGTTGAAAAAGCTTATACAGAAAAATATAGAGCCGTCGAAAACAAGCTTCTTTTGGAAGCTTTAACAAATGCTGATTTAAGTTTCGGAGATAAAGCCTCAAAACAATTATCCAATTATGTGACACTTGCCGATAAAATATCAAAGCTGCCATATGCAGAGATGACTACCTTTGTAGGGTCGGTAAAAAACAATCTATCTAAAGGACAACGCCAAGCTTGTCAAGATAAACTAAACGAAATTCTGCAAGGTTACATGCCTACACTAAAAGAGGCTTTCCCAAGTATAGAGGAAAGCAAATTAAGCGACATGCTGAAAAAAGTTGCAGATTCTAACGCTATTGACATTTTAAAAAGTGGTATGAGTGCAACACAATTTGCAGAAAAAATGTTTTATGCTATTGCACTATGTAATTCAAGCATTGAGATTATTGATGAAGTTTTACAATATGTAGATGACAGTAATAGTTCTTTACGAAGACAACTGAATGATTTGCGTGAAGAGCTGCAAAATGGTTGGCAACTTAGTTTTTGGAATTCTTATTTGAAAGATAAAACTATTGATGCTTTGATTGGCAAGGTTTTTGCTGCTGCAAAAGATAAGGCACCTGGCGCCGGATTCGGCGTTATAAGTGGAACCGTTTCATGGACTAGTTTTATTAACGAAGCCATTTTTAGTTGGATTTTGAAAACACCTGCCGTAGACGACTATGTAATATCGTTAGAGATGTGGGGATTTATTATTGAATTAGATAATTTATGCGACACAAGACCGTTAATCTGGAAAAACGCTACATATAGTGATATTTATTCTTTGATAACTAAAAAGCTTTATGCCATCGAAATTAATAAAAAAGCTTTGTCTTTTGCGAAATCATTAGCTAAGTACAATAAAAGATATAACGAGACGTATATTGATCAAACACTTGTTGTGTTAAACCAAACGACAGAAAAATTGGAGGAATATCTTGAAAAAACAGTGGAGTATTCAACGGTATTTATAACTGCTGATAAGTATAATATTGTCTCATCCTTAGACACCAACAAAGCTCTTGATATTTGTGCGCAAAGCTTAGATTCAGAAGCCAATGTTCATCTTTGGAGTCGCCATAGCGGCACAAGCCAACAGTTTTCGATTACAAATGATGATAATTATTGTTTCATAACAAATATAAATTCAAACAAAGCATTAGATGTCAGCAACGGAAACCGAAAAAAAGGCGCTAATGTATGGCAATATACTCCCAACGGAACAGACTCGCAAAAATGGCGTTTTCTTGATGCCGGCGATGGATATTATTATATACAGTCAGCGCTTGGAACTTATCTAGATGCTTGTAACGGTGATACTGCTGATGGAACGAATATTTGGACCTATAGTTTTAACGGTTCAAATGCGCAGAAATGGGCACTTATCCCGGTAAGCAATGTCCACAACCACACGTGGAATGTTGCTGTAGAAGCCCAACACCCACACAAACAAATACGTGAATGCACCATTTGTGGCATTACTGTTGATACTGGAATCACCATTCCTTCAAAAACCTGTAAAATATGCTATCCTAACAGCGAGATAACCAACCATACCCACTCATGGAATACACAATATGAATCGGTACACCCACATAAAGAAATCCGGATTTGCTCGTCGTGTGGTCAAAAAGAATACACAGGGTCACATAACTATGTTGATAATTGTTCGGATTGCAATCCGTCAATTAATCAAACAAAATCATGGAGTCCTTGGTCAGGTTGGCAGACATCGCCGGTTTATGAAAGCAGCACTCGGCAGGTTGAACAGAAAACGCAATATGTTTATTACCATTATCTCCTGACTTATTCCAGCAACAGTGCAATAGGTACTTATCCAATTAACAAAACTGACTTCATGATAGCTCTTCGTGGAGTTCCAGATACCGATATCAGTCAAGAAAGTTATCATGAGTATTATTCAGACACGCCATTAGAAAAAATAGAAGGTAGTCGTTTAGTTTATTGGGTAACCAGTGCAAGCAAAAAAATCGTTTACGATAAATACCCCAATAAATGCTCTATGGATAGCGGGGATTTTAACGGAAATGCTAATTTGCTATTCTATAAAGGAACACGTATATTGTATCGCTATCGAGATTACCAATAAGCAATAAGAGGTAGAAATTGGAATAAAGTTTGAAAACCGGACAAAAATCTTTGTTTTTGTCCGGTTATCCTTATAAATGACCGCGTATTTGCCGGCAAACACGGTGCTTCACCCAAAAGCACCTGCCGCATGGACAAGCCTTTCTGTCAAAATCAAAACAGGCTGTGAAAACCAAAACGGAATTCACAGCCTGTTATGATGCCTAACGCGGTATTTTGTGCTTATCAGTCGAACAGCTCATCCGCGTCCAGCTCGGAATCGGCGGACGGGTCGCCTGAGACAAGTAACTCCTCTGCGGCGGAAAAACGGATAAGCTCCCATTCGGGTGAACGGTATTGTTTCATGGAACTTTCTCCTTTACGCTTTGACGTCGGCTTCGACAAGGATTCTGTCGATGTAATCCTTGTTTGCGGTGTAGGCATCGCCGCCGGCAGCTTTGATGGCTTCGGCAACATCCTTGATGCTCTTGGTGCGGCATTCGCCGTAATAGCAGACCGAACCGATTTTCACATAGGAACGTGCCGCAAGCGGTGTGTTGTAGCGGTGCGCATAGGTCGTGCCGTCTGCATGGGTGTAGCTGCTGTCAAGATTGATGACAACGCCGGTGAAATACGAGCCTTGCTCACCGTAATCGCCGAATGGCGTTTTGCCGTCGGGCGTTTCAATGAGCTTTCCGGTCACGGAGCCGTCATTCACATAGTTTCTTGCACCGGCAAGCTTCAAACCGTTTGCGGTTTGTGCGGCAAACGAACCGGCGCTTTTGTTTGTAACCGTTCCGTCGGCAATTTTTACTTCATCGGCAGCAGCAAGACCTTTTTGTTCCAAAATGTCGCCGCGTGCGACGATAAAGCCGCATTCTTGGGCTTCGGCAAGTGCCTGTGCATTGACAAACGCGGCAAAGCGGATACCGGCATTGCCGCCGGTGCGGATGCTGTTTGCTTCGGCTGTGGCAAGGTTTACCTTGACGTTTGGCTTGTAGTAGAGGTAAACGGCGCGGACATTGGAATTATTCGGATCCCAGGCATCTCTTGCAAAACCGAGAAGCGTTGCCGAGGTGTCGCGCGTCTGCGTGAGCGTCGACCATACGCCGGGCTCGGCAGGATACTTTTTCCAGTTGGTATAAACGTTGCACCAGGAAACCCAGCCGTCAGCGGCCGGTTGTTGGATGCTGTAAAAATCCTTTTTCTTAGCCGCACTGTTGTAAAGCTCCACGCACATGGTTAGTTTGCCGTCCAACGCCTTGCCGTTGGCATCCGTAAAGGCACCGCCCGAAGCGGAGGCATACACGCCGAAGGTGTTGCCGGCAAACACGGTGTCGCCGGTGTTGATGGAGCGCGTGTAGGTGAAATCGGTGGTGTCAAGCGTGCTTAACAGGCCGCCGAGCGTGATGTTGGAAAGGTTGACCTTGTCGCTTGCATTGCCGTTGTCAAAGTAAATGAGCGTGCCGTATTCGGTGTTTTCGGCAGGCTTTTCGGCATAAGAGACAGTCGGCGCATAGTAGACATATACGCTGCGGATGTGCGAGCCTTTGTTGTCCCAGGCATTGCGGCCCATGCAAAGGGTGTTTGCCGAGGTGTCGTAGGTGAATTTCATGGTCGTCCACGACGCAGCGACCGCTTTTGACGCACTCCAATTGGTGTAAATTTTGCACCACGCATCCCAGCCGTCGGCAGCAGGCTTCGGCTTGACGCCGTTGTGGAAGATTTTGTCCGAGGCGGTGGAGTTGTAGATCTCCACACAAAACGTCAGCTTGCCGTTTAAGCGTTTGCCGGTTGCGTCCTTGAAGGAAACGCCGTCGGACGCGACAATGCACGGACCGAACGTTTCGCCTTGGAACGGCGTGTCGCCGGTGTTGATGGAGCGCGTGATGAAACCGTCGGTTTCGGAAAACGGCTCGACGACACCCTGCAAGGAGATGTTTGTTTTGTTGATGCGATCGTCGGCGTTGCCGTTGTCAAAGAAAACAAGCACACCGTCGTCGGTGGTTTCGGCAGGCTTTGCGCCATAGGCTGCTTCGGAAAGAGCGGCTTTTGCGGTGACGGCAGAAGCTTCTGCCGAAAGCTCGGGCATTTCCGGCGTAAAAGCCGCGGCGGCGCACGCCAAAACGCTGAACATAAGCAGAAAACAGAAAAGAAAACGCGGTACTTGGTGCTTCATGATCATCCATCCTTCTTTGTAATATAGGGATTCTTTCCTTTATTATACGGGCAAAACGGCGGCAAGTAAATGTCGAAAACGCAGGTGTTTTTGTCTGTTTTTTGGATACAAGGCGAATTTCGACAAATTTTGCAGCACATGGATAGCAATTTCCTTGACAGAATGCCCGGCATATGGTACAATCAAACAAGAGAAACGGGGAGGGACGTCTTATGAGCGCGTATATACCAAAACAGTATGACTATTGGCCGACCCTTGCACTTGAAAATTGTGAGATCGGCGACGTCGGCATCGGCATCGACAGCGAAAAACGCGGTGAGCGGTATGTGCCGTTTCATCCGCACGGGCCGCTGTTTGAGGTGACCTGCATTTTGGAGGGACGCGGCGTCAGCTATGCCGGTACTTATCCGATAAAGGTGCAAAAAGGCGATATTTTTCTGTCCGTGCCGTTTGAAAAGCATCGGTTGGACAGCGATCCGGAATCTCCGCTCTGCCAAGAGTTCCTGACCTTCGGCGTGATCGGCGAACGGTTTCTGCCGCTGTCCGATCGCTTGTGGAAATTGGGACTTCCGCCGCATAACCGTGTTTTTCGGGATGACGGCATGGTGGCGGTCATCGATTTGATTTTGGAGGAATTGCAGAACGGCTCCAAGATTTATCGTAAGGAAATCCTTTCGTCGCTTGCCGATCAGGCGGTGTTGCGGGTGCTGCGTGCCTTTTGGGATTATTCGCCGAAGCCGCTGTCGGCTGCTCCTTCAAACAAGGAGCTGTGCGAGCATATCACGCATTATATCGATACGCACTTATATTCCTTGCGTTCGCTCACCGAGCTTGGCGAAGCCTTGCGCTACAATTACAGCTATCTTTCGTCGCGGTATAAAACCGTGACCGGGCATACTATCAAGGAATATTATACCAGACGGCGGATGGAGGAGGCCAAACGCCTGTTGAGCACACAGAGTTGCAGCATTTCACAAATCGCCGAAAAGCTCGGCTTTTCCGGCGTGTATGCATTCAGCAAGGCGTTTAAGGCCTATTATCGGATGCCGCCGAGCGATTTGCTGAAAAAAGCATAAAATAAAAAAGGAAAGCACAAACAAAACCGTTTTTGCTTTCCTTTTTATCGTGCCCGAAAGCTTGCAGTTGGAACGAATATCCCTCCGGCACACTTATTTGGCGCAGACGCCGTTAAAATATTCGTTTAACGCTTCTTGCAGCGCACTTCCGCTGGAGGAGTGACAATGCTTGAGCACCGCTCCCGTCTTTTGCGCCTGTTCCGACGCCACGCCGACCATTTTATGCGCGACCGTTCCGGTGAACACGACCACCATATCCGGCGAACCGATCTGATTTTTGAAGTTGGCGGGAAATTGGGTGAAAACCTTGCATTTACATCCGTATTTTCCGCAGATTTCTTTGTAACGGCAGTGCATACGGTCATGACCGCCGACAATGACGATGCTCATTTGTTCATCTCCTTGATGTTGATATTTGGTTAGTTACAACTAACTACATGGTTTTGATATACCGCAAAGCACCAGCCTTGCGGTATATCTTTATGAGGGAAAGTGAAATGTTTGTGCTTATGCCAAAAGCAAAGCCGGAAAGTGTTTATTTTTTTGCAGCGTTGTGGCATGAACCGTGCATGGCACAATGCGCACAGTTCGCACCGCAGGTGGATCTACCTTGCTTTTTGCACTTTCTTAAGTACACCACGATTGCGGCAATCACGGCAATCAAAACGAGAGCTACAACGATCGTCGATAGATTTTCGGCTAAAAACGTTAACATGAAAAATCCTCCTTGTTCCGTTTTTAGTATATGCGAAAAGCAGGGATTATTTCAAGGCTTTTTCTTTTTCGGCAACTTTAACATTTCCGGAAAATTTGCCGGCTTCCTTGTACGGCTTGAACAACTGATAGAGGATGCCGACAAGAAGGACAACCGATACGATAACACCGAGAATGTTTGCATGGCCGGTAAAGAGATTACCGAACTGGTTGACCATGAGGGCGATGACATAGGCAAAGCCGCACTGATAGCCGATGGCGAACCAAGTCCACTTTGCGTTGTTCATCTCACGCTTGATGGCGCCGATGGCAGCAAAGCACGGTGCGCAAAGCAGGTTGAACACGAGGAAGGAGTAGCCGGTGATCTGTGTGAAAGCCTTGGCAATTTCCTGATAAACCGTTCCTTCGCCGCCGCCGTAGAGAATACCGAGCGTACCGACGATGTTTTCTTTCGCAACAAGGCCGGTGATGGAGGCTACAGTTGCCTGCCAGTTGCCCCAGCCGAGCGGCTTGAAGATCCAGGCAAGTGCACCGCCGATGGCAGCGAGAATGCTCATGTCGATTTCGGATTCATCTAGCATACGGAAGCCGTCCGGCGTGAAGCCGAAGTAGGTGGTGAACCAAACGAAGATAGTGGAAAGCAGGATGATGGTACCGGCCTTCTTGATGAACGACCAGCCGCGCTCCCACATGCTGCGAAGCACGTTGAGAACCGTCGGAAGGTGGTATGCCGGAAGCTCCATAACGAACGGAGCCGGATCGCCTGCGAACATCTTGGTCTTCTTGAGCATGATACCCGAAAGGACGATGGCAGCCATACCGACAAAGTAAGCCGAGGTAGCAACCCATGCCGAACCGCCGAAGATAGCGCCGGCAATCATCGAAATGAACGGTACTTTTGCACCGCACGGGATAAAGGTGGTGGTCATGATGGTCATCTTGCGGTCGCGGTCATTTTCAATGGTACGCGATGCCATGATGCCCGGAACGCCGCAGCCCGTACCGATTAACATCGGGATAAAGGACTTGCCGGAAAGACCGAATTTACGGAAGATACGGTCGAGGACGAACGCGATACGCGCCATATAACCGCACGCTTCAAGGAAGGCAAGGAGCAAGAACAATACGAGCATCTGCGGAACAAAGCCGAGCACCGCGCCGACACCGGCGACGATACCGTCGTTGATCAGACCCTTGAGCCAATCCGCACAGCCGATGGCGTCCAGTCCGTTTTCCACAAGCACCGGAATACCCGGAACCCATATGCCGTAAGTGGCAGGATCGGGTTCTTCACCGATTTCTTCAAGTGTCTTTTCCGCTTCGGCAAGGTCGTCCAGCGTAGCCGTTTCGGTGGTAACCGCAAGGGTTTCTTCATCTTCTACATCGTAGGTGAACTTGCCGTCTGTCGGTTCGCCGTTTTCTTCGACATAGGCGGCATAGCCGTCAACAATTGCAGAAGCATCGCCATACTCTTCGGCAACTTCATTGTATGCTGCCGAGCCGATGCCGAACAGATGCCAGCCGTCGCCAAACAGACCGTCGTTTGCCCAATCCGTTGCCGACGAGCCGACCGTTACCATGGAGATGTAGTACACAAGGAACATAACGACCGCGAAAATCGGAAGACCGAGCCAACGGTTGGTGACGACCTTATCGATCTTATCGGAGGTCGAAAGCTTGCCGACATTCTTTTTCTTGTAGCAGTTCTTCATAAGACCTGCAATATAGAGATAACGCTCGTTGGTGATGATGCTTTCCGCGTCGTCGTCCAGTTCCTTTTCGGCGGCAGCAATATCGGTTTCGATATGCGCCATGGTGTCTTTCGGAATGTTCAATTCTTCGAGAGCCTTGGAATCGCGCTCGAAAATTTTGATGGCATACCAGCGCTGACGTTCCTGCGGCATATCGTGCAAAACGGCCTCTTCAATGTGGGCGATGGCGTGTTCCACGGGACCCGAAAACGTGTGCATCGGAACGGTCTTGCCGTTTCTGGCGGCAGCGATGGCGGCTTCGGCAGCTTCTTCAATGCCGGTGCCCTTTAAGGCCGAAATCTCAACAATTTTACATCCAAGCTCACGGGATAACTCTTCCACGTTGATCTTGTCGCCGTTCTTGCGAACAACATCCATCATGTTGATGGCGATGACCACCGGAATGCCAAGCTCGGTAAGCTGGGTGGTAAGATACAGGTTTCGTTCGAGGTTGGTACCGTCGATGATGTTCAAAATGGCGTCGGGACGCTCACCGATCAAGTAGTTGCGGGCGACCACTTCTTCGAGCGTGTACGGCGAAAGGGAATAAATACCCGGAAGGTCGGTGACAATCACGCCGTCATGCTTCTTTAATTTACCTTCTTTTTTCTCTACGGTTACACCCGGCCAGTTTCCGACGAACTGATTCGAACCGGTCAACGCGTTGAATAACGTTGTTTTACCGCTGTTCGGATTTCCCGCAAGGGCGATCCTCAAATTCATGATTGGTTCCTCACTTTCTGCGTTAGCCTAAACTAACCTATAAGTAACATGATCTGCATTTGCAAACGAAATGACCGAGCTTATTCGATTTCGATCATTTCCGCATCTGCTTTGCGCAAGGAAAGTTCATAGCCTCTGACGGTGATCTCAACCGGATCGCCGAGCGGCGCAACCTTGCGGACATGGACGTCTACGCCTTTGGTGATGCCCATATCCATGATACGGCGTTTGATAGCGCCTTCGCCGTGAAGCTTCACGACACGGACATTTTCGCCGATCTTGGCTTCTTTGAGTGTTCGCATTGCGTGTATCCTCCTTCGTATATGAAAATATAATGTGGAACAAAGGAAATGTGTTTGCGCAAAGATCAGACCATGATTTTGCGTGCCATTTCTTCGCTGATGGCAACTCTTGCCTCTTTGACATTGACGATAACGCTGCCGCCGAGCTTGCTGACGACCGTCACTGTTCCGCCGACGACAAAGCCTAAGTTTTCGAGATGCTTTTTGACCTCCGGTGTGCCGCCGATGCGCTTGATGATGTATGCTTCGCCAAGCTCTGCAAGTGACAAAGGCATAGGACCGACCTCCTTTTCGTTAGCACAAACTAACTGAGCACGTGAAAAAACAGTTAGCCTTTTCTAACTTCGGCGTTAGTTTATCATAACTAACACCGTTTGTCAAGACTTTCCCTGAAAAAAAAGCAGATTTTACGCTTTCGACAAAACCGGCGCCGCTTCTCCGGTTAAAATTTGGATAAATTGCGGAATATCCGGAAATCCTGCCATAAAAAAGAACCGCCGCATACCGCAAAAAGTCTTGCGGCAGGGCAGTTCTTTTGAGAAAAAAATCACAGCGTGAGCAGCTTTGCGCCGGCAGCGGATAAACGATCCGCCTCGCGCGTATGGCAGGATAAAACGATGACTTGATAGCGTTCGGCGAGCGTCTTCAAGATCTCGCAGACCCTGTCTAACCGTTCGTCGTCCAAATGCACAAAGGCATCGTCAAACACAAATACCGGCGGCTCCTTGTATAAAAAGTGCGCTAAAGCAAGCCGCAGAGCCAAATACGCCGCGTCTAACGCACCGGCGCTCAAATAGGCGATATCCCGGTATTCAGCCGTGCCTTTTTCGAGAAACGTCAGGTGAAGCTCGTTGTCAACGTATAGGCCGATGTACTTGCCGCCGGTCATTTTTTCGAACAATTCGGATGCATCCTTGGTAAGCAGCGGCGAAACGTTGCCGCGCATTTCTTCATGCGCACTTTCAATGGCGGAAATGGCAAGCGACAGGGCGGCATGCTGCTTTTCGAGTGTTTCGATTTCGGCCGTTAAGGCGGAAATGTGCGCGGCAAGCTCATCCGGCTTTTGCATGGTGCCGGTCAAAACGGCGGCTTTTTTTTCGAATTCGCGCTCTTGGACGAGAAGTCCTTCGATGGCACGGCGATAGAAATCAAGCTCGCGCTCGATTTTTTCCGCATCGCGTAACGGCAGGCTTTGGTCGTAAGCGGCGGCTTTCTGCCGGAGCAAGTCGAGGTTTCCGGCACTTTGGCAAAGACCGTCGTATACGGACGCCGCTTTGGTAAACGCACGCTCCGCATTTTCGGTACGGGTGAGGGCAGCATCTAATGTGCGGATATGCTCCGTTGCCGCCGAAGCCAAAGCCGAGGAATCGGAATACGACACGCCGCGGCCGGTTTTGTCAAGCATATCGGAAAGCTTTTGCGAGATTTCGGCACGCGCTGCGCAAGCCGCTTCCAACAGCTTTTCGGCGTTTTCCTTCTGCCCTTTGGCACGGGAGGCCGTTTCGGCAGAGGCGGCATACGCACGCAGGCGGGCTTCTAACTCATCGAGGGTCTGACAGCCGAACCGCACGGTCAATTTCTCCAGCTCCGTGCGGATCTTTTTGGCGCGGAAGGCGAAAAACAGAGCGATCGGGAAGGTGACAAGCAGAACGGCAAAAACGATGGCAAGCGTTTTTGAGGTTTTGTGCTTTTTGCGTAACAGCGTGATGTTTTCGTACAGAGCCGACGGGTTGATGCCGGCTTCATCCAAGGTATTGTTGAATTTCATCTGCCGGATGTCGCGGAAGCTTGCCTGATAGGCTTTGTCGGCCTCGGCAAGCGTGTCCCGGGCAAAGGCGACCTTTTGGTCGGCACCGGAAAGCTCCACTAACATCCGGTTCATTTCGGCAAGAAAAGCACGGTCGGGCATGAAGCCGCCGAAATTGACGGCAAGCCGTGTATCTTCAAAAAGCGCGCGGCTTTGGTCGGCTGCTTTTTTTGCTTCGTCCACCTTTTGGCAGAGGCAAAACGCTTCATAGGCAAGGCGGTTTTGCTGTTCCTTTTCCAATCGGGCAAGCGTTTCGCGGTTTTCGGAAAGCTTGGCTTGTACGCGCCCAAGAGAAGCCTTGGCACCTAAAAGCTCGTGATGCAGGCCTTTTAAGCGAACCTCGGCTTCTTTGGCTTCGGCAAGCTCGGCGCGCGCCGCAAACAACCGTCCGCTGCGGCCGGCTTTGCCTAAAATGGAGGCGTCGAGCTTTTCCAGCCGCTTGAGTGCGGTGTCGGAATCGACCGTGCTGTCGGCGGCAAAAACCATGTTTTTGATGGCAGCCGAGAGGGCATCCGCGTCGCCAAAAAACACATCGCCCGAGCCGATGAACGCGGTCTTGTCGAAGGTGTCGGCACTTACACCCAAAATGGCTTCCCCGGCGTTTTGCCCGTTAAAGACGGGCGTGCCGCTTGAATCGGTGGCAGAGAACGCCGCCCGGGAGGCTTGTTCGCGGCGTAAAACATAGGTGTCGTCGGCAGTGACGACGGTCATTTCGCCGAGCGTTTTCGGCTCATCCCACGGTGTGTAGCGTTTTTTGTCGTTGTCGGCAAGAGCACTGTTTCGGGACGAGGTGTAGCCGTACAGCATGAAGCGGACGAAACGGGCAAACGAGCTTTTTCCGGACTCGTTTTTGCCGCAAATGACGTTGAGACCGTCCGCGAAGTCGAAGGACTGATGTTTGAATTTTCCAAAGCTTTGAATCAGTGCAGATCGGATTCTCATCGGCAGGCTCCTTTTTTATGATGAATTTTGGCGGTCAAACCGCCTTCTTACGGTCTTTCGAAAATGTCGTCCAAATCAAAATCCAACCGTTCGTTATTGGAGGAATTTCCGTTTGTTCCGTTTAGCAGGCGATTTTCCGGATTTTTGAAATAGGCTTCCACTTCTTCGGGCGTTTTTAAGTCTTTTTCCAGCCATCCGTCAAGGATTTTGGCCATATAGGCGATTTGCGGTTTACCGATCTTGGAAATGGTCTTTTCATACGACAGCGCAACCAAATCTTCGGAAACGCCGCGTTTTTCCCAACGGTCAATGTGACCGCATTCGGGCTTGGTAAAGGCACGGGATGCACCGAGGATGCGTTTGACCATGCCGCGGTAATCGTCCTTTTGCTTGCGGTCGAGCAGGTACGCCTCCAACTCCTCATAGGTGGATATGCCTTCATCGGTCAGATTCATGACGGTTTTCTGTATGTAACGGATCGAGCTTTTGCCTTTGGATACACAATATTGTGCCACACCCATGATGACTTCGCATTTGATGCCGAGGGTGTCGTATAAAAACAGCACGATTCCCTGTTCGGCTTCATTGTATAACCGTCCGGCAAGCTTTTCCAAATAGGAAACTAAGCTTGCAAACTCGGCATTGCGGTCGCGTGCTGAGGCAATTTCCGCAAGCGTGTAGCCGCCGGTCGGCGACGGAGACGGTGCTTGGGCGGCAGGCTTCGGGTGCGCTTCGGACGGTTCGGTTTCTTTTTGAACCGATGCAGCTTCCGGCGGTTGTTTTTCCGTTATCGAAAGCGGCTGTTTTGCTTCCGGCGTATCTTCCTCATCGGATAAATCGATCACGCCGACACCGCGCCAAAAAGCGAGTGCGGAGGAAACGGAAGCGGGTGTTTCCTCCAAAGCGCGGCAGATCTCGGAAATATCGGCAGAGCAGCCATGCGCAAAGAGATAGTATAGAATTTTCAGTTCAGATTTTTTGGCACGGTTTAGGTATTTTGCTTCAATTTGAGGCATGATAAATACGTTCCCGGTGTATTTGTCTGTTATTTTCACATTGTTCTCCGTGCGCCGGAGCGGCGCTGTCATATTTTTTTGCTTGCGAAGCAGGCGATTTTTATGCACACAGGGTGTGCTGCCCCGAATGGGGCAAAACTTTCTGCGAAGCGGAAAGTTTCAAAGGCTTTTTTGGCATCCTTTTTGTGTCTTACAAATAAGGATGGAAAAGTTCCAGAGAGGTTTTAATTGGTTTGTGCGAAGCTGCGGCTACGGTGCGCTGCTTCGAGGTTTGCAAAACCTCGGAGCTTCCTTAAAAAGGTTTTAATTGTTGCGGTGCGAAGCTGCGGC
>CAKSCV010000030.1 GCA_934444645.1 uncultured Eubacteriales bacterium | reverse complement strand
CAGCACAAAATTAGAGCGAAGAGCAAAAGAACGGCTGTATTCTTTGCAAACAGTAGGTTAAGGGGCGTTGAAATGGGTTGCGGAGGGCAGAAAAGGATTGCTTTGGGTGGGAATAAGAAAAAGTTTGGGCAAAAGCAAGGCTTTTGGTTTGTGAAAATGGGCGGTTTTTGAAACCAGCAAGGAAAGGCTTGTGCAAAAGAAAGGTTTTTATAAGTAAAAAAGGCAGCTTTTGAGGAGAGTAAAAAGTTGTTCAAATGAGCGGTATTTTGGTTGCGAAAACGAGAGGCTTTTGAGAACAAAGCATCAAGCTTTCTGTAAACGAAAACCTTTTGTTTTGCGGAAAAGGCAGTTTTTTTAGCTTATACAAAGCCACCCGATAAAGAAAAGCTTTTTTCAGCGCACAACGACACCGACTTCGCACTACACCAAAGCTAACGAGCAGTCACGATTTTTATCCGCGACAACCTACTGTAAGCTTACAGTACAACAATCCTTTTTCGAAAAAACATCAGTCTTGCGTTTGCACTACAGCTATCCTTTCGCACCGATTCAAAGCCTTTACGCCGGCGTTTTGCGGGCAAAACCGGTTTCGACACGTGCCGCCTGAAAACTTTGCAAAATCACTTCCGACAGAGCTTTGAATCGTCCCCGGAGTCCAGAGGTTCGCAAACCTCTGGCGTGCTTTTTGGTTCTTTTTGCACGACGCAAAAAGAACGTAAAAACGTCTCCTTTGCAGGGAGCTTCGAGGTTCTTCAAACCTCGAAGCAGCGCACAAAAACAACAACCTCGCACAATCCAATTAAAATCCTTCCGCCGCCCCCAGCGGCATCCTTTCGGTGGTCTCGGACGCACAAAAACTTGCCACCGGCAACTTTTTGCACGTCCGAGCGTACTTCACTATAAGATATGCCGCAGGCTGTCAAAAAAGAACCGTCCGGCATATGCTGTAAAGACGAAGCCTTTGATACATCGCCATCAAAGTCTTTCGTTCACCTTCCTTGGGAATTTCTATAACAGAAAGGAAATGTCCTATGACAAATTATGGTTTTAACGGGAACGGTTTCGGCCATCCGCCGTTTCCGCCGTTTCCGCCGACAAATACGCCGGGACCAATGCCTGTGTTTCCTCCGTTCGGTGTAGGCGGACTTCCCAATTGTCCGAACACCGGCACGGGCAGTCCCTCCGCCGGCTGCGGCTGTCGCTGCTGCTCCAATTCCGGCAATGCCGGTACAAACTCTTGCAGCTGTGGCAACGCCGGTACAAACACCTGCGGCTGTAACGGCAACGTCAGTACGAACACCTGCGGCTGCAGCAACCGGCCGACCTGCGGCTGTAACAACAACGCCGGCACAAATACCTGCGGCTGTAACGGCAACGTCAGTACGAACACCTGCGGCTGCAGCAACCGGCCGACCTGCGGCTGTAACAACAACGCCGGCACAAATACCTGCGGCTGTAACGGCAACACCGGTACGAACACACGTCCGCCGCGTCCGTGTCCGCCGCCTTGTCCGCCGCGCTGTATGCCCGGTCCGCAAGGTCCGATGGGTCCGATAGGCCCGACCGGAGCAACCGGTCCGCAAGGTCCGACCGGTCCTGCCGTGATCTTCACGGGCGCAACCGGTGCAACCGGTGCAACAGGTGCAACAGGTGCAACCGGTGCTGTCGGTCCGCAAGGCCCTGCCGGCCCTGCCGGAGCTGTCGGTGCAACAGGTGCAACCGGCGCAACCGGTCCGCAAGGCCCTGCCGGTCCTGCCGGAGCTGTCGGGGCAACAGGCGCTACCGGCGCGGCAGCCACCAACGACTATGCCTATTTCACCACGCCTGCCACCACGCTTGCGTCCAATGCCGTTATTCCGCTGACGCTTACCGACGCTGAGCCCGCATCGACCATCACGTTGGCGAATAACGCCATTGCGCTCCCGGCCGGTCACTATACGGTAACCTATTCCTTTGACGGCATCGGCGGAGCGGTTGACACAATAAGCGTCGTTCCGTTTTACAACGGCACGGCAGCCTTAAGTGCCGCACGCCGCTTCAATATCAACACGCAAGGAGCGCTTGCCGCCATTAACGGGGTGTTCGCCTTCACCGCCGCCGCAGACACAACCTTATCTTTTACGCTGTCGTATGCCGATGGCGCAACCGTCACCGAGCCGCGCTTTTCGGTTGTTGTTACCAAAATGAGTTAGCCGTTCACTCTATCCCGCGTAAACAGCAAAAAACGCAAGGAGAAATCCTTGCGTTTTTGTATGCCTGTATACAATTTACTTTTATATACCGGTATATTATTCAATCATAAAGTGTTTGCCGTCGTAGTGATACGGAATCCCGAAAACGGCGCATAGCTCCTCGAGGGCGAATGTCGGCAATCCGTCGCGCATGACCGGCGCATGGGTCAGCGTTTTTTCGTTTCCGTCAAGCAAATACGTGTTCTCGCCGATCGTAAACACCGCTGTCGCGCGGTCGCTTGCCACCGTAAGCCGCGCGTTTTTCCGGTCGTATTCGTGATACAGCTTTAACGCACGGAAAGCCGCATAGCCCGGATCGAGCGACACCATTAACTGCCCGTCCTCCGCAAAATAGGGACGGAACGCAAGACGCAGCTTCTCGCCGCCGACATAAACAGCCGGGTCGCCGCCGGCCGGCTCACTATAGGTCATGAAAGCGATTTCTGCGATCTCAATCGGGGTGCGCACCATGTTGTCAATGCGAAGATCGGTAATGTCGCCGATCCACGTTTTCATGGTGTTCATGCAGAACGTATAATCGGCAAATGTCTCCGACGCTTCCACTTTTTGTAAACCGGTACACTTATTAGACGCCCACCGCTTTTCCGTATCCGTCAAAAAGGCAATGCGGATGGCAGCGTTTTTTTCGGTTGAACGCAAGCGCACGCGGATATGGGAGAAGGAAACAGCCTTTTCGCAAAAGCCCTCCGGCGCGGTGCGAATTGAATAGTGCTCATGTACACGGTTCGGAACGACTGCTTTTCCTGTACCGGTATACTTAAATTCCGCTGCTGCGTTATAGGCGCTCCAAAGCTCGTTCTCTGCGGAAGCTTTCGAAAAATCAAAGACCTTGACAAGCGTGTTTGCCGCCTGCTCCTCCTCCGACGGTTCGTAACCGAGCCGGCGGATCATCACGCGATCCTTCACGCGCAGACGGCAGAGTCTGTCAAGCGCCTCGCCCTGCGGCAGGAGGTTATCGCATTTTCCGCTTTCCGGCACGAACACCTCGCGAAGCTTGTCAAGATATCCGAATCCATGAACTCCTGCCGGCATGATATACGTTCCCTCGCCGTACTCGTTCCAGGTAGACATCATAAACAGCTTTTGGTGCCACGTTTTCTCGTTTGACGGGACATCGTCACTGCGTTTTTTGATATACCGGAGTACTTTTCCGAAATTCTCCGGCGTAATAAGCGGCACACGCGCCTCCGCACCGTGCCACGGGCAGGCATTGAAGCCGACCGATGCGGTCTGAACGAACGGCATTTGTCCGGCCTTGTCATGATAGCCGTTGATTTCGTCGATGGAGGCCATCTGCGAATTCGGATCATACGCGCCCGAGCCGAAGTGGTAGGCATAGCTGACATCGCAATATTTGGACATTTCTTTGTAGCGTTCGGCGCCGCCCATAGCCGTTGCCATGAGAAGAATGCCGTCAAAGCCGTATTTTTTAATGTCCTCATTCATAAACGCGATGATTTCATGCGCTTTTTCTTCGCCGCCCCAATGTTTGACAAAGTTGAACGACCACAGGGACAAAAGCGGCTTATTATCGATCACCAAATACCGTTTATCCGTGAAAAAGTATTCGCACCAATATTTCCATACATATTCCTTGAACGCTTCGGGATCGGTGTTACTGTAAGTGTTGTTTTCCCACATAATGATGAATTTCATCTTATCGCTGTAACGCGCGTTCATGAAGCCGTCGCGCAGTGCCGAATCCATCCGGGAGCGTTTGATGGGAAAATTGATGAGCGGATCGGGGCAATACCAGCAAAAATGCTCGAAGGTAATGCCGTGCTCGGTCATGAACTTGATCTCCCAGTCAGCCACCTCCGGATTTCCCTCGTCATACGGGCCTATGAGCGGTGTATTGGCTTCGAAATAGGTGATTCTGTCCCAGCCGAAATGGTGACCCTCACGCCACATATTGCACACGTTGATGCCGATCTCGTATTCCGGATGCCGCACGGCTTTTGGTTCGGGACAATAATCGTCCGGCTTTTGCGCTTCCTCTGCAAGAATGTCACAGAACGCAAGTACAGCATCCTTTTTCGGTGCGAAGGTCACGGAAACACCGGTAAAGGCTTGATTTCCGGCAAGCGAAAGCGGAAAACGGCCGCACGGCTTTCCGTCGATTTTGACAGAAACAGACTTCCCGGCAGAATCGGTCTCAAAGCGAACAAGCTGCCAGACATTCGGCGTAAAGCGGCGCAGGAAGCGGCCGTCAGCCGTGTAAAACGCGTTCTCTTCGGTATGCACGCCGAAAATCTGCGTGTCGGCTGCCGTAAGCGAAAACGCAAGGCCGTCGTCGCCGGCAGGCAGGAGAAAATAACCTTCGCAGATAATGTCGCCGGAGGCCGCACGGGCAAACGGCAGATAGGCGCGGTGCAGCGAGCCGCCTTTTGCATGGATCGCGGCGTAGGTGTAATCCATCTGGGGATTGGCAGCCGTATGCTTGCGGATCTCAAAGCCGCCGTCTACCTGCCATGGCGGCGGAAAAGCCGAAGAAGTGCACAAAAAGCTTTCATGCGCCAGATAATCACGTGTTAAACGGAATTTTTCGGGACGGACGATCACGTCTGATGAGCCGTCCGTTCCGATCTCGGCAAAGGCGGCGTCGGTTTTCGCTTCTAATGCGGCTTTGGCGGCAAAACGGCCGTCCAGAATCAGAACGGCGGTCGCATCGTCCAAATTCACCGTGATTTTGCCGCATACGGTACCCGGCCGGACGGCAATTTGGCACACAGCGCCGTTAAAAGAAAAGCGTCCGTTTTGGGTGCGAAGGGTGACAAGCGGCTTCTTTTCCGAAGACAGGAGCGCAATATACACGCCGTCCGCTGACTTTTCGGCGGTATACAAAAATTCAAACGTCAGCACGCCTGCCGTTTGTGTTTGGAAGCGGCGGACGAACCGAATGCATTTTCCGGTTTTCGGATTGACAAGTGCATCGGGAAACGGCGTGGAAAGGCTGCGCGTGACACGGTTATCGTAGTCCCAAGAGGTCGCGATGCCGGCAATATGAAATCTGGCATCGTCGATAAGACAAACAGCTTGTTTGGACATGAGAAAATCCTCCGAAGTGGTTTTGAGATACCCTTATGATAGCAGAAAAGCGCATAAAAGTAAATAGATTTCAACAAAAAATATGCACAAAATTCCAAGTAGTTTTTTGTGCATATTTCCGCAAACACCGCCATGCCGCATAAAGAAAAGCACACGGCATCCGACTGACACCGTGTGCAAAAGCTTATAAAATTCGATCAATATTCGGCGTTGCCGACCGTGCGCGGATACGGGATCACATCGCGGATATTCGCAACACCCGTCAAATACATGATAATGCGCTCAAAGCCGAGTCCGTAGCCGGCGTGCTTTGTGCCGCCGTAACGGCGCAGATTCACATACCACCAATAGTCCTCTTCCTTCAAACCGCATTCCGCCATGCGCGAAAGCAGCACCTCCTCGCGCTCTTCGCGCTGGCTGCCGCCGATGATCTCGCCGACGCCCGGCACAAGAAGATCCATGGCTGCGACGGTTTTTCCGTCGTCGTTTAAGCGCATATAGAACGATTTGATTTCTTTCGGGTAGTCGATGACGAACACGGGCTTGCCGAACACCTGCTCGGTCAGATAGCGTTCATGCTCGGTCTGGAGATCGCAGCCCCACGATACAGGATATTTGAACTCTGCGCCGCTCTTTTGCAAAAGCTCGACGGCTTCGGTGTAGGTCACCTTGCAATAATCGCTGTCGGCAAGCGCGTTCAAGCGTTCAAGAAGCGTCTTGTCCACAAAGCTGTTGAAAAATTCAAGCTCCTGCTTGCAGTTTTTGAGAACGTGGTGAATGATATACTTTATCATATCCCAGGCAAGCTGCATATCGTCGTTCAGATCCGCAAACGCGATCTCCGGCTCGATCATCCAGAATTCCGCCGCATGACGCGCCGTATTGGAATTTTCCGCACGGAAGGTCGGTCCGAACGTGTAGACCTTGCCATACGCAAGTGCATAGGTTTCGGCCTCTAACTGACCGGAAACGGTCAAATTCGCGCTCTTTCCGAAAAAGTCCTTGGTGTAATCGACCTTGCCGTCCTCGGTCTTGGGAACGTCGGCAAGGTCAAGCGTGGTCACGCGGAACATTTCGCCCGCGCCCTCGCAATCGGAAGCGGTAATAAGCGGTGTGTGAACGTACACGAAATCGCGGTCGTGGAAGAACGAGTGAATGGCATACGCCACCTCGCTGCGAACGCGGAACACGGCTGAAAACAGGTTGGTTCTCGGACGCAGATACGCCTGTTCGCGCAGGTATTCCACCGTGTGACGCTTCTTTTGGAGCGGATAGTCAGCCGTAGAGGTGCCTTCGACGGAAATCGCATCCGCTTTGATTTCAAACGGCTGCTTATTTTCCGGCGTGAGAACCACTTTTCCCGTCACGACAAGCGACGCGCCGACGTTCTGTTTGGCAATTTCTTCGTAGTTGGCGATCTTTTCACGTTCAAACACGACCTGCACGCCCTTGAAGCAGCTGCCGTCGTTCAGATCGATAAAGCCGAAAGCCTTGCTGTCTCGGATGCTTCTTGCCCAACCGCCGAGTGTGACGGTTTTGCCGTCAAACGCCACGGGATCTTCAAAAATCGTCTTGATCATTTCGCGTTTCATGGTATATAGCTCCTTGTCCGTTCTATCTTAATTTTTACGTTTGCCCAAATAGGCTTCTTTAATACGTTCGTCTGCCAAAAGCTCTGCGCCGGTGCCCTTCATGGTGATTGAGCCGGTTTCGAGTACATAGGCCGTATGTGCCGCCATGAGTGCCATATTGGCGTTCTGTTCGATAAGCAGCACGGTGATTCCCTTTTGGTTGATGGTTTTGATGATATCGAAAATGCTCTTGACGACAAGCGGCGCAAGGCCGAGCGACGGCTCATCCATCATGATGAGTCTCGGGCGCGACATGAGTGCCCGTCCCACGGCAAGCATCTGCTGTTCGCCGCCGGAAAGCGTCCCTGCAAACTGCCAGGCGCGTTCCTTTAGGCGCGGAAACAGGCTGTATACATATTCGATATCCGGTTCAATGTTATCCTTGCGCAAATAGGCACCGATTTTCAGGTTTTCAAGCACGGTAAGGTCGGTGAACACGCGTCTGCCTTCGGGAACCAGCGTCACGCCCTGCGACACGATATAGTCGGGCGACTTGCCGAGCAATTCCTTGCCCTCATAGGTCACCGAGCCGGTCTTGGTCTTGACAAGGCCGCTGATGGTGCGAAGAACCGTGCTTTTTCCGGCGCCGTTTGCACCGATGAGCGTTACGATCTGCCCTTCCGGCACATCCAGATTGATATCCTTAACGGCGTTGATGCCGCCGTAGCTAACGGACAGATTCCGTATTTCAAGTAAATTACTCATTCTCGTCTGCCACTCCTAAGTATGCTTTGATAACCACTTCGTCGTTCTGGATTTCCTCCGGAACGCCTTTGGCAATCATTTTGCCGAAATCGATCACGTAAATGCGGTCGGAAATGTCCATGACCAGATTCATATGATGCTCGATCATGAGGATCGTAAGGTCGAACTTTTTGCGGATATCGTGGATAAATTCGGTAAGCTCCAAGGTCTCCTGCGGGTTCATACCGGCAGCCGGTTCATCCAAGAGCAACAACTTCGGCTTTGTGGCAAGCGCACGCGCGATCTCCAGATACCGCTGCTTGCCGTAGGGGAGCGAGGTGGCAAGCTCGTCGCGCACGTCGTCAAGCCCTAACAGCTTCAAAAGCGCATCGGTCTCTGCGCGCATTTGCCTTTCTTCGGCCTTGTTGAGGCGGAAGGTGGCGGAAAACACGTTGCTGTGACGGAGCATATGCTTTGCGACAAGCACGTTTTCGAACACCGTCATGGTCTTGAACAGGCGGATGTTCTGGAAGGTGCGCGCCACGCCCATACGGGTGATCTTATCCGGCGTTTGGGTGATAACGTCATGGAATTTATGCGGATCGTTTCCGGCATACAGTTTCTTCATCTTGCCCTGCGGATGGTTGGAGATGATCTTGTTTCCGTTATAGCAGATTGCGCCGTTTGTCGGCTCATACACGCCGGTGACCACGTTGAAAACGGTGGTTTTTCCGGCACCGTTCGGGCCAATGAGCGACACGATCTCGCCCTTATTCACTTCGAGCGACAGGTCGTTGACGGCGATAACGCCGCCGAACTGCATGGTGATGTTTTCAAGTCTCAACACGTTCTCACTCATGGTCGCTCACCTCTTTCGCGTCTTTCTTCTTTTTCTTCTTAAACCAGCCCATAACCACTTCCGGCAGCTCCTTTGAGCCCATAATGCCGCGGCGGCAGAAAAGCACCATGATCATGATGACCACCGAGAACACGACCTTACGGAAGCCGACGCGAAGAAACGGTGCCTGGTATGCGCCCCACGGCAGGTTGACGATGGTGGGATTGTCAAGGAAGCGCAGCCACCATTCGCTGCACGCGATAAACAGGAACGCGCCAATGCACGAGCCGGATATCGAGCCGATACCGCCGATAACGACGATAAGAAGGATTTCGTAGGTCATAGCCGACTTGAACTGGCTTGCCTGAATCGAGGTCTGGAACATGGCAAGCAATGCGCCGGAAATGCCGGCGAAAAACGAGCTGATGCAGAACGACAGGCGTTTGTGGTGCGCAAGGTTGATGCCCATGGCTTCGGCGGCGATTTCATCATCGCGGATAGCCTTGAATGCGCGGCCGTAGGTGGAATTGATGAGAAGCACGATAATGGCAATACAGACGCCGCTGACCACAAGCGCAAACATGGTGCCGGAGATCTTATAGCGCATACCGCCAAGCGACAAATACAGCGAATCGAGATTCTGGAATTTACGGAGAATGTTCGAGCCGTTTGTGATAGGACCCAAGGTTTTCCACTGTGCAAGCGCTCGCACGATTTCGGCAAAGCCGAGCGTTGCGATGGCCAGATAGTCGCTCTTTAAGCGAAGCACCGGAAGACCGATGAGAAACGCGAACATCGCAGCGACGACACCGGCAAGAAGCAGCGACACCAAGACCGGCAGGTCAAAATGGATAAGGCCGCCGTCAAAATACTGGTAAACGCTTTTGCGTGCTTCTTCGGGAATGGTGAAAATCGCGTAGGTATACGCGCCGATGAGCATGAAGCCGGCTTGTCCGAGCGAAAACAGTCCGGTAAAGCCGTTAAGCAGATTCATGGACACGGCGACAAGCGCATAGATAGAGCCTTTTTTGATGACGGTAAAGACGATGTGTGTCGCCGGAAGCGTCCGCTCCAAAACCGCCGTAAGAAGGATGATGGCAAGCAAGCCGACCACCGTAAAGATGAGGCTTGCATAGTTTTTTGTTTTTGTCATAGTATTTCCCAAGCCTTTCCGCAAATCAGACCTTATCGGTGACTTTTTCGCCGAACAGTCCGGTAGGCTTCACAATCAGAATTACGATAAGAAGGGCAAACGTGAACGCATCCGAGAAGGTCGTCCAGCCAAGACCCTTGATGATGTTTTCGCAGATACCGATGATAAACGCGCCCACCACAGCACCCGGAATCGAGCCGATTCCGCCGAACACGGCAGCGACAAACGCCTTAAGACCCGGCATAGCACCCGAAGTCGGCGTAACGCCGGTGTAGTTGGTGAAGAACAGCAGGCTTCCGACTGCGGCAAGGAACGAGCCGATAACAAAGGTTGTGCTGATAACGCTGTTAATGCGGACACCCATCAGCTGACTGGTTTCAAAATCCTTGGAGGCGGCACGCATGGCCATGCCGATTTTGGTATAGCGGATAAGGCAGACCAACGCAACAACCAGTACAAGCGTCAAGACAGGCGTAATCAGCGTCACGCGCTTGGTGACGCATTCGTTCAACACCTTTTCGACCGCTTCGCCGGTGGCGGGGTCTGTCACGGTAACCACCTTTTTGTCGAGAACCTTGACCGTATCGCTGATCCACGGAATGGTCGGGTAGTTTTGGTTTAAGCCGCCGGTGATGTAATACACAAGGTTCTGCAGCAGGTAGCTGACGCCGATGGCAGAGATCATAACCGACATACGGGGCGCGCTTCTTAACGGCTTATAAGCAACCTTTTCGGTACAGAAGCCGAGCAGCACCGTAAGCCCAATGACAAACAAAATCGCTATCACAAGCACAACGTCCGGATTGTTCGGAAATTGACGGGTAAAGAGGGTGGTTGCATAAACCATGACCACGCCGGACACCATAAAGATATCGCCGTGAGCAAAATTGATAAGACGCAGAATGCCGTAAACCATGGTATAGCCGATGGCAATGAGCGCATACTGGCCGCCGACCGAAATACCGGCTAAGATAAACGGCAGATTCTGGTGAATCCACTCTAACATAGATGTATCAAGCCTTTCTGATTCCTGTTTTATAATAAATGTGAAGCGTGCAACAGGCTTTGTTGCGGACTTAGATCCCGTCCGCGCGGTCCGGGTCAGACATTTCCCGAAAAAGAGCACACAGCGTATAAAACCGTTTGTGATCATTTTCGGAAAAGCCATTAGCAGAACCGAAGCGAGCGGAGACGGCTTTTACAACCGCCTCCGCCGCGAAAATCAACGCGAATCAGCCTTCAGCCTGTTCTTCGTTTGCAAGCTTCTGAACGGCTACAAAGTCCCAAGCACCGGTTTCGGTGTTGGCGGTCTTTACGTATGCCGAGTCACGTACAGCGTCGCCGTTGACGTTATCGAATTCGATGTGACCGGTCACGCCCTCGTACTTCACGCCCCAAAGAGCTTCGTTGACAGCCTTCGGATCGGCAGAGCCGGCAGCCTTGATGGCTTCGAGAGCGGTAAAGTATGCGTCATAGCCCATGGCGGTTACAGCGGAAACAGTATCGTCGCCGCCGTTGTTGGCGAGGTTGGTCGGCGTGGAATTGATGAATTCCTTCACGCCGGCATCGAATTCCGGATTACCGCCCTCCTGATAGAAGGTGGTAACATAGATGGTTACATCCTTGCCCTTAGCGGCGTTGAGGATGACGTTGGCATCCCAGGTATCGCCGGCCATGATCGGCATGGTAAGGCCTTGAGAAGCAGCCTGTTCGATGATAAGAGCGGCGGCTTCGGTCGAGGTCGGCGCAAAGAAGACATCGCAGCCTTCGTTTTTAGCCTTGGTGATGTAAGAGGTAAAGTCGCTGTTGCCGTCCTGGAATTCCTCGGCAACCACTTCACCGCCGAGAGACTTGAAGGCTTCGGAGAAGTAGTGAACAAGACCGCCGGAATAGTCGTCGCCCAGCTTGGAGAGGCAGTATGCCTTGGTTGCGTTAAAGTTTTCCTTTGCGTAGTTCGCAAGAACCGTGCCCTGGAACGGATCGAGGAAGCAGATACGGAAATAGTGCGTATTGCCTTCGGTTACCTGCGGGTTGGTGCAGGTGACGCCGATGGCCGGAACGCCTGCGTTCTTGAAGACATCGCTTGCGGCGATGGAAACGCCTGAGCCGTAGGAGCCGAGAACCACCGAGCAGCCTTCGCTGACAAGGGTAGCGGCAGCGGTCGGAGCTTTATCGTTTGAGGATTCGTTATCCACCTGAACGAGCTTGACTTCATAGGTTTCGCCGCCGATTTCGACGGTGTTTACCTTGCTGTTGGCATACTGGATGCCGATGGCTTCCTGTTTGCCGCCGGCACCGTTATCGCCGGAAGCCGGTTCGAAGATACCGATCTTGATGACCTTTGCGCCATCGGTGTTCGGCGTGACATCGGTGTTTTGACCGTCGGTCTGGGTGCCGGAGGGATTTTGCGTATCCGGCTTGGTTTCAACGGGAGTACAAGCAGCAAGGGCAAAAATCATGAGTGCCGCAAGTGCAAGTGCAAGGAACTTTTTCATTTTGTTTTCCTCCAAACAAAGTAAGTATTACTTACAGCATTGTAACATAAACGCTATAAATAATCTTTTTAGATTATATCACAACATTTTGCCTTTGTAAAGAGAAACATCAAAAAAGTTTGGGGTTTTTTGCATTTTTTTGGTGCTGTTCCTGCATTTTTATCAAAAAAAGGCGAAATTTCGTTTGCTTTACGACATGAAAAGAGTTTTTGAAGCGCACAAAATGCAAGTCGGCGTTTTATTGGTACGGAAAACGATGTTTTTTCGGCGTTTTTCGACTGTTATTTTGCGCTGTGTTACAGAAATGTTAAATCGCAGGCAGTACTCTTGATATTTCGGAGAAAATCCTATATAATGTAAGGTATAAAATACCAAACGGAAGCGAGTGAAGCATATGTCTGAAAATCCGAACGGCAAGACCATGACGTATTCCATTTCCCAGTTAAAGGAATTGGAAACCAAGCAAGCCTTGACCAAGGTCTACAATGCCTTAATGGAAAAAGGGTACAACCCGATCAATCAGATTGTAGGCTATATTCTTTCCGAAGATCCGACGTATATTACCAACTATAACAATGCAAGGGCCATTATAGCCAAGCTTGACCGCGACGAGCTTTTGAAGATTTTGGTGGCAAGCTATCTTGCCGATTAGTTCCGCTGCCGCGGCGATACTTTGCACGGAAAGGAAAGACATATATATGGATAACAACGAAAATCTGTTGACCTACAAGGGACATCCGTTGGTACGCAATGCCAACAAAATTTATTACGGTGAGCCGTACAACAAAGCGATGATCGTTCTCACGATTTTGGAAAACACCGGAGAGGGTGAAGCCAAGATGCCGTCGCGCATTTTGGTTCAGTTACAGAGCACCGATCCGGCACTTGCCATGAAGAAAGAAAAGATTCTCAACGAAGTGGAACGCAAGACGCTTGCCGATGCGTTAAACATTGGGGCGGTATGGCTCGAAAAGCAATTGATTTAACAGGGTAAAAAAAGGAAGAGATTTGACGCAAAGGCAAATCTCTTCCTTTTTTGTCGGCACGCCGCAACGGCGTGCCGCTGCGAGGTTTGCAAAACCTCGGAACTCCTTTGGGAAAAGGTTTTAATTGTTGCGGTGCGAAGATGTCACTGCGGTGGGCTGATTCGAGGTTTGCGAAACCTCGGAACTCCCCGGAAGGGGAACGAGTTGTCACTTTTTGCGTCGTGCAAAAAGTAACCAAAAAGCACGCTCGGACGTGCAAAAAGTTGCCGGTGGCAAGTTTTTGTGCGTCGGAGACCGCCGAAACAGGGAGAATTGCGAACGGACGTGAGCAAGGCGACCATGTTTCAAGGAGACGACTCCGTCCTGCGACCTCGATTCAAATCGCCGGTCGATACATGATTGTAGTTAAAGTGACCGGCGTTCATCAGGTAACCGGTTATGCGGAAAACTGCGGCGTTGCCGGGTATCGCCGGCAATGATTTGAATCGGTGCGAGGTTCTGGCTTTACAGCGTAAGGAGTCAGAGCGAACATCAAAAGAATAGCTGTATTCTTTGCAAACAGTAGGTTAAGGGGCGTGCGAATGGGAGGCGGAGGGCAGAAAAGGATTGCTTTGGATAGCAACAAGGAAAGGTTTGTGCGAATAAAAGGCTTTTTGCACATAAAAAGGCGGTTTTTGAGGACAGTAAAAAGTTGTTCGAATAAGCGGTGCTTTGGTTGCGAAAACGAGAGGCTTTTGATGGTAAAACGTAAAGCTTTCTGTAAATGGAAAACTTTTGTTTTGCGGAAAAGGACTGTTTTTTCAGCTCATGCAAAGCAATCCGATAAAGAAAAACTTTTTTCAGCGCACCGCAGCAACAACTTCGCACTGCACCAAAGCTAACGAGCAGCTGCAAATTTCATCTGCGAAAACCCACTGTAAGCTTGCAGTACAACAATCCTTTTTCGAAAAATCTCAGTCTTGCGTCTGCACTACGGCAACCCTTTCGCACCGATTCAAAGCCTTTACGCCGCCGTTTTGTGGGCAAAACCGGTTTCGGAACGTGCCGCCGGAAATTTCTGCAAAATCACTTCCGACAGAGCTTTGAATCGTCCCCGGAGTCCAGAGGTTCGCAAACCTCTGGTGTGCTTTTTGGTTCTTTTTGCACAACGCAAAAAGAATAAACCCGTCTCCCTTTCGGGAACTTCCGAGGTTTTGCAAACCTCGAATCAGCACACAAAAACAACAACTTCACACATTCCAATTAAATCCTTCCGCCGCCACAGACGGCATTTTTTCCTCCTTTTTGTAAAGTACAAAAAGGAGGGCAAAAAACTTTTCCGCCTTTCGGCGGTGTCATGTTGCTGCCGCAACATTTTTCGCCGCAAGCGGCTTCATTCATTGCCAGCCTGCGGCTGCCTTGTAAGGTGCGGGCAAAGCCTGCGCGCTTTAGCGGCGCCGCTTCGCAGCCGGCTTCCCGGCGGCAAGCTTGGCACCGATCGTTGCAAATAACGGAAATTCCGCACATAAAAGCACCTTGAGCAATGGCGAAGCACTGCCGCCGGCACCAAAGGCAAGCACCAGCGACAACGCCCACACAACGCCAAGCAAAATACCGCCCGCAGCAAGTCCCGACACCAAAACGCCGCACGCGGCAAAGCGCGAACAGACTGCTCCGGCACTCACCGCCGCACACGCCGCAAGAAGAAATACACACGGCAAAATCAGCTTTTCCGGTTCACTTCTGCGCACAATGAGTAACGATAATGCAATCAGCAGCCCGATCCATACAAGGCTTCCCGTCAAGGTTCCCATGGCAAGCGCTTTTACAAGCGGCATCCCCGTTTCTCTCTTTTTTCGTTTGGCTGACATATCCCCATTCCTTTCCCGTAAACATTTCATTCATGGCCGTTACTATGCTATGCGGATTTTTTCGGAAAATACCCGTTTTTTTCCATCGTTACACATTGTTGACAATTTCGCGGAAAACACCTCTTTACAACCGGTGAAAAATCGGGTATACTATAGGGAAAAGATTACAATTCACGGAGGGATTTCTTTGAAAAAACTCAAAAGCCTTTCGCCGATCTTAAAAGCACACACCAAAGACAGTGTTCTTGCGCCGACCTTCAAATTTTTAGAGGTCGTATTTGATCTTCTTGTCCCGGTGGTAGTGGCGCAAATGATCGATATCGGCGTTGCAAAAGGCGACAAGCCGTATATCCTGCGGTGCTTCTTTTTGCTTCTTGTCATGGCGGCCGTGGGTCTTACCTGCACCGTCACGGCTCAGTTCTTTGCCGCCAAGGCCAGCGTCGGCTTTGCTGCCGATCTGCGCGCAAAGCTGTTCGACCACATTCAAAGCCTCTCGTTTTCGTCCCTCGACACACTCGGCACGGACACACTCATCACGCGGCTTTCCGACGATGTCAACCAAGTGCAGAACGGCTTGAACATGGCTCTGCGGCTTCTCATCCGCAGCCCGTTCATCGTTCTCGGCTCGATGGTTATGGCCTTTACCGTCAACGTGCGGTGTGCGCTTGTTTTTGCCGTGACCATTCCGATCCTGTTTGCCGTCATTCTTTTCATCATGTCGGTGAGCATTCCGCTTTTCCGCAAGGCGCAGACAGGTCTTGATAAAGTAACCGGATTAACGCGTGAGAATTTAACCGGCGTGCGCGTTATCCGCGCGTTCTGCCGCGAACAGCAGTCGGTTGAGGAATTTGAGCAAAGCAACCGCGCTTTAACGCATTTAAACGAATTTGTCGGCCGTCTTTCGGCACTTCTCAATCCGGTCACCTATGTACTCATCAATCTTGCCGCCGTGGCACTCATTCACACCTCAGCCATTCAGGTCAACCTCGGCCATATGCAGCAAGGCCAAACGGTCGCGCTGTACAACTATATGCTTCAGATGATCGTGGAGCTTGTCAAATTAGCCTCCCTCATCATCACGCTCAACAAATCCATTGCCTGCGGCGAACGCGTGGCGGCGGTGTTGGACGAAAAGCCTGCAATGACCTATCCGGCTTCGACGGCAGCTAACACCTCCGACACGAATAATGCCGTGGTTTTTGATCATGTCACCTTTACCTATCAAAACGCCGGCGCGCCAAGCCTTACCGATATCTCGTTTGCTGCCGTAAAAGGACAGACCGTCGGTATTATCGGCGGTACGGGCAGCGGCAAATCGACGCTTGTAAGCCTCATCGCACGCGATTATGACGTTTCGGAAGGAAGCGTTTGCATTGACGGCATCGATGTGCGCGACTATACGCGCGAGGATCTCTGCGGCAAGGTCGGCACGGTCGCCCAACGTTCCCGGCTGTTTAAGGGAACCGTCCGTGAAAACCTGCTGTGGGGCGATGAGACCGCCGACGACGATGCACTTTGGAAAGCACTCGAAATCGCCCAAGCCAAAGCCGTGGTTGAAGCAAAACCGGGGAAACTCGATTTCAAGCTTGAGCAAAACGGCGGCAACCTGTCCGGCGGTCAAAAGCAGCGGCTTTCGATTGCACGGACGCTTGTCAAGCATCCCGAAATTTTGATTTTGGACGACAGCTCCAGCGCGCTCGACTATGCCACCGATGCGGCTCTGCGAAAGGCGATTGCTTCGCTTTCGGGCGTCACCACCTTTTTGGTGTCCCAGCGCATTGCCGGCATCCGGGAAGCCGACCGCATTTTAGTGCTTGACAACGGTCATTTGGCCGGCAGCGGCACGCACGAAGCCTTGATGCGGGAATGCGAAACCTACCGCGAGATCTATTTCTCGCAATTCCCGGAGGAACGGGCTGCTTTTGCCAAGGACGCGGCAAACGGAAAGGAGCGTGACGGTCATGAAGAAAACCGATAAGCCGAAGAAAAGTCTCCGTGAAAACAAGAACACGCTCGCAAAGCTGCTTGCACAGGTGGCAAAATACCGTCTGTTATTGGCGGCAAGCATTGTTCTTGCAGCTCTTTCGGTGGTATTGCAGCTCTATGTGCCGATTTTATTCGGCTCTGCCATTGACGGCATTATTGCCGAAGGAGCAGTCGATTTCAACATGGTCGGCGGAACGCTTTTGCGCATTGTGATCGCCGCCGCCGTTTCGGCGCTTGCAGCCTATATCATGAATCTGGTCAACAATCACATGACCTACCGTGTGGTGGAGGATCTGCGCCTTGCCGCCATCAAGCGCCTGCAAAGGCTGCCGCTCTCCTATCTTGATTCCCACAGCACGGGCGATATTGTCAGCCGTGTGATCGCCGACACATCAACCCTGTCCGACGGACTGTTACTCGGCTTTACGCAGCTGTTTTCGGGTGTGGTGACCATCGGCGTGACGCTTGTATTCATGTTTTCCAAAAACGTCTGGGCTTCGCTTCTTGTGATGCTGTTGACGCCGTTAAGCTTTTTTGTGGCGAAATTCGTGTCCTCGCGTTCGTTCCGTATGTTCCGCAAGCAAAGCGAGGTGCGCGGCCGCCAGACAGCTCTCATCGAAGAAATGATCGGCGGACAGAAGATCGTGCATTCGTTCGGCTATGAGGACAAGGCCTCGGCACGGTTTGCCAAGGTCAACCGTGAGCTTGCCGATTGCAGCCTGAAGGCCGTGTTTTACAGCAGTCTCACCAACCCGTCCACGCGGTTTGTCAACAACATCATTTATGCAGGCGTGGCGCTTTTGGGCACCTTTATCATTTTGGGCGGCGGTCTTACGGTCGGCGGTCTTTCGGTGCTGCTTTCCTATGCCAACCAGTATATGAAGCCGTTCAACGACATCAGCTCGGTCATCACGGAAATGCAGAATGCGCTTGCATGTGCATCGCGCATTTTCGAGCTGTTGGAAACACCGGAGGAGGTTCCCGAGGAATCAGGCGTGTTGGAAAATGTCCGCGGCGAAGCGGATATTCACGATGTTTGCTTCAGCTATGACAAAAACGCAAAGCTCATCGAGGATTTCAACCTGCACGTCGAGCCGGGTATGCGCGTGGCGATTGTCGGTCCGACCGGCTGCGGCAAAACCACCTTTATCAATCTTCTCATGCGGTTTTACGATGTGGACAGCGGCGAGATCTTGCTTGACGGCAAGCCTATCCGGAGTCTTACGCGGCACGCGCTGCGCAAAAATTTCGGCATGGTGCTGCAGGACACCTGGATCAAGCGCGGCACGGTGCGTGAAAACATTTGCTTCGGAAAGCCGGATGCCACCGAAGAAGACATGATCCGTGCTGCCAAAGAGGCGCACAGCTACGAGTTTATCCGCCGTCTGCCGAAAGGGTTTGATACGGTTTTGAACGAGGACAGCATCAGCCAAGGTCAAAAGCAATTGCTTTGCATTACGCGCGTGATGCTTGCCCTGCCGCCGATGCTCATTCTCGACGAAGCGACCTCCAACATCGACACACGCACCGAGGTGCAGATCCAAGAAGCATTTGATAAGCTGATGAAGGGACGCACCAGCTTTGTTGTGGCACATCGCCTTTCGACCATCCGCGCCGCGTCGGTGATTCTTGTCATGCGCGACGGAAAAATCATCGAAAAGGGAACACACGAAGAGCTTCTCGCCGCCGGCGGCTTTTACCACACGCTGTACAACAGCCAGTTCGATACAAGCGGAAAGCATTAAGCGGTTTCTCCCAATTCGCTTGACGGCAAAAGGCCCGACAACTGATGTCTATCACTGCAAGTGCGAAGCGTGACGGAAGGGTTGTGGATGAGAATTCATCACAATCCCTCAGTCAGCAAGCTGGCAGCTCCCTTTACTGGGTGAGCCGAAAAGTGCGCCGCAACCGGCGTCTACAACAGCAACCGCGGCGACAATTGCCTTCCCTGTGTAAGGGAAGGTGGCGCACGAAGTGCGCCGGAAGGGTTGTCGCTGATAAACGCAAGCCTATATAAAAAACTGACCCGACAGCTGCCAAAGGCAGTTGTCGGGTTCTTGTTTTCAGAACGCTTAAAAAATCGGATAGCCGGCTTTTTCGTGTGCTTCGTAAAGCTCGTCGCACATCTTGATGATGTCGTCGATCGAAAGCTCAGCCGCCGTGTGCGGCTCTAACATCGCCGCTTGGTAAATATGCTCTTTCTTGCCGGTCACCGCCGCTTCGATGGTGAGAAGCTGGCAGTTGATGTTGGTCATGTTCATGGCCGCAAGCTGCACCGGAAGCCGTCCGACGTGTGTGGGATTGACGCCCGAACCGTCCACAAGACACGGAACCTCCACGCACGCATCGCTCGGCAGGTTATCGATAAGACCGGTGTTAATCACGTTGCCGCCGATCTTGTACGGTTTGTTTGTCACCATGGCTTCCATAATATACGAGCCGTATTCATGCGTGCGCGTATGCTCAATATCACCGCCGCCGAGAAGCTCTTCCTTCTGCTTTGCCCAGTTCGCAATCTGGTTGACGCAGCGTCTCGGATATTCGTCAAGCGGAATATTAAACTTTTCGATGAGCTCCGGATAGCGCGACTTGATGTAGAAGCAGTTGTATTCGGCATTGTGCTCGCTCGATTCGGTGCAATAGTAGCCGAGCTTGTCGATATAGTCGAAGCGCACCATATCGTTGTGCTTTTCCTTGTTCTTTTCTTTGGCAAGACGGCGGATCTCGGGATACAGATCGTTGCCGTTCTTGTCCTTGACCTCTAAGAGCCATGCCATGTGGTTGATGCCGGCAATCAACTCGCTTCCGATAGCGTCATGCCGCTCGGGAATACCCAAATTCCGGAACAAGCCCCTCGTGCAGCCCTGCACGCTGTGGCACAGGCCGACTGTTTTCACGCCGGTATACCGCTGCATATAGCCGGACAAAATCGCCATCGGATTTGTGTAGTTGAGGAACCATGCCTCCGGGCAGACCTCCTGCATATCAGCCGCAAAGTCCTTTAATACGTGAATCGTGCGCAAGCCGCGAAAAATGCCGCCGATACCCAGCGTGTCGGCAATGGTCTGACGCAGGCCGTATTTTTTGGGGATTTCGAAATCAAGGATGGTGCAAGGGTCATATAAGCCGACCTGAATGGCGTTGATGACAAAGCGTGCGCCTCTCAGTGCTTCCTTGCGGTTTTCCGTGCCGAGATAGGTCTTGATAACGGCACGATCGGCGTTGTATTTCTTGTTGATGGCGCGGATGACGATTTCGGATTCCTCCAAACGCGTCTTGTCAATGTCATAAAGGGCGATTTCGCATTCGCGTAATGCCTCTGTCAGCAGCGTGTCGCCGAGAACGTTTTTGGCAAATACCGTGCTTCCGGCTCCCATAAAAGTGATTTTTAACATACTTTATCTCCTTATACACTGAATTTTTGTTTGTTTTCGCAAATTCTGCCGCAGCTTTTACAGTTGTATTGTAGTGGATTCCGGTCATTTTGGCAATGGCTTTTTGTAACCTGTTTATGTTAAAATGTATCTTCTTTCAAGTTCTTCCGCCGCTGCAAAGAAGAAACTCGGTAAAATAACAAAAAATTTACATTTGCACAACATATCGATTAAAAACAGCCGCTATAATAGTAAAAAAGGAGAGAGAGCTTTTGCACGCGGTGTCTGATGGAAACATCAGCATAAAACTTGCGCATTTCCATTGAATTCATTTTAATTGAAAGGACTATGTTTTTATGAAAAAGTACGTTTCTCCCGAGTTAGATTTCGTTAAAGCAGAAACCATGGATATCATGGTTGGCAGCGATGTTATCATAGACATCACCAATCTGTTTGATGAATAAACGAAAATAAGCAACAAAAAGCATAAGTCGGTTATAAACCGTGCAGGCACAGGCTATGAAACCACATAGTCTGTGCTTTTATGCGTTTACGGCTTAAAAAGCCTTTGCACGCTCTCCGAAGCCACCCGGCAAAGGCGCGGCAAACACGCGGCAAAACCTTTCCCGCCGGATTTGTCCGTGAAGCTCTTGCAAAAACAGTCAAACTGTGGTATACTGGTTATATTGAACTGCCCGATTCAAGCGGCTTGGGCTGTAATATCCGAAACCGCTTTGAAAATACACGGTTTTTTCACGGAGGTGCGCCATGAAACCGATCCGAATGCGTTTAGCGGCGTTTTTGACCGTTTGCTTTTGTATTTTTTCGTTTGCCGCAGCGGCAGATGCCGCCTATGACGGATATATCGTCTGCTTTAAGGATGATGCGGCTGCCGCGCGTGCCAAGCAGCTGTTGGATGCGCTCCCGGTGCTGTATGCCGACGACGGCGAAGAGCCTGCCGCCGCGCTTGACCCGATTTACGGCGGCGAGACGCTGTTCACCGTTGAAAATGACGCGCTTGTGGAGTTGTTTGAGAGGGAGGGCTTGCTGTCGTACAGCGAGCCGGACTACTATGTCACGCTGTATGGCTACGATTATGGGGCGGATCCGAAGTTTTCTTCGCAATGGGCGCATACGGCAACCGGCATTCAAGCGGCATGGAATCTCGGCCTTTACGGCAACGAAGTGACGGTGGCGGTGCTCGATTCGGGCATTTACGAACACACGGATCTTGCGGAAAACCTCCTGCCCGGCATCAACTTTGTCAAACCGAACAGTGTCACAGCAGCCGATCCGGACGATTTGACCGACACGGTCGGTCACGGAACCAAGGTGACCGGCGTTATTTGTGCAGCTGCCAACGCAAAAGGCGTTGTCGGCGCGGCGCATCGCGCCAAGGTGCTGCCGCTGAAGGTAGCAGGTTCCAGCGAGTTCAAGAACAGCTATGTGGCAGGAGCCATCAACCGTGCCATCGAGCTTGGCGTGGATGTCATCAGCATGAGCTTCGGCTATAATTCGGACACGGACATGGCCAGCCGCACGGTCAAGCAAGCCGTGAAGAACGCGCTTGCCTGCAACATCATCGTGGTGGCAGCCGCCGGAAATGACGGAAACGACCCGGTCAAAGGCAGTCTGTATGCCTATCCGGCAAGCTACGACGGCGTGATCAGCGTCGCAAATCTCACGCAGACATCAAACGGCTATGCCGTTTCCTCCACATCGCGGCACAATGACAAGGTGACCATCGCCGCACCCGGTTCGTCAATCGAAACGACCTCTGCCGGCGGCGGCTACGCTATGGTCAGCGGCACGTCGTTTTCCGCGCCGTATGTGGCGGCGGTAGCAGCTTTGGCAAAATCGGCGGACAAAACTCTGACGCCGGCGCATTTCAAGGAGCTTCTGATACAAACGGCAGACAAATCGGTTTTGAACGGTGCCGAACGCGACGATTACTTCGGCTATGGAATCTTGGATGCCGGTGCGTTATTGACAACACTGGCACAGGAACTCGGAAGCACGCGGTTTCTCTCGCCGATCGACCGCCGTACCGATGGAGGCATAACGGTCACCGTGACCGATTTTTCCGGCACAGGCGGCACGGATACGCTGATCGGCGGGCTGTTTTCCGGAAAACAGCCGTTACGCTTTCAGGTGCTTGCAGAACCGCTCGCAGCCGGAGCATCAGCCGAAGTTGATTTGACCGGCCTTGCAGGCGACGGCATTCTGCGGTGCTACGTACTTGATGAAGCCGCGCGGCCGCTGTCGAAGGTACGGGCGGCGAAGCAAATTGAAAATTGACAATTGAAAGTTGAAAATTAGGGAACGGTTTTTAGGCAAAGCTGTGTGCGCTGACAGAGTTTGCCGTCCCTGTGCAAGGGAAGGTGGCACGCGGAGCGTGCCGGAAGGGTTGTTGGTGCAGATTTATAACAATCCCTCAGTCAGCAGAGCTGAGACAGCTCCTTTTGCTGTGAGAGCCGGAAAAGCACACCGCAACCGGCGTTTATTGCCACGACTGCGGCGACAGTTGCCGTCCCTGTGTAAGGGAAGGTGGCGCACGGAGCGTGTCGGAAAGGCTGTTGGTTGCAAAAACACGCTTTTTAAGCAGACAAAACCGCCAGACGATACGTCTGGCGGTTTTTGTTCTGTTTCGAATTATTCGCCGAGATAGGCTTTTTTCACCTGTTCATTGCCCATCAGATCCGACGCGTTGCCGGACAGCGAAATCGTGCCGGTCTCAAGCACATACGCGCGATTGGCGATTGAAAGCGCCTTTTTGGCGTTCTGCTCAACAAGCAGCACCGTTGTGCCGTCGGCGGACACCTCGCGGATGATGTGGAAAATCTCATTCACCAAAAGCGGCGAAAGACCCATGGACGGTTCATCCATCAAGATGATCTTCGGGTTGGACATAAGTGCGCGTCCCATGGCAAGCATTTGCTGCTCGCCGCCGGAAAGCGTGCCGGCGATCTGCTTTTTGCGCTCCTCCAAGCGAGGAAAATGCTTGTACACATACGCAAGGTTGCTTTCATAGCGTTTGTTGTCATGCAGGGTAAAGGCGCCGAGCCGCAGATTGTCGTACACCGTTAATTCCTGGAAAATGCGGCGGCCTTCCGGCACGTGCGCCATACCGAGCGAAACGATTTTGTGTGCCGGCGTTTTCAAAAGATCCTGCCCTTCAAACACGATAGAGCCGGAACGCGGCGTCACAAGGCCGGTGATCGTGTGCAGAATGGTGGTCTTTCCGGCACCGTTTGCACCGATAAGCGCGATGATCTCTCCGGCATCGACCGTAAACGAAACGCCCTTGATGGCGTTGATCATGCCATAATAAACCTGTAAATTTTCGACTGTAAGCATTGCCATTTCATTTCCTCCTTCTCGCGCTTTACTCGTCTTCGCCGAGATAGGCGGTAATGACATTCGGATCATTCAAAACCTTGGAGGTTTCGCCCTCCGCAAGCACTTGGCCGAAGTTTAAAACCGTCACTTCCTCGCAAATACCCGAAACAAGCTTCATATCGTGTTCGATGAGCAAAATCGTCATATCGAATTCGCGGTTGATGAGCCGGATGGTATCCATAAGCTCCGCCGTTTCGTTCGGGTTCATGCCGGCAGCCGGTTCGTCAAGCAGCAAAAGCTTTGGTGCCGTAGCCAGCGCACGGGCAATTTCGAGCTTTCTCTGTTTGCCGTAGGGCAGATTGCAGGCCAGAATGTTGCGTTCTTCTTTGAGCCCGAAAATGTCGAGCAGCTCCTTTGCCTTATCGCGCATACGCGTTTCGTTGGCATAGTGGATCGGCAGACGAAGCATACTTTCCGCCGCCGAGCAGCGATATTCCGGACGGTTATGAAGGCCGACCATAACGTTGCTGATGACCGTCATATTGTTAAACAGGCGGATGTTTTGGAAGGTGCGCGCGATGCCTTTATGATTGATGGCTTCTTGGGTTTTCCCGGTCAGATCCTCGCCGTCGAGGTAAAATTTTCCGAAGGTCGGCTGATACACGCCGGTAAGCAGGTTGAACACGGTCGTTTTTCCGGCGCCGTTCGGGCCGATAAGACCGTACAATTCTTTCTTTTCGATGGTGATATTGACGTTATGTGCCGCCTTTAAGCCGCCGAAGGTAATACCGAGGTTTTCCGTTTTTAACATGGGTGCGCTCATTTGGATTTACCTCCTTTGGCTTCGCCGATATCGGGATTGCCGGTATTCGTGCGGTTCGGATTGATATCCGTGGTCAAAATGGCATCCATCGGAATCTTGGTCGGCACACGGTCCCACGAGGCTTCGTCGTCCTTGAATTTCGCCGGGTCGTGCTTTTGATGCCTTCTTAGCTTCTTCAACAGCTCAGGAATGCGCAACTTATCGCGTAACGGCTGCAAGGCCGGTGCATTGCTGAACACAACAATGACGATGAGCACCAGGGCGTACACAAGATAGCGCAAAGCGGCAAGCTCTGCCGGGACATAGTGCTGCAGCAGGTAATTGATGATCGGAATAAGAACCGCCGCGATAATCGAACCGGTGATGCTGCCCATGCCGCCGAGAACCACCATAACCAAAATCTCGATGGAATAGTTGTACGAGAAGAAGGAATAGAGCACCGTTGCGGTATAGTGGCTGTAAATAACACCGGCAATACCGGCAAAAAAGGCAGCCAAAATAAAGACAAACAGCTTGTAGAACGTGACGTTGATGCCCATGGCTTTGGCGGCAATTTCGTTGTCACGCACAGCGGTAACCGCACGGCCATGCTTCGAACGGATGAAGTTCTGGATAAGCACAAGCATGATAAGAGCCACCGCCAAGGTGACGACAAACAACAGCGGGTTTCTGCGATCGTCATACTGAATCATGCCGGTTTGCAGACCCTTTGCACCGCCGAAAAACGACTGGTTTTTGAAAATGTTTCGCACGATTTCGCCGAATGCGAGCGTCACAATGGCAAGATAGTCGCCTTTCAGACGAAGGCTCGGCAGACCGATGATAAAGCCGAACACTGCGGCAAGCAGGCCTCCGAAAAGCATGGCAAGAATCAAAACGATCAACTTATTGGGAATCGTCTGCGCGAGCAAGAGGGCAAATTTGCCGCCGACATACGCGCCGATACACATAAAGCCGGCATGTCCCAAGCTGAGCTCGCCCAAAAAGCCGACCACGAGGTTCAGAGAAACCGCAAGGATGATGCTGAAGCCGATCTGCGTAAAGAGCGTTGCATACGACATTTCGAGATTTCCGGTAAAGTACATCCCTAAGCCGATGCCGAGCAAGACAAGCACTAACAGATAGTTGACGGAGTATTTGATTTTCAAGTCTTTCTTTAAGTTCGTAAAGTAATTTGCCATGCTTCATTAAACCTTCTCTCTGCGCTTTTTGCCCAAGATACCGGTCGGGCGAACAAGCAAAATTACAATTAACAGGCTGAATTCCAAGGACGTGGTATACGGTGCAAGTGCCGGAATGCTGAGGCAGATTTTTTCGATAACGCCGAGCAAAATGCCGCCGAGCATAGCGCCCGGAATCGAGCCGATACCTCCGATGACCGCCGCCGTGAAGGCCTTGATGCCGGGCATGGCGCCGAGCGTCGGTTCGGCGTTCGGGATCTGCAAAAGGTAGAACATGCCGGCAAAGGCAGCAAGCGCAGAACCGATGGCAAAGGTGATGGTGATGATGCGGTTGACGTTAATGCCCATTAAGATAGCCGCACCGCGGTCTTCGGAAACAGCAAGCATGGCACGTCCGGTACGGGTGACGTTGATAAACACCGTTAAGCCGACCATAATGATTGCGCCGGCAACCAAAGTAACCACTGCCGCCGTGCTGATGCCGTAATGCTTCAAAAACGGGATATCCGCAAACTTCCAGCCCGGAACCGGCTTGGATTTCGATTCAAAAATCAGCTGTGCCAAGCTCTGCAAGAGGTAGCTGACGCCGATCGCCGTAATGAGCACGGCAAGCGGTGAGGCTCCGCGCAGCGGCTTATAGGCTGCTTTTTCGATAAGCACACCGAGAAGCGTACAGACAATGATCGAAGCAATCACACCGACCAAAGGCGAATGGGTCGTCATCATGGAAACCAAAATGGCATATGCGCCGACCATGATAATGTCGCCGTGCGCAAAGTTTAACATTTTGGCGATGCCGTACACCATGGTATAACCGAGCGCGATGAGGGCATAGATACTGCCGAGGCTCAGTCCGTCTATCAAGGTAATCATACTAAAATCTCCTGCCTATCTGTACATTCATATTAGGAAAAGCCGGTACACCTGTGTTTCAATGGATATTTCGATTTTTTCCGGTGAAAGGATGCGAAACCGCTCCGTTTCGAAAAAACGGCCGGCTGCCATACATACGGCAAAACGGCGAAACAATCTTTCGCCGAAAAAAACCAAAATATACTTCACTTGCGAAAGTGCCGCCGCGTTTCGGCGGCGGCACTTCGTTCGTAAGTTACGGGTGCAAACCGTGCTTATATGTGAGCCTTTGTCAAGCCGAAGCTTATTTTTGCAATTCGATGATGGTCGGGATCTTGTTGCATGCGCCGCTTGCGTCCCACGTCATGGTGCCGGTAGCACCGGTGTAGGTAAAGTCGTCAGCGGTAATGGCCGGAATAAGCTTGTCGCAGAGATCCGAAGCGCTGATGGTTACATCGTTGATGCCGGCTTTCTGCATTGCATTGAAGATAGCATAAACGGCGTCGTAGCCGTCAGCGGCAAACTGGTCGGGTGCTTCGCCGCTGTATGCTTCTTTGTACGCATTGACAAAGTCCGCAACGTTTGCATCGGTGCTGTTAACGTCGAACGGGGTGATGTAACGGATAAGGTTGGTTACCGAGTTGTCGATCTGGCCGTCGATGCCGTCAAAGCCGTCGCAGCCGAACAGAACGGCGTCAGAGCCCTTGGCAACGCAAGCCTTGGCAACAAGACCGGCTTCGGTGTAGTAGAACGGAAGGAAGATAACGTCGCAATCCTTGAGAGCTTCTACCTGTGTGGAGAAGTCCTTTTTGTTTTCGGCGTCGAAGGTCTGCACGGAATATTCCTTGCCGAGCTTTTCCATTTCGCCCTTGAAGGCTTCGTAAATACCGGACGAATACGGATCGCTGGTATCGTAGATAACGCCGACGGTCTCATACTTTTCATTGATTTCATTTGCGGCAAGAACGCCCTGATCCGGGTCGCCGAAGCAAACGCGGAAAGCGTTTTTGCCGGATTCAATGACATTAGCGGCGGAAGCGGACGGCGTAATAAAGAATACGTTATCCTTCACAGCCTTGGAAGCAAAGGAAGCGCAGGAGCCGGAGGTTACGGAACCCAAAGAAACCTGCATACCGGCTTCGTAAAGCATATCATAGCCGGAAGCGGCATCAGCGGCAGCGGCTTTATCATCTTTCATATCGAACTTAAATTTAACACCGTTTAAGCCGCCGTTTTCGTTAATTTCATCAACGGCAAGGGTAGCGCCCTTCTGAACGGAAATGCCATAGCTGGAGGCGTCGCCGGTAAGCGGACCGGTGCAACCGATGACATACTCGGTATTGCCGGAGGTGTAGGATTTGTCGGCATTGTTATTGCAGGAGGCGAGCGCAAAAGCCGTACACGCTGCAAGTACAACCGCTAAGAGTTTTTTCATAAAAATTCCTCCAATTTGCGCGATGCGCAAGATATTTTAATATAAAGCCTTATGGTTTTATATTATAGGATATATATTACACACATTTTCGGCTTTTGTCAAGTAGTAAGCTAAAAAAACTACATTTTCATGCAAGATCGGTGTATATATACGGTAAAATTTGTATAAAAACGCGGAACTTTTTACGGCTTTCGGGTCTGGACACGCGCATTTCCGCAAAAAAACGCAGAGAAACCGGTCGATTTCCCTGCGCACAAAGCGGTATTCTGTTTCAGCGAACGGTTTCGACCTTCAAAAGGTTGGTCGTGCCGGGCGTATTGAGCGGAAGTCCTGCCGTGATGACCACCGTATCGCCCTTGGAGACGATATCGGTCTGTTTGGCGCAATCGACCGCGTGCATAAACAGCTTTTCCTCGTTATCCTGGTTGAGTGCCAGCACCGGAAGAACGCCCCATGAAAGCGAAAGCTGATGGAAGGTCTTGAGTTCGGGCGTTGCCGCAACAATGGCTTCGACCGGGCGGAATTTGGACACACGGCGTGCCGTTTCGCCGGATTTGGTGACGGCGATAATGGCTTTGGCGTTGAGGTCACGCGCCGTGGTGCAGGCAGCGTCGCAGATAGCGTTGGTTTTATCCTTGGTATCCATGACGTACGGGCCGTCATCCTGCATCTGCATATCGAAATAGTCGGTTTCGGCGCGGCAGACGATTTTCGCCATAACGCTCACCACAAGATCCGGATGGTCGCCCATCGCGGTTTCGCCGGACAGCATGACCGCACTTGTACCGTCAAAAACGGCGTTGGCAACATCGGTGATCTCGGCACGGGTCGGCGTGCTGTTATGGATCATGCTTTCGAGCATTTGGGTAGCGGTAATAACCATTTTGCCGGCTTTATAGCAGCGTTTGATGAATTTTTTCTGGATACCGGGCAGACGTTCATATTCCACTTCAACGCCCATATCGCCGCGTGCGACCATGATACCGTCGGAATGCGCGAGAATATCGTCGAAGTTATTGATGCCTTCGATGTTTTCAATTTTGGAAATAATTTTAATGGCATGGCCGCCGTGATAATCAAGGAATTTGCGCAGGTCGATGACATCCTGTTTGCAGCGGACAAAGGAAGCTGCGACGAAATCGACGTCGTTTTGGATGCCGAACACAAGGTCGGCCTTATCCTGCTCGCTTAAGTAGGGCATTTCGAGATGCGCATAAGGGATATTGATGCCCTTGCGGCTGCTGATTTCTCCGCCGGCAAGAACCTTGCAGAGAATATCGGTATCCGTGGTGGAAACGACCTCCAAGCAGATGCGGCCGTCATCGATCAAGACGCGGTTGCCGGGAACCAGCTCCGACGGGAGACCGGCATAGGAAACGGAAACGGCATGTTTATCGCCTTCGATCTCACGGGTCGTGAGAACAAATTCATCGTTTTCCGCAAGAATGGGCTTTTGGTTGTCCTTAAAGGTTTTAATGCGGATTTCGGGTCCTTTGGTGTCAAGCATAAGCGCGATCGGCTGATCGGATTCTTTTCGCACTTTCTTAAAGGTATCAATGACCTTTTGGTGGCTTTCATGAGTTCCGTGTGAAAAATTCAAGCGAGCGACATTCATGCCGCAGGCAACCAGTTTTTTGAGCATGGCAGCGTTATCGCTTGCCGGGCCAAGGGTACAAACAATTTTGGTTCTTCTCATCGGAGCGGCTCCTTTCCTTAGTGTATAGTATTTGGCTGGATTTGGAAATTTATGCGGGATTTATGAGGCTTTCTGCAAAGCAGAGAGAAGCCGCGAAGCGGCAGAAATTGTTGCGGCAACAACAAGGATAGTGCCGTCTGTGGCGGCGGAAAAAGCACGCGAGGTGCGCTGCCCCGAATAGGGCAAGCTTTTCGTGCAAACGAAAAGCTTCAAAAGGAATTAATTTAGTTTGTGCGAATTTGTTGTTTTGGTGCGCTGAATCGAGGTTTGCAAAACCTCGGAACTCCCCGGAAGGGGAAACGGGTTGTCACTTTTTGCGTCGTGCAAAAAGTAACCAAAAAGCACGCGGGACTTCGTCCTGCGACCTCGATTCAAATCTCCGCTCGATACGTGGTTGTTGTTAAAATGACCGGCGTTCATCAAGTAACCGGCGATGCCGGGAATTGCAACTTTGCCGGGTATCGCCGGTGAGGATTTGAATCGGTGCGAAAGGGTAACTGTAGTGCTGACGCAAGACTGATATTTTTACGAAAAAGGAATTTTGTACTGCAAGCTTACAGTAGGTTTTCGCAGATAGAATTTGTAGCTGCTCGTTAATTTGGGTGCAGTGGGAAGTTGAAGTTTTGCTGTGCTGAAAAAAGACTTTTCTTTATCGGTTGGTCTTGCATGAGCTGAAAAAATGCCTTTCATTTGCACAAACCTTCCCTGATGGTCACCAAAAGCATCCCTTATTCTCCCTCCGCCGCCCATTTCCACCCGGCCATAACCTACTGTTTGCAAAGAATAAGGCTCTTCTTTTGTCGTTCGCTCTAAATCCTTACGCTGTAACGCCCGAAACTCGCACCGATTCAAATCAGCCGGCGATACCCGGCAACGCCGCAGCTTTCCGCATAGCCGGTTACATGATGATGGCCGGTCACTATCGCTAAAATCATGTATCGACCGGAGATTTGAATCGCGGGTCGCAGGGCTTCGCCCCATATATCCCAACTTAAGTAAAAAAATAAAATCCATATGAGCAAAAATGTGGTATAAT
>CAKSCV010000029.1 GCA_934444645.1 uncultured Eubacteriales bacterium | reverse complement strand
AGAAATCTGCAATTTTTCGAGTATCGCCGGCAATGATTTGAATCGGTGCGACGCTCCGGCTTTACAGCACAAAATTAAAGCGAACAGCAAAAGAATAGCTGTATTCTTTGCGGACAGTAGGTTAAGGGTGGTACGAATGGGAGGTGGAGGGCAAAAAAGAGTTGTTTTGGGTGGAAAAAATGAAAAGTTTGTGCGAATAAAAGGCTTTTTGTACGTGAAAAGGCGGCTTTTGAGGACAGTTCGTAAAGCTTTCTGTAAACGCAAACCTTTTGGTTTGCGGAAAAGGGCTGTTTTTTCAGCTCATACAAAGCTATCCGATAAAGAAAAGCTTTTTTCAGCATACTAAAATTTCAACTTCGCACTGCACCAAAGCTAACGAGCAACTGCAAATTTCATCCGCGAAAACGTCCTGTGAGCTTGCAGTACACCTTCTCATTTTCGAAAAATATCAGTCTTGCGTCTGCACTACGGTAACCCTTTCGCACCGATTCAAAGCCTTTACGCCGGCGTTTTGCAGGCAAAACCGGTTTCGACACGTGCCGCCGGAAATTTCTGCAAAATCACTTCCGGCAGAGCTTTGAATCGTGGGTCGCAGGGCTTCGCCCCGTGTGCTTTTTGGTTACTTTTTGCACAACGCAAAAAGTGACAACCCGTACTCCATCGCAGGAAGCTCCGAGGTTCTGCAAACCTCGAATCAGCGCACCGCAGTGACATCTTCGCACCGCAACAATTAAAACCTTTTTAAGGAAGCTCCGAGGTTTTGCAAACCTCGAATCAGCGCACCGCAGTGACATCTTCGCACCGCAACAATTAAAACCTTTTTAAGGGAGCTTCGAGGTTTCGCAAACCTCGAATCAGCGCACCAAAACAGCAAATTCGTGCAAACAAAATTAAATCCTTTTGCGGCTTCGCCGCTTTTTCCTACTTTTTGTAAAGTACAAAAAGTAGGGCAAAAAACTTTGAAACTTTCCTTTCGGAAAGTTTTGCCCCTATCGGGGCAGCACGCCTTGCGTGCTTTTCGCCGCTCTTGGCGGCGATTCTCTCCGCCTTCGGCGGCTGTTTTCCCGCCGCGGGAAAAACCGCGCCGGGCGCTTACAGATTTTTTTCAAAAAACCGGTAAGCGTTGCCGTAAAACAAATCATCAATCAAATTGTCGTCAGCGCCGTGCGCCTTCATATAGCTTCCGAGTGCGGCAATGTCGCGCACACGCTCAAGCCCGGCAAGAGGATGCGTGCCGTCTAAGTCACAGCCCAAGCAAACGCTCTTGGCACAGCCTTTTTCCATAAAATGGACAATATGCTTGGATACCGCGTCAAGCGCGGCCTCCTTGTCGGGAATCATGTCCGCATCCTCAAAGGTGCGCGACAGGTGCTTGCCGACCAAATTCACTCCGGCGATGCCGCCGTGCGAAAGAATGGTGCGAAGCTGCGTGTCGGATAAATTCCGCGCATGGTTGCAAATGCTTTGCGCGTTGGAATGCGACGCGATAAACGGCTTTTTGGCCACGTTTGCCAAATCCCAGAACCCTTTTTCCGACAAATGCGATACGTCGAGCAAAATGCCGAGTTCTTCGCAGCGTTCTACGGTCTTGTAGCCGAAATCGGTCAGCCCGATATCCGTGTCATACGCACCGCAAACGGCGCACTCGCCGCCCCAGGCAAGTGTTAATACGCGCACGCCGTGTTCCCGTAAAATGTCAAGGCGGTCGAGATCGTTTTCGATTAACCGCGAACCTTCCACCGACGGAATCACCTTTAACCGGCGGTCATCCGACACAAGCGTTTCCTTGTCGGTGCATAAAACCGCACGGTCTTCGTTTCGGGCAATCTGTTCCTTTAAGTAATCGAGTATGGCAAAAAAATCGCCGTATACATCGCCGGCGCTTTTGGTGTTTTCCGACCATACCGCAAAGATTTGCGCCTTGCGTTCATACGCGTCAAAGCCGTCCAAATCGACCGCAAGCGTGTTTTTGTCAAGCGGCAGCTTTTGCGTATACATTTCATAAGCAGTGTCACAGTGCAGATCAAAATAATTCATACAGTTCCTTTGTCTAAGGATGAGCCTTAGGGAGAAAATCAAGTTTTAAGCGGTTACGTTTTCTATCAGCTGATACGACTTCGGTTTTCCGTCAAATGCGAGGATTTCAAAAACATCAAACCGTGTTTTTAACGACGCTATATAAGTATTGTCCCTATATTCGCATAAAAATTCATTTGCCGTATTAACAATATGCAACATTTTTTCGGGATCGACCGCTTCCGCCGGTTTTTGGGATAAAACCGTCCGTAATTTCACCTCGGCAAAGACAATATATGCGTCTTTTTCGGCAATGATGTCGATTTCGCCGTGTGAGCCCTTGAAGTTGCGGCAGAGGATCCGATAACCGTTCTTTTCGTAATAGTCTGCGGCAAAAGCTTCGCCGCTGTTGCCGCGCTTGCGCGTGCTTTCTTTACTCATTGTATGTCAGACGGGTCTTTCCCGTGCTTTTGCCGATAGTTCTTGAAAAAGCTCGGCCGATGCTCGGGACACAGCCCATACGTTTCGATGGCGGCATAGTGCGCCTTGGTGCCGTAACCCTTGTGGACGGCAAAGCCGTAGGCAGGATAGGTCTTGTCAAGAACTTCGCGGCAGTAGGCGTCCCGGGCAGTTTTGGCAAGAATTGAGGCTGCCGCGATCGACGGGCATTTTCCGTCGCCGCCGACCTCTGCCCGACAGGGAATGGCAAGCGACGGCGTTTTGTTGCCGTCGATGAGCGCAAAATCCGGCGGCACGGCAAGACCTTCGATCGCGCGCGTCATGGCAAGGAGCGCCGCGCCGAGAATGTTGTACTCTTCGATTTCTTCGACGGTGCAGAAGGCCACCGCATAGGCGACGGCGTGCGCCTTGACGGCTTCGGCAAGTGCATCGCGCTTTTTTTCGGAGAGCTTTTTGGAGTCGTTTAAGCCGCAAAGCTCCGGAATGTCGGCATAGTTGTCCGGCAGAATGACGGCGGCGGCATAGACACGCCCGGCAAGCGGTCCGCGGCCGGCTTCATCCGCGCCGCAAAGGACGGCGTTTTCCGGACAGAGCGATTTTTCGTAGGAGAGAGAAAGGACGTTTGCAGTCTGTTTTTTCATGGTGTCGGCTTCCTTGTTATCGATGTTATCGATTATCACGTATCGCGCGCGTGCGTACGCGTGCGTATTTTTATGCGGACTATTCGATGTAGTAGCCCATGCCGCGCTTGTTTTTGATATACTGCGGCTCGGACGGATTGTCCTCGATCTGCTTGCGCAGCCGCGTGACGGTCACATCCACCGTGCGGACTTCGCCGTAATAGTCATCATAGCCCCAAACTTCCTTCAACAACGCTTCTTGACGGTATTTTTTGCCGCGGTTGCGCGCTAAAAAGACTAACAGCTCATATTGCTGCTTGGAAAGGGAGATCTCCTTGCCCTTTTTCTTGACCGAATAGGCCGAACAGTTGATTTCAAGATCGCCTATCTGAATAATTTCCGGCTTTTCCTCAGCCGCACGCACCACCGCTTCGCCGGAATACCGGCGAATGTTGGCTTTGATGCGCGACAACAACTCGGCTGTGCTGAACGGCTTTGTCATATAGTCATCTGCGCCCAGCTCAAGACCGAACACCTTATCGCGTTCTTCTTCGCGTGCGGTTAACATAATAATCGGCGTATCAAGACGCTCCCGAACCCGGCGGCAGATTTCAAAGCCGTCCATTTTCGGCAGCATCACGTCGAGTAAGATCAAGTCGAAGCCGCCCGAAAGCGCAAGTGCCAGCCCTTTTTCGCCGTCGTAGGCGACATCGGTGTCATAGCCTTGCTTTTGGACGTTGTATTCGAGGATATCGGCGATATTTTTTTCATCTTCAACGATGAGAATGCGTTTTTTTCTCTGTTCCATGAATTCATCTCCGGTCTGTATTCTGGCTGTGCCGTACGGTCACGGCAGCAGGGTTGTTTCGTCAAACGAGCGAATGCTGAACTGTGTATAGTCGGCAAAAAAGTTAATCAGCTTTGTCAAGACCTCTGCCGTGACGGCGTGTGAACCGAAGCGGACATGATAGGTCTGCGCGGCTTTTGGCTTGTTCTCGGCAAGCGTCGTGCAGAGTGCTTGAAACACGCTTTGCGCACGTCCCGCACCGTCGCCGCTGTCAAGAGTGTAGCGGTAGATCCGATAGCCGTGTGCGGCGGCCTCCTCGAAAAAGCCGTTTTCCTCCAGGGCTTTGGTGCGGTCTGTTAAACGAAGCAAGCGCGTTTTGGCTTTTGTGACAAGCTTTAGTGCCTCTTGCGCTTCCGTGATGCGTGCGAGAATTTCTTCGGAGGTCAGCACATTTTGTCCGTCGGTCGGCGAAATGAGAAGTCCCGGCGTATGTCCGTCGGCAACCACGCGCCGCACGGTGTCGGGATAGGCGTAGATCTGCTCCGCCGTCATGAAAAAGGTGGCTTTGATGCCGCTTGTGCGAAGAACGCTCAAAATTCCGTCGGTGCTTCCGCCAATGTTGTCAAAGGTGAGATAGAGTGTGCGTGCGGCAACATTTTTGTAAGGATCCTCCGGCGGCGTTTCTTCTTTTTCGGGCGGCTGCGGATCGGGCTTGTCGTCGTCCGTCTTGTCGGGCGGCAGGATCGTCGGGTCGGAAATGACGGGATTGTCCGGCTTGGGGTCAGGGTCTTGCGAGGGAGTTTTGTTATCGTCGGACGAGGTGTCTTCCGCCGAAGGCTTTTTGGTCGGGCTGTACATTTTGACAAGCTCGGCTAAAGTATATTTGGCTTTGGAATCGGAAATGCGTGCGGCGCAAATGCCGTCGTCGGCGTTGTCGTAAAACTCGAAGTTCAGGCCGAGCGCGCCGCAGACATCCTTTGCCGGCACATAATAGGTGCGGTAGAACAGCTTGGATTCAATGTCGAGCGTTTCGCCGCTGTCGGTGGTGGTGGTGCCGTTGTCAATGTCAAAGGCGATGTAACGGCCGTTTTTGGTGTTGTTGATATAAAAGCTGTACGAAATTCTGCCGTACACGACCTCCAAATACGAATAAAGCGCAAAAATATCGAGCGGCACATAGCTCACACCGCCGCTTACCACAAGCGGAAAGGATTTGACGTTGGTGTAGGAAGCATCCTGCCGGTACAGGTTTGGCACGACATACCGCGCCGCGCCCGAAGCGTTCTCCGATCGGTTCATGTTTTTGTAGGAATCGTAAACCGCATCGTTGTAAAGCGCAAGCGTCTGCGAGGACGGCAGGGTCAAAAAGCCGGCCGCAAGGCAGACAGAAGCCAAAAGTGCGCCGATGCGCTTGCCGAAACGGTTGGTCTTTTTCATGCATATCGTCCTTCTTTCCCGAAAAAATACGGCTGCATTGCCTGAAAACGGCAACAATATCCTTAGTGTAATTATACCGCTTTTCACGCAAGAAGTCAAGACCTGTGCGCAAAGGAATTTTTTCGGAAAAAGCGGACGCTTTGTATGTGTTCGACACTTACAGCGCAAATTGTTAACACAAACCTCCATATTTTACGCAAATTTTCGACTACAATGATAAAGCAATCAAAATCAAGGAACTTTTGTTTCCTGAAAGGAGTCTGATTTTATGAGTGAAAATCAAGTAAAAAAAGGCGGCATTTCCGTCGAAACCAAAAATATCTTCCCGGTCATCAAAAAATGGCTCTATTCGGACAAGGACATTTTCGTGCGCGAGCTTGTGTCCAATGCGTGTGATGCAATCACCAAGCACAAACGCCTTGTTTCGCTCGGTGAGACCGTGTCGGACGGTGCGCCTTACCGCATCGACGTGACGCTCGACAACGACCTCGGCACGCTCACGTTTTCGGATAACGGCATCGGCATGAACGCCGAGGAAATCGACAAATACATCAATCAGATCGCACTTTCCGGAGCGGTCGATTTCATCCAAAAGTACGAAAAAGCCGACGCCGACGCCAAAGCCGAAGGCACGGGCGGCATCATCGGTCACTTCGGTCTCGGCTTTTATTCGGCATTTATGATTGCCGATAAGGTCGAAATTCTCTCCAAATCGTGGCATGACGACAAGGCCGTGCTTTGGAAAGGCACCGACGAGGGCGATTACGAGATGAGCGAGAGCGACGAACGCACATCGCGCGGCACGGACATCATTCTGCACATCAATGACGATGAAAAAGAATATGCAAGCGCCTTCAAAATCAAGGAAATCCTCGATAAATTCTGCGCCTTCATGCCGGTGGAGATCTATTTTAACGAGCTTCCCGAAAAGCAAGAGCCGAAAAAAGAAGGCGAAGAAGCTGCCGAAAAGCCGGAACCCAAGCCCATCAATGACACCAATCCGCTCTGGCTCAAGCGTCCGCAGGACTGCACCGAGGAGGAATACAAGGAATTCTATCACAAGGTGTTTCACGACTACCGCGAACCGCTCTTCTGGATCCACATCAACGCCGATTATCCGCTCAACTTCAAGGGAATCTTGTATTTCCCGAAAATGGAGAACGAATTCGGCAACTACGAAGGACAGGTCAAGCTGTACTATAACCAGGTGTTCGTGGCGGACAACATAAAGGAAGTGATTCCGGAATATCTGCTATTGTTAAAGGGCGTTCTCGATTGTCCTGAGCTGCCGTTAAATGTTTCGCGCAGCTATTTGCAGACCAACGGCTATGTGTCCAAAATCTCGGCGCATATCGTCAAAAAGGTCGGCGATAAGATCAATGCGCTGTTTGGCACCGAGCGCGAAAAATACGAAGGTATGTGGGACGCGGTGAAGCTGTTCGTCGAATACGGCTGTGTGCGCGATCCGAAATTCTTCGAAAAGGTCAAAAACAGCGTGCTGTACAAGACGACCGCCGGCAAATATCTGACGCTTGCCGAATATGCCGATGCGAACGAGCATTTCGACAAAAAAGTCTACTATACCGACGATAAAAAGCAGCAGGCGGCCTATATCGCCATGTTCGACAAGCAGAACGTGCCGATCTTGGAGCTGGACAAGCTGCTTGACATTCAGTTTGTCAGCGCGGTCGAACACGCGGAGACCGACGAAAAGCTGAAGGACGTGAAATTCGTCCGCGTGGACAGCGGCGTCAGCGATATATTAAAGGAAGAAAACCGCGAAGAAAACAAGGAAAACAACGAAAAACTCGCCAAATTCTTCGAAAAGACGCTGAATAAGGGCGAACACCTCAAAATCACCTGCGAAACGCTCAAAGACACCACCGTTCCGGCATTTTTAGGACTTTCCGAGGAAGCGCGCCGCTTTGCCGATATGATGAAAATGTACGGAAACGGCATGAGCGCCGGTCTTCCGCAGGAGCTTACGCTTTCGCTCAACCTCTCCAATCCGCTTACCCAAAAGCTCGAAAAGCGCGTTGCCGACGGAAACGAGGACGAGCTCACCGAAAAGCTTGCCAAACAGGTGTATTTGCTTGCCCTTGTGGCGCAGCGTCCGCTTGAGGCGGAGGAGCTTTCCGAGTTTTTGGCTCTGTCTTCGGAGCTTTACACAAGACTATAAGATTCTATTTGTTCAAAGTGCACAAAAACATTCGCCAAGCAAGAGGACATGCACACAAAATATAGTGGCAAAAGAAAAAAACGTGGTACATTTTGTGTGGGTGTGTAGAAAATGCTGATTTAAAAGATTTGTTTGGGTTTTTTATTTGTAACTATTGACAAGAATTTTGTTTTGTTGTATAATATGGTCGTAATTCTATAGGGATAGCTGTCTGTATACGTACCCGAAGCTTTGTTGCGGACGGCTTTCCGGAGTGAGTACATAATACTATTAAAGGAGTGCAGTCCACATGAAAAAAATGCTCAGCTTAATCCTGTGCCTTGCGACGATTTTCTCGTCTGTGGCGTTTTGCTTCCCGGCAATCGCGGCAGATCTTGATTACGACGTGGAAACCGGTGCGGATTATGCAACTCTTCCCGCAGAAGAACAGGAAGACAAAGCCTCTCTGGCTGAAGATCTTGTTCTTCCGCTTGTCTTCGATTTCGAAGACGGCGTCATCCCCAAAAGCGTTTCGCTGAAAAACCAGCTCGGCGGCGCAGAGCTTTCCGTCGTCAATAAAGGCGAGGGCAAAGCCATGCAGATCCTCGTTCCCGAAGACACCGCCTGGATCGCAGGCCGTGTTGCTTTTGAAGTAACGAAAGATGTGCTTCCTGCCGGCCGTTACCGTATATCTGCGGATTTTGCCGCCGATACCTATCCGGAAGGCGGCTATACGCTTTATGTGTACTACGGTACAAACAACAACAGAGGCAAGTTTACGTCCTACTCGCTCTTTCCGTCCGGAACCAGCGTGACCGAAGACGGCACGGTTACGGCAGAGGTCGAATTTGACGAAGGAAAGACCCCGTTTGAGATTCAGTACGCTCTGTTCAAGGATCCGCAGGATCCCTTCACGGCTACTTACACGCTCGACAACGTGAAGCTCGAAGAAATCCCGATGCCCGCAACCGTCCTGTTTGATGCAAACGGCGGCTCCGGCAGCCAGGCCTCGATCAAAACCGAGACCGGCGCAACCGTTGCGCTTCCCGAAAAGACCACCTTTACCCGTGATTATTACGACTTCATGGGCTGGGGCTTGACGAGCGACGCGGCTTTGAACGAAGCAGTATCTTCCTATACGGTCGTTCTGTCCGAGCTGACCTCCGAAAAGACCAAGACCTTCTATGCCCTCTGGCAGAGAAGAACCTTTGACGTGAAGTTCGATTTTGCCGGCGGTTCCTCTGCTCTTCCGACCTCCTACACCGTCAACGAAGGCGAAGCAAAGGAGCTCAAGCTCCCGACCTCCGCTGAAGTAAAGCGTCCGAAGAACCTGCTTGTCGGCTGGAAAGACAGCAAAAACAACGAATATAAGTGCGGCGAAACCGTTTCGTTTACCGAAGCCACCACCCTCACGGCTGTTTGGCTCGATACCTCCGAATTCGGTACGGTCAGCGCAGCTGGCGCTTCCGGTTATGCCGGCAAGACCGTTGATGTTGACTACCGTTATCCGGGTGCTTACTACAAGCTCCCCGTGAAGCTCGATGCAGGCTCTGTTACCCTGGAGGCTCTGAATCTCGCCAATGCTTCGGCTGTGGAATATGACGAAGAAAACGATACCCTTATCGTATATCCGCGTGCATCTTCTGTCTTCGCGGGTGCGACCGTTTCCTTTGCATATTCCCGTACCACGATCCTGACGGCAGACCGCAAGTCGATGCTGATCCTGCCGGAAGTGACCGTTAAGTATATTTCCGACAATACTCTTGCCGGTTACGACAACCTCATCCCGTCCGGCGATGCCGAAGGCGGCTACTTCCCGTACTTTACCGGAAGCGAATATGCTATGGTTGACCGTGCCCAAGAGGAAGACGGCAACCACTATGCCCGTTTGCAGAGAACCCAGAACGGCAGTCAGTGGCCGCACACGCAGGTGAACGTTCGTCTTGAAAAAGACGCTACCTATAAGTTCACCGGCCGTTATAGATTAACCGGCGATGTAAGCGGCGGCTTAAACTTCAACGTTACCTTTAACTCACCCAAGGTAAACGGCGAATTCGTCGGTATGCCGTATTCCAATCCGAAGATCGGCATCCATGACAACGGCTATAACCACAATGTTCCTATCGACAGCTCCAAGACTTGGAAGGATGTCAAGTTTGAATTCACCGTTAACAAGGTCAGCGACAGCAACATTGAAGGCGTCACCATTTATTCCAACCCTGCAAGCAATCTTGTCACCACCTATGATGTGGATGATTTTGCACTCTATAAGAGAATTGATGTAACCTATTCTTCCGGAACAGCCGCAAACCTTCCCGCAGGTGCTTCCGATCCCGCAACGCACGGCGGTTATATGGATGACGGCTTCACCACTTTGGCTGCCGCAAACCCGTATGTACCGGTAAGCGACGGCTGGAAGCTCGATGAAGAAAAACCGTGGATCGACCAGTTCGGCAACACCTATGCATTCGGCGAAAAGGTCGATGTCTCCAAGACCGGCCCGTTGGTTATCTCCCCGAACTATGTTACTTCCGAAGATACCTATACGCTCACACTTGTATCCGATGGACTTTCCACGCCGATGCCTGTTGTGAAGGTCATTGTCGGCGACATGTTCGACTTCGCTAAGATCGAAAACGTAACACCTGCCGATTCTTCTCTCAACTTCAACGGTTGGTCCACCACCGGCGAGTGGAAAGACGTTCTCCACGGCAAGCAGACCATCAAGGGCAATATGACCCTTTATCCGGTTCTCAGCGTCAACTACGATTTCGCTGTTAAGAACAACCGCGACAAGTTCGACGTATCGAATTCCGTTGTTCGCTCGGAGCTTTACAGAGACAGCGTTGTTATAGCCCATGAAGGTGAGGGCAGCTTTGATACTATCTATGCTACCTCCAAGATTTCTCTCCCGGCAAGACTCTACAAGGGTATGTACCTGATCTTTGATTCCACCTACAACGCAGAGGGTGCTATCAGTGTCGGCGACGGCTACAAATTCGAAGGTCTGTATTTCGCTCGTGCCGGCGAAGGTGCAGATGGGAAAAGAAGTATCGGCGGCAAGGTAAACAAAGTTACCACTGACGGCTATGCGCTCGGTTATATCGAGACCTATAAGCACAGTCTGTGGTCCGATGCCATCCGCTACCTCCGTTTTGACCCGTTCCAGGAAAAAAACAGATCCATCGCTATCCGCGGTCTCTACTTCATTCCGGCTGAGCCGTTTGCCACCAAGACTGTGGAGCTCACCAGTCTTACCGCTCCGGTTTCCGGTAAAGTCGCTCCGACGACCCTTACCGAAACCACCGGTATCTGCGAACAGCCGACCATCTCCTGGAGCCCGGCTCCCGTAAACGGACGTTTCGATGAATTGACGCCGTATACCGCAACCATCACGCTTGCACCGAAGGCTCTCACCGGCAACTGCTTCGCTCCGGACACCAAAGTAACGGTTGACGGCAAGGAAGCAACCGCTTCATACGATGAAAAGACCGGTCTTTTGACCGCTACCGTTTCTTTCCCGATTACGAAAGAATTCGCTGCGTTCGACTATGATATCGTCGGCGAAACCCTCTACCTCATCGACGGCAAAACCGTTCCGTACTCCGTCAAGTTTACGAAGGACGAAGGCGTTACCGACAGAACCGTTACCTGGTCGGTTGACAACACGGACGTTGCCACCATCGATGTCAAGACCGGTGTTCTTACGCCGATCAAGAACGGTAAAGTTGTGGTAACCGCAACCTCCGAATACAATTATATGTATTCCAAGTCCCTCGAGGTTACCATCGATTACTACGAGTTTGCTATGCAGATCTCCGGCCCGGACTTCATCCAGAAGGCCGACAGAACCACCCAGTATAAGCTTTCGGTTATCTGCGACATCACGCTTCCGGATATGACCGCCGTTTGGTCGATCGAATCCGGCGACTATGCCGACGGCGTGTTCACGCCGAATCCGGCTGCAAACTATGCAACCATCAGCGAAAACGGCCGCGTCGTTCCGTCCGGAAACGGCTTTGTCCGTATCAGCGGCACGTCCAACTACAACCCGGCAGTTTCCGCTTCCAAGATCGTTGAGATCACCAATCAGGCAGAAAAAGGCACCATCACCTACCATCCCGGCACGACCGACACGGTAACCGGCCTGCCGGAGGTCCAGGAAGGCTATGGCACGACGGCACTTTCTAACGAAATGCCGACCAGAAGCCAGAGCGGCTATGCATTCTTAGGCTGGGCAACCTCCGATGAATCCGCCGACCTCGTTTCCTCCGTTTTGGTTCCCTCCGGCAAGAACGTCGATGTTTATGCCGTTTGGGGCAACGGTGTTGTTTGGACCTACGGTACCAACGGCAATAAAAAGCTTTCCTCCAACGTTACCGGCCGCGGTGACGATTACGATGAAGTCAAGCCGACTGTCGGCGACTACCGTATCCATATGCCTTTGAGTCTTGATAATGGAGAACATGGTCTCGATGCACAGGAATACTCCACGGTCATCGTTCGTATGTCCAGCACGGCTCCTTGCGGCACGAAGATCTTCTATAAGACCAAGTTCATCAACGCAAACGGCGAAGAACAGACCATGGGTTATGAAACAGACGGCTTTGCTTATGCCGAAGCGCAAAGCATGACCCTGTGGCCTGCCTTTGACGGACTCGATAACTTTAAGTCCCTCACCTTCGACTTTATGAACAAAGACTCCACCTCCACGCCCGGCAAGTGGAGAACGGCAAAGGAAATCGTACAGATTTATCTTGACCCGTGCAAGGTCACCGGTCAGCTCTTCCGCATCTCCTCCATTTCGGTTCTCGGTTCGCCGACCGTTTCGTTCGACAAGAACACCACGGACACCGTAACCAACATGCCGACCGCAAGAAAAGTTTCCATGGGCGGCAAGCTCACCGTTTCCGAAACACCGGTTCGCGAAGGCTATGCCTTTGCAGGCTGGTCGAAGTCCCCGACCGACAGATCCAACGTCAAGACCACCTTCGGCATTGCCGGCGATGTGACCCTGTACGCTGTCTGGGATAAGAATGTAGACATTAATCCGGATGATGAAACCGGCGACAATGTTTACACGATTCCTTCCATCGAAGCATCGCAGAGCGCTGTTCTCGTTAAGGTAGGAAACAAGAAGGGCGTTCGTGTTGAATTCGTCTACACCGACGAAAACAGCAACGAACAGACCATCACGACCGAAACGAACGGTAACGGCTATGCCGTCATCGACCTTTCGAATGTAACAAGACCGATCGTTGATTCGAAGGTTATCCTTTCGAAGAACTATAAGGCAACCAGCATCGTTCTGACTGATATCGAGTCCGCAACCGCAACCGCCAATAAAGTGGTTGACAGCGGCAAGACCTCCTCCGGCGGTTCCGGCGGAAACAAGAACTACGGCTACGACGGTACGGTTACCGACGTCAAGAACGACGGCAAACAGTATGAAGTCGGCGGTATCACCGCAGGCGGCGAGGTCGCTAAGACCGTTCTTTCCGCAACCAAGGAAGAAGGCGATATCCTCTTCAACTTCGAAGAAGATTATGAAAAGGATCTCTTCAAAGACGCTCGTCAGATGAACATTGTCGGCATGAACTCCAGCGTTCTCACGCTCCAGTCTCTCGGCAGAAAGTCCGGCTCGAATGACAGCCCGGCTTACTTCACCGGCGCGCTGGCTCTCGATGCAGCAACGCACAAGTACATTGTCATCAAGGCAAAACAGTCCGGCCTCTCCAACAACAACTTCCGTATCTACTTCCACGGCGATGGCGTGGGCTTCTCCGAAGCAAACGCAGAAACCCAGAAGCTTGGCGACGGCGATTACACCATGCTCGTATACGACATGGGCGCCAAGGAAGGCTGGAAGGACACCATCACCGCTATGTTCTTCTCGCTTGACGGCGATGTGAAGGGCAACATCGATATCGACTGGATCCTCTTCACCAATAAGGTTCCGGAAAGCATGGATGCTGTCACCGGCGGTGCCAAGGTCAACTTCCCGGTTGTCAATAAGGACGCTATGCCGTTCACCGATGTCACCGCAAGCGACTGGTTCCACTCCGAAGTTGCCAATGCTTACAAGCTCGGCTTCGTCGAAGGCACCTCCGCTACGACCTATGAACCGAGCGGTTCTGTGACCATCGCAGAAGCAATTACCCTTGCTGTTCGTCTCAACTACATCTATAACGAAAAGACTCTGCCGAAGGCAGCCACCGAAGGCGAATGGTTCAAGCCGTTCGTTGACGCAGCTGTCCGCGCAGGCATCATCAAGACCAACCAGTTTGCTGAATACGACGTTCCGGCTCTCAGAAAGCAGGTCGCCGCAATCATGGCCAAGGCACTTCCGAACGAGTTCTACAACAAGATGAACATGTTCACCGAAGTACCGGATCTTGATAAGAAGGATTCCGCTTACAGTGCCGTTCTCAAGCTCTACAACGCCGGTATCGTTATCGGTTCGGATGATAACTATAACTTCCTGCCGGAAACGAACATTATCCGTGCCGAAATCGCCGCAATCGTCAATCGTATTGCCGATCCGGCTAACCGCAAGAGAGTTGTCACCGAGGCTGAAATCGAATCCAAGAAGAAGAAGTACTACGCAGACGATATCGCCGCTGCCTGCACGCTCGGCAACTGCACGGCTCAGAAGATGACCGTGAAAGACGGCGTGGCTTGGGCTACCGGTAAGTCGAATGACCCGATCGTTTACTTAACCGATATGGTCGGTCAGCTCAACGGCAAGGAAGTCAAGAAGATCACGGTCGGCTTGAAGTGGGATCCCACCAAGGCTTCTCCGGCACAGGGTATCTTCTTCACCACACCGTCCGGCGGTTGGGCAGCAGAAAGATTTGTCAGGGCTGAAAAGAGTACCGAACACGAAAACGGCGTGACCGATTTCGTTATGAACGTTACCACAAACGGCCAGTTCGCAAATACCATTACCGGTCTGCGCTTCGACCCGTTCGATGCAGCTCAAGAATTTGGTATCGCGTATATCATCATCGAATAATTGACGTAAATTCGTCCAACACTCCTAAAAAAGAGCTGTCGCTTTTGCGGCAGCTCTTTTTGTGTGCCGCCCGTTTCCGCTGTCTATATAAATGACATTCGAACGGGCAGAACGTCTTTGTGTGATTCGATTGTTTTTTTGTTAAAAAACAGCGAAAGATATCACAAAGCAAAACAAACAAAAGGAAAACAACAAAAAATTTGGCTATAATAAACAAAAAATAACATGAATTTCGTGCACTTTGTCAATTTCTTTTTGCAAAGAAATATGTTAAAATAAACATACCAAACAGGGGAATTGTCAGCTTTTCGACAGTCCCTAAACGAAAAGGAGAAGAAAGAATGAAGAAACAACTGATAGCCATCGCTGCGTCGCTTGCCGCCTCCGTTGTTCTTGCCACCGGCGTTCATGCCGATTTTGCCAAGAGCAAGGATTACACAGACGGTATGTTCACGGACGTTCCGGCAAGCGAATGGTACGCTGCCAGCGTTAAGGATGCCTACGAATACGGCATCATGCAGGGCGACAGTGCCACCACCTTCAGCCCGAACGGCACACTCACGATTGCGGAGGGTGTCACCATTGCCGCACGTATCTACGAGAACCTGAACGCAAAGGCCATTCCCGATGCGTCCGGCGAATGGTACGCAAAGTACGTCAACTACGCCATCGCAAACGGCTTCTTAAAGAACGGCCGCTACGAGGACTATGAACGCACCATCAAGCGTTCCGAAATGGCAGAATTGCTTGCCGATGTATGCGGCGAATTGCCGGCAATCAACACGGTCGAGTCGCTTCCCGACGTCGGTGAAGGCTCGTCCTACGGCAAAAAGGTATTCAAGCTTTACCGTGCCGGCATTCTGACCGGTAACGACAACTACGGCACGTTTGCGCCGGATTCCAAGCTGCTTCGCAGCGAAATTTCAGCCATGGCTGTCCGTATCGCGCTTGCCGACAAGCGTGTGCAGAAATCCTTTGATAAAACGGCTGTCCGCACGCTTTCCGACGCGTATTACATCATTGATATGATGAGCGAAAACGGCCCGACCGGTCTTGCCAACGGCTGGGACTATGACTATCGCGCTGACCTCTTCAACACCTCCGGTACATACCGCTCGTATATCAATGACACGACAGATACAGCTTTCGGTTCTCTGATCCGCAAGTTTAAGACCGAGCGCGACGGACTGTTGCATTTAGAGCTGTATTTCGGTGCCTTCTCCGATGACGGCACGGCCTATGTGGCGTTTGAGGATGACGACGAAAACAAGATCGTTTCCATCACGCCCAAGAACGGCAAATGGGTTCTCGTCGGTGCTGAAGAAAAAGCCACGACGGTGGATGTTCCCACCGAAGTTTCGGGCGGCTTCAAGGCGGTTATGGATATCGACCTTGACAACCGCACGGCGCACCTCGTTTTGAACAACACCGACTGCGGCACCGTGAAAGTCGGCGACGGCGATATTTCGCGCCTTGTTCTCGGCACGGAAAAGAAAGGCAAGGGCTATATTAAGCTGTACAACGCCCGTCTTTCGAAGAACTATGCTTTGAGTGAACACTTCATTGCCGAGGGCACGGGCGACGCGCCTGCCATGTGGAACGTCACCGGCGATTGGAAGCTCACGAAAACCGAATCCGAGCGTGGCTATGACCTTGTCAGCGTCAAGAGCGAGACCAAAGCCGGCGAAACCTCGACGGCCTCCCGTTCGTTCACGCCGATTGCCGGAAAAATCAGCTTTGAGACCATGATCCTTCTTCCGGAAAAGACCGACGGCGCTTCCGTTTCTCTTACCTCCGGCGGTGAAAAGGCCATTACGTTTGAAACGCGCGACGGCAAAATTTATGTCGGCGACAACATGGTCAACGATTTCCGCGCCAACGTATGGCAGAACCTCCATATCGAGGCTGACACGAATGCCGGAACAGCCGACATCTATGTCAACGGCAAGAAGAAAGCGACCATTGCGATAAACGACAAGAGCTTTGACGGTATTACCGTAAGCTTTGCGCCCAAGACCGATGCCGTTATGTGGTTTGACGATGTTCAGATCTGCAATATCATCGACCATGACGACTATCCGTCCTATCCGCAGGTTGCCGAAAGCAAGGATTACAACATCGGCGTCAACGTGTGCTGGCTGTGGCGCGACCAACATTCCGGCGAGGGCTGGGATTCGGTCAGCTCCTTCCCGGAATTTGAACCGTACATCGGCTACTACGACGAAGGCTTGCGCGAGACGGCTGATTGGGAGCTGAAATGGCTTGCCGAACACGGCATCGACTTCATGCACGCGTGCTGGTACTGCCCGAGTGCCAATGTTAAAGAGCCGATCAAGAAGATGCGCCATTCGTATTATGCGCTCCACGACGGCTACATGATGGCCAAGTACAGCGACCTTGTCGATTTCTGCATCATGTGGGAAAACAACGGTCAGGACTGCACGTCATTCGAACAGTTCCGCGATTACATCTGGAACTATTGGATGGAATATTACTTCTCCGATCCGCGTTATGCGCGTCTTGACAACAAGGCGGTTCTCACGATTTGGAACCGGAGCAACTTTGAAAAGGCCTTCGGCGGCGCAGAGGGTACGCGCAAGGCTGTTGAATTCATGAACGAGGAGCTTAAGAAGATCGGCTATGACGGCCTTATCCTTCTTGCTTCGACGCAGGGCGCAAACCCCGCGGGTACCTATTCCGGTATAAAGGATCTCGGCTACGACGCGACCTACGGTTACCATTGGGGTCCCAACGGTTACAGTGCCGAGCATCAGATCAACTGCAACCGCACCGACCTTAAAAGCGCCCACGCAGCCGGCAGCCATCACATTCCGACCGTTTCCATCGGCTTCAACGATGTGGGACGCAACCATTCGCGTGATCCGATCATCACCAAGGAAGACCATTTGAAGGTCTGCCAAGAGATCAAGAAAGAGCTTTCCGAAATGAATACTGGCACGTGGATGGATAACACGCTCATCGTTTCCACCACCAACGAGTATTCCGAAGGTACGTATGTCCTGCCGACGCAGAACATCGGCTTTGATTACCTTGAAAACATCCGTCTGACCTTCACCGGCGACACGAGCGACCACACGGCACTTGACGTGCGCGCAACGGCCGATCAGATCGACCGCGTCACCCACCTTTATCCGCCGCACCGTTCGGTCATCCGTTGGTTCCAGTTTGAAAAATCCGACACGGCTGAAGATGATTCCAACCTTTCCGCAAGGGATCTCGTTGCTGTCCGCAGCTACGATATGTCCAAGGCTGAGGATGCCGGCAAGTGGAAGGCAAATCACGGACTTTCCTCGTATGAAGTCAAGAACGGCGCGATCACCGGTTCAAGCGCGGCTAGCGACTATGCGATTGCCGCGAAGGACTTTGAAGCACTCAATGCAGCAGATGCTCCGATTCTCCATATCCGCATGAAGAACAGCGAAAAGGCAAGCTTTGAGATCTTCTTTGCAACGGCAGCAGAAACGTCCATGGATAACACCAAGTACAAGACGGCTGCAATCACCGAAACCGACAAGTTTGTCGATTACTACATCAACATGACCTCTTGCTCGAAGTGGACGGGACTCGTTACCGGCTTCCGTATCGATCCGCAGACCAAGGCCGGTTCGTTTGAAATTTCCCTTATCGAATTCATGAACTTCCCGACTGAGGACGAATCCACCACACCGGCGGTCGAGGTCAACGGCACCAAGCTTTCGTTCACCTTCAAGATCAAGGTGCTTGATGACGGCGATTATGAAGTGGTCGGTCAGAGAGACGAAGGCAGAGGCTTCTATGCCGCACTCCGTCTCTATCACGAATGGAACCGTGATGCCGGCAAGCTCACCTTAAAGACTGTTGATGAAAAGACCATCGTCTTCACGGTCGGCAGCGATAAGGTGACGGTCGACGGCAAGGAACAAGCTCTCGGCTATACGTTCAAACTCCGCGACGGACTTCCGGTATTCCACATGAAGAAATTCTGTGACCTTATCGGCTGGAAGTACACCATGAAGGGCGCAACCATCGCCGTTCAAGCCGGTACCGATGAAGAATACCAAATGATGATCTCGCGCGAACCCAATAAGTGGGATTTCGCAATTGACGGCGAAATGGAGGACTGGACGCTCCAGAACAGCTCGGCCTCCGTTTCGGGCGGCTTCTTACACCTGAAATCCACCAACGGCGACCCGGCTATCTATCATGCAGTCGGCTATAAGGCGACCGATTACAACCAAATCACGGTTGGCGTTAAGCTTAATGAAGCGGTCAGAACCGGCGGTCCGCAGCTCTTCTTCGTAACAGCTGCAAGCACGAAATACACAGCTGACAAGTGCGTCAACGGCAAATATAACATTGAAGGCAAAAAAGACGGCGATACCGTTGAGGTTGTCTTCGAAATGGCCTCCAACACCCTGTATTCCGGCACGATCACCGGTATCCGCTTCGACCCGTTCGGCTCACAGTCCGAAGTCGATATCGATTACGTTTACTGCACCAAGGCTGACACGACCGCCGGCAAGCTTCTCGAGGTGAACGACAAAAACCAATGGATTTTCAACAATGCTTCGGATACCATGGAGTGGAGCGCACACAACAGCACCGGGCTTACGATTGAAAACGGCGCGCTTACCGCAACCGGTACCAACGGCGACCCGTCGGTTTATCATTCTGTTTCCTTCGACGCAAATGACTATCAGGTCTGTGTTATCGGTGTACGCTATCGCCAAGGACTTGAAAAGCATACGCCGCAGTTCTTCTTCGTGACTAGGCAGAGCGCAAACTGGGAAGCCGCAAAGGGCATTTCCAGCTTGTACGAGATCCCGGCATTCACCAATGAGGGGGAAATCGTGGAGGTTTCCTTCAATCTTATGACTTGCTCCAAGTGGACGGGTGATGTTACCACGATTCGTTTTGACCCGTTTGCCGCAGCCGAAAAGTATGAAATAGCGTACATTCGCCTGTATAAGCTCGAAGGCTATGTGCCGAAGGAACGGCCAAAACCTGAAGAAATCAAGCAGGTTACGGCGACCAAGCCGACCTCGGCTGTCATCACCGACGTGGAAAAGCTGCCGGAGGGCATCGAAGTGACCAGTGAATCGACCGGTCAAATCGTGATTGCCGAAGATCCGGACAAAGCGTCTGCTAAGGTTTTCAAGGTCGAGTGCGTCGAGGAGGGAGAGCAATATACCTACTTAAACGTAAAAATGCAGTTTATTGCCGGAGCCTCCTATAAGGTTTCCTACAAGCTGTATCCGTTGAAGAATATGCTCGGCAAGGAATTTTCGAATACCATCATCGGCGGTAACTTTATTTACGGAACGACCGAAAATCCGGGGCTTTCGAATCATACGTTTGCCAACAAGTCTGACCGCTCGTCGGGCGATGGTTGGATCTCGGTGGAGGAAACCGTGAAGGTTCCGGAGAATTATACCGCGAATGCGGATGATCGATTCCAGATCTGGGGCAAATTCTCCGAAGGAGCCGGTGTCGAATACCTTGTAAAGGATATTTCGATCACGCCGATCCAATAAGCTCCGAAAGAAAAATGAAAAACGGCTGTCACGGGTTTTCCGTGACAGCCGTTTTTGCGTGGGCTGCATTTTCGTCCGCACATTTTTCCTGTCATAGCATACTATACAACAGACGGTGAAAAACACTCCGTCAACTACAAAGATAGGAGGAGTCACTCATGGCAGGCTGCTTAGGAAACGCTTTCGACGACAACATTTGGCTTATCATCTTGATCGCTGTCATCATACTCTGCTGCTTCTGCGGTTAAAAACATAGTATCGACGGGAATAATCTCTGTCGGTCACATGAAAAATCCGTAAATCAAGGGAATAACCGGAAAAATACCGTTCTTTTTGGAAAAGAGCGGTATTTTTTCTGCCGTTTTGCGGCAAAACCGGCATACGCTTCCTCGTTTTCCAGAAAGCTGCTCTTGATAATGCGTTTTCCAAGGCGTATAATCTTTATCAGAAAGGAGAGATTTTGATGAAAAAGTTAATCGCTGTTACTGCTTCCTTGATTGCCGCGGCTTCCCTTTCTCAGGTAAGTGCCGCCGACGTGAAAGCAGACAAAATTTCTGTTTCTGACCTCTTGGATCTTGTGAAAAACAATTCGTGTATCGCGGATATCCTCCCGAATCTCGGAGACATCGGAACCGGTGGGGATATCGGTCATATCGGCAGCTCCGAAACCTTAAAGGAACTGCTCGAAAAGCTCTTTGAACATATCAAGACCGACCGTCCCGCTACTCCGGAAATTCCGGATGACGATTTCGACTCTGACTTCAACCAGCCCGACGACTCGACCGATTGTCCGGATGCCGACTGCCCGGACGAAACACCGGATACGCCCGAAACACCGGACACGCCCGAAACGCCGGATAAACCCGAAACACCGGACACCCCTTCGGAAAAGCCGGGTACGCCGTCGGAAAAGCCGGATGACTCGACCGACAACGGCAACACGAGCGTCAGCTCCTATGCAAACGCCGTTCTGAATCTCGTCAACAAGTATCGTAACCAAAACGGCCTTGCTTCGGTCAAGCTCGATTCCGCGCTTTCCGGTGCGGCCTCGACCCGTGCCAAGGAGATCATAAGCTCGTTTTCGCACACCCGTCCGAATGGTTCCTCCTGTTTCACGGTGCTTTCCGAAAACGGCATTTCCTATAACGGTGCCGGCGAAAACATTGCCTACGGTCAAAGCTCGCCCGACGAGGTCATGACCGCTTGGATGAATTCCGCCGGTCACCGCGCCAATATCTTAAACGCTTCGTTCACGCGCCTTGGCGTCGGCGTTTACGAAAGCGGCGGCACGCTGTACTGGGCACAGCTCTTTACCTATTAAAAAACCGTAACACACCTGTTTTTCACATTTCTTTTTAAGAGAAATGCCCTCTTTGCGGAAATTCTTTTTCCAAACCGCAAAGAGGGCATTTTTATGTCACGGCCGAGCCGCTATGTTATTTTAAGAAAACCTTGTCGCCTTTTTCCTCGTACGTAATATCAAATAACGTGCAGAGATCCGTAAGCGAAATAGTCGGGATTCCGTCCTTGAAGAACGGCGGACGCACAAGCGTAAAGCTTTCGCCATCCTTGACGGCATAGGCCTTGCCGATGACAAGCGTGATCTTGTGCTCTTTGTTGAAGAACTCTAAGCGGCCTTCGTTCTTGATCCACTCGTATTTGTAGCCGAGCGAACCGTACAGACCGCTGTTCGGGTCAAGCGGCACATACAGCTCACCGCCGATTTTCGGCAGATAATCGCCGAAGCGCAGCTCGTTGCCCTTCTTGCCATACAGCGTCGTGTGCGGCAGCGAAGCGTACAGCGTGATGCTCTTGACGGTAAACGAGCCGGAATAGGTCGGAACGAATTTGAGACCGTGGAGGGTATCCGACCATGAAAGCATCGTGTCAAGCTCGAAGCGGTATTCTTTAAGCTCCGTATCGCTGCACCAAGCCGACGCGGACTTGTGCTGAATGCTGTAATCGCTCTTGTCGGGCGCAGTCGCATACGCAAGATAGCAAACGGTCGGGCCGTTATAATCGCCGTGACGGTTGGTGAGAACCGCTTTGGCATAGGCAATGGTCGAAGCGTCGAAGCCGACGTCCTTCAATTCCATTTCCGGATACTGCTCGGTCGCCTTGCCGCATACACAGCCGTCCTTGATCGCAAGGTCGGTCACCTTGTTAAACGTCCATTTGTCGAGATCAGCCTGTGTTTCAAAGGTGTAGGTTGCCACCGGCGTGTCGGTTTCGGGAAGCGGACGGACGTCATACTTGGTGCGCGAGAGAATGTAGCGGTCGGGCAGATGCAGATGGCCGATACGCGCTTTTTGCGCTTCGGTCGGGACGATATCCTCGTGCGGCTCATCGACACAGACAGCCTTGCGTACCGCGTCGAGATAGCCGAAGCCGTTTAAGCCGGACGGCATCATATACGTACCCTCGCCGTATTCGTTCCAGGTGGACAGGTGGAGCATTTTGGATTTCCACGTGCCTTTTTCGTAGGTCGGCAGAATTTCGTCCATGCAGTATTTTAAGCCGTTGTACATATCTTGGCAGGACAGGTTCGGACGGCGGTTTCCGCCCCAGCCGACATTTTTGAAGCCGACGCTGACGGTCGGAACGATGTGAACGGCGTTCTTCTTGATATTTGCCAGGTTGGAATCGATGTTGGTCTGCAATTTGTAGCCGTCGCCGCCCCAATGGTAGGCATGGAACGCGTCAAAGCCGAGATTCTTTAACTGATTCGGATCAGCGTGGCAGCCCATGACGATCAGATCGTCGTAGCCGAGCTTTTTGACTTCGTCGCGCAGATACTGCAAGCCCTCGCGCACCTTTTCCGGACCGCCGAGGTCGTGTTCGACGCACCCAACGCCGAAGCAACTCATAACAGCCTTGTTGTCGATGCGCATATAGCGGTCGTCCGAGAAGAAATAGTCGAGCCAGTACGGTACGAGGTTGTATTTGAAGTCTTCAAGGCAGGTCGGATGCTTGCAGTTGGCAGCTTCCCAAAGAAGCGCAAACTTTTCGTATTCGGCATACTTGGCATAAAAGTGACCGTCGAGCCATGCATAGTGAAGATGCGTGGATTTGATCGGTTCATGCGATTCGGCTGAATACCAACAGTACAATTCATAATCGATACCGTGTTCAACCATGAATTTGATTTCCCAGTCGGAGGTTTCGGGAAGTCCCTCATCGTAGAAGCCGAGAACGGTGTTGACATCGTCATACGGCGAAATGCAGTCCCAGCCGGCGTGCGAACCTTCACGCCACAGCGAGCAGATGTTCATGCCGACCACATAGTCGCCCTTCTTTTTGGGAACAACGGGTGCCGGGACATAGTCTTCGGGTTCTTCGGGCTTGACCCAGGCGATGATATCCGAGAACATGAGAAGCGAATCTTTATAGGCTTCATAGGAGATCCGGAAGCCGTCCACGAACTTCGCCGGGTTTTCGAAATCGACTACCTTGGTCTTTTTGCCGTTGAGCCAGATGGTTGCCTTGCCGGAATCGGTATCCGCCTCCATGCGGAGTGTCTGCCAAACGGTCTTGTGGTGCTTTCTTAACGCATGACCGCAGTAGCAGTGCAGCTCTTCACCCTCGTCATACACCGAAATGACCGGCTTTGTGCCCTTTAAGAGTGCAATGGAAACCTTACCGTCAGCCTGTTCCAAAAGGTATTTCATTTCGAACGTGACCTTGCCGGAAGCCTTATCAAAGGCATGATAGGTAACAGTGGTATCGCCCTTTTTGTTGTGGGACATATACGTATACGGCGTGGAGTCGGAAACGCGCTTGTCGCTGACGACCGAGCTTGTTTTGGGTGCTTTGACGGTATAGCCGTCGGGCATGGCGCCGATATACGGATTTAAGTTGTAGTCGTTGAACAGATAGTTGACATAGAGCTTGGATTGGTATAAATAAGCCGCGCCGCGATCCTTTTCGCCGTAGCCGATACGCAAGCAGGTGAAGGGAAAAGCGGCCTTTTCAAAGGCAAATGTGCCGCGATCCTTGGTATCGAGCTGAACGGAAGCGGTATTTGCGGTAAGGTCGAAGCCGATTTTGAGGTAATGCATTCCGTAGGGCAGAGGAGCGACTTCGGTTTCACCGGCATAGAGGGTTTCGCCCTTGACCGTGAAGGTAAGAAAAGCATCGGTACGGGAGCCGAATGCAAGGTAAAGTCCGTCGCCCTCGAGGGTTTCGAAGCGGATTTCGTAGGTCATTTTGCCGTTTTCGAACGCATTGCAGTCGCGTTTGACATAGACCTCGCCGTCCTTGTCGGTGTTGAGCAGCCAACGGCCGGGCTGGATTGCTTGTTTCGGGCCTTCGCCGTCGCTTATGTAGTCCCAGCTGGTCATGAGCTTGCCCCAGTTTAAGAAGCCGTCATCATCGATGAGATAGAAGGCGTCTTGTGCCTTATTTTTGATTGTAGACATGGTCACCGTTCCTTTCCTATACATTGATACAAGATCAATCAGGATATGACACCGGCAGAGTTAGAGAATTTTTCCGGGTCAAGAGTAGTTTAACAAAATATCCGAATTTGTCAAGAGGTTTTAAGAATTTTTTCGATAAAAAGCACAAAAAGCCGCCGAAGATTACCGCCGAAGGCGGCAGAAGGATTTAATTGGATTGTGCGAGGTTGTTGTTTGTGTGTGGTGATTCGAGGTTTGCAAAACCTCGAAGCTTCCTTTGGGAAAGGTTTTAATTGTTGCGGTGCGAAGATGTCACTGCTGTGTGCTGATTCGAGGTTTGGAGAACCTCGGAGCTCCCTGCGAGGGAGTACGGGTTGTCACTTTTTGCATCGTGCAAAAAGTAACCAAAAAGCACGCGGGACTCCGTCCTGCGACCTCGATTCAAAGCTCTGTCGAAAGTGATTTTGCAGAAACTTCCGGCAGCACGTGACGAAACCGGTTTTGCCCACAAAACGCCGGCGTAAAGGCTTTGAATCGGTGCGAGGTTCGGGCTTTACAGCGTAAGGAATTAGAGCGGAGATTAAAAGAACAGCTGTATTCTTCGCAAACAGTAGGTTAAGGGACGTTGAAATGGGCGGCGGAGGGTGAAAAAGAGTTGTTTTGGGTGGCAATTCAGAAAGGTTTTGTGCGAATAAAAGGCTTTTTATACGTAAAAAAGGCGGCTTTTGAGGACAGTTCGTAAAGCTTTCTGCAAAAAAACTTTTGGTTTGTGAAAATGGGAATTTTTTATGGACAGCGAAGAAAGGCACATGCAAAAGAAATTTTTTGTGCGTAAAAAACGGCTTTGAGTGAAGTTCGTAAAGCTTTCTATAAATGGAAAACTTTTGGTTTGCGAAAAAGAACAGCTTTTACAGCTCCTGCAAAGTTATCCGATAAAGAAAAAACTTTTTTCAGCGCACAACGACACCGACTTCGCACTACACCAAAACTAACGTGCAGCAACCCTTTTTGAATAGCGCTTGCTGCTGTGAGCTTGCAGTACAACAACTCTTTTTCGAAAAACAACGGTCTTGCGTTAGCAGTACAGTTACCCTTTCGCACCGATTCAAAGCCTTTTCGCCGGCGTTTTGCAGACAAAACCGGTTTCGACATGAGCCGCCGGAAACTTTTGCAAAGTTACTTCCGGCAGAGCTTTGAATCGAGGTCGCAGGACGGAGTCCCGCGTGCTTTTTGGTTACTTTTTGCACGATGCAAAAAGTGACAACCCGTTCTCTTTGCAGAGAATATCGAGGTTCTGCAAACCTCGAATCAGCACACCGCAGCCGCAGCATCGCACTGCAACAATTAAAACCTTTTCCAAAAGGAGATTCGAGGTTCTGCAAACCTCGAATCAGCCCACCGCAGTGACATCTTCGCACCGCAACAATTAAAACCTTTTTAAGGAAGCTCCGAGGTTTTGCAAACCTCGAACCAGCACACCGTAGCCGCAGCATCGCACCGCAACAATTAAAACCTTTTCCAAAAGGAGTTTCGAGGTTTTCCAAACCTCGAATCAGCGCACACAAACAGCAAATTCGCACAAACCAAATTAAATCCTTTTGCCGCCCTCGGCGGCTGTTTTTTCCGCTTCGCGGCATTTTCCGCCGCCCTCGACGGCTGTTTTCCGCCTTGCGGCGGTCCCTTGTTGCCGCCGCAACAATTCCCTGCCGCTTCGCGGCTTTATCTGATGGCAAAACCGCCGAATAATTGTTAAATTTTCATAAGATATATTTACATATGAAAAAAACAGGTGTATAATGTATCCTGTATAACAATTTGCTATCTTCTTGAAAGGAACTTATAAAAAAATGTCAATTGTTACCAAAATCTTCGGTACACGCAGCGAACGTCAGGTCAAAAAAATGACCCCGATCATCGCGAAAATCGAAGCGTTGTCCGACCGGTATGCTTCGCTTAGCGAAGCGGAGCTTCGCGGCACAACCAAAGTGCTCAAGGATAGACTCGCCGCAGGCGAAACCCTCGATGATATCCTGCCCGACGCCTTTGCCGCCGTGCGCGAAGCTTCTTGGCGCGTGCTCGGCAAAAAGCATTACCGCGTCCAGCTCATCGGCGGCCTTGTCATCCACGAAGGCCGTATCGCCGAAATGAAAACCGGTGAAGGTAAAACCCTTATGGCAACCCTCCCGGCCTACCTCAACGCCCTCACCGGCAAAGGGGTCCATATCGTCACCGTAAACGATTACCTTGCCCGCCGCGACAGCGAATGGATGGGAAAAGTTTATAATTACCTCGGCCTTACCGTCGGTCTTATCGTCAACGGCCTTACCCAGGCACAGCGCCAGGTCGCGTATTCCGCCGATATCACCTACGGCACCAATAACGAATTCGGCTTCGATTACTTGCGTGATAACATGGTCACCAACAAGAATAATCTTGTGCAGCGCGGCCATGCCTTTGCCATCGTCGATGAAGTGGACTCCATTCTCATCGATGAAGCAAGAACGCCGCTTATCATTTCCGGTCAGGGCGAAGAATCCTCCGAAATGTATAAAAAGGCCGATAAATTCGCCGCTTCTTTGACTGTCCATGTCATTAAAGAATTAGACAGCAAGGAATCGCACGAGGATATTTCCGGCGACTATATCGTCGATGAAAAAGCGCGTACCGCAACACTCACCGCCGACGGTATCCGCAAGGCTGAACAGTTCTTCGGAATCGAAAATCTGTCCGATCCCGAAAACGTCACCATCGCCGACCATGTCAACCTCGCCATCAAGGCGCGCGGCACCATGAAACGCGATATCGACTATGTCGTTAAGGACGGCGAAGTGTTAATCGTCGATGCGTTTACGGGACGTATCATGATCGGCCGCCGCTATTCCAACGGCTTGCATCAGGCCATCGAAGCCAAAGAGGGCGTTGCTATCCGCAGCGAATCCAAAACACTTGCCACCATTACCTTCCAGAACTATTTCCGCCTGTACGAAAAACTCTCCGGTATGACCGGTACGGCTCTCACCGAAGAAGAGGAATTCCGCGAGATCTACAGTCTTGACGTCGTGGAGATCCCCACCAATAAACCCATGATCCGCAACGATATGAACGATGTGGTCTACCGCACCATGCGCGGCAAGTACAAAGCCATCGTCGAGCAGATCAAGGAGTGCCATGAAAAGGGACAGCCGGTGCTTGTCGGCACGGTCTCCATCGAAAAGAGTGAGGAATTGTCCGCACTGCTTAACCGCAACGGCATTCCGCATACCGTGCTTAATGCCAAATTCCACGAAAAAGAAGCTGAAATCGTCGCCCAAGCCGGTAAATTCGGTGCCGTCACCATTTCCACCAATATGGCCGGCCGCGGTACCGATATCACCCTCGGCGGCAATGCCGAGTTTTTGGCAAAAAACGAGATGAAAAAGCTCGGTTATGAGCCGGAACAGATCAATAACGCCACAAGTTACTTTGAGACCGACGACCAAGAGGTTCTCGAACTGCGTAAGCTCTATAACGAGATTTTGGCGCGCTTTGAGGAGGAAATCAAGCCGGAAACCGCTAAGGTCATCGAGGCCGGAGGCCTTTACATCCTCGGTACGGAACGACACGAAAGCAGACGTATCGATAACCAGCTGCGCGGTCGTGCCGGCCGTCAGGGCGACCCGGGTGCTTCGCGCTTCTTCCTGTCGCTCGAAGATGATCTTCTGCGCCTGTTCGGCAGCGAACGTATTCAGAATACCGTCGCAAAGCTCGGCCTTGATGAGGATACACCCATCGATTCCGGACTTCTCTCCAATACCATTCAGAACGCCCAAAAGAATTTGGAGGGCAGAAACTTTGCCATCCGTAAGAACGTCCTTATGTACGACGACGTTATGAACACCCAGCGTGCGCTCATCTATAAGCAGCGCCGCGAAGTGCTTGACGGAGAGGATGTGCATGATAAGATCATCGGTATGATCGAGGGCTATGTCACGGATGCCTGCGGCAACTTCTTGAACGGCGAAACGCCTGAAGAATGGAACCTCGATTCGCTCCGTGCCTACTTCTTGGGCATTCTTACCCGTCCCGAGGACTTTATGTATACCACCGAAGAACTGGATAAAATCGATGCACGCGATATCGAAAACGAGCTTCTCAACCGCGCACACGCCAAATATGCCGAAAAGGAAACACTCTTCCCACCGGCAGATTTGCGCCAGATCGAACGTCTTGTCCTTCTTCGCAACGTGGATAACCATTGGGTCAACCACATCGACGCCATGGAGGATTTGGAGGACGGCATCGGTTTGCAGGCCTATGCCCAGAAAGACCCGGTCAACGAGTACCGCAGAGCGGCTGCCGATATGTTCGATGAAATGATCGTCTCCGTGCGTGAACAGACTGCCAAAATGATGCTCATGGTCGTCCCGACCACCCAAATCAAAGCACCGACCGCACCGCGTGAGACCGGTGCCGGCTTAAAAGGTGCACCGACCGCCGTACCTGTACGCGCTTCGGACAGCATCCGTAACAGCGTCTACGGCAGAAGTGCCAAGCCGGAAGCACGAAAAGAACCGGTGCGCAAGACGGCTGCCGAAAAGGTCGGCCGCAACGATCCGTGCCCGTGCGGAAGCGGCAAAAAATATAAAAAATGCTGCGGTGCGGGACTTCCCGATATCGAATCGGGCGATAAAGAATAAACCATGGGCTTTGGGTTGATCTTTACCGGCTATATTACGCTTTTGTTTTTCAAGGTACTGCCGCCGGCGATGCTCGTCGGCGCGTACCTTATGTGGCGCGGCCTCGGTAAGCTTGCGATATACGGAAAAAAATACCGCCTTGCGCGCAGCTTTGCCGCGCTGCTTGCCGTGTATTTTGCATTGTATACGGCACTCTTTCTCGGAAAAATTTTCCGTGTGTTCGACGTCTTTTCGCATACATGGTTTGCCTATGCGGACGATGCCGTATATACGGTTTTGCTTATCGTTTTTCATGCCGCGCTGTATGCGGCACTTGAAGAAACGGCGCGCGTGTGCGGCTATGAAAAGGGCGTAAAGAAAATCCGGTTTGCCCGGGTGCTTGTGTGTATGTTTGCCGTGTTCAGCGTGGTGAGCCTGCTGCTTGCACAGACCGGTGCGGCAGCGTATCTGCGATATGCGGCGTTTCTGTGCCAGCTCGTCTGGTATATCCACACGGCGATTTTAGTGTATGGCTTTTATATGCGCGTGGCCACGCAAGAGATCATCGACGATGAGGAAAAAAAGATCGCCGAATATGACCGCAAGCATACCGTCAAAATCGGGCGAAAGAAATAATATGTCTGTAAAGGAGTCTGTATTTTGCCGGAACGCAAAATCGATACCACGCAAAATAAAGTTTATGTCCGCGCACTTGATACCTACGAATACAACCGCGTGAGCGCGGTTCTGTTTCCGCTTTTAGACGCGCTTCTTGCCGATAATGCCATTGAAAAGAGTGCTCTCTGCGGCAAAAAGGTGGTCTTGAAGCCCAATCTTGTGGCAAAACGCAAAGCGGAAACCGGAATCACGACACATCCGGCATTTATCCGCGCCTGCGCTTCCTATTTTAAGAAATGCGGCGCACAGGTCACGATTGCCGACAGTCCCGGCGGCGTATATACCGTTTCGGCTCTTGATGGCATTTATAATACCACCGGTATGCGCAAAGCCGCCAATGAAAGCGGTGCGTCGCTCAATACCGACGTCACGTATCAAAGAGTCTATCTGCCGGAATATTCCAAAAACACCTTTCATATCATCACTCCGCTTGCTAATGCGGATCTTATCGTCAATATCTGCCGCTTAAAAACCCATGCACTTTGCGAGATGTCGGCGGCAGTCAAAAATCTATTCGGTTCAATCCCGGGCTTGCAGAAAGCAGAGCAGCACGCACGCTTTCCGCGGCGGCCCGATTTTGCGGAAATGCTGTGTGACCTGTGCCTCGTCAACGCGCCGCAGATCAATATTACCGATGGCGTTATCGGCATGGAGGGCAACGGCCCGACCGAAGGAACACTCAAAAAGGTCGGTGTGGTGCTTGCTTCTGTCAATCCTTTTGCGTCCGACCTTGCGGCGGCGCATCTTATGGGCTATGAACCGGAGGAGGTCGGCACGGTAAAGGCGGCCGTTAAACGCGGTCTTTGTCCGAAAACCGTCGCGGAGCTGACGCTTGACGGAGAACCGCTTGAGCGCTTCAAGAGCCGCTTTCGGCGTCCGGACGCCAGTGCCGGAGGCTTTGTCAAGCAGATACCGACTATCTTCGGCGGCGGTTTGCAGCAGCTGCTTGCGCCGCGGCCGCGCGTCAACCGTGCGAAATGCATCGGGTGTGGGGCATGTATGCGGAATTGCCCGGCATCGACCATTGAAATGACGGACAAAAAGGCGCATATCAAGCCGAAAGCGTGTATCAAGTGCTATTGCTGCCAAGAGTTTTGCCCGGTGGAGGCGGTCGAAATAAAAAAGCTCTTTTTGTTTCGATAAGGCGTGTGCGAAGCCGCAAAACAGCCTTGAAGCGGCAGAAGTTGCCGCGGCAGCAACAAGGCAGAGGCACCGCCGTAAGGCGGAAAAAAGCACACGGAGTGTGCCGTCCCGACAGGGACAAAACTTTCCGAAAGGAAAGTTTCAAAAGGATTTAATTGGGCTTGCGCGAATTGGCTGTTTATGTGTGCTGATTCGAGGTTTGAAAAACCTCGAAACTCCCTTAAAAAGGTTTTAATTGTTGCGGTGCAAAGCTGCGGCTGCGGTGTGCTGATTTGAGGTTTGCAGAACCTCGAAACTCCCTGCGAAGGAGAACGGGTTGTCACTTTTTGCGTTGTGCAAAAAGTAACCAAAAAGCACACGGGGCGAAGCCCCATATATCCCAACTTAAGTAAAAAAATAAAATCCATATGAGCAAAAATGTGGTATAATCAGTTT
>CAKSCV010000028.1 GCA_934444645.1 uncultured Eubacteriales bacterium | reverse complement strand
AAAAAGAACCAAAAAGCACGCCAGAGGTTTGCGAACCTCTGGACTCCGGGGACGATTCAAAGCTCTGCCGGAAGTGAGTTTGCAAAGTTTTCCGGCGGCTCATGCCGAAACCGGTTTTGCCCACAAAACGCCGGCGAAAAGGCTTTGAATCGGTGCGAAAGGGTTACCGTAGTGCAGACGCAAGACTGATGTTTTTACGAAAATGAGAATGTGTACTGCAAGCTCACAGTAGGTTGTCGCGGATAAAAATCGTGACTGCTCGTTAGCTTTGGTGCGATGGAAAATTGGATTTTCCTATGCTGAAAATAGCTTTTTTAATCGGTTGGTCTTTCAAAAGCTGAAAATCTGCCTTTTCCGCAAACCAAAAGATTTTCTTTTGCAGAAAGCTTTACGCTTTGCTCACAAAAGCCTTTCGTTTTCGCAACCAAAACACCGCTTGTTCGAACAACTTTTTACTGTCCTCAAAAACCGCCTTTTCACGTACAAAAAACTTTCTTTTTCACAAACCTTTCCTTATTGCTATCCAAAGCTACTCTTTTCCACCCTCCATCTCCCATTCGCACCACTCTTAACCTACTGTTTGCAAAGAATACAGCTGTTCTTTTAATCTCCAATCTAATTTCTTACGCTGTAAAGCCGGAGCGTCGCACCGATTCAAATCATTGCCGGCGATGCCCGGAGACTTGCAGTTTTCAGCATAGCCGGTTACCTGATGAACGCCGGTCATTTCAGAAAAAATCACGTATCGACCGGCGATTTGAATCGTCCCCGGAGTCCAGAGGTTCGCAAACCTCTGGCGTGCTTTTTGATTCTTTTTGCACGACGCAAAAAGAATGTAAAAACGTCCCTTTTTCGGGGAGTTTCGAGGTTCTGCAAACCTTGAATCAGCACACCGCAGCCGCAGCTTCGCACCGCAACAATTAAAACCTTTTTAAGGCTGATTTGAGGTTCTGCAAACCTCAAATCAGCACACCAAAAATGACAACCTCGCACAAACAAACTTAAATCCTTTCGCCGCCCTCGGTGGCTTTTTGCTGTTTTTGTAAAGTACAAAAAACAGTGAAAAACGCATTCCCTTACGGGAATAAAAACCGCGATTTTACATAAATTTAATAAAGCTTTAACCCAAATGCGATATTAAAACGAACAGTCTTCTCTTATAATGAATAGTATGTGAGAATATGCATATAAGACAGCTGTAAAAGGAAAAGTGAGGAGAGCTTGTGGAATTAACCAATATGCTAATGCTGATCGGCGGACTTGCATTGTTTTTGTTCGGTATGAACGTTATGGGCGAGGCACTTGAGAAAAAGGCCGGCAGCCGCTTGAAAACTTTGCTTGCGCGTTTGACGTCCAATAAATTCAAGGGTTTCCTTTTGGGACTCGGTATCACCGCCGTTATCCAATCGTCCTCGGCTACTACCGTGATGGTCGTCGGCTTTGTCAACTCCGGCGTAATGACGCTCGGACAGGCCGTCGGCGTCATTATGGGTGCAAACCTCGGCACCTCGGTCACCTCGTGGCTGCTGTCGCTCACCAGCCTGCAAAGCGATAACGTCTTTTTAAGTATGCTTAAGCCGGATAATTTTACGCCGGTGCTTGCTTTGATCGGCGTAATCTTATATATGTTCGTCAAGGATCGCAAAAAAAAGGATGTCGGCTTGATTTTGCTCGGCTTTTCCGTTTTGATGTTCGGTATGGAAATGATGTCCGATTCGGTCGCTCCCCTAAAGGACAACCCCGCCTTTATCCGTGTGCTTACGGTGTTTGAACAGCCGATTTTGGGCGTGCTTGCCGGCACGGTCATTACGGCAATCGTGCAGTCTTCCTCCGCATCGGTCGGTATTTTGCAGGCTCTTACCTTTACCGGAACGATTGCCAACGGCACGGCCATTCCGATTATCATGGGACAAAACATCGGTACGTGCGTCAGTGCAATGATTTCTTCTGTCGGCGCAAATAAAAACGCCAAACGCGCCGCGTTTATCCATCTGTATTTTAATGTGATTGCGGCAAGCATTTTGCTTCTTGTGTTCTATGCCGTAAAGGCGTTTTTGCCCTCCGAAATTCTGACACGCCCGGCTACCGCGCTCAGCATTGCCGTGATCCATACTGTGTTCAAGCTGATTGCTCTTGCCATGCTTATGCCCTTTACCAAACAGCTTGAAAAGCTCGCTTGCTTGACCGTGCGCGACAGCAAAGAAAAGGAGAAGGACGAGCTTCTGGACGAGCGTTTGCTCGTGACGCCGCCGGTGGCAATCCAGCGTTCCAAGGATGTCGAAAAGCAGATGGCTGTCGAAGCCGGTGAAACACTGTATGCGGCATTTGATCTGATTCGGGACGGCTACTCCGAGGCAATCGGAAAAAACGTGCGTGAAGGCGAAGCGCGCGGTGATATGTACGAGGATAAGCTCGGAACCTATCTTGTTAAAATCAGCGGCTGCAATCTTTCCGATCACGACAGCTTGGAGGTTTCCAAACTGCTTCATATCATCGGCGATTTGGAACGCCTTTCCGATCATGCCGTCAATATTGCGGAATCCATGGAGGAAATGCGTGATAAGGAATTGAAATTCTCCGAAAAAGCCATTAAAGACCTGGAAACCATCTGCAATGCCGAACGTGAGATCATTCGTCTGACAGTTTCGGCTCTGGCGGAGGATAATATGAAAAACGCCGCCCTTGTCGAGCCGCTCGAACAGGTGGTGGACAGCTTAAAGGCGCGTGTCAAAAATCGTCATATCGAGCGTTTGCAGAAAAACGAATGTACCATCGAGCTCGGCTTTGTGCTGTCCGATCTTCTTAACAATCTGGAACGCGTTTCCGACCATTGCTCCAACATTGCCGGCTGTATCATCGAAATCGCGCATCACAGCTTGGATATGCACGAATATCTCAGCCATATCAAAAAAGACGATGCTTCCTTCAAAGAGCATTATGAAGAATATCTTAATAAATATCCGCTGATGGAAGGATAATATAAAGGGAAGAAAATGTATGATCACCGAAATCCGTAAAACCGCCTATGCCGATATTCCTGCCGTTATGACGCTTTTTGACAAGGCGCGCCGCACCATGGCAACTCTCGGCATCGACCAATGGCAGGACGGCTATCCGTTTGAAAGCGATATCCGCACCGATGTTTCTCGCGGTGAAAGCTATGTGGCTTTGCGCGATGGTCGTATCGCGGCGACCTTTATGTGTATGACCCGACCCGACCCGACCTATCGCAAAATCAACGGCGCGTGGCGTTCGGATAAGCCGTATGCCACGGTGCATCGCATTACCGTGTCGCCTGACGCAAGACAATCGGCACATTCTGCCGACGGCGGCAAAAGCATCAGTGCCGAAATCATGGATTTCGTTAAAGCAAAGGCTGCAAGAGAAAGCTTGACCGGCGGTATTCGGATCGATACGCATTCCGGCAATATCCCCATGCGCAAAATGCTTGAAAAGCAAGGCTTTTTCTGCTGCGGCGTGATTTGGCTCGAAAGCGGTGCAGAGCGCGTGGCATATCAGTTCCTGCCGTAAGGAGCGGCAATTTCGAACAGCGTGAGCGGTGAATTCCGAAAAAACGGAGTTCGCCGTTTTTTTGTCTGCAAACAAAGATGTGTACAGAGGCTGAAAACGAAAAGTCGATTATTAAAATTTTCTTAAGCTTTGGACGTATGGGAACATTTTACGCCTGCGTTCGTCTTATATTTGTCGAAAAGCGGCGGATGTTCGGAAGTTTTTGGCTTGTTTTCCAAAAACATCGGCGGAACTTTTCGATTTCCTGTGCAAAAAGTCTTGACAAAAACTCTTTCCAAAGGTATAATAATAACTGTATAAATATCTTGTGGATTTGTGCCTTTTGTTAAGACCATCCCAAGATTACAAAGGAGGCTGACTATGGAGAATAAAAGCACGAAATCCGTTCGTGCCCGCGTCCTTCTGACACTGTTAATCCTCATTCTTGCAATCATTCTCGGCGTGTTTTTTGTCTATCGCGACAACATCAAAGCTGTGTGGCGCGGTTTGACGACCGATACCGGCGACATCGGCGAGATGATTCAAAAAAGCCAAACGCAAACGAAAAACGCGCTTTCCGATGCCGGCATGAACGTTTCCGAAGATGATTTTAACAAGCTCAATAACGGAGACCTCAGCCAAGAAGAAATCGAGGCTATCATCTACGACAGCCTTTCCGGAGCGGAAAAAGATCCCGTGAAGGAGCCGGTTTCCGACACCGGTTCGGAAACGGCTGCGGAAGGCGAAACTCCGGGCAACAAAGCCGATTCCGGTGACGGAAAAACAACCGGTTCGTCCGCAGAGCCTTCGTCCAAAAACCAACCGTCTTCTGACGGTAAGCAGCCCTCTTCCGCGCCCGGTGGACAATCGGAAAATGCTTCCGGCAAAACGCCGAGCTCCGGAAAAAATCCGTCCGGCAGCAAGGATACGTCCGGCAGCAAGCCCTCCGGTTCAACGCAGACAAAAGATCCGACTGCGGCTTCAACGACACCTTCAACAACACAAGGTACATTTTCACCTCAGCCGGGAACAACCTCTCCGATCGGCACGGCGAAGCTCTCCGAGGAGGAGTACAACAAGAAGGTTGCGGAGCTTGTGGCAAAGATTTATGTCATTAAGGCGAACTTCACATCAACGCTTTCTGCCTTTGAGTCCAACATCATTGCCTCTTACAAGGCACTGCCCAAGGAACAGCACACAACCGCAACCAAGGCGAAGATCGTGTCGGACAATATGGGATATGTGACCGGATTAGAAGCACAGTGTGATGCGCAGGTCAAGGCCGTGACGGATGAGCTTTCCGCACTGATGAAGGAAAACGGCAAGGACACGTCGCTCGTCGATGCCATTAACAGCGCCTATAAGAGCGAAAAAGAACTCAAAAAGGCGTATTACATCAGCTTATATAAATAAAATGATAAACAGCACAGGAAGGAAGGAAAACCCATGAAAAAATTCAAACGCGTGCTTGCGGCATTGCTTGTCATGATTATGGTATTGCAGCCGGCAGCCTTTGCAGCAAGCGTAGCCGATTTCCTCGATTTTCCGTTCGGCTGGTCAAAGGATGCCATGACCGCCGCTGTCGAAAACGGGCTTTATATCGGCAACGAAAGCAAGCTTATCCAACCCGATAAGGCGCTTACCCGCGCAGAACTCGCTGCCTTTATCACACGTGCCTTCGGCGCAACCAGAACGGCGGATCTTTCGAAGATCACCGATGTGAACGCCGACGATTGGTTCTATGAGCCGGTTGCCAAGGCGTATCAGATGGGTGCCATTACCGGTACAAGCGATACCACGTTTGATCCGAATTCGTACATAACCCGTGAGCAGGTGTTCCTTGTTTTGGCAAGAGTGCTCTGCATTTCGGGTACGAACGAACAGGCGCTTGACAGATTTACCGATGCCGACAAAATCAGCTCTTGGGCGAAAAACGGTATTATCGGCATGGCCGAAAAGAGCTATGTCAACGGCTATCCGGACGGCTCGTTCCGGCCGCAGGATAATATCACCCGCGCCGAGCTTGCACAGGTGTTCCACAACATCTTTAAGCTGTATATCGATGCTCCCGGCTATTATTCGCAGGTTCCCGAAAGCGGTTCTGTGATGATCCGTGTTCCGGGCGTTCACCTCGAAAATGTAACCGTGAACGGCGATGTTGTCATCGCAGACGGCGTGGCTAACGGCGATTTCGATCTGGCTTCCGTCAACGTGAACGGCAGAGTGCTTGCACGCGGCGGTGAAGGCAAGGTTACCTTCAAGTCGGTGACGGTCGGCGAAAAGGTCGTTGTCTATGACCTCAACGGTACGGTCAACTTTAACAACTACCGCACTGACCCGCCGTTTAAGAGACTCGATGAAATCACGCCGGCTACCTTCTTGAAGAAGCCTGAGCCCTCGACCGGTGGCTCGACCGGCGGCGGTGGTGGCGGCGGCAAGACTACCTTCTATACGATTGTCCTTCGTGACGAAGATGGCGCCGAGCTTGACAAACAAACAGTCAAAGCCGGTTCTGTCATGACAAAGCCGACCGATCCGACCAAGGCGCATTACACCTTCGTTCATTGGTCGCGCACCAAGGGCGGCGAAGCATTCGATGTCGAAAACACCAAAATCAACGCAAGCTTCTCCCTCTATGCTGTATATGAAAAGAATCCGATTGTTTCGTTCTATTTGAACACAACGGACACAACGCCGTTTGCTACCCAGGAAATTGCCTATAACAGCACGGCGGCAAGCCCCAGTCCGGCACCTGAAAAAGAAGGCTATACCTTCCTAAACGAGTGGACGTTGAAGGACGGCACCAAGTTCGACTTGTCCACCAAGCGCATTACGCAGAATACCTCCTTGTATGCTGTCTTCTCTGTCAACGAATATGCAGTCATTTTCTATGAAGAAGAATACGACGCCTCCAATCCGAATCCGACTGTGTGGAAGGATTTCGGCAAGAAGGCTTACGGTTCCGTAATCAGGGAAAGTGAATTTCCGGCAGCTCCCGCTTCTCCCGACCCGGCCAAAACGTTCAAAGGCTGGACTGTGAACGGCGGAACCGAGTTTGTCACCTATCCGTACACCGTCGGCCTTGTCAACAAGTTCTATCCGGTGTTCTCCGACAAAGAAACGTTTAAGGTCACCTTCTACGTTGACGGCACGGAATTTGCTTCCAAGACCGTCTTTGACGGCGATGCCGTGACGGCTGTTACCGCTCCGGTCAAAACCGGCTATACCTTCAAGCATTGGTCGGAAACTGAAAACGGCATAACCGCATTTGATTTCTCTAAGGGCATTACAAAGGAAACCAAGCTGTATGCCGTTTATGAAAAGAATACCTACGAAGTCATCTTCTATAAAGACACAGCCGCAACCGATCCTATGCTTACGGTTCGCATAGGCTTTGAGAATACCGTGGCTGAGCCGACGGATAAACCGGCTGCACCCGATGGGTTCTACTTCGACGGCTGGGCATTAAAGGGAACGACCGCAAAAGTGACCTTCCCGTATGCCATTACCGCAAAGACCGAATTCGTTCCGATCTTCACGAAAGAACCGCCGGTTGAACAAGTGACTGTTACCTTCTATGATATGGACGGCACGACCGTTCTCGGCACGCAGAAGCTTCCTAAGGGTACGAAATTCACCAAGCCTGCCGATCCGGCAGAAAAGACCGGCTATACCTTCAAGCATTGGTCGCTTACCAAGGGCGGCGAAGAAGCCGAATACGATATCGCCCTTACAAAGGATATCGATCTGTACGCTGTCTATGAAAAGAACACCTACGAAGTCATCTTCTATAAAGACACAGCCGCAACCGCTCCCATGCTTACAGTTAGCATAGGTTTTGAGGATACCGTGGCTGAGCCGACGGATAAACCGGCTGCACCCGATGGGTTCTACTTCGACGGTTGGGCATTAAAGGGAACGACCGCAAAAGTGACCTTCCCGTATGCCATTACCGCAAAGACCGAATTCGTTCCGATCTTCAAGTCGATCTCGCCGTCGGAAGAAGTTACCGTTACCTTTATTGCTGACGGCACGACGGTCAAGACCGTTACGCTCACCAAGGGCACGGCCATCGGCACGGCAAATATGCCGGAAAACCCGACTAAGGAACACTACACCTTTGAAGGCTGGTTCACCAAAGAAAACGGGGAAGGCACCCAAGTGACGGCTGCAACGGTGGTTACCGAAGACACGACCGTCTATGCGTTCCTTAAAGCTGAGCTTCTCACGGTATCGTTCTACGATGTCACACGCTACGATAACGGCGACGATCCGCTTCTTAAGGTTATCCACATTCCGTACAATACCTCCGTAAACCAGCTTTTGGCTTCCGATCCTGCCATCACGATTCCGGCGAACACCACGACGGAAGGCTTCAAACGCAATGCTTCGGTTGCACGCATCTACGGTACCATGGGGATTGATACTACGCATATCCTTTCGAGCGGCTGGTGGGTTATCAACGGCAGAGCATGGGAAAAATTCGATATGGACGCTCCCGTTACCGCAAACGTTAAGGTTTACGATAACGTCAAGGAGGTTAAGCTGATTGTCGGTATGTCCCGACTCTCGACCATTCCGCTTACCGTTTATGCAAACTACGACGAAAATACCCGTGCGATCGATACCGTTAAGGACGCACTCTTCATCAGCGAATCGACGGTTAAGACTGCTTTGAACGGCGACGTCGGCAAAAAAGTCCTCGAACAGATGGTAAATCGCGGCGTTATTGACAACGCTACAGATAAGAATATCCGCAACGTACACCGCTATGTCAAGCTGGTAAACGTTATCGGCGAAGCCAATATCCGCAAGATGATCAGCGAAGTAGTCGACGACTCCATTAAAAGCGAAGACTCCAAGCAGTATATCTACGATTATATCCGTCAATATCTGGATAAGATCGCTGCCGATCAGGATAAGGCCGTTACGGTTCTGACGCCGGTCTTTAACGATTTGCTTGCCGGTTCTTCGGGAGACACTTTCCGCGCGATCCTCCAATCCATTGCGGATGAAGCATTGACACCGGGTGCCGTTACCATCGGCACAAGCGTTGACGAAACAATTGTCCGCGAGATCGTTGCCTTTATTGCGGATGACGCCAACAGCACTTACCGCGATGAGCTCACCGACGCCATGTTTAACAGTCTTGACGGTCAAACGCTTATCGACATTGCCGCTGACCTCGGTCAGACTACGGCGGATACGCGTTCAAAGTATGTCAACCAGCTTATCGCCGAACTGTGCGATAAAAACGGAACGGACGTTACGGTAACGGAAGACAGACTCTTCATGTTCGAACCGATTTATAAGATGCTTTCCACGCACGGTTGGGACTTCTTTGAAGCAAAGATTCCGGAAAGAGCCAAAGCGCTGCTTCCGCTCGCAGACATCAAGAAACTCTTTGACCGCCATTATGATCCGTATGTAAACGGCATGAAGACGGCTATGGAGTCGGCAAAGGCCGATCCGACCGCCACCTTCTATATCGGCAACGGTGTCCAGGTCGACATTAACCCGATTTCGGATATCTTAACACCGATGCTTAACTACGTCAAAGACATGAAAGCCTATGCCGAAGGCAAGGCTCCGACCGTCACGAAGGAAGCCTTTATCAAGTACTATCCGTATTACGAGAACAACCCGTTTAAGGATGCTTACGAAGAATTCATGGAGACCGAAAAGTGGGTTTCCGGCACGGACAACGGCTACACTGCCGATCTCAGCGGTTACAAGCTGCATTCGTTCGCTGCTTACTACGACATTCTGAAAGCATTAGCTGTTGTTTTGGATGATACCATGAGCTGGTACTATGACGACGCAAACGTCCCTGCGGCTGACAGAGAAGATGTCTTTGCCATTGCCGAAGACAAGGTTTTGGCTGTTGCCAATATGCTCGACCGCTTCTTGGTGGACTATGCCGTCAACGGCATTCCGAAGACCCTTACAGATCTGTGCTTGGATATTGAAAACGATCCGACCATGATTGAAATCATCAAAAAGTTCGGCGTTGAAAAGTATCTCGAAAAGCTCGAAAACAATGCGACTGCCGGCAAGGTTTACGACACCGTTTACGATAAGATAAACGCTCGCTTCGGTGCAAGAATCGATGCCATCCTTGACCGCCTCTACAAGTCCAAACTTAACCGCTATTATGACGACGCCGAATATCAGAAAGGCAAAGAAATTCTCCATGGCTTATTCACCGACAAGGTGGAGGATCAGTATACCGTGGATACCATCTTTGATAAGTTCTTGAAGGGCGCGGATCAGAAAGAAGAAGAGTTTAACGGCATTACAATTGAGCTTTTGCGCCACATTTTCTATTCGGTTGAACGAATCGAAAAAATGCACGCAGGACTTTAAGGCTAAATCATAACAAAAAGGTTGTGGCAGACAGGAAACTGTCTGCCACAACCGTAAAAACGAACAATAACAGAGGAAAAAGTATGAAAAAAAACAAATTCGCACTTATTTTGGCAGTGCTTCTTGCGTCTGCTGCTGTTGCGACCGGTGTTTCTGCTGAACAGGTGGTCATTTCTCCGAATCCGGCTGCGGCAGCTTCGGACACGGCTGCCGCTCAAACCGTTAAGTTTACGGATATTGCCGATGACGCTGCCTACAAAGACGCGGTCTACAAGCTTGTGAACAACGGCGTTCTCAACGGTTATCCGGACGGCACGTTCCTTCCCGAAGGCAATCTGACGCGTGCCGAAATGTGCAAAATGATTGGTCTCGTTTTCGGCTATACCGATACCGAGGGCGTGGAGCTGTTCCCGGATACCCCGGCGAGCGAATGGTATGTGCCGTATGTTCTTGCTGCCCGCAAGGCCGGCTATGTCCAAGGCGATGATACCGGCAGTTTCCGTCCGAACGATAACATCAGCCGCGAAGAGGTCTGTGCAATTCTCTGCCGTATCATCAAGCCCTACGACCTGCCGCTTGCCGTGACGGTGTCTGACGGCGTTTCCGATTGGGCAAAGCCGTATGTTGAGTTAATCTTGAAGAACCAGCTCATGCCGCTTGAAGAAGGCAATACCTTCCGTGCAACGCTTCCCATCCGCCGCTTTGAGCTTGCAGTGGCTGTTGCACCGTATTCCAATGCCAAGGTGGATACCGTCAAATGCACCGTTACCTTCACGGACGGCGAGGAAACCTTTACAAAAGACGTACAGATCGGCAAAACTATGACAGAGCTCCCGAAGGGTGCCAAAGCTCCCGAAGGGTATGAATTTGCCGGTTGGTCGAAAGACCCTAAGGCCGCCGAAGCGGAAGAAATTACCCTGTTGGATGAAAACTATCTCTTTACGGAAGACGTGACCGTCTATGCCGTCTATGTCAAAAAGACCTTGAACGTCCGCTTTATGCTGGATAACACGATTGTCGTTGATACCCAAAAGATCAAGTACGGCGATCACGCGACCGTTCCCAATGCACCGGCTCGTTCCGGCTATACCTTCAAAGGCTGGACGCTTGATGGAAAAACGGTTGTCGATTTGGAAAAATACGAAGTCAAGGACTCCGTCGTTTTTAACGCGCTGTTTGAAAAGACGGCTTCCGGCGGCTCGACCGGCGGTGGCGGCTCGACCGGCGGCTCAACAGGTGGCGGCTCGACCGGTGGCGGCGGCTCGACCGGTGGCGGTGGCTCGACCGGTGGCGGTGGCTCGACCGGTGGCGGTGGCAGTTCCGGTGGCAGCTCCGGCGGTGGCGGAACCTCCGGCGGCGACGTCGTTGTGATCTACTACAACGTGAATTTTGTATCGGACGGTAAAACGGTCTCGAAACAGAAAATCGAGCGCGGCAAATATGCTGAGCTTCCGGAAGAACCGAAACGCGACGGCGCAGACTTCTTGCATTGGTCTCTTGATGAGAACGGCGATGCAGTCGATGTAAAATCCTATAAAGTAACTGAAACAACCACCTTCTATGCCGTCTTTAAGATCGAAGAAACCAATCCGAACGACCCGAAGGTCATCGCGGCTCTCGAAAAAGGCATCGAACAGGTCAAAGCCATCACTTTTCCCGAAACGGAGCAGGGAAGCGTCAAGCGCAAGGTGTTAAAAACCATGCAGGCGGTTCTCAAAGACGCATATGACGGAACATTGGTCACCTCCGACTATATCAAGGAGGCCTACAATGACGAAGTCGACGCCGCCAAAAAAGAGGTGAAGTCCTGGACCGAAGTCTTGCAGTCCGATTTCTACACCAGATTGCGTGGCGGCGTGGACGACGAAACCTTCACCATTTTAACCGACTACTTCTTGGATGCAGAAGATAAGGAAGAATATCTCGGCGGAAAAGAATAATACGAAAAGGAGCGGAAAACCGGCAGGTTTTCCGCTCCTTGCTTTATTCGTCGTTTTTTTCCTTTGTTTTCCATTCGCCGGGCGGCATTCCGAACCGCTTTTTGAAGGTCTTCGAAAACACAAACGGATCGCTGTAACCGATCATCTGTGCCGTATAGCCGACCGTGTTTCCGGCTTCCAAAAGCTGTGCAGCTTCCTCCATGCGTTTTTCGGTGATGTATTCTTTTAATGTGCCGCCCGTCTTTTGCTTGAAAAGGCGTGCTAAATAATGCCGCTCCAATCCGACGACCGCCGCAATGTCGGCTACATCGCATTGTGTATTGTAGTTGGTCTCCACATAGTTCTGGATTTTCAAAATGTAGTCTTCTCTGCTTTTGGTGCCGTTGAACAGATACGCATACAGTTCAAACAGCCGTCCGGCTAAGTATTCCTCTGCGGTGCCGTTGTAGGAAAAAACCTCCCGCAGCTTTTTATGGACGCCGGCGGGCGGCGTGATCACACACGGCAGCTCGGCAAAACGATGTGACAGTGCGCCGTTGAAGCCGATCCAAAGATAGTGCCACGGCTCGGTCTCGTCCGCCGCATAAACGGTTACCTCGCCGGGACGGATGATGAACGCTTCGCCTGCATGAAGCTGATGCAGGCCGCTGCCGTTGGTAAAACATCCTTTTCCGGAAATCACAAAATGAATGAGTGTGTACCGGCGGATGGCCGGTCCGTAGGTGTGATTGGGCGCACATTCCTGTTCGCCGAAATCAAGCGGATTTATCTCGCGGTAATGCCGGTTGATGAGCGCGATTTCATGCTTGCTCCGCATGGTGTGGTCACTCCTTTTACTCCCTGAATCGGATACATTTTAACATACATTGGATACAAAAATCAATGGACATTTTTAGCATTTTATGATACAATTTTTTACGGAGAAAGAAATACGAAACGCAACTTGTACGAATATGACACATATTTTTGAAAAGGAGTATTTGCTATGCATATCAAAACACCGCCGATGGGCTGGAACACCTGGAACACCTTCGGACAGAACATCAACGAACAACTGGTTATGGAATCGGCCGATCAGATGGTCGAAAAGGGCTATAAGGATGCCGGATACGAATACGTTGTCATCGACGACTGCTGGTCGTTAAAGCAGCGCGACGAAAACGGCTGTCTGGTGCCGGATCCGGAAAAGTTTCCGCACGGCATGAAATTTTTGGCGGATTATATTCATTCCAAAGGCCTCAAATTCGGCATGTATTCCTGCGCCGGCTATCACACTTGTGCCGGTTATCCGTCCAGCTACGGCTATGAGTTCAAGGATGCCGCAACCTTTGCGTCCTGGGGCGTGGATTTCTTAAAATACGATTTCTGCTATTTCCCCGATACCGGCGACGGCAAGCTTGCGTATCTTACCATGGCAAACGCGCTTCGCGCCTCCGGCCGAGACATCCTGTTCTCAGCCTGCAACTGGGGCACGGATAACTGTTGGGAATGGATGAACAGCGTCGGAGCGCATATGTACCGTTCGACCGGCGATATTTTCGATGTCTTTGAGTCGGTCAAGAGCATTTTCCTCGGTCAGGTGCATACCGGTCTTGCCATGAACGGCGCCGGCTGCTTCAACGATTTGGATATGCTTGTGTGCGGTATGTACGGCAAGGGCAACGTCGGCAAGGAGAATGCCTGCGGCGACACCGAATACAAGACGCATTTCGCCCTTTGGTGCCTCGCTTCGTCGCCGTTAATGATGGGCGGCGATATCCGCGCTCTGTCGGATTACTGCCATGACCTCATGACCAATCCACGTCTCATAGCCATTGACCAAGATCCGGATGCGCGTCCGCCGTTTGAGATCAAAACCAACTATTGGAATTCCGGCTCGATGAAGAAGTATATCAAATTGCTTTCGGACGGCGATTATATCGTCGGCATCTTCAACTTCGGCGACGGCGAATGCTGGAACAGCCTGTATGAGCAGGAAATCGGCTTTCCGGTCGGCTGCGGTGTGAAGCTGCATATGACCGATGTGTTTACCGGCGAAGACAAGGGCTATCTGAAGGATGCCTATAACGTCACGCTTGCGCCGCACGACTGCACTATGTTGCGCTTGCATATCGAACGTGCGTAACAACATGAACGAAGATGTTTGCCATACCTGCGGAAAACCGGTGAGTGCCTATGAAATCGCCCTTACGCGAAAGCTCATCAACCGCGGAACAAAAACGTTTCTGTGCAAAACCTGCTTGGCAAGGCTGTATAAGTTAAGCGAAGCGGATTTGGATAATATGGCGGCGTATTTCAAGCGGCTCGGCTGTACGCTGTTTCCATAATATCGGAGGCTTGCCGCGAAAAAACGACAAACAGCCGGGGCTTGTCTCCGGCTGTTATGCCGTTCACAAAAAAACTTGACAATTCACCGGTAATTTTGTATAATATCCTTGTATGAATTTATAGTCAGAGAGGAATCGCGGACATGGCAATTTACCGTATGGCGGATCTTAATATCGATATTCACAATGAACATCCCTATACCGCGCGCATTTGCAGGGAGTATCTTGCGCCTGCCGGTGCTGCGGCCGATATGACCGCATATCCGAATCCGGACGAATACGAAGCCGACCGCAAGGTCGTTCCGACAGCCACCGACGGTTATCTCGAAGGCCTTTCGATTTATCGCTGCATTGCCAAAAAGCTGCTTTCGTTTGACGGCATTATTTTACACGCGTCGGTGGTGGAGCGCGGCGGAAAAGCGTATGCCTTCTGCGCCAAAAGCGGAACAGGGAAGACCACGCATTCGCGGCTGTGGTTAGAAGCCTTTCCGGACGCACGCATCATCAACGGTGATAAACCGTTATTGCGCCTGCAGGACGGTAAATTCTGGATTTACGGCACACCGTGGTGCGGCAAGGAGAACTATCAGGTCAATACCAAAGCACCGCTTGCCGGCATTTGCTTTATCGAACGCGCACCGCAAAACAGCATCGCACGTCTGCCTAACCGCGACGCGGTATCGCGGCTGTTTGTGCAGCTCCTTTTGCCGAAAGAGCGTGAAGAAGCGGAAAAAACGCTCGATCTTGCCGGAAAGCTGATTGACAGCACACCGACCTTCCTTCTCAAATGCAACATGGAGGTCGAAGCTGCCGAAATTGCGTATCAGGCACTGCACGAGGCCGATTGCCATGAATGAGAAAATAAGTGCTCTCCATATGGACGATTTGGTGCCGATTATCCGTGAGGTGCTGGAAACGGGCAGCGAATTTCGTTTGTATCCGCGCGGAAGAAGTATGCTGCCGACCATTGTCGAAGGCAAGGATTCGGTCATGCTTGCAAAGCCGACCGAGGTCGCGGTTTGGGATGCCGTGCTGTACCAAAGAGCCGCCGGACAGTATGTGCTGCACCGTATCGTGGCTGAACACGGCGATTACTACGATATGTGCGGCGACAATCAGCTGGTGATCGAAAAAAACGTTCCGAAAACGGCATTGATCGCCAAGGTGACCGCTGTTTACAAGGACGGTGAATGCCAAAAAGTCACCGATCCGGCTTATCAAAAGAAAATCCGCCGTCTGTATGCCGCAAAGCCCTTTCGGCGTGTCACAGCGGCTGTGAAGCGGGTGCTGTATCCCTTGTATCGCCCGATTAAACCGTTCTTCGGCAAATGAGTGTCCCTTAGGGTCGTTCCGATTCGTTCGGAACGGCGTTAAGGGAGCTTTTGTATAAGGCGGAGTACACAGGAGGAAAAAGCGTCCGCAAAAACGCCATATTGCCCGAAAACGAGTGAGGCGTTTTGTTATAAATTGACGAAATTCCGCGAACCGTATAAAAATCCCTTGACTTAACGGCATAAACGCGGTAAAATAGATAAAATAAGAAAAAATACTTCCGCCCGACGGAGGGCAAAGCCAAACAGAAAGGAAATAGAGTTATGGCATATTATTTTGACGAACCGTCGCATACTTTCAGTGAATATCTCCTCGTTCCCGGATATACCTCCGAGGATTGTATTCCGGCCAACGTTTCTTTGAAAACGCCGCTTGTCAAATACAAAAAAGGCGAAAAATCCGCCATTGAAATGAGCATTCCGCTTGTTTCGGCAATCATGCAGTCGGTTTCCAACGACACCATGGCCATCGCTCTTGCAAAGGAAGGCGGCGTGTCCTTCATTTACGGCTCGCAGTCGATTGAAGATGAAGCGGCTATGGTTGCCCGTGTCAAAAGCTACAAAGCCGGTTTTGTGGTCAGCGACTCCAATCTGACACCGGAAAACACGCTTTCCGATGTGATCGAGCTTGTCGAACGCACCGGTCACAATACCATTGCCGTTACCGACGACGGCTCTCCGAACGGTACGCTTCTCGGTATCGTCACCAGCCGCGATTACCGCGTCAGCCGTATGTCCACCGATGTGCGCGTGAAAGAGTTCATGACGCCGCGCGAACGCCTGATCACCGCTCCTTCGGGAACGACTTTGAAAGTCGCCAACGACATTATCTGGGAACATAAGCTCAATTCGCTGCCCATCATCGACGAAAACGGCAAGCTGTTATACATGGTTTTCCGCAAGGACTATTCCGAACACAAAGATAATCCCGGCGAACTGCTCGACGATCAAAAACGCTACATTGTCGGTGCCGGTATCAATACGCTCGACTATGAAAAACGCGTTCCGGCACTTGTGGCTGCCGGTGCGGACGTGCTTTGCATCGATTCCTCCGAAGGCTACAGCTGCTGGCAGAAAAAAACGCTCGACTTCATCCGCAAGACCTATGGCGACAAGGTGAAGGTCGGTGCCGGAAACGTGGTCGACCGCGACGGCTTCCTTTTCCTTGCCGAAGCAGGCGCTGACTTTGTCAAGGTCGGTATCGGCGGCGGCTCGATCTGTATCACGCGTGAACAAAAGGGTATCGGCCGCGGCCAGGCGACGGCACTCATTGACGTGGTCAAGGCGCGTGACGAATATTTTGAAAAGACCGGTGTATACGTTCCGGTCTGCTCGGACGGCGGCATCGTGCACGATTACCATATGACCCTTGCGCTTGCCATGGGCGCGGACTTCATGATGCTCGGCCGCTATTTTGCCCGTTTTGATGAAAGCCCGACGTCCAAGCTCAACATCAACGGCACCTACGTCAAGGAATATTGGGGCGAAGGCTCCAACCGCGCACGCAACTGGCAGCGGTATGACCTCGGCGGCAAGGCAAAGCTCTCGTTTGAAGAGGGCGTGGACTCGTATGTCACCTATGCCGGAAGCCTGCATGACAACGTCGCAAAGAGCCTTTATAAGGTCAAATCCACCATGTGCAACTGCGGCGTGACAACCATCCCCGATTTGCAGAAAAACGCCAAAATCACGCTTGTTTCGGCAACCAGTATCGTCGAAGGCGGCTATCATGACGTTATGTTAAAGACGGCAAAACAGTAATTTCAAAAACGAAAACGAGGTGCGGTGCATGACGGTTACGGTAAAATCGGCAGCAGTCTATGGAATTGACGGCTTTATGGTGGACGTGGAATGCTTTGCTACCGGTACGTTTCCCAAATTTACGCTTGTGGGACTTCCGGATGCAGCCGTGCGCGAAGCGTATGAACGCATTAAGGCTGCTATCCGCTCCTCCGGAATTGAGTTTCCCATGACGGCCATTACCGTCAATCTTGCACCGGCTGACCGGCTCAAACAGGGCACCGGCTTCGACCTTGCTATTTTGCTCGCCATTCTCAAAAGCAGTGTGCTTGCCACCACCGATACCGACGGCAAGTGCTTTATCGGCGAGCTGTCGCTTTCGGGCGGCATCCGGCGTGTGTACGGTGTTTTGTCCATGTGCCTTGCTGCAAAGGCCGCCGGTATCAAGGAAATCTATGTGCCGCTCGAAAACGCGGCAGAAGCGGCTGTTGTGGACGGAATCACGGTTTATGGCGTGGATAATGTCAATGAATTGATTGCACATTTAACCGGTCTTATGCAGATCAAACCGACTGTCCTTGACACCGGCGGATTGATGGCGGCTTCGTATGACGGCATCCCGGATTTTTCCGATGTCAAGGGACAGGAAAATGCCAAACGCGCACTTGAGATTGCGGCGGCAGGAATGCATAATGTGCTTCTCATCGGCCCTCCCGGCACCGGCAAAAGCATGCTCGCCAAGCGGCTGCCCGGCATTTTGCCGCCCATGAGCTTTGAAGAAGCAATCGAAACCACGCGCGTGCACTCGGTTTGCGGCGCACTGCCCAAGGATAAGCCGTTAGTTGTCAGCCGTCCGTTCCGTTCGCCGCATCATACCATGTCCACCGCAAGCCTTATCGGCGGCGGCAAAACGCCCATGCCGGGCGAAATCTCGCTGTCGCATAACGGAGTTCTGTTTTTGGATGAGCTTGCCGAATTCAAAAAGGACAGTACCGATGCGCTCCGTCAGCCGATTGAGGACGGCGCGGTCACCATCGCGCGCGTCAACGGCCGAATGCGCTTTCCGAGCAAATTCATGCTTGTGTGTGCCATGAACCCGTGTAAATGCGGCTATTTCGGCAGTCCGGATCATACGTGTACCTGCACGCCGTTTGCCAGAAGTCAATATCTTGCCAAGATTTCCGGACCAATGCTCGACCGCATCGATATTCAAATTGAGGTCGGTTCACTCACCTACGAAACCCTGCGCGACAATACACCGCGCGAAGCGTCGGCTGAGATCCGCAAACGCGTGGAGCGGGCGAGAGAGCGCATGACCAAACGCTATGCCGGCACAGGCATACACGCAAACGGCCAGCTGACGCCGGCTATGATTCGTGAATATTGTGTGACCGATGAGAAGGCGGACACGGTTCTTGCGGCAGCCTTTGACCGTTTGGGTCTGTCCGCGCGCGGTTACGACCGCATTCTGCGTCTTGCCAAAACCATTGCCGATATGGATGCGTGCGATACCATCGGTGAAAGACATGTCGCACAGGCAATCCAACTTCGCAGCCTTGACCGCAAGTATTGGCAAACCGTGTAAGCAGCGTGAAAAAATACGCTTTTGCGCATCGATCGCGAGGCCTCTTTGACGAATGCATAAAAGTATGGCTTTTGTGAAAAAATGTGGGAAAGCCGATTTCCGCTCTTGCGGAACGTATAAAAGTACACCGCGAAATGCCCGACGTTTTCCACTGAAAATTATTATTTTCAGCAATTGCCTGTTGATAACTCTGTTGAGAATGTCTATAACTCTGTGAAAACGGTGCGGTTTTATCCGCTTTTGGGGATTTGCATGTTTTTTCAACAAAATTCGACGAAAGAGTGGAAAACTCAAAATGCGTCAAAATTATGTTAACGCACAGGCATAGCTTGCGTGAATAAATACACGCTTTTCGAGAATATTTATACATTTCGAGCGTATTTGCTTCGATTGCTTTTGAAAGGATGACTGTACTTGAAGAAGATAGCCGAATTCCATACAAGCTGTGAAGAAGAAACCGAAAATGCCGCGCGAACATTTGCCAAGCAGCTGAAAGCCGGAGATTTTTTAGCTTTTTTCGGCGATCTCGGCTCAGGCAAAACGGCGTTTATCCGCGGTCTTGCCGCTGTATTTTGCAAAGATGTGCGGGTATCCAGTCCGACGTATGCAATTGTGAACGAATATCGCGGAACACCGCCGCTTTTTCATTTTGATTTATACCGCGTTCCGGATGAGGACAGCCTGTATGCCACCGGTTTTTACGATTATTTCGACCGCGGCGGCATTATGGCGTGCGAATGGTGTGAAAACATTCCGTATGCCTTGCCGGACAAACGCTATGAGATCTGTTTTGAAAAAACTGCGGCTTCGGAGCGTGTCATCCGCATTTTTGACGCGTCCGAAGAGTAATAATGCATAAATTCGGATTTTGAACGCATACTACCGTTTGTAGTCTGCACAACGCTTGCAGGCTTCAGGAAAAGAATCGAAAGGAATGGTAAGTATGGCAAAAATCCGATGTGAAGCACACAAATGCAATTTTAACGACAACGGCGGCTGCCGTTTGCAGAGCATTCGTATTGAAGGCGAAAACGCCGAAACCTATAACGAGACGCTTTGTGACAGCTACACCGACCGCACCGAGCACGGCTTTGTCAACTGCACGCCCTGCGAATGTGCCTGCAGCAACTGCGCGGTGGAATGTGATGCACACGAGTGCAAGTATAACGAACACAGTGCCTGCACGGCTGACCGCATCAATGTTGGCGGCGAAAATGCCTGCTGCAGCAGCGAAACCGAATGCCGCACCTTCCGCAAGGAATAGGGCGCACATTTCGAAACAAGTAAACAGACGAGGTATAAACGCCTCGTCTGTTTTTTTAATGAAAATACAACTCATCGTTTGGCGGCAGGCTTGCGGAGATACCTGCCGTACAGTCCTTTTTGTAAGCACTCGGCGTTTGTCCGGTGATTTTGACAAACGAGCGCAAAAATGTGCGTGTGCAGGAAAAGCCGACGAGTGCTGCGATATTGTCAAGCGTATGATTTTCTAAAAGCAATCGTTTTCCTTCATTGATCCGCAGCATATGGATATAATCCTTTAGCGGCATTCCGCAAAGATATTTGACGATTTCGGTCACGTGTTTTTCGGTGTAGCCGAACCGTTTGGCAAGGCTGCTTGCGGAAACATCGGTCATGTAGTTGTGTTGAAGGTATTCGGTAATGGCAGCTCCGTCGGGAATGCTGCGTTTGGTCTTTTTTTCGAAGTTCGTTTTTCCTAAAAGATAGACCATAAAGGTGTGCGTAAGGCTTTGCAAAAGAGCGTCTTTATTGTTGGAATCTTCAAAATCGGCGGTGTTGCCGATCACCTTTGCCATGGTATCGAAGAGCGTTTTGACAAGACTGTCTTCCGTGTCCGTAAAAACACACGGCGAAAACGTGCAGCCGACAAGCTTGCTTCGAAACGGTGTAAGCATGGCAAGCGGCAGCAGCACCACAATGCAAAGCCCTTCTTGCGCGGTATATGAATGGATAATATTGCTGCCGATGACGGCAAATTGACGCTCGGATAGGGAATAGGAGGCGTTATCCGCACATATGGTGACGGTTCCGCTTATCACGTAGGCGATTTCGATGCTGGCATGATGGTGTTCGCAGATTTCGCTGTGGTTCGTATAAAAGACTAACGGTTTGTCGGGAAGGTCGCGGATTTTTTCGTAAATCATGGCTGCTCCTTTTTGTCAGTCGGACGGAAAGTGTCACTGATTTTGCCGTGTTTTGTCATTGCTGCACGAGGGAGGGAATGCTATAATATACATAGATAAAGCAGTATTTCAGTATCGCTTTGTTGAAAATCACAAAAACGGAAAGGATGAGATCTTCGTATGAAACGAATTTGGACGACTCTGTTTTTGACGGCGGTTGTGCTTGCTGCAGTTTTGACACCGCTTTCTGCAGACGCCTATGCCTTGAATGACAGAAACAAGCCTCTGTCGCGCGAGATTCTGACAGAAGGCATGGTGCTTTTGAAAAACGAAGCCGATGCGCTTCCGCTTGCAAGCACGGATCGGATCGCCGTTTTCGGCTCTGCTTGCATCTATACGGGCAAAACGACGAGCGGCTTTCAGATCGGAGGCGGCGGCTCAAGCGAGCTTACGCCGAGCTATACGCCGGTCGATTTGCTAAGTGCGCTTGAAGCGGCGGAGAACGCCGGTGAAATAAGCGTTTACAAGCCGCTTGCCGAGGCTTATCGGAATCATGCAGGCTATGTTCCGGATGATGCGATGTATGCGGCTGCGCGCGCCTCTACCGATAAAGCAGTCATGATTATTTCGCGCTATTCGACCGAAGGCGGCGACAGAAAGGCCGAGAAGGGCGATTGGTATTTGAGCGACGCGGAAACCAAAATGCTAAAAAAGCTTTCATCGCTGTATGATACGGTGATCGTGCTTGTCAATGCAGGCGGCGCGATCGATACGTCTTGGGCGGTCGGAAAGGTCGAGGGCATCGATGCGGAAGCGGTATTATACGTTTGGTATCCCGGTGCGGAGGGCGGAAACGCGATGGTCGATCTGCTTCTCGGCAAGGTCAATCCGTCCGGAAAGTTAACCATGACGCTTGCGGAAAAGCTTGTCGATTATCCGTCGGACGAGGGGTTTGATAACCGCGACTACACAGATTACACCGAAGACATTTATGTCGGCTACCGTTATTTTACCACATTTGACAAAAATGTCAACTATCCTTTCGGATTTGGTTTATCGTATACGGCCTTTTCTTTTGCAGACGCAGCGTATACGGCCGATGAAACGACGGTGACTGTCCGCGTGACGGTAACCAACACCGGAAAGACTTCCGGGAAAGAAGTGGTGCAGGTGTATTACGGTGCGCCGCGCATCGCCGATGGCAGCAAGCTTGGAAATCCGAAAGCAGAGCTTGCCGGTTTTGCCAAAACCAAGCTCCTTGCCGCAGGAGAAAGCGAAACCGTGTCGATTTCCTTCCCGATCGCTTCCATGGCTTCGTTCGACGATACCGGTGCAACCGGCACGGATAACAAAAGTGCGTATGTGTTAGAAAAGGGCGCTTACAAGCTGTATGTCGGCAACAGTGTAACCAATGCGCTCTCAAACCCGTGCGGCACGTATACCGTCGCCGAAACGATCAAAATCCGACAGCTGCACGCCTACTGTGCGCCGACGGATTTGGAGAAACGCCTGCGTGACGACGGAAGCTATGAGGCTCTGTCGGGCTTTGCAGCTCCCGATACGGCGCATAAGCCGCAAACGGCTGAAAGTGCCGTCCGCACCACGCCGGAAACCGTCATAACCGGACGTGACGTGCTTGCGGGCAACGCAACGCTTGACGAATTTTTGGCGCAAATGTCCGAAGCGGAACTTGTTTCATTTATGGTCGGACATGACGGGCGTGTGGATAACTGTACCGGCGCTATCGGCGGCAGCCGCGCGGTCAATAACAAATATATTCTGCCGGAGATCCAATCGGCCGATGGCCCCGGCGGTCTGCGCCTCGGTCGCAAGGCGACGGGCTGGGGCTGCGAGACACTGATAGGCTGCACCTGGAATCCGGCACTTGCCGAACAGATGGGAGAGGGCGTTGCCGAAGAGGCTCTTATCAGCTATATCGATGTGTGGTTAGCACCCGGCATCAATTTGCACCGCCACCCGTTATGCGGCCGTAATTTCGAATATTATTCGGAGGATCCGTTGTTGTCGGGCAAAATGGCGGCGGCAGCGGTCAAGGGTGCACAGGAAAAAGGCATTTATGCTGCCATCAAGCATTTTGTTGCGAATGAAAAAGAGGAAAACCGCAGTCAGAATGACAGCCGCGTGTCCGAACGAGCCTTGCGCGAGCTGTACCTTAAGCCGTTTGAAATCTGTATTCAAGAGGCATCGCCGCGTTTTGTGATGTCCTCCTACAACTATTTGAACGGTTATGAAAGTGCGGAACGCTATGACCTCTTAACCGGTATTCTGCGCGAAGAATTCGGCTTTGACGGCGTGACGCTCACCGACTGGTACAACGATTCCGATCCGGTGAATGAGCTGCGTGCCGGTATTAACGTCAAAATGCCCATCGGCGATGAAAGCAAGCTGCTTGCGGCTTTATCGAGCGGCGATCTTACACGTGCCGAATTGATTTCTGCCGTAAAACCGACTGTCAAAGCAATTTTGGACAGCCGCAAAACTGCCGAAATTTCTTCGCAGGTCATCCGTGCCGACGTTGAAACCATTATCCCGGCAGAAAATTGCTACCGCACGGACGGAACGGTCTATCGAAACGATTTCTTAATGCTCATCGGGCATTACGACGCGCGTAACCATTTCATCCCGTGTCTGCTGCATTACTTTGTCAAGGTCGAAAAAGCCGGGTATTATGACCTTTCCTTCATGGCAGTCAACGAAAGCGGCAGCAGCCATAACGATTGCGTTGATGTATTTGTCGACGGAAAACGCTGTCAAAACCTTGTGTATAACAACGAATATCTTTCCGGCGATTATTCTTTTACCAAAAAAGAATGCGGTGTGGTGTATCTGCCCGAGGGCGAGCATACTTTGACCGTGAAAATCAAGAACTATTTCGGACGCTTGGACGGTCTTGTGTTTGAGCCGACACAAAAGCCGGCGGTCGATCCGCAGTCGCTTGCAACGCTTTCGTATGTGTGCAAAGAGGAATATAACGGTGTCTTGCCGGAGTCTTATACCGGCACGATTGGCGAAACCGTGATGCTTCCGGCAGAGTCCCCCAAACGCTCCGGGTATACCTTTGACGGTTGGACAGACGGGAACACGGTCTATGCGCCGGGCGCGGCCATGGTGCTTGTCAGCGATACGGAGCTTGCGGCGGCATGGACGGCACACGAGGTGACGTCGTATACGTTCACCTTTGCATCCGGAAAGTCGTATACCGGTGCTTTGCCGGAAAATGTGACCTTCGGCACACAGACGTTGGTGATCCCGGCCTGCACGGCAGCGAAAGAGGGCTATACGCTTTACGGCTTTACCGACGGCAGCCGCCTGTATAAGACCGGCGATACCGTGCGTGCGACGGAGGAATATACTGCTCTGCAAGCCGTTTGGCTGCCCGTGAATGCGGATATGTCCGTGCTTCGTTTGGCAGATGCCCGTACCGATTTTGACAATATGAGCCTGTATGCCAGCGGCTCGTCCACTGTGCGCCTGACGACCGATCCGGAAAACCCGGATGCTTATGCCTATCATGTAAAAGCGCATAACGGCGCGTTCTATTCAGCCTTCAGCTATCGAAATACCAAGGCCGGTTATCCGCTCAAAGCCGGACATACCTACGATATTGCCGTCGAATATTTCGTAACGGGCATCAACAAAAACGGTGTGAAAACCATGACCGACGCAAATGCGTCCGTGTTTGTCAACATTGAATATTCCGGCCAACCGCATCTTGTTGTGTCGGATACGGCTTCTGCCGGCCAATGGCGTACCATGACCACCGCCATCACGGTGGATAAGAGTTTTACACCGTCCGACAGCGATACCATCACCTTGTATATCAATCCCGACACGGCGCAGGCGAGCGGCTATAATTTCTATCTCACCAAATTTGATGTCATCGACCGCACCGCGACCGTTTCGTTCGCAAGCGAAGAAAGCTTTTCCGGCGGCAGCTTGCCTGCGGCGATCGGTGCAGCCAAAAACAGCAAAATAACGCTTCCGGAAACCGATATCACGCGCGACGGCTATTTCTTTAACGGTTGGACGGACGGCAATGCGACCTATCAACCCGGTGAGACGTATACCGTCACGGAAAATGTCACTCTCTTTGCGGTTTGGAAAGCCGGCGGCGTGGTTTTGGCTCTCAATCCGGGCGATTCGCTTACGGATATTCTGACCTTCTCCTATGCGGCACCGACTGTAACCGACAATCCGGATCTTGCGTCGGAAAAGGTGTTTTATACCGATAACGGCCTTCTCATTTTCAATACACATGGCAGGATCGCCATGGAAAGCGGCCATACCTACAAGCTGAGTCTTGAGGTTCGCCCGAACGAAACACGCGGCTTTGCACTGTTCTGTCACAAAGACCAAACGGCATCGCCCGAAACCTTTGTCTATACCGGTGTCGGCAGTGCCGCGGGTGGTGTTTGGACGACGCTCAGCGCGACCTTTACGCTCGATGACTATAACAATGTTCCGAGCAACACCTTGCAATTACAGATTCAAGGTGCCAATACGCCGTATTATTTCCGCGGATTTACGCTCACCGACCTCACGCCGCCGTCCGACTATGAGGTGAGCTTTGAAAGCGAAGAACCCTGCCGCGGCTCACTTCCCGAAACACAAACCGTCAAACGCGGTGAAAGCATGATCTTGCCGGATTGCGCCGCCAAGCGTCCCGGATATATCTTTGACGGCTGGAAGATCGGCACGACGCAGTATGATGCCGGAAGCACCTTCACGCCGTCCGCCAATACGACCGCGCAGGTCCTTTGGCAGAAGCAATCGGTGGTGTTTGCGCTTCGCCCCGGAAGAAGTTATCCCGAAGTCAAGACCTTCTCGATGATTCCGCTCGGAACGGACAAAAACCCCGATAACACCGCCGAAACGGTGTTCCGCACGGAAAACGGCGTTTATATCGAAAACACCAACGGCCTTCTTTCTTTGCAAAAGGGCGGCACGTATCGGTTAAGCTTTGATATCCGTCCGGATAACGACGTGAGCCTTGCCTTGTTCTGTCACAAGGATAAGTCGGCGTCGCCCGAAAGCTTTGTATATCAGGGCATCGGACAGGCAAGTGCCGGCGTTTGGACGCGTATTGCCGCGACGTTTACGCTCGATTCCTTCAAAAATGTTCCCGGCAACACCTTGCAGATTCAGATTTCCGGAGCCAATACGCCGTATTATATCCGCAACCTTGTCCTCGAAGGCATTCCGGATTATACGGTGACATATGCCGACAGCGAAGGAAACGTCACGGAGATCGTCGATCTGTACGGTGCCGTCACGGAAGGCTACCAGCCGGAGGAAGCATTGCTCGGAAGCAAGCTGTATACCGTAGAGGTGGAGGGCGAAACCAAAATTTACTCGGTCGATACGCCGTTAAGGCTTGCAGAAAAAAATACGGTGATCACAGCCTATCTGCCGCATGAGCCGCAGATTTCGGACAAAAACTCCATTCGCACTACGTCGCCGGCCGGTATCCGCTTTGCCGCGTTCATCGACGGAAAAGGGCATATGAGTGCCGAAGAATACGGATTTTTGGTGGCACGCGCCGATTTGTATGCAATGGCCGGTATCGCTCCGGAAACGGATCTGAAAGTGACCGCTCACGCCGGCAATGCGCCGGGACAGACCTTTAACGGCATGACCGCCGGCAGCTTCCCGTATGTCGGCGCCAGAAATTACCGCAGCACAAGCACCGACAACAAGACTGTGTTTGCCGAAAACGGCGAAACGCCGTTTGGTTCGTATGGCAAAGACGGCTTCTATTTCACCGCCGTGATCACCGGACTTGACCGCCCGTATACCGTGGAGGAAACAACGTATGTCATGCGGTATCGCGTGCCGTTTGTGGCGCGTTCTTATGTAAAAATCGCCGGTGTTTACTTCTACGGCGATTGCCGCACAGCCAGTATGGAGCAGGTTGCCGAAAGACTGACAGACGATGCGAATGTTTCCACCTCTTTCATTTAGTCTCATTGGCACGCTCTAAGATCTCCTGTGCCAGCTTTTTATCCTCCGGCGAAAGATGAAACGCCTGTATCAACATCCCACAATTGAATACATCGGTGTGCCGCTTGCCGATCTTCTCTTGAACAGCACCGACAACGGTCTTTACGATGAATCGGATGTCCTGTTGGATCCGGATGAAGGGAATCTGTTCTGATGTTTCCTGCTATATAAGAAAAATCCGTATTTCCGTGCAGAAAAGCTGTCGGAAATACGGATTTTTATCGGTCGGAGATGCCAAGGCTTTTATGAACGGCTTGCCGGTTCTTGGGCTTTTTCCTTTTCGTCTTCGGCGGACGGTGTTTTTTGCTCCATAAAGCGTTCTGTGTGAATTCGGCGCAAAAGCTCTTTGTCGGCGGCCGATAAGGCAGTGTCGCGCTCGTCGTCCACACCTTCGGTGGCGGATTTGATAAACATGGTCTTGATGGTCAAAAGCACAAGCTTGATATCCAAAAGCAAGGAAAAGGTCGTGCCGTAGGTAATATCCATCAAAATTTTGTCCGATACGCGGGTGTTGTATTTGCCGTATACCTGCGCATAGCCGGTAAGCCCGGCCTTTAAGCAATACCGCATATCATAGCTGGCGACGGCCTCGGAAAACACATCCGCAAAAATCGGACGCTCCGGGCGCGGACCGACAACAGACATCGAACCGCCGAGAATGTTGAATATCTGCGGCAGCTCATCCAAGCGCAGCGCACGCAGCACGCGGCCGACACGGGTGATGCGCGGGTCGTTCGCAGCGGCGAAACGAGCACCGCCTTTTTCGGCATCGGTGTACATGGTGCGGAGCTTGTAGACCTTAAAAATCTTTTTGTGAAGGGTGTAGCGCTCTTGCTTGTAAATGACCGGTCCGGGTGAATCAAGCTTGATGGCGATTGCGCAGATAAGTAAAACAGGAAGGACAATAACGCTTGCCGCAAGGGAAAAAACAATGTCGAAAAGACGTTTGACGATCCGCTGGAAAAGCGTTAAATGAATGCCCTTCTTGATAATGACAGGCGTATCTTCGATCGGATAGATCTGACCGTGCAGCGTGGTGACGCCATCCACATCGGCGAGTACGTTCACTTCCTTGCCCAATAAAAGCGCGTGATATAAAATCCGCTCGGCGATTTTGCCGGAAATCTGCGGAGAAATAAAGACAGCGTCAAAACGCGGGATCAATTCTTCCATAACGATGTGCAGCTCGGCGTCATCGCTTTCGTTGAGCAAATGATACCAAGCGTTGTTGTCCTTATTGGACGCATATTTTAACTTGCGCGCCAAGCGACTGGTGTTCTGCATGTTCTCCAAAATCAGAATCGAGCGTTTGCCGACCGTTTTTGCCTGAATGACCGTTATGAGGACGCGCCAGCACAGCTCTGTCGGAAGCAGCAAAAGGAATAAGCATATCCAATAGGCACTGCGCGGTCTTTCGGAAAACGGCAGAAACGCGACAAGGTACAGACTGATATAAGCGGTAATGACCCCGATGGCGGTGGTGATTACCGTATTGTAAACGCTCTCGGTTTTGAATGAATACAGATCGAGCAGTGTGTAGAAAAAGACGATGGCAACTGACAAGGCAAGATAATGCAAGACGTGTATGCTGTCTGTACATCCGAAAAAAAAGGCAACAAAATAGGCGCACAAAACGGAGCTTGCCGCGTCGCCTATAAACGATACGATCCGAATAGCCTTGCGTTTGCTGTCAACGCTCATGGGAATCCTCCTAGTGGTGTTTGGAATGCCGGCACATCCTATCCATGCCGAAAAAACTGTCCCCGGCAAAGCACCGGGGACAGGCTGGCTGCTTTTTAATACAACAGCTGGTCGTTATATTCATCCAACTTGTTTCGAATGTTCTCCTGGCGTTTTGAGAAGCTGACATATCCGTTGTCGTCATAAGCACTGGTTGCTTTTAAGCAGACCTTATAAGCCCAGTGACTCGGAGACATATCAACAATGGAATAATCTGCCGGTGTAACTTCATACTCGTTTCCGTTCTGATCCAATGCGGTCAATCCCATATCGTTTCGGCCGATAATATTGTTGAACAGCTGGCAGAATTCGGCACGGGTCATGATGTCGTTCGGAGCAAATTCCGTTGCACTTACGCCTTTCATGTAGCCGTAGGCATAAACCTTTTTGATATCTTCCTCATACTGGCTGCCGACCGTGTCGGTAAACGGAACCTCCGAAGAAAGGTTTAGCTGCAGAGCACGAGAAACGAGCTTTGCCACAAGTCCGCGCGTAACATCGCCGAGAGGGAAGGGCGTATCGGCGTCTAAGCCGCCGACCTTACATTGATAAGCAAGACCTCTGGCATACCATTCGCCGCGGTGCGCTTCGATGGAGGGCGTGACTTTGAGCATCATGCCGCTTGTATGGCCTTCTTGATCGAGAAGACGAACCAACATGGAAGCGACCTGCTCAACGGTTACACTGTCATCCATACCCATATAAATATCGGCTGCTTTGTGTTCGTTGCCGTCTTCATCGGTAACTGTGCGGATAACGGGCGCATAGCCGAAAATGTAGGCGAACTGAGAGCCTTTCAGGCTGATAGAGGTGTCTTCTTGCTCTTCTGTGTTGTCTTCGCCGTTATTATCTCCGTTGTCTTCATCGTCTTCATCATCAGCGTTATCCGGAATGTCTTTCGGATCTTCGGGAATGACAATGTCGATGGTGTCGTCCGTAGCCAAATCAATAATGCGGCCGTCGATGTGCCAACCGTCGTTTTCGTGCTTGAAAACGTACCATTCGATTCCGTAATACTTGGATTTGAGCTTGCTCCACGGAACGACTTCGCCCTTGTTGGAACGAATGTAGCCCTTGTACATCAGCTGTTCGCGCGCTGCGTCAAATGCTTCGTCATCCGTCGGCGGATTTGTCACCTCTGCCAAAATGTGTTCCTCAGTGATGCCGTCGCCGAGAGCAATGGCGAAGCTGTCCCAACGTCTGTTGGCGAGCTTGGCTATGGCGACAATGTCGGTGAAATACGTGGTGGGACGACCTTCAATATTGCCGTTGGAATCCATCTGCAAACCGTCTAATTGCAGAAAAAATCCCGCGGAATCACTCGGGATGTCGCGGTCGATGTTGGCTTCGGCAAGCACGCTGACCTCCTGACTGTCCCAATCGCTCGACCACAGATTGTCCCAATTGTTCCATCGGCTTGCGGCCGATGCAACTGCTGTGGCGTTTGTGTCGTTAATTCCTGTTTCCTCTGCTCCTGCTGTAAAGCCGACGGAACCGACACCGATTGCCGTTGTTGCAAGCAGGAGAGCTAAAAGCTTTCTCATGTTCATATGAGAACCTCCTTTGTCGAATGCAACCAGACAGTCATAGGCGTTTTCACGCCCGTAGACTCACGGCTTTGCGCCCCACTCTTTCAAGTGGTTTGCCAAAATATTAAATTTTACATATAGATTTTACATCTGCATTATACCATGTAAATCACTGATTGTCAATACTTTTGGCACATTTTTTAAAATATGTGCATTTTTAACAAGTTTTGCAAATAAAAGCTGTACATATTGATTATAGCACCAAAAAGACCGGCTCAAAGCGGCCGCATTTTCGTTTCGCCGCTTGCCAAACAGATCCTTAATTCCTCCAAATGCTTTCCTGAATCGGCAATCCATTCCTCCGACAGCTGCAGCGGTTTGCTTGCTCGCACGCGTTCAGCGAGGTCGATTACCGCCTGACCCGATACACGCTGCTTGTCGATACGCGAAAATCCGAGTTTTTTGGCAAGCAGGTCGATTTTTCCGGTATCCGAAATCGCCGCCGTTGGGATTCCCGACAGAAGCCCGGCGATAACACCGTGAAAGCGCGAACTCACAAGAACTGCACAGCGTGCCATGTGGCGGAAAATGAGGGACGGGTCGGCGTCGTAGGCAATGATTTCGGCTTGTGCGGCATTCTGCATCAGTTTTTTGATCGACATCGCTGCCAACAGATCATTTTCGTAACCCGTATCGAATGCAAACAGCAAAACCTTTTTGCCGTGACGGCGGCTGTAATCGTCGGCTGCTTGTGCAAGAGCCGTATAGTAAGCGTAATTCTCGGAAGACCCGGCACGCTGTACGGGAATGATCCCTAAGCAGCCTTCGCCGGTGTTTTCACAAAGAAGCTGCCGGTTTAGCGAAAAAACAAGGTCGGCGTGCCGTGCGATGCGTTTTTTCGGCGCAAGTGTCTTGATCCACTGCTCTGACAGCGCGTCACGGCAGGAGATGAGGTCGTATTTGTTCAGCTCGCGCTTGATAAAGAATTTTTGCAGCGCATTTTTCGGCGTATCCATGCTGCAATCGATGACCGCACTTTTTTTGTTTGAGAAGCTTTCTTCGCGGAAGAAGGCAAGTGCCTTGAGAGCTAACGTCTTTTTGGTGTCGTATTTGAAGCCGGTGCCGATGACATTGACAAACGCGTCTGCTTCGGGCGGCGTGGTGACGATGTGTACGTTCGGGCAGCCGTTTAGGTGCAGGCAGAATTCGCGCTGCTCGCCGTATACATAAAATTCATGCTCCGGAAAAGCATTGACTGTTATGAGCTGCATGACGTCGTCGCCGAAATTTTTATCGAAATAGCCGAGCAGCCGAAGTTTCATTAGGCATCCTCCCATCACACAAAAATCTTGTTATTATTGTATCAAAACACGAAAAAAAAGCAAGAGTAAAATTGTTAAAACACTTGATTAATGCAAAACGGCTGCAAGCGCGGATGCCTGCAGCCGTCATACAAAACGGTTTATTTTTCCTTTAACAAATCGCGGATTTCGGTAAGCAGTTTTTCTTCGGCGGAAGGCTCCGGCTCTTTTTCGGGTTCTTCTTCCTTGACTTCTTCTTGCAGATGCAATAACTGCTTGGCTTTTTCCGCAGATTTTGCGGCTATGCGGATGACAATGAAAATGCACAGCGCGATAATCAGAAAATCGATAACGGTTTGTAAGAATGCTCCGTAGTTGAGATAGGTTCCGGCAACCGTTTCGCCGGCTTCGTTTAAGGTGTCCGGCTTTAACACGATGCGCAGCTCTGCAAGCGATTGTTTGCCGGTGGCAAGCGAAATGAGCGGCATGATGACATCCGCCACAAGGGATTTGGTGATGTTTCCGAATGCCGTGGCGATCACCACACCGACAGCCATGTCTACGACATTGCCGCGGTTGATAAACGCTTTGAAATCTTCAAAAAACTTTTTCATGATGCATCCTCCCTAAAACAGTCAATCTTGATTTTCGTACACGCACGGTTTTAATACGCCGACATAGGGCAGATTGCGGTATTTTTCGTTGTAGTCCAACCCATAGCCGACGATGAACTCATCCGGAATTACAAAGCCTTCATAATGGATGTGAATTTCCTTTTTGCGTCTGTCGGGTTTGTTGAAGAGCACGCACAGCTTGACCTGTCCGGCACCGAGATCTTTTTCGAGATGCTCCAGCATCCAGAAAAGTGTGTTTCCGGTGTCGAGAATGTCTTCGATGACAACGACATTGTAATCGGAAAGATCGGTTCTGTCCGGTTCCGCCTTTAAGCATAATTTGCCCGAGGTCGTTCCGCCGCCGTAGGAGGAAACTTTGATGAAATCGGTTTCGAGCGGAATGTTTAATTTTTTCATGATATCCGCCATGAAAATGACCGAGCCCTTCAACACGCCGAGCAGCAACAGCTTCTTATCGGAGTTTTTGAAATCTTCCTCTATTTCATAAGCAATGCGCGTGACGGCTTTTTCAATTTCCTCCTCACTTACCATAACTTTTTCGATACAGTCCTTGTAATCCGTATACACGTTTGATACTCCCTTCGGAATTTTCGTTATTATCTGCTGTTCTGAATGGTTCTGAAACGATGATTTTCAGATTTATATGTCGGCTTTGGCGGCTCTTTCGCGTTCCGCTTGAGAAGCACGCAAATAAACGGGATTGAACACGGCCGCCGTGAATTTTTCGGGATGTGTGGCAGCCTGCGGATAGAGGCCGGCGGCACAGCGTGCCACGGAAAAGGCATCTTCGTACAGCATCTCTTGGCTGCCTAAGGCAAAATCAATGTCCGGCGCTTGTTTGCGGAACAGTGCATAAAACGCTTCCGCACCGTCGCCGATCAGCGTGATCTTTTTGCCGGGGAATAGGCTGATTGCGGTGCATACGATTTCTTCGTATGTGAGCAGTGCATCGGCAGTCAGGCGTTTGACGCCGTTTTTGCAGGGCTTGAAAAACGCGTGATAAAACTGATTTCTGCGTGCATCCATCACAGGCAGCAGAATGCGTCCGGACGGAAGAAAAGCTCCGTTAAACGCCAAGGCTTCCAACGTCGAAACACCGATACAGCACAGATCCGGACGTGAAAAAGCGAGTCCTTTTGCCGTGGCGGCACCGATCCGCACACCGGTAAAGGAACCCGGCCCGATGCTGGCAGCCAACACGGAAATATCCGAAAAAGAAAGACGGGCATTTTCCAAACAGAAATCAATCATCGGTAAAAGGCTTTCGCTGTGCGTCAAGGTTGCATTCACCGCGGCACGGGCAAGCGGCTTGAGAACCATCGCTTGGTCGAGTACGCTTACACAGGCGGTTGCCGTTTTGGCGGCAGTGTCGAGAGATAAAAAATACACGGCAAAACCTTCTTTTGCGAAAATCCATAAGCTGTGCGTATCCGAGCAAATTCAGACATAATACGACAGCCATGATACTGATTAGTATAGCATGAGACGCGAAAAAAGTCAACCGTCAAAAGTGAAAAAAACAGCAATTTCGGGAAAAACGCGCATAAAAGCTTCAAGAACCGCGCAATGCGGCGGGCTATTGCGAATCTGTTGAACAAATTGTTGTTAAATTCCCGCAAAAAGGACTTGACAAACGCATTCATGTGTGCTATAATAATCGGGCAACGTAAGGAACGGACTTCGTCTCATGCCGGAGTGGCGAAATCGGCAGACGCCCGGGACTTAAAATCCCGTGGGACTCAAATCCCGTACCGGTTCAAGTCCGGTCTCCGGCACCACTCACGTTGTATACTATATCGCGGAGTAGAGCAGCCTGGTAGCTCGTCGGGCTCATAACCCGAAGGTCGTTGGTTCAAATCCTTCCTCCGCAACCATGAAAAAAGCACTTGCACAAAGCAAGTGCTTTTTTCAACGAAATTTGCCGCTGCGCGACAAGAGAAATGGCTGCGCCG
>CAKSCV010000027.1 GCA_934444645.1 uncultured Eubacteriales bacterium | reverse complement strand
TTCGGATTTCTCCCTCCCTCTGTTTGATTTTTTCTCCCTTTTTGCTGCCTTTTTCCTTTAAGTTGGGATATATGGGAACACCCCCTCCGCCCCCTCAAGGGGGAACGCCCTCTGCATTGGATTGGGGCGGACAGACGGAAACTTTTGCAAAAAGGGTTGACTTTTTACCGGATTGGTGCTATACTACTCTTGCCCGACGCATTGACGTCCAGCACTGCCCATAGTCCATGGTGAAGTTTGGCCGAACGACCCGAGTAACCGGTAGTGCTCTTAGAACCTCCTGACTTTCTACAAGTCGCGAGGTTCTTTGCTTTTCTGCACCGCTCATTCCCCGAATTACAAGCCCATCCGGGTATAAAATTCACATTTTATACAATTCCCGAAATAGGAAGCAAGGCTAACGCCTTGCTGCGAATGGAACTGTATAAAACATGGAATTTTATATAATTCAGGGAAGGTGTATTCGCTAATCACGGGCAAAAACGTTTGCCGCACCGCCAAAGCATACGACAAGTCGCGGCACTTTGCAAACGCCGCAACTGCATCGAAAACAAGAAAATAACACCAAAAATAAGGAGTCAAAATGTCAACTGTATTTCAAACAAGAATCGAAAGCTATGAAGTTCAGCCGAACGATATCATCCGGCCGTCCACCTTGTTTCATTTATTTCAGAAAGCCGCCGGTGACGATTTGGATGCCCGCGGCATGACATACAATTTTTTACGCAAAAACGGTATCGTTTTTGTCGTGACCAAATTTACTCTCGAATATTTTGCGGATATTCATTCCAATGATCACGTGACTATGGCAACATATCCGCGCGGTGTTCACGGCGTTTCGTTTATCCGTGATTTTGATGTGACCGTGAACGGCGCGCGTGCCGCGTATGCCACCTCATCTTGGGTTTTGCTGGATATCAATAATCGAACTCTTTTGCGGCCAAACGCTATTGACCGGCTCGGCACAATTGAAGCGGATCTTTCCGATATGTATGAAATCCAAGACAGACGCATCAAATTCAATACCGCCGAAATGAACAAAACAGATGTTCGGGAAGTATATTACTCTCAGATTGACCGCAACGGACACATGAATAACACCTTTTATCCGGATATCGTATATGATTATTTTCCGAATGAGCACAAAATAAGTGATATTGGCAAGAAGTTTTCAATTTATTATTCATCGGAAGTAATGTGCGGCGAAAAATTCGAAGTGTATACGGCAGAAAACAACGGTGAATTTCACTTTGTCGCAAAAAATCCGACCACAGGTAAAGATATTTTTTCCGCACTTATTGATTTTTGAGAAAAAATACTGTATAATAAACATAGAAAATGATTTCTATCGCTAAAATGATTTAGCTAAAATGATTTAATGGAGGTATTTTCATGATTAACTCGGTTATTACTATCAGCCGTCAATATGGCAGCGGCGGCAGATTTATTGCCAAAAAACTTGCGGAAAAGCTCGGTATCCCCTTCTATGACAATGAAATTATCACCATGGCTGCCAAAGAAAGCGGCTATGCGGAAAATTTGTTTGAAAAAGCGGAGCAGGTTTCCACGCACAGCCTTTTGTATTCGTTATCCATGTTCGGCACGGCTGCCGGCGTTTACGGCTTGCCGCTATCGGATAAGGTTTTCTTGATCCAATCGGATATCATCAAGGAATGTGCTGCAAAAGGACCGTGCGTCATTGTCGGACGTTGCTCGGACTACGTACTCAAGGAACAAAGCAATTTGATCAACTTCTTCTTATATTCCGATATTGAATCCCGCATCAAACGCGTTCAGAAGTATTATGACAACGACGCCAAGGATCTCCGTGCCGACATCGAACGCCGCGACAAAAAACGTGCGACCTATTACAACTATTATACCACCCAGCGTTGGGGCGCAACGGAAAACTACCATCTTTCGATTCACACCGACGCTGTCGGCATTGACGGCTGTGTGGATATTCTTGAAGCCTTTGTCAAGGCACATGAACGCGAAGCGCTGTAATTTGGGTGTTTGATATGACGGAAAAGCAGAAAATCCTCACACAGAGTTATATTCGCGACTGCAAAATGATTCAGGTTGAAAGAGCTGACATTAACCCGGATGAGAGCTTTACCGGGTTTCCGGTTTGGCTGTCCGATTCGTTTCTACTCATGACCAACGTATACGATTTTCATGATGAGGGCTATGTTTTGCTGCGGGTTCCGGATATAACAGAGGTTACAGCAAAAGAATCCGATTTCTATGAAAATATTTGCGTTAAAGAAGGATTGCGCGCACGCGTTTCTGCGTGTTTTGTTAAAGAAACAAACATGTATTTTGAAGCACTGCAACAGTTTTTGCAATATCCGGGATACATTTCCATCCACTGTGAAAATGAAAATGAGCTGCCGCAATATCTGCTCGGACGCATTGTTTCGTCGGAAGAAACCGGCGTGAAATTTGCTTCGTTAGGCTGTGACGGCGAATGGAATCCTGAGCTTGATTTTATCGCGTACGACAAGATTACAATGCTTGCGTGGGAAGATTACTATGCAAAGATGTATTATCGGTATTGCAAATAGGTTTTATTGTTTATATGAAGGTGTAAGATTTTGTTATCAAAAATCAAACTCGATACCATACGGTTAGACGATTGGTTTGCAAAACGTGGCTTTCTGAATAGAAAACAGCTCTTTTGGTACACGTGCAATAACGGAGTATTGTGTGCCGCCGGATTTGACAATAAGCCTGCCAACTACGAAGCACTTTATTTTGTTCAGCCTTTGTATGACTATGCAGATTGTTTTGTATTGGATTATGGCGATACGTTAGTCCGGCGAAACGCAAGAAAGGCAAAACAATATCTGCTGTATAAGGATATGGAACAAGCCGACTTTGATCGGAACTTAGACTTCACGTTGAAGTGCTTTGAAACGGATATTCTTCCGTTCTTAAGAAAAATTGTTGCTACGGATGATTTGCCACGACGTATCAATACAAAAATGCTGTTTTGTGATTCTTCAAAGCTTTTGCGCTTCAAAGCTTACACGGCCCTGTATGCCCGGCGTTTTGATGAAGCACAGACGTTGTTTGAACAGTATGTGGAAGACACGAGAGAAAATGGATATACCTGTGAAACAACGCTCGCAGAGCCGATTATATTGCTTGATTACCTAAAGCAAAATCCGGAAACCGCTTTTGCTGTTTTGCAGAATAATGTAGCAAAAAGCCTTGCAAGTTTACAACTGAATTGAAAAAATCTCTTGAGATTACATCCGATCTCAAGAGATTTTTATGCTATTTACGGCGAAACCATCGCCGCAGCACTTTTGACAGCTCCATCACCGCAAACGGTACAAGGATCAAGCCGACGCCGATAAGGTACAATTTCACCGGCAACATCACAAGTCCGAACAGTGTGCGCAAATGCGTGAACAACACCATAGCCACAAGCAAAACCGATAGACCGGCAGCCCCGTTTAACTTTTTGTTGGTAAAAATACCGATGCGGAACAACGATCTTTCCGAGCGCATATTATACGCCTGCACGATCTGCGACAGCGATAGAATCATAAACGCAAGCGTCCGACCGCCCTCAAGCCCAACGGCGTTTTCGGCAATAGAAAAGCCAAGCAGCGTCAAAAAGCCGAACATGATCCCCTGAAGCACCACGCGAAGACCCAATCCGTGCGCAAAAATGCCTTCCTCACGCGGCTTCGGCGGTTCGCTCATGACCTCGTTTTCCACTTTTTCCATGCCAAGTGCAATGGCCGGCATTCCGTCGGTAACAAGATTAATCCACAATAGCTGCATGGATATGAGCGGCATTTTGTGCCATAAAATCATGGAGGCAAACACGGTGATGACCTCCCCGATATTCGTTCCGAGAAGGAACGCCACGACCTTTCGGATATTGGCGTAAATCCCCCGCCCTTCACGCACGGCTTCGACTACCGTTGCAAAATTATCATCGGTAAAAATCATATCCGAGGCGCCTTTTGCCACGTCCGTGCCCGTTTTTCCCATGGCACAGCCGATATCGGCTGCACCCAGCGCCGGTGCGTCATTCACGCCGTCGCCGGTCATAGCAACCACTTTTCCGCGTGCTTGCAGGGCTTTTACGATCCGCAGCTTATCCCCCGGCGAAACCCGGGCATAGACATTCACGTCTTCGACGCTTGCCGCAAGTGCCGCATCATCGAGCATGGCAAGCTCGGCGCCGGTAAGCGCCTTTTTGTCATCTTCAAGTATGCCGGTCTCTTTGGCAATCGCTTTGGCGGTTGCCAGCTGATCGCCGGTAATGAGGATCGGACGGATACCGGCTTTTTTACAGAGTGCAACGGCTTCGGCAGCCTCCTTGCGCGGTGGATCGATCATACCGACAAGACCGGCAAAAATTAGGTTATTCTCAATTTCTGCCATGTGATCGAGCGGCTTTTTCGGCAAATACGGCATTTCTTTATAGCCGACCGCCAGAACACGAAGGGCGTTTTCTCCCATTTCTTTTGCAGCTTTTTCCGCAGCGGCCATATCGCCTGAACGAAATAACTGCCTCATCCCGTCAAAGGAGCCTTTCACAACGGCAAAGAGCTTCCCTTCTATCCGACACAATACCGTCATGCGTTTTCGGTCGGAATCAAACGGCAATTCAGCAAGGCGCGGACAAATTTCCGACGTATTTTGCGGCAATGCTCCGCTGCTTTCCGCCGCCGCTAAAATGGCTGTTTCCGTCGGATCGCCGCTGTATTTTTTGCCGGAAGCATCACGAACAACTGTTCCGTTGCAGCATAAAGCAGCGTAAAACAGCAATTTTGCACCGATTTCGGAGCATTTTGGCTTTTGCTCGGAAATCCAAACGATTTTCTTTTCAGAATCGGTATACAGCGCGGTAAGAGTCATGCGGTTTTGCGTTAAAGTGCCGGTTTTATCGGTGCAGATGACCGACGCGCTGCCAAGCGTTTCAACTGCCGGCAGATGACGAATGAGGGCATTCCGTTTTGCCATGCGTTCAACGCCCATCGCAAGAACGATGGTGACAATGGCCGGCAAGCCCTCCGGTATAGCCGAAACAGCTAACGAAACCGATGTCATAAAGATCTCAAGTGCCGGTATGCCGCTTGCCAAACCGACGCCGAAAATGATACCGCAGGCAACGACGGCAACAATTCCGAGCGTGCTTCCCAAACGGGCAAGCCTTGCCTGCAATGGAGTCTGTTCGGCTTTTGCGGAGTCAAGAAGATGCGCGATTTTTCCGACCTCCGTATCCATGCCGGTTGCCGTGACAACTGCTTTTCCGGTTCCGGTGCGAACGCTGCAGCCGGAAAAGACCATATTACAGCGTTCGGCAATTTGCGCATTTTCCGGCAGAACCGCATCGGCATTTTTTTCTGCATCGGCTGATTCGCCCGACAAGGCAGATTCATCACATTTTAATCCGGAGCATTCAAGCAAGCGTGCGTCAGCCGGAAGAATATCGCCGCTTTCCAAGCAAAGGATGTCGCCCGGAACAAGGCTTGCTGCGTCAATACGCTTTTCTTGCCCGTCCCGAATAACTTTTGCCAGCGGAGCGGCTAAATTATTCAACGCCTCCAACGCTTTTTCTGCTTTATTTTCCTGTATAACCCCGATGACGGCATTACACACGACAATACCTAAAATCAGAATCGGTTCAAAATAATCGGCTTTATCACCGCCGAGAAACGCTAAAACAAACGATATTCCGGCGGCGGCCAAGAGAATCAAAACCATAACGTCGGCAAACTGACGAATGAATTTCGTGAAAAATGTTGTTTTTTTTGCTTCACGCAAGCGGTTTTCTCCGTATTGCCCGATTCTTCCGACAGCCGCCTGTTCGGTTAGCCCCTGTTTTTTATCGGTTTCCAAGTATTTTAACACTGCCGCTCCTTTTGCCGCAAAAAATAGCAATCCAATTCCTCCTCAAGTCGTAATTTCCTGTTTATTCTATGAACAAGAAGGAGCGGAATATGTATAAATGCAAGTGCTGTAAATATAAATTCGCAGCATGCGAAAGTGCCTCCCTTTTTGGGCGGCACTTTGCGTGTACAGCAGCTAAAAGTTGCTGTCAGTTGCTACATATTCGGAATAGGCAAAGCCGAGAACGCCGTCGTAATCAACGACATACCATTCACCGGACAGGCAATAGGCAGTCATGCGCGCACCTTTTGGCGCTTGGGTAAGCACTTCGCTCTCAAGCGTCGGATAGCGGCGTATGTTGAGACGGTCGCGTTCGGTAATAACGGTGGCGTTTGTGCAGTCGGACGGCGTTCCGGTCGTCGGCAAATCAACAAACGGAATATCGAAATACTGTGTCAATCCCTGCACCAGATTTCGGGCAATGGGCCGAATGTTGTTTTTTAGCCATTCCGCATCGGTCGGGTTATCGTGATAGGCAAGCTCTGCAAGAACTGCCGGTGCCTTTGTGCGTGTAACCTCTGCAAGAGCGGAGGTCGGCATAATTGCGACTTTCGACGGATCGGGATAAAGCTTTCGGTAGTTGTCGGCAAGGATGGTGGCGGCGTTTCTGCCGGCGGAGCTGCGTGTGTAATAATAGAAATCCGCCCCGGTAAGGCGCCCTGCCAAGTATTCCGGTGCGGCATTGGAGTGCAGCGCAAGGTGCAGGTCGTAGTTGCCGGTATTGGATTCGCGGATAATCTGCGAAAGCGTGTTGTTCGGATTGTTGCGTGTAAAAGTGATGCCGGACGCGTCAAGATACGGCTCCATGGCATCGGCGATGAGATTCATATAATATTCTTCACTGCCGGAATTGTCATAATAGGAATTGTATTCTTGCGCAGACGGACTTAAAAAGATGGATGGCATAGCATTTCCTCCCGTGGCTTTACATGTTTCGGTTTACAGTTTCAGTCTATGCAGCAGCCTTTTCTTTGGTGAAAGGTCATATTGAAGCCTGTAAATCCATAAATATAGAGCAGATCAAACAAGTCGGGAGTTTTACGATGCTCGGAAAAATTTTTGCTGTTTTGGTGTTAACCTCGTTTGCTTGCGCAAGTGTCAACGGGCATATGGCGGACGTGTGCCGTGCAGCACTCGACGGCAGCAGCGAAGCGGTTAACCTTTCGCTGTCCCTTTTGGGAATCATGTGTCTGTGGAGCGGTCTGCTCCAAACCTTGGATCACGCCGGATTTACACGTGTGCTTACCGGGTTATTAAAACCGGTTCTTTCGCTCATTTATACAAAAAAAGCACGGCAAAGCGCAGCGATAAACGATATTGCCGCGGATTACAGTGCAAATTTTCTCGGTCTTGGAAATGCCGCCTTGCCGATCGGTATTCGTGCGATGGAATCCTTAAAAAAGCTTGGTCTTCCCTCGCCTGACACCGCAAACGACGATATGGTCACATTTGCTGTTGCTGCCACCGTGCCTTTCCAGTTGATCCCGACGAGTTTAGGTGCTTTGCGCACGGCACACGGTTCGGCTTCTCCCTTTGAAATTTTGGTGCCGGTGTGGATCTGCATGACGGCAACCGTCGTGTTTTCCGTTGTGGTTTGCAAATTGCTTGCCAAGGTATTTCATTAAACTTAAAAAAAAGGAGAAAGTCATGACTGTACTCGGTGTTTATGTCATTCCGATGATTCTTGCGCTTGCCGGAGCAGCCATGCTCTTTTCTCATGAAAACTTAGGCGATGAATTCATGCAAGGTGCAAGAGAAGGTTTCGCGACAAGCATACGGATCCTGCCAAGCCTTATTATGCTAATATGCGCCACACGGATGTTTGCTGCAAGCGGCGCGTTAAAACTCTTATGCGGCTTTGGCTCGTACTTGCTTCGCCCTTTGGGCGTCCCTGCATCGATGCTGCCGGTGATATTCATGCGTCCGATTTCCGGCAGTGCGGCAACTGCCATGATAAACGAGCTGTTTGCCGAGCAAGGTCCGGACAGCTTTGCAGGGCGTGCGGCATCGGTGCTTATGGGTTCCTCTGATACAATCATCTATACGCTCAGTATGTATTTCGGCGCGGTTGGCATTCGCCGGACACGTCATGCATTGCCGGCCGCTTTTTTGACGCTTATATTCTGCACATTGTTTTCGGTTTGGATTACCGGTGTATTCTTTGGCGGATAATCGGTGCTTTGCGACTTCTTTCGGTATGCACGAGGTGAAAAGCCGGTATATTTTTTGAACAACCGACAGAAATATTCCGAGCCGGAAAGACCAAGCATACAGGATATCCGGTGGATGGGAATGCTTGTTTCGGACAAAAGATAGACTGCTTTGGACATACGCGCCGAGAGTTGGAAAACCGAAAAGCCGTTACCGGTCTGCTTTTTGATAATACGGTGCAGATGTTCGGGCGTATATCCAAAATGCGCGGCTGTATCGGAAAGTGTGGCTGTGGCAAAATTCTGTGCAATATAGTTTAGAATCTCTTCGGCATTGACTGTCTTGCGGCGTTCTTGACCGGTGCTTGCCGCATTCTCTTGGGGGCGGCACGCGTTTAGACCGAGTAATATCAGCTTTGCCAAGGCTTCTTTTTCCAGTGCCTCCATTACGACAGAAGGGTTGCATTTCAAAAGCGCGGCAATATATTCCGGAACATTGCCGGACAACGTATTAAAGATGAACCAGCCGTTTTTCTTATCCATGCGGTTTAGAAAATGCTCCGCGCGGTGTTCACGAAGCTCCGTCTGAAAGCGGTCAAGCCATTCTTTTCGTAAAATGATATTAAAGCCCTTTGCTCCGGCACACGGATAGCAGGAATGATAAACGCCCGGCGTCATGAATAACAGCTCATTTTCTTTCAAAACGACCGGTACGTGGTTCACATATTCCGTAACCGTTCCGCGCAAAACATAGTTTAATTCGACAAAATCGTGGTTGTGATATACCACGGCGTTGTTTCGCACAATGTTGTTGGTGGTTACCGCAATATGCGGATCAAAGCAGAAATCCGACAGAAACAGTGTCGGCGCCGCACCCCGGTCATCGAGCGTTCGGGCGCGTTCTTCGAGAAAAGCAAGTATGGCTTCGGGAGATTCTCTGTCTAAATCGACATACATTTCGTACTTGGCATATTTTATCCAGACTAAGTTTGTCATAACATTTTCGTTCATACCCTGCCGCCTTTCATGCATTATGCATAAGGATTATAGCACAAATATCAAAAATTGTCAACTTTATATGTGTCATGCTAAAATAAGTCATTTATTTTAACCGCGGCTCGTGCTATAATATTCCTATAAGAATCAGCCGAAGGGGTGGATAGACATGAAAAAACGTTTTTTGCTTCCGTTTTTCTTTGCAGTGGTGTGTGCTGCGCTTCTAACAGTATGCTTTGCCGAAACGCCGATGATTTTGTATGATTTCAGCGAAAAAAACAGCACCTGCTATTGGACGACCAATCTTTCACCGTCCGAAATCAGCGGCGATGCTTGGGTCGGCACAACAAACCGTGTCAACAATACCATTGTTCGAAATCTGTCGACGCCGGTAAAGGGCGCAGATTATCCGTATTTTATTCTCCGCGTGAAATATGAAATTCCGGAAGGGACAGAGTATCGTCCGATCTCGCACGCCTTTTTCAAGATCGTTGATGAAAACGGAGATTTGGTTGTCGATGTTTGGGATCAAGGCGGCGTGAATAAGGACAATACCATGCTTGCCGGCGATAACGGCGAATATGTAACGTATTTTTACGACATGAGCTCCAACACGACGTACATGGAAAACTATATCAGTCAGGTGATTGTCGGAATCGGAATGTATTATACGGATGTGAAGGTAGCTTTGGATTTTGCCGCGTTTTCGGCAGACAAATCTGTAACGATTACGTTTGAAGATGCCGCCGGAACAGCACTTTCTCTTCCTGCCCCGGCAAGGGCTGAAATCGGCTCTGCGCTTTCCTTATCCGCCTATACGGCTCAAAAAGAAAACAACCGTCTGATCGGCTGGTCGTTAACACCCAACGCCGAGCCGCTTGACAGTATCGAATGCGTAAAAAGCAACATGACGCTGTATGCCGTGTGGGAAGCAGCGGAAACCGTTAAGGTTACGTACCATATGAGTGATACGGACAGCGCAACCGCCTTAAAAAGTCCAGGTGAACGCTTGTATGCCACCATAACTCCGACCCGTGGCGACGGCCTTATCTTCTATGGTTGGTCGGCTTCTGCAATCTCTTCGGAGGTTTTGCCGTACAATACCGCCGTTTCAAGCAACATGGATGTTTATGCTGTTTGGGGAGAGGGCTACGAATGGAACTTTGATACTGACGGCGATATGGATCATGTCACAACCGACCAGTTGACCAGCATTACGGTGCAAGGCGGTGTGCTTCGGGCAACAACAACCGGAAACGACCCGAAAATCTTTTTGCGTCAACCGGCTGTCTTCGGAAAATTCAATACGCTTGTCGTGCAAGGCAGTGCTTCTTCCGATAACGGAGCCGACGGTGCCTGGTGTCAGCTGTTTGCTTCTTTGGATGAAAATCCCCTTTCCGAAGGCCGCAGTATGATGAAAAAACTGGTTTACGCGGACGGACTTACCGAGCTGCGGTATTTACTGTATCAAGGCATCAAAACGGCGGAAAACTACAAAAACATTTCCTATCTGCGCTTTGATCCGGGTTCAAAAAGCGATATCAATCTTGCCATTGAGCGAATCTTCTTGATTCCGGATGTATCCTCCGCCGCATTATTTGATGCCGACGACGGCAGCGGGCATATCCCGCGCATTCTTCCGGATACGAACGGTTATATTACACTTCCTGAGAACATATTTACTCATTCTTATAAAGAATTTGAAGCTTGGACAGATGGAACAAACACTTTTTTGCCCGGTACAAAAGTAAAAATTGACGGCTTTGTTACGTTCCATCCCAAATGGAAAGAAGGTAAGATCAATGATTTAGACACGGAATTCTATCCGGGCTTTACTAAAAAAGCGTTCGTCCTCAGCTATGACGACGGCGTAGATCATTACGACCGGATACTTTTGGGGCGCTTAAACAATGCCGGTTATGTCGGTTCCTTTAACATTATCACATCCTACTGGGATTCTCTTACAGAGGAACAATTAGACGCCAAGCGCACTATGTATGCCGGTCATGAAATAGCCAATCACTCGGACACGCATCCGCAGATGGTCGGAAAAGACTCGACAACCGGCGAATTTCTGTTTACCGAAGAAGAGTGCATTAACGATATTGTTCTCGGCAAGGAAAAGTTGGAGAAAGTTTTCGGCTATGAAGTGGTCGGTCTTGCTTGGCCGTTTACGATTCCGTCTACTCGTCCGAATATCCGAAAGCATGTCAGGGAAAATTATATTTATGCGCGAGGTTCGGGCGACAGCTACAATTTTAATATACCGGCATCGTTTGTGGATGAATGGACATTTACCATATACGAAGCACGGTATAAGGGCGGTTTATTAGAATATACAAAGAAATATCAGACGTATGACAGCGACGCACTTTCACTGTTTTCGGTTTGGGGGCATTCTTTTGATTTTACTAACGGCACAAATCCTGCAATAACCTACGCTGAATACGATGAATTTTTAACCCTGTGCAAGACTATTGACATGTGGAATCCGACCTGTGCTGACTATGTGCGCTACGTCAACGCTCACCGAAAAATGGTTATCGACTACGAAAACGTCTATAATCCCTCAGAGCTTACTCAATATATTCAAGCCAACGGAATGCAGATCGAGCTTCCTGCCGGTGCGCGCTATGACGGCGAAACGGTTCACTGCAACACGGCTGTTGCTGAGGAAAGCGAGATCCGCGTGACCGTCAACCTTGATACGCGCAAAGCAACCGGCGCAAAGGCGTCAGCGTTGGCGGCTGCTTATGATGCAAACGGCAAGCTGATTGGTGTCAAAGCCTATGAAATCCCGAGCGGCAAGATACAAACGGCTTCCCTGACGCTCCCCTCTTCTTCCGAGGCGGCAACCGTTAAAGTTTTTCTCTTCAACGACCTTACGGTTTTTTCACCGCTTGAAGAGGTGAAAATTATTCCGGTAACAGCGGAATAACGATAAAGGACACGTTTTTTTGACGTGTCCTTCTTTAGCGGATTAGAGTTGTTTAGTTGTTATAATACGTGAATGTTGCCGTGTTGTTTTCTTGCGTTATATCCTCGGCTTCCGCAAAATTTGCCAGCAGACACAGGGAAAGAATGCATAAGCCGATAACGATATAATGAACTGTGTTTCTCATAAGGAAGCCTCCCGACAAATTGAATTATGGTGTTTTTTGTTTATAAGACGAAACCGTTCAAAAAAAGTTCCCTCTGCATGCCGCTAATGTGATTTGAAGGGCGCGACCAGATGTTTTTCGGAATACAGCGGTGAATAGAGCGTCTTGTCTGTACACAGCACACCGCGCCGAATCACATGAAGTCCATAGCGCGAACGGATCGCATCCACCGTTTGGTCGAGCGTTTCCTCTTTGTCGGAATCAAATAACGATTTCTGTTCTTCTTTGCCGCACGCGACAAAACCGGACGTTCGCACGCCGATCGAGCGAAGCGTCAGCCCGTTCGGAAAACTGCGATGATAAAGAGATAACGCCTGTTCTGCCAATGTGCCGGTCAGATTGGTCGGCAATATGCCGCATTGCTTTTCGGTGACCGTTAGATCCGGTTCTCGCAGATGAAGCTGCAGGACAGTGGCTTTTAACGCCGCTTTCCGCAGACGCGTACAGACCTTGTCGCACAGCGCATAAAGAAGGACTTTAATATCCTCGTCCGAGGTCATATCCCGCGGCGTTGTCGCCGAATTTCCGAGGCTTTTGACGGGATCTTCGTAAACCACATTCTGTACCGGAGAACAATCATAGCCGCAGGCATTGCGGAAAAGGCTTTCGCCGCTTTTTCCGAGAACCGAGCGAAAGAAGGCACTGTTCCGGTTTGCCGCATCGCCGATGGTTTCCACACAAAAGCTGTGTAAGCGCTTTTGGGTGCTGCGGCCGGCATACATGAGTTCACCGACGGCAAGCTTGGAAATGACCGGCAAATATTCATCCGGGCCGAACACGGTTACCGCATCCGGCTTTTTGTGATCGCTCGCCAGCTTGGCAAAGGTTTTGTTGTCGCTGACGCCGATCGAAACGGTAAGCCCGGTTTTTTCAAAAATTTCCTTGCGCAGACGATTGGCCGCCGCAACACCGTCCTGTAAGGTCCGTATGCCGGCAATGCCGGTCATTTCCAGCCAAGCTTCATCCATTCCGAACGGTTCAACACGGTCGCTGTACGTTGCATAAACCGCACGTACCTTTTGCGAATAATATTGATATTCCTCATAGTGTGCATCCAAAACCACAAGCTCCGGACACAGCTGTTTTGCCTGCCAAATCACTTGCCCGGTTTTCACGCCGCACTTTTTGGCAAGATTGTTTTTGGCAAGCACGATCCCGTGCCGCTCCTTTTGCGATCCGCATACCGCTACCGGATAAAGGGCAAGTGCTTTATGCTTTAAGCATTCCACCGACGCAAAAAAATTGTTCAGATCGGAATGCAGCACTATTCGGCTGCGGTTGATTCCTTTATGTGCAATATAATTTTCCGCTTCTGTTGACAGCATGAGCATTCTCCTAAAAAGAACAAATGTTTTTCTTGCTTCAATTTTAGCACATTTGTTCTCAATTGTCAAGAACAAATGTTTGCAAAACGAGAAGCTTTTTCCTTTATTCGAAAAAAATTGCAAAAAAGATAAAAATTCGGGAAACATTTTAATTTCATTTTTCGTCTGATAAATGTAAAAGCAATACACAAGAAAGGAATGACAGCCATGAATAATACCGAAAAACGGAAAACCGCACAGCAAAACCGCAAACGTCTTGCAGCCTGTTTTCTGACAATCAGTTTGCTTTGTACCCTGCTCCTTTCCATCACTTCCTGTGGCAGTAAAATGAAGGCGCTTCCCGGCGAACCCATGTCGAACGATACCTTTCATGATGCGGCATCCTCTGCCCCTGGTGATTTTGACAACAACGGCTACGCTTTCGGAACCAAGAATGCAAGTTTTTCGTATAATACGGATTCCGAAAAAGAAGAGATCTATTACCAAACCGCCGAAGGTCAAGAAGAATCGAAGACTGCTGCTGTGGAAACACAGCGCAAAATCATCTATTCCTCCTATTACAACATTCAAACCACCCAATTTGAGGAAGCTATCACGGCTTTAGATGCGCTTTGTGAAAAATACGGTGCGTATTATGAGCGTTCGGACACCTACGGAAACGCCGAATACGGTAACCGCAACGGTTCGTACAGCATTCGTGTCCCGGTCGAAAGCTACAAGGCATTCCGCTCCGAAGCCGGAAACATTGGTACGGTTGTTCACTCGACTGAAAACAATGAAGATGTCAGTGAAAAATACTTCGATACCGAAGCACGTCTTTCCAGTGCGAAAATGCGCGAGGAACGCCTGCTTGACATATTAAGCAAAGCGGAAAGTCTTGACAATGTGCTGTTACTTGAATCCGAACTTGCCAATGTTCGTTACGAAATCGAAAGCTTGTCCGGTTCGCTTCGCCGTTACGATTCGCTCATCAGTTACTCGACCGTCAACATTGATATTGAGGAGGTCATGAAGCCCGTCACGGTGCAGACTATGCCGAAAACCTTCGGCGAACGTCTTGCGCAATCCGTGTCCGGCGGTTTCCGTGATTTCGGCAACAACATGGAAAACTTTATTGTTTCCGTTTCGTATGAACTGCCGGGTATTCTCTTATTTATCGTCGTTTTGCTTATCTTGATTTTCGTTATCAGGTCTGTTATCAAAAAAATTAAGAAAAAGCACAACGTATCAGCCGTTCCTCCGACAGCTGCCGAACCGGCTCCCGGTGTTTCTCAAGAGAACAATACCAACCATTGATTGTGTTTTCATTTCTATTCTTCCAAACGCAAAAGGCTCATGCGGGAAATTCCTGCATGAGCCTTTTGTTCTGTATGAAATTACAAATAAAGAACTGCGTCAGCCGTTTCGGCTTCGGCTTTGTCGTGTGTTACCCATAATACCGTTTTATTTTGGGTTTTATCGCGAATAAACGCGATAACGGCCTTTTTGTTTTCCTCATCCAAGCCGCTTGTCGGTTCATCTAAAAGCACGAGCGGACTGTCGCAAAGAAGTGCGCGTAAGATGGCGACGCGTCGCTTCATTCCGCCGCTGAGAGCAGATACCGGAGAATACAGCACCTCTTTGTCCATGCCGACACGCGCAAGCATTTCGCAAAGCATATCGGCAGACAGTTTTGGTTTGGAACATACCATGCGCAGATTGCGGTAAACCGTAAACGCTTCCGCAAGACGGTTTTCCTGAAAGACCGCCGCAATTTTTCCTTTTGTGCCGCGCGGAACGCCGCTTATCGTGCCGGAATCCGGCTTTATGCGGCCGGCAATCAAGGATAAAAGCGTGGTTTTTCCGCAGCCGGATTCGCCCATGATACAAGTGAGTGCATTTTCACGGATTTCAGCGGAAAAATCGGTAAAAACGGCTTTGCCGTCGAACGTTTTGGAAAGATTTCGGATCACAATTGCCATCGTTTTCACATCCTTTTGAAAAGCGCAAATGCTTTATCGGCGAAAAGCAAAACAAGTTTTTCAAACAAAACGCTGAAAACCACGATCACAAATGTCCAAGCAAAGAGGTCTGCTGTCAGAAAATACGCTTTGGAAAAATACAGCTGTTCGCCGACCGAACCGTGCGGAACGCCGATAAGCTCCGCCGCGACACCGGCTTTCCAACACAAGCCAAGCGAAACGCACAAGGCGGCACGGGCGTACGGAAAGGCTGCCGGCAGAAAGACATAGAGCGCTTTGGCAATCGGTGAAAATCCGAAGATTTCCGCCATTTCAAGCATTTTTTCGTCCCGAGCATCGATACCGGCAAGTATACCGGTATACATCACCGGCAACACCATGACGAACGCAATAAAAACCGAAAGGCTGCCCGAGCCGATCCAGATGAGTGCCAAAATCACAAAGGACGCCACCGGCACGGATTTTACCGCCGCCATGAACGGATAGACAAGTGTTCGCACGGCACGAAACATACCGGATAACACAGCAAGAAAAAGAGCCGTGAAAACCGCCATGAAAAAGCCGCCGAATATCCGTATCGAGGTATGTAATGCCGCTTGCCAAAATTCGTTTTTTTGCACCAAAGCCGCCAGGCGAAGAAGCACTTCGAGCGGCGACGGCAGCAGCAGATCATAGCCGACAACGGCAGAAGCGATCTGCCAGACAGCAAGCCAAAAAACAAGCACGGCGGCAGTTTTTGGCAAACCGCCGTAGATTTTGTTATTCATTCGGCTGTTCTTCGGTATAACCGTAATAGAACGAATCCTCCGGGAGCTTTCCGCCGACCGCATCGCTGTTCTGCTTGTACAGCACGGCTAAATAGGCGGACAGTTTATCCTTCATGGCATTTCCGGACAGGAAAGTGATGTTGCAGTACGGAATGGCTTTTTCAGCCACATCGGCTTTGAAAATGCCGCATTTTTCCACAAGAAGTGCCGCTTCGCTCACATTGTGATTGACGTAATCGACAGAGGCTTCGTAATCCTTCAAGAAGCTTTCAACGATGTCGCTATGCTCATCGACAAAGGCTTTGCGTGCAACGAGAACGCCGGTCACCAGAGTGTTTCCGGTTGCACGCTCCCATTCTTTATTGATGTCAAGTGCAACGCGGATGTTTTCATTGGCCATCATAGCCGTTGTGACAAACGGCTGCGGCAGCATGGCGACAGCATTGCTTTCCGAGGCAAGAGCCGCCACACATTCCGCGTGCTCTGACTTATATTCGACAAATACGTCTTGTCCGACGGTAAGCCCTGCAGAAGAAAGCATATAGTTTAACGCATATTCCGGCGTGCTTCCCTTGCCGCTGGCATAGATGGTTTTGCCCTTTAAGTCGGCGACCGACTGAACGGTTTCGCCGTTTTCAACGATGTACAGCACGCCAAGCGTGTTGATATTCAAGGTTACGATTTCGCCCTTGGTGCGGTTATACAAAACCGATGCCAAATTTGCCGGAACTGCCGCCATGTCGAGTTCGCCGCTGATCAACTTCGGCGTTACGGCGTCTGCGGAAGCTTCGATGGTAAAATCGCACACATAATTTGCGGCAGTTTCACCGGAATTTTCCGGCTTCGGATCGTCAATCAGCTTGACAAGACCGATGGCTGTCGGGCCTTTTAAGGCAGCAACGTTGACAACAAGCGGCTCGCTGTCTGTCGGTAAAATCGGTTCGGCAGCATCACCGGGCGTGACGACGGCATCGGCGTTGTCGCCGGTATTGTCGGGAATGTCAGGCTGCTCGGTTTTCGGTGTGCAGGCACAGAACAACACGGCAAAGCACATAAACAGAGCGATAAGGGATAGTTTCTTTTTCATTTTTATATCTTCTTTCTAAAATTGATGGCTTTATAAACTATAATCTAATGCAACGGAGTTTGCGGCATTCTTATGCATATACGCTTTTACAACCTCGCAATGGTACGGGTCTTGCTGATACGCATCGAGCGCATCACGGTCGTCAAGCGTTACCTGCAAAATGACATCGTAAGAACGCGGCGAGCAAAGAAAGTCCGTACCGACTTCGATGGAGCGGATTTGCGGCACGTTTCCGTTCATGGATAAAAGGATGTCCTTTGCCGCTTGCTTCTGCTCTTCCGAAGAATCGTTCAATTTGAAGCAAACAATGTGTTTTATCATGTTTTTTCCTCTTTTCTCTGGTTAGTTTTGGCTGCCCGGAATGATTAAATCAAAATCGACCACGCGCGCCAGAATATAGTTGGAAACATACATTCCCTCCGGTGTGAGCGCATAGCCGTTCGGTGTTTGCTTTATATGACCGCTTTTGATGAACGGGAGAAGCTTTTCCAAATACATTTCTTCAAAATCCCGCCCGAATTTTTTTCGAAATGCCGTGCAATTGATGCCGGCGGTCAGCCGAAAGCGCAGCATTACATATTCCGCCACGCGTGAAGAATACGGAATGTCGATATATTCATCGACAAGCGGTGTGTCAACGGTCTTTTCCGGGTCGAAGCAATCCCGGTACAGCTGTAAATCTTTCTTTAAGGAAAACCGCTTTCCGCCGAAATAGGAGTGCGCCGCCGGCCCAAAGCCGATATATTCGTCGCAGTTCCAGTATTTCAGATTGTGACGGCAGGAATAGCCGCGTTTTGCAAAGTTCGATATCTCATATTGATGGTAACCGGCTTGTTCCAAAAGACCGACAGAGGTGAAATACATACTTCGTTCGGTCTCTTCATCCGGGAATGCAAGCTCATACCGGTCAAACCAAAACGGCGTTCCCTCCTCCACCTTTAAGCCGTACAGGGAAATGTGCTCGGGTTCCAGATGGATGGCGGTATTTATGTTATTGACTACGGTTTGAAGCGTTTGTCCGGGAATGCCGTACATCAAATCAAAGCTGATATTTTCAAATTTCGCCTTGCGTGCCGCCGTGAAAAAGTTGACAGCATCCGCAGCATGATGCGCTCTGCCGCAAATACTTAGATCCGCGTCGTCAAACGACTGCACACCGATGCTCAGCCGGTTGATTCCGAGCTTTCGAAACGCATGAAGCTTTGCATAATCGGCGGTTTTCGGGTTTGATTCCATGGAGATCTCACATTTTCCTGACAAGAAAAAGGTACTTTTCAGCTTTTTCATCAGCTTTTTCATTTGTTCCGGCGTTAGCAGCGAAGGTGTTCCGCCGCCGAAATATACCGTCGTCACGGCATAATCCTTCGCCTGCAGCGCATAGTCTTCCATATGGCGGCAAAGAGCGTCTATATAGCGATCCGGAATGGCTTTTCCGGATTCCGGAAGTGAGTAAAAATCGCAATAGCGGCATTTGCTTAAGCAAAACGGAATGTGCAGATACAAACCTAATGTTTTCATATATTCCGCCTCGCCTATTCTTCATCGAACTTAAGCACCGCCATAAACGCCTCTTGCGGCACTTCGACACTTCCGAGTGAGCGCATACGCTTTTTGCCCTCTTTTTGCTTTTCGAGAAGCTTCTTCTTACGGGTAATATCGCCGCCATAGCATTTGGCAAGTACATCCTTGCGCAGGGCACGAACCGTTTCACGCGCGATGATTTTGCCGCCGATCGCAGCTTGGATCGGAATCTCAAACAGCTGGCGCGGAATGTTGTCCTTTAATTTTTCAACAATTTTCCGGGCGCGTGCATACGCCTTGTCCGTGTGTACGATAAAGGACAGCGCATCCACAATGTCACCGTTTAAGAGAATATCGAGCTTAACAAGCTTACTCGGTTCATATCCGGCAAGGTCGTAGTCAAGCGAAGCATAGCCCTTGCTTTTGGATTTGAGCGCGTCGAAAAAGTCATAGACGATCTCATTCAACGGCAGCGTATAGTGCAATTCGGCACGGTTGGCGTCGATGTATTTCATATCCCTGTAAATGCCGCGGCGGTCTTGGCATAATTCCATAATGCCGCCGACATATTCGGTTGGAGAAATGATGCTTGCCTTGACGATCGGTTCACTGACCGTTTCCACTTCGTCGCCGGTCGGGAATTTCGTCGGATTGTCGATATAATATTCTTCACCGTTATGCAAATTGATTTTGTAAATAACGCTTGGTGCTGTTGTAATTAAATCGAGATTGAATTCACGCTCCAAACGTTCCTCCAAAATCTCCATGTGCAGAAGTCCCAAAAAGCCGCAGCGGAAGCCAAAGCCAAGCGCGACCGAGGTTTCCGGTTCATAGGTGAGTGCGGCATCGTTGAGGGCTAATTTTTCAAGTGCATCACGCAAATCACCATATTTCGCACCGTCAGCCGGATAAATACCGCTGAAAACAACCGGCAATGCTTTCTTAAAGCCCGGCAGCGGCGTTTCGGTTGGGTTTTCCGCACCGGTCACCGTATCGCCGACGCGCGTATCGCCGACTGTTTTGATGGCTGCTGTAATATATCCGACCTCACCGGCGTGAAGGTTCGGACACTTATGCAATCCGAACGGATCGAGAAATCCGACTTCGGTCACTTCGTATTCCACGCCGGTAGACATCATTTTGATCTTATCACCGATCTTGACATTTCCGTCGTATAAGCGGATATAAACGACAACGCCGCGGTAGGAATCGTAGTAGGAGTCGAATATCAGTGCTTGGAGCGGCGCGTGAATATCGCCTTTGGGAGCCGGGATGTGCTTGATGACCTGCACAAGAACATCTTCGATGTTTGTTCCGGCCTTTGCCGAAACAGCCGGCGCTTCATCTGCAGGAATGCCGATGATATCCTCGATTTCCTTGCGAGTGCCTTCAATATCGGCAGACGGGAGATCGATTTTATTGATAACCGGAATAATCTCCAAATTGTTATCGACCGCAAGGTATGCGTTGGCAAGCGTCTGCGCTTCGATGCCTTGGGTAGCATCCACCACAAGCAGTGCGCCTTCACACGCGGAAAGTGAACGGGAGACCTCGTAGTTAAAGTCGACATGACCGGGCGTGTCAATCAAATTAAAGGTATACGTCTCACCTTCATAGGTATAGTTCATTTTTACGGCGCGTGCCTTAATGGTAATCCCGCGTTCACGCTCCAAATCCATGTCGTCGAGCATTTGCTCCTTGCTTTCGCGCAATTCTACGGTATTGGTGCATTCGAGAATGCGGTCGGCAAGGGTGGATTTTCCGTGGTCAATGTGTGCAATAATGCAGAAGTTGCGTATATGCGATAAATCTCTTTCGTTGATGGGCATAGTGTTCCGTCCTTTATAAAAATGCATATAGTTTATTCTAATACATTTTTCTTTTGAAATCAAGTACTTATCGGTATTTTTTCGGATTTTATGCAAATTTTGCCGGCTGCAAGGCTTTTTTGCGGCTCATATGCGTTAATTGCCGGTTTCGGAGGCTTCTAAGTGACTTTGCAGACGAATGAAAACCGCTGCACCTTCGGCACGTGTCAGGCGATTGTTCAAACGGAGCGACTTATCCTCATATCCGGAGAAAACACCGGCAGAAACCGCATTCTTGATGAAATCATCGTGCTTTTGCCATTCGTCGAGGTCGGTAAAGCTCTCCAATGAATAATCAAGCGGCGCAGCATCGCATATCTTTCCGATAACGTTGATGACCTCGGCACGTGTGATCGGAACCGCGCCGTCGAAGATCTCGTTCCAGCTCTCGTCGTGGTGGAGAATTCCGTCTAGCAAGCCCGTTTCCTTTAAGCGATAAACGGAGGCAAACGCCCATTCGGGAATTTGCGAAGCATCTGCAAGTCCGAATTGTTCCTCTTTTGTCAAAGGTTGTTGGGTTTCTTCGGTTGGTATGGGCGTTTCGTCGGGTGCAACGGTGGTTGTTTCGGAGGTTGCTTCGATGGTTGTTTCAACGGTCGTTTCGTCACCGGCCTCTGTATCCGAGACGGTCTCGGCGGCTTCCGGCGCAAAATCCGGTACGGGTAGTTCGCTGCCAATTCCGGTTAAGCGATCCAACATGACGCAGAATTCATAGCGTGAAAATTGCCGCTCCGGCAAGTAATACGGCGTACTGTCTGCTGCAAGTTCGCCCTTGACAATGCCGGTTTGAAACAGCTTGTAGATTTCTTTTACCGCCCAATGATCTTTCATATCAACAAACGGATAAGCACCGACCTTGATTTTTACCGCCGCTGAAACATCGCCGCGCGAAGCGGTCACAGTCAGCACTTTTCCGTCGGCAAACGGCGTCAGAATGCCGTCTTGCACAATTCCGGCAGGTGTTTCGACGACTTCGGCAGCTTCCGGAACTTCTGCCGCATTCGATTCTTCCTGCGGCAGGTCGGCGGTCACACTCCACGTAAAGCTGTAATTGCCGGAAGCGACGTGAAGCTTGCGATAGAACGCCGATACCGAAAGGGTTGCTGTTTCAAACGGCGCGATCTCGGTGCTGTCAGGCGAAAGCACAAGCTCATCCGGTGCGTCTAACGAAACGACCTTTGCGGCAACATTTTCGGTTTGTCCGCCGTCGGCGGAGGCAAACACCTCGATAACGCCGCTCACGCCGTTCGGGTTAAAGATATCCTCCATTACGGTTGCTGCGGTATTTTTGGTATAGACGGACAGTGCCGAAGCGGCATCCTCTGCCGAAAAGCCGTTAGAATCCGACAGAACCGGCTGTCCCAGGGCAATCGGCGTATCTGACAGCGTTACATAATAGTCGCCGTAGAAATAAGCCTCAGCCGGTGTCCCGATTTTTTCGGCTGTATCGGTAAAGATAATGGCGTTTGAAACGCGGCGTTCGACTTTTCCTGAAGGAGAATTTACGGTAGCTGCCATATCGCTGCCGCGGAGCGATGCATTGACGGCTGTCGAGCCGCCGCCATCAAGGTTTGCGGCATAGACGCAGCCGAGCGATGCCATGCGCTTGGCAAGGTCATACAGCTTTAATCCTACACTGTAGGATGCCTGTCTGCCGTCTACGGCATAAAGCACAAGACTGCCGTCGGCACGGATACCGACCGCACTGCGCGGCTGTGCCGAAAGATAGTGGCTGAACGTGCGGTCGTCAACCGGTTCGGAATCCCTTACGATGACCGTTCCTGTTCCGACGGCGTTTTTGACATCGTAAAACGCCTGATTGCCGCTTATCGTAAGCGAAAAAGTTTGTCCGGGTACAAAAGACATGAGTATATAACCGTAGGAGGTATTGTCGGCTGCCAACAGATAGGCGTTTTCGGGAATAGTCTCATTTCCGGCTGCAGGATTGACGGTTGCCGCAACCAATTTTTCGGTCTTTCCCATTTGCGGTGAAACGGCTGAAAGCCGAAAGTACGCCGAACCGATTTTTTGATAGCCGGTCACATCCGCAAGATATGCGTCAAGCTTGCGGCTCACAGCTGTATATTCTTCGGAGGTCGGGTCCAGTGCGGCTCGCTGCGCGAGCATTTCCTCAAGCACGGTATCTGCGGCTGTGTCGGGTTTATCAGACGGTTCCGGCGTGTCCGTCTGCGCTGTCTCGGTTTGATCGGAGGATGTATTTTCCGAATCCAGCGCATTTTCCGATTGAACCGTGTTTTCTGCGTTTTCCGTGTTTTCGTCGGATTCTGTCGGTTCGGGCGGCTGTGACGGCTTTTCCGCCGTCGTTTCTTCTTCCGGATACAGAAGCGCATCGATCAGCTCTTGTTCGGTTTTCTTATCGGAATAGGGATAGAGAATCACCGAAGTGTTGGCGGCACGGATATGCGTTGTCGGCGAATAGCGTCCGTTATACAGGTAAAGGCCGTATTCGCTGAATTCCTTATTCAGATGAAGCACCGTGTAATCGATGGCGATTTCATCGGCGGTTAAGGCAAGTTTTATCTGTGGCTTATCGATAAAGAAGCTGCCGTCGGTGCGTTCGGCAAGGCAAAAGCTGTCGCGATCGGTCGTATACAGCTCGCCGTCTTTGATATAAGCGGATTCCGGCACGCCGGTTGACATATTGAAAAAATCCGCATTGATTCCGGCAACAAAGTTTTCTTCGGGATAATCGGCGGCTGCAAGGTCGCGAATAGCGGCTGTCTGATACAGATACGAGCCGTTCGCAAAGGCAATGCGCGTGCTGCTGCCGGGCGTATAGGAAAGTATGTATTCGCGTTCGGAGCCGTAGGAATCCGCATAGGAAACGTGGCGCGTGTATGTAAGACCGTCTGACAGCTCATAAGCGGCGGAATACACGGGTTCCGGCTGCGGAGTGCCTTCCGGAGTGGTCGATACGATTTCGTCTGCAAGGGCGGTAAGCGGCTGCAGCACAAACCATACGGCAGCAAACAGTGCAAAAAATTTTTTCAAGTTCTATCGTTCCTTTCCAAAGAATCAGCAACTATGTTTGGCACGAAAAAAGTCTTTTCGTTTTTCTTTTCAAATCGTATTGATATATTATAACATTTATGCTATAATAAGTAAAGAGAATCTCATGAAATATTTTTACGGAAATCGTTGTCAGCCTTTCCGGATATTGTTACCGAACAACGTTTTCCGAAGGAAAGCAGGCGAATCCATGCCGGATTTGACACTTCTTGCGGAAATGAAGGATCTTTGGTCGTATTTAAGCGAAACCGCAAAGCCGATTGTTTTATACGGCATGGGTGACGGTGCGGACAAAATTCTTGATGTATGTGAGCAAAAAGAAATCCCGGTACAAGGCGTTTTTGCAAGCGATGAATTTGTCCGCGGACAAACCTTCCGCGGCTTTTCCGTCAAAACATATGCAGCACTCAAAAACGACTTTCCTCAACCGATTATTTTGGTATCTTTTGCTTCACGGCTTGACAGCGTCATGCAAAAGATATATAATCTATCCGATACAGACGAAGTTTATGCGCCGGATGTTCCGGTTTTCGGGTCAGGGCTTTTCGATAATGCCTATTTTTCGGCGCATTTGCAGGAATTCAGCAAAGTATATTCTTTGCTTTCGGACGACATTTCCAAGAAAACCTATTACAACGTTCTCGCCTACAAGCTCACCGGAAAGCTTTCCTACCTGCGTGCGTGCGAAACGCCGCCCGCGGAAGCCTTCCGAAGCATTATCCGTCCGAAATCCCCTTCCGTTTATGCCGATATCGGCGCTTACAACGGCGATACGATTGAAGAATATATTTCATATGCCGGAACGAACACCGATGTGTACGCCTTTGAGCCGGATGTGCGGAATTACAAAAAGCTCTGCCAAAATGTGGCTGCACTCGGTCTTCCCGACCCGAAGCTGTATAATGTTGCCGCATGGAACGAGAATACCGTACTCACCTTTTATGCACGCTCCGGCCGCAACAGTGCCGGTTCAACCGTACACAAAAACGCCAAAGCCGTAACCGTCAGGGCTGCGCGCGCCGACACACTCCTGCCGCGCGGTGCGGATTATATCAATATTGATGCCGAAGGCTCGGATTTACAGGTTCTGCAGGGCTTGCAGCAAACGTTAACGACGTATCATCCGATGGTTTGTGCGGCACTCTATCACCGGAATGAGGATATGTATGCACTGCCGTTATATTTGGTGTCGCATTATACGGAGTTCAAACTGTATATTCGTCATTTTCCCTATATTCCCGCATGGGACACCAATGTGTATATCACAGACGCCTCCCGTGGCTGAAAGGATTTCTCACCTATGATCAAAACCTATTTGGAAGCCGGAAAAATCATCAACAAGCGCGGTCTTGCCGGGGAACTCAAAATCGAAAGCTATTGTGATACACCCGAAGCTTTTTGTTCGTTTAAGTATGTCTATCTTGCGCCGGACGGGACAGATGTGCACAAGGTTCTTTCCGCAAAACTGTATAACGGATACGCTTACATTCGTTTGGAAGGCGTAACGACGGCTGAACAGGCTGACAAGCTACGCGGAAAATCTGTTTATATCCATCGGAATGACCTGGAATTGGATAAGGACAGTGTCTTTATCGACGACATACTGGAGCTTCCCGTGACAGATGCCGACAGCGGTGTCACTTACGGCGTTCTGAAAGAAGTGTTTAACCGCGGCGCGTCTGACATTTACCGCGTTGCCGGTCAAAACGGCAAAGAATATCTGATACCGGCTGTAAAAGAAATTATCGTTCGCATTGATCCGCAAAGCGGGATCTATATCCGCCCGATTCCGGGTCTTATAGACGACGCAGAGGAGATCCGCTAATGCATTTTAAGGTGTTGACCCTGTTTCCGGAAACCATTGCGCCGTATGTGAACAGCAGCATTTTAGGACGTGCACAGGCTGCCGGGAAGATCTCGGTTGAATTCTTCAACATCCGCGACTATTCGCTCGACAAGCACCGCCGCGTGGATGACACGCCTTATGGCGGCGGCTATGGGATGCTGATGACGCCGCAGCCGCTTTTGGATTGCCATCGTGCAGCCGCAACCGGTCTTTCCGGAAAAACGCGAACCATCTATTTTTCGCCGGCAGGGCAAAAGCTCGACCACGCCAAAGCGACAGAACTCAAAGGCTATGACAACCTGATTCTTTTGTGCGGTCATTACGAAGGTATCGACCAGCGCGTGATCGATGCGGTGGTCGATGAAGAACTTTCGGTCGGCGATTATGTGCTCACCGGCGGCGAATTGCCGTGTGCGATTTTGATCGATGCAGTTTCCCGCTTGATCGACGGCGTTCTGCCGGATGCTTCGTGTTATACGGACGAAAGCATTGCTTCCGGGCTTTTGGAGTATCCGCAATATACAAAACCTTCCGTTTATGAAGGGCATGAGGTGCCGGCGGTGCTTCGCGACGGAAATCATGCCGATATTCTGCGTTGGCGGCGACAGCAGGCACTCGAAAAGACGGCGCGTCTGCGTCCGGAGCTGCTGCAAACGGCTGTCCTTGATAAAAACGATTTGATTTATTTGGAAAAATTGAAGCTGTCCGGCCGAATCCGGACATAAGACATCAACTATGAGAAGGAAGGTGAACGAATGAATCCCGGTCGGCAGAAAACAGCGAAAAGCGGCAGTTTGATTTTGTCGTTCTTTTCAAGGCTGTTTTCAAAAATCGGTCTTCTTGCAAGACAGAGCTTTTTTCTCGGCTTTTTCTTAAACTATGAGCTGTTGGAGACTGCCGGAAAAAAAAGCCGTATTTACGGATGGATCGCCGGATTTTCACGCATCAAAGTGCCGCTTCTTGCGTTAAAACTGAAATTTGCCGAATACAGTCAAAACTGTCTGCTTCTCAACCTGTTTGAAGATGCTGCCTATCGTTTTTTCCGTTCAAGCTTACGCTCCTTCGGCATATTCCTGTTTTCCTTCGGCAGCTTTTTGGTTTCGGTCAATCTTGTTGACGGATTGCCGCGGCTTATGCATTTGGATTTTTCCGATACCTTTTTGTTCGGCTGTATTTTAGTCGTCATTGCGCTTTTTTTACTGCCGGTTAAAAACAAAAGCATCGCAATGTCCTTGCGTGACAGCAAAATACTTTCATATTTTTTGTTTGATATTTTTACCATCAAACATATTGCCTTAACCGAAAAAAACAAAGTTCTTCCGACTTCGGGACTTTCGCTTGCACTCGGTTTGCTTTGTGGTCTTCTGTCCTATGCAGTTTCACCGTGGCTCACGGCGTTTATCATTTTCATGATTCTTCTTTTGTATCTTGTTTTTACGCGCCCGGAAAACGGGATTCTTGCCGTATGCCTGTTATTGCCGTTTGCCGAGCAGAAGATTCTTGCATTTTTGATACTCCTTACCCTATTATCCGTCACGTTCAAAATTCTTCGCGGCAAACGCTCTCTCCACCTGAATCTCTGCTCGGGCGTTTTGGCACTTTTGGGAATCATCGCTGCTTCCGGCACGATTTTTTCGTTCGATACGGAAAATGCGGCAACCTCCTTCGGCTATGTTTTGCTTGCGATATTGTTTGCTTTGACGGTCATCACGCTTGTAAACTCATCGACACTTGCCGATAAATGCTTTCGGACACTCGGATTTTCGGCTTTCGCTGCAGCGCTGTACGGCGTCTATGATTTCAGCGTCGGTCATTTATCTTCACATGATTTTAACGGTATATTTCTTGCGCTCCGGCAAAAGCCGTTATGCTCAGCTTTCGATGATCCGCGTATTTTTGCAGCTTTTTTAATTTGCCTTCTTCCGATCATGTTTGTCAACCGCCAAAGCTCCGGAAAATTCTTCTCGTTTTTGTCTCTTGCCTTTGTTTCGGTTTGCCTCGTTTATACCGGCGTCTATGATGCGGTTTTTTCGTTAGTTGTATCGCTCGTTGCGGCAATGATCTTATTCAGTCCCTATGGGATCGGAACAACGGTCTTTGCCATACTTACTTTATCCTGTCTTCGGATCTTTATGCCGGAAATCGATCCAAACCGGCTGTCTGCCTATATTCCCCATCCGGAAAGCTTTGCGTCTGTCGTAAACGGCTCAGGCACCGATGCAGTCAGTGAATTTATCCGCAAAATGTGGCTGTCAGGTGCCGGTATCGGAAGCGAATCCGTTGCCGGTGCATCAGCACTCATACAGGCGCAGTTGACCGGATATCACGGCTTTGGCGCAACCTATGTCGCATTGGCACTGAAAATCGGCATTCCGTTAACTCTGTGCATTCCGGCACTGATTCTGGTTTTTCTGTCCCGCACCTTTTCCTACGCCTACGGCATGAACAAGTCCGAAAAAGCCCAAAGCCGGTGTATAGCCTTGATTTGCAGCATTTTTGCACTGATGTTATATGCTGTTTTTGCAAATCTGACAGGCGATTTTCGTATCTGCGTTCTGTTTCTCTTGCTGCTGTCACTCGGCAGTGCTGTTGCCGACAGCGCCGACAATGACTATATCCCACCATACTTCGAACGAGAATATAACTGATATTTTGAGGTCTTGAGAAATGAATCAACACACAAACAAACTCAAACGGCGATTCAATATCATTGATATATTGATTCTGCTTGCACTGCTTGCCATCGTTACATTCGCAGCAAATTATATTGCAAACGATATGTTTTCAAAGGAATTTGTCACGGTTGAATATTACCTGCGTATTAAAGGCGTTGCCGAACGCGATGCAGCGCGATTGTCCGTTAACGATGCCATTTCTGCAAATTCCGCCGGCACCACACTCGGCAGAATCCGCGAAATCACCGTGACAGACGAGAAAGAAGCAGTATTCAACAGCAAAACCGGCCGCTATGTATATACGCCCATACCCGGTCAAAAAACGGTATATTTACGCGTCAGTGCGGTTTGCACCTACAAGGATCACGGCTATCGCATCGGTGATTACGGGATTTCAGCCGGTACTGCTCCGGACATTCTTCTGCCGTTTTCATATCATTCGGCTGAGATCGTCTCTGTGCGTGCTGCCGAAGCAGCAACACCGCTTGCAGATTCCGGTGAAAAAGCACTTGTTCCGAGTGCGGAAACAGACGGAAAAGTGTCCACGAATCAATAAAGGAAGAACAGCTATGAAAAGTAAAAAACCGAATTTGATCGATGTATTGATTGTTTTAGTGCTTGTTTTGGTAACAGCGGCGGCTGTTTATCGAACGTTAAGCATCAAGCAGCTGCCCGACACCGTGAAAAACAAGGAAATCGAATATACGCTTCTTATTTCCGGTATTGACAGTCTTTATGCAAACGCGGTAAAAGCCGGCGATATGGTCTATTTATCCGAAAAATCGCTTTTCTGCGGAGAGATTTCTGCCGTGCAAACGTCGTATGTCCGAAAAGAGATCGCTGCGGCAGACGGAACGGTTTCCGCGCATTTATATCCGGCGGAAATCGATATGACACTGACACTTCACCTTTCGGCTGATATTTCCGAAAACGGCTTTTATATCGGCGATAATACGTATCTGAATCTCGGAAAGAACTTAAAAATGTATACAAAAACGTTTTCCTTTGAAGGAAAATTGATAGATTTTCATCCGATTGCTGCAGAAGAATAGTCAATTGCACCATGAAAATTTTAGAATGCTAACAGATATTTGTATAAAGTGCGATATTTTCTCAAAACGCCAAAATTCATAGAATGTTGTTGACTTTTTGCATGTGCTTTGTTATAATTAAAATCGTAATTTGATATCCATTTATTTGAAAGGGAAGATCTTATGTTATCAAAAGAAGTTGTAGTTAAAAATATGGAAGGTCTGCACGCAAGACCCGCGACTCTCTTTATTCAAAAAGCCAATACTTTCAAAAGCTCCGTTTGGATCGAAAACGGTGACAGACGCGCCAACGCAAAAAGCCTTTTGGGAGTCCTGTCTCTCGGCATATCCATGGATATGAAGATCATTATCACCGCTGACGGCTCCGACGAAGAAAGTGCCGTGAATGAACTTGCCGCTTTGATCGCGACCGGTTTGACAAAGTAGTTTTTTGTATACAGTTTCAATTTCGGCAAAGGAGTATCGGTAAAAATACTCCTTTTTGTCGTTTCATGAGGAATTATGCCTAAAAACAAAACGATTTCCGAAAAGCTTTCGGTTCTTCCCCATTCTCCAGGCGTATATTTAATGAAAAACGCGGCAGGAAGCATTATCTATGTCGGCAAATCCAAATGCTTGAAAAACCGCGTGTCCAGTTACTTCCAGATGCCGGAACGCTTAAATGTCAAAACGCGAAAATTAGTCGGAAATATCGCCGATTTTGAAACCATCGTTACCGGCAGCGAAGCGGAGGCCTTGTTGCTTGAAAACGAGCTTATCAAGCGGCATATGCCGAAATATAACATAAAATTAAAGGACAGTAAATCCTATCCGTATATCAAAATTACAAACCAAGCATTTCCGCGCCTAATCACACAATACGAGCGAAAGGACGACCGCGGCAAGTACTTTGGACCGTACACCTCCGCCGTCAGTGCAAAAGATATCATCAAAACCGTCCAGAAAATCTTCCGTCTTCCGGTGTGCGAACGCAAGCTTGCTTACGGAAAAGCCGTCGGACGTCCGTGCTTGAACTATCACATGAACCTGTGCATGGCTCCGTGTACCGGAAAAATCACCGAAAGCGAGTATGCGGCGGTGTTTGAGGATATCGAGAGCTTCTTAAAGGGCGACTATGCAGCGGTAAAAAAATCACTGGAACAAAAAATGTATGCCGCGTCCGAACAAATGCGCTTTGAAGCGGCGGCAAAATACCGCGACAGTATTCAGAATCTCGAAAAATTATCGGGACATCAGAAAATCAAATCCACACCGGGCATTGACAAAGACATTTTCGGCTTTTACGAAACCGAAACGCGCAGCGCGGTGGCTGTGCTTTTGGTGCGTGACGGTGTTATTATCGATAAGAACGTGATTTTAATGGGCATGGATGAGATTGCCGACAACGAAGCTTTGGCAGACCTGGTTTTACGCTATTATCATAATCCGGAAATCATTCCGCGCGAGATCTATCTGTCGTTCCCGTTGGAAACGGAAATTGCCGCTGCGGTTGCGGAGATTCTTTCGCAGCATGCCGGACATACCGTGAGCCTTCATACGCCCCAAAAAGGCAAAAACAAAGAGCTGTGCGAAATGGCGCTTCAAAATGCGTTGGAAGCCATTCGAACCAAAGAAAAGCAGGATGAAAACGATACGTCTCTTCTCATCCGTTTGGCAAATGCATTGGAGCTTGAAATCGTCCCGGAGCGTATCGAAAGCTATGATATTTCCAACAGCGGCGATGCGGATATTTATTGCGGCATGATCGTGTTGGAAAACGGACGCTTCAAGAAAAGCGATTATCGTGCGTTTTCCATCCGAACAACGGACGGTATCGATGATTACGCGTCCATGCGCGAGGCGTTGACGCGGCGATTCGGACATTTGAGCGACAAAGAAGATACGACCTCACTTGCGGTCATGCCGGATTTGATTTTGCTTGACGGCGGCGTCGGGCACGTTTCCACCGTAAAACGGGCTGCAAAAGAGTGCGGCGTCGATATTCCGATTTTCGGTATGGTAAAAGACGATTTTCACAAGACACGTACCATCACGGACGGCGAGCATGAAATCAGCATTGCCAAGGATGCACTTTTATTCAATTTCATTTACAAGATTCAAGAGGAAGTACATCGGTTCACCTTTTCCAAAATGGACGCCGCTCGCCGCAAGCGCATGAAAAAAACAGAGCTTACCAACGTCAAAGGCATCGGCGAAGCCAAGGCCAAGGCCTTGTATGAGGCATTCAAAACGCTCGCCGAGCTAAAAGCGGCAAGCGTGGAAGAGCTTTGTACGGTAAAAGGCATCACACCGGAAATTGCTGCCGGAATCCGCGATTATCTGGACAAGGAAAACGAAGAATAGGCGACAGTCTATTGGTTGAAAGGAATCATAAAATGAGAATTATTGCAGGCGCAGCACGCAGACGCGTGCTTGAAACACTTCCCGGCGATGATGTTACCCGCCCGACCGGCGAACGTGTCAAAGAAGGAATATTCAGTGCCATACAGTTTGAACTTGACGGCAGACACGTGCTCGATCTGTTCTGCGGCTCCGGTCAGCTGGCGTTGGAGGCACTCAGCCGCGGCGCGGAAAGTGCGGTTATGATCGATGATAATGTCAGTGCGGTGGAGGTTATCAAAACCAACGCCAAAAACACGGGTCTCATGAAGCAGTGCCGTATTTCGCGCATGGATTACAGCGAATATCTCAAAAATGCTGCAGCAAAAGGCGAAAAATTCGATTTGGTCTTTTTGGATCCGCCATATGCCAAGGACGTCAAAGATGAAGTGCTGAAAAAAGTGTCCCGTGCCGGCATTTTGGCGCCTGGTGCGATTGTTGTCTGCGAATCGGACGTTGACCGATTTACGGAGAATGAAGCGGTATACGGTCTGAACTTCCGCCGCAAATACCGTTACGGCCGCGTGTTTATTACCATGCTTGAAATGCCTGCCGAACCGGAAGCCTCCGAGCCGACCGAAGTCGAGGAGTCATCGCTATGAGATGCGCGCTTCTTCCCGGCAGCTATGACCCGATAACAATCGGACATTTGGATGTAATTCGCCGTGCAGCGGCTCTGTTTGACAAGGTAACCGTTCTGATTGCCCATAATCCGTCGAAAAATCCCCTGCTCTGCTCCGAAAAACGGCGTTCTTTGGCTGAGGACGCGGTAAAGGATCTTCCAAATGCTGCGGTCAAATGCTTTGATGGCATGCTTATCGATTATATCGCCGCACACGATAAGCCGGTCTTGGTTAAAGGAATACGAAACGAAAAAGATTTTTCCTACGAAAACGAGATGGCACAATACAACCGCGAGCTGTGCCTCCGAAAATACGGATTTGAAGCGGAAACGCTTTTTCTGCCGTCTTTGCCGGATTATTGTGCCGTCAGTTCGACGCTTGTGCGAACACTGATTGCCTCCGGTGGCAAATATGATGACTTAGTCCCGAATGCTGCGTTGTTACGCGAATTTTTGAAATTCTGATTTTATGTATAAAATACAGCACCGTCCGCACAAAATAAGGAAGGCTCTTCCCTATTTTAATACGGACGGTGATTTTTATGAAAAACAGCAAACATTCCACACAAAATATCTATTCCGACTTGCCACAGGGACTTGCAGCAGCCTTTTACCAAAACGCCGCAGCAATGACGGTATTTTCCAATCTTCCGGAGAAGAAAAAGAAAGAAGTAATCAAGCTTGCTTCGAATGTTACCGACAAAAAGGAAATGACCAATCTTGTGCAGAGTCTGACAGTTCACACACTTCCTGAATAAACAAAAGGAACAGCGCGCCGAAATCGGTGCGCTGTTCTGCATTATTATGAGGATTTATGCGCCAACATTAATAATGTTGTAAATAAAGTCCGCATACGGTTCTCTGCCTGTCAACTCTTCGGACATTCTGTTTGCGATATCATACATGGTATCGGTAAGCGGATTGCCATAGACAACCAAGCCGCTCGAAAGTGCAACGTACGGTCTGACATACAAATCCGTTCGATATGCTTCTTTTGTGTTCGGAATGCCGGTGAGTACGGCAGTGATAATTTGTGCTTCATCTGTCGAGCCATAGATACGGTTTGTTGTATCGTCGTGCGCAACGCCCTTGACGGCATTGCCGGCTTCAACAGCTGCCATAGTCAGCTCATTTGCAGAAGCGATACGGCTGCCGATGGAAACGAGGAATCCGTACTCCTTAACGGCAAAGCCATCCATTTCGACGGTTTTGACAAGATACTTGTTTGCAACCATTGCACGGAAGCGAACGCCGATCGGTGCAACAGCGCGAACAGAAGCCGTATCATCGGTGGTTACGAAAGCCGTATCCATCTTTTCCGCACCGTTTGCGGTCATTTTATAGAGAACCTTTTTGGAAATATCCGTTTCATTGCCGAAGTAGACAAAGCCAACACCGTTTTCATCCAATTTAACGAGATACTTGGCACCGTCTTTCATTTCAACCGGTTTGTCATAGCCGCCGACATACATATAGTCAGAAGCCGTAACACCGGCAGACGCCATATCAAGCGTAAAGACTGCATAATTGCTCTTGTTTGCATCTGCAATCTCAACTGTATCGGTAACAAGCAGCGCACCGTTCGTGAAATCGATGTCGCCGGTCAGATACAGGTTCTTGATATATGCCGAGCCGACCGGAGCGAGTGTGCCGCCTTCAGCGACAAGGTAGGTTGCCCAATCGTCCGGTCTGACCGTCAAGGTCTTGCCGGTCTTGGCAATGATGTTTGCCTCGGAACTGGTAAAGCGGATGTAATCAACATCGCAGGTGCCCGGAACGGTCGTTAAGTCAAAGCGCAGATAGTTGAGAATGCCGCTCCAAGAAGGTCTGGAGGTAAAATCAATATCCACATAAACCCAATCGCTCGGTGCAGAACCGTAAGCACCATTCGAGGTACTTGCCGAGTTGGCTTCCGAAAGTGCAGTAGCGGTAGAGGTTTTGAAGAAAATCTGCGTCGAAGTATTTCTGTTTTCGAGATTATTCCACTTCATCTTGACTCGAATCTTTCCGGAGGTCGAAGAAGTCGGGAAATTCGGCTGATTCTTTACGTATACGATCGGGTCGTAGGACGATGCCGGCGTATCATAATGAAGAATGCCGTCAACAACCTTGGTTTGGGTATCCGTTACATTTCCGACGCTGGAAAGCTCGTCGTTATCGAATTCCCAGTGGTCATTCTTATCCCAAACAGCATATAAGATCTTGCCGGGTTCTTCGACGTTAACGGTAAGGCCTGCCAAAAGCTTGCTGTTCTTCTTTTCGGACCAGCCGAGGAAGGTATAGCCGGCACGGGTCGGAATGGCATCCGAAACCGTAATTTCACCGAGATTTTTGAACTCGCCGGCAGGCATGCCGCTTACTTCGTCCGTGGTGTTTTCGTCATAACCGAGAATCGGCGATTCGACGAAGGCAATCTCATCAAGGTTGATGGTGCAGTCCACATTGGTCGGCGTGAATTCAAAGCCGGTAATCGTTCCGGA
>CAKSCV010000026.1 GCA_934444645.1 uncultured Eubacteriales bacterium | reverse complement strand
CCAAATGTTTTTCAAAAATTCACAAACAAGCTGAAAATGTGCAGAAAATTTGTAAACAAACTGTTTATAAAGCAAACAATTCATCACGCGTTCAAAAAACGATCTTTCGCGCCGCGAAATAACGCGTTTTTTGTCGATTTTTCGGAAAGACTTTCCGTAAAATTCAGAAAACCCGCCCTATTCGGACGGGTTTTCTATCAAAACACGGCAGAACGCGCTTGGCTTATTCTTTCAAAATTCCTTCCATCAGCACGTCTTCGCGCAGCTTTCCGGCTTCATAGCGCAGCGTTTTGATTTCAAATTTTCCGAATTTCACCGTCTCTTCCGCGTCATATACCTGCACAACGGCAGTTTGTTTCTTTTCGGTCGGATTGAACAGCCGCAAAATATACCCATCGCCGCAGTCGGCCTTTTTGAAGGCTTCGATGGTCACGATGTCATTATCCCTTAACAAAACCGGCGTCTGCGGCTTTTCTCCGACACCGGTCGGATAGAATGAAAGCACCATGGGGCGGCGGTTGAAATGGGCGGACAAGCGCGGTGCCTTGTCCAAAACCTCGCCGCGCGTGCCGACAACAAAAGCAAACGAAAAATCGCGTTCGCCCTGCTCGATATACGGCATATAGCGATCCTGCGGCATGGTGACACGTCCCGGAAGCGGATGTGCCGTGTAGCTCGGAGACCGAAGCAACGTAATTTTAAGGGCGTTTGCAGCATCGTCAAACGAAGAACCGTAAAGGCCGTTGTTCAGCACGGCAAAGGCTGCGCCGTCGTCTGTCGGTTGACATAATGCTGCATACCGATGGCTGACATTTTCCTCCGAGCCGCCGCGCAAGGTCTCCCGTCCATACGCTTCTTCACCGATGCATTCGGTCTTGTCAAAGGCCGCCGGAACGTTCAGCTTGACCAGCTTTTGCTTTTCGTCCCACACGATGCGCACATCGATCTGCAAGGCACCCGTTTCTGACAAAAGGTACTTGACCTGTGCGCGGGAACTGTGATAGCCGAACACGGCTTCGACCACTGTGCGGACATCGCCGCTTTCGATGACGTGCACGCCGTCGAGCGGAGCATTCGTATGGCAGAAAATCTGTGCTTCTTCGGGCGTTAAAAGGGCAAATTCGCCGACCTTGTTTTTCCAAGAGGTGTTCTCCATGTACCAAGGATCATAATTGTCTTCGAACACCTCGAGCGCAAAGGCATTTTTGTTTACATAATTTTTCCCGTTCACCGCATATACATCCACAAGACCGGTGGCACGGTTGATTTCGACGTGTGTTTTTCCGGCGTCGAACACAAAATGCGTATCGTTATGTTTTAACGTTGGAACGGGCTTTGCCGGGATGGCTTCAAAGGCGCAGTCGAAGCGGTTGAGCTTCATGGGCTCAAGCGATGCATGGAACACGACACGTTTACGCCATTCAAGCGGAATGGTGCTGTATTCCTTTTCGCACTGCGACGGCAGGAGATTTCCGGCTTGATCGTACACGCACGGCTGCAAAAATTCCGGATTCCAGTTCTGATCCCACAGCATAAACTCGGCGGTAAAATCGCCTTCAATGGGGTACGGATAGGGATTATAGGCAAAAATCGGGATTTTATCGGGTTCGGCTTTGGGCTGACCGGCGGCAAGCGCGAAGAATGCACGCGCTTTGACACGGGACAAAATTTCGAGCGCATGGTCGAGCATCCGAAGTCCCATTTCTTCTGCCGGCTGAATGGAGGAGCCCGGCAGCATATCGTGGAACTGGACGGTCAGAATGTCATATAATGCTTCGGCAAGCTCATTTTCGGGATAGTCCATCAGCTTTTCGAGCGAGGCGTGCGAGGCCATGCTTTCGGTCATGAAAAACGTATTTTCGGCGCATCTGTACCGCTGCTTGATACGGACTTGGCTGGTATAGCAGCCGGGCGACCAAGGATTGAGACCTTTGTCATAGGTCGGGAGCGTGCGGCGCTCATTGACTTCCTTTATATACAATTCAGGCGTGGATTGGATGAGCGTTGTGCCGTTTTTCGCCATTTCCGCCGTCAAGACCTCGATATCGTCGAGGTCTTTTTTGGACGGGCCGCCGCCATGGTTGCCAATACCCCATAAGCAGAGGAAAAAATCGCCTTCGGCGCAGGCATTGGCATAGGAACGGATCTTTTCAGCCGCTCTGCCTTTGCCGGAGTTATAGCCGCCGTGAATCCGAACCGCCGTCACCTCGCTGTCGTCGTAGCCGATCCATTTGAATTCATTTGCCGGAAGCTTGATAAAGCGGTCGCCGTCGCCCGGACGCATGAACAGATAGCCGTCATAGCCGCTTTTGGTGAGTATCTGCACAAGCCCTCTCGAATGGCCAAACGGGTCAACGTTGACAGCCACGGTCGGCGCAACGCCGAATTTTTCCATAAAATATTTGCGGCCCGACAGAATCTGGCGCACAAACCCTTCGCCCGACGGCATATTGCAGTCCGGCTGCAAATGCCAGCCGCCCATGATGTGCCATTTGCCTTTTTTAACGAGCGCACGGATATGCTCGAATAACGGTTTATCATATTCTTCGATCCATTCATATAACAAAGCCTCGTTGTGGCAAAACACAAACGAATCGTATTCTTCACAGAAATCGGCGGCGATGCGGAAGGTGGACAAAGCCTCGGCTGCGCCCTCCTCCCATTCCCATTGCCACACCGGGTCGAGGTGGGCATTGCAAATCAAATGTAAGCGTTTTGACATGGTCTCTTCTCCTCATATAAAAAACAGTTGAACGTAAACGCTCTGTGTTCAGTGTAGCATGAATCACCGGAAATGTCAATGTCGTTTTTTGCTTTTTCCCCACATTTTTTGACCTGCCATGACCAATAGCTGTAAAACATGGCGAAAATGTACCGTCAAATGTTAAATTTGCAAAAAACTCTTGCATTTTGCTTGAGACTGTGATACAATATCGCCGTTCCAAAGATGGAGTCTTCCTATTTATTATAATGCTTGTGATATAACCGCATATCTTTTTGATATGGCAACCACCAATGCAAAGCAATGAAGCTTTTATGTGTATACGCATATAAAGGCTGATTTTTTTGATTTTTATCGGAAAGGCGGCAAGGCAATTGATCAACGAAAATCTGCTTGAAATATTAAGCGCCGACAAAGCGGCACGCATGAAAGTGGCAGAAACCGCAAAAGTGAGTGCCGCCATCGACGCAAAGCTCGAACAGGCACGCGCACGTTTTGAAGAGCTCTACGGCCGCAAGGCGGCAGAGCAAATCGAAGCCTCTGCCAAGGCGCATCAAAAGCGGTTTGCCGATACCGAGGCCGCCCTTTGCAGGCACTCGGAAAAAGCGACGGCAAGCTTACGCACGTTTTCCGAACGCCGGAAGAACGAATGGGTGAACGAGATCGTCTCCGGTGTGATCGAAAACACACATTAACCCGCAGGAGGCAAAACCGGAAACCGCGAAAGGAGCAAAAGACACGTGAGTACCATATCCGGCCTGTCCGCAAGTGCGCTGTATGCCAAGGCCAAAGCAGTCTATGCCTCTCATTTGACCGACGCTGTTTACGCCGAGCTTGCCGGCATGACCGATTTTGCCGAGTTTGTCGGCTATATTCGCACCAAAACACCGTATGCCGAGGCTTTTGAGGCAATTGGCGGAAACACGGGAAAACTGTCCCGGCGGCAATTCGAGGGCATCATCAAGCGCATGACGCTTATGCGTTTGGAAAAGATATTACGATATGCGTCACTATGCGACGACGGCATTACCGATTATTTCCGCATGAAGCACGAATGCGAATGCATCATCCGCCGGCTGCGCCAGCAGGGCGATTATGAGCTTGACAGTTATTTTATGTATATTCCGGACGGCTTTTTCAAAAAGACCTGCTTTGAACTGTATGCGCTTGAACGCGCCTGCACACCTAAGGAAATTTTAGCGGTTTTGAAGAACACGCCGTATGAAAATGTGCTTGCGCGCCTGATAAGCGGCACGCCCGAAGCGGAAAACGCCCGGCTTGTTCCGGAAAACCGGCTGTACAGCTTTTTGTACGAACACAGCGCCGCCGTTTTCAAGAAAAAAGCACCCGGCGATTTTGCCGAAATCGAAACACTGCTTGCGACACTCGGCGATATGCTTGCCGTAAGCACGCTTTACCGCATAAAAACGTATTATCCCGAAAATGAAGAGGTACTGCGCCTGCACGTTTACCGCTCGCCGCTCACGCGGTTTGCGGCAAAAGAGCGAACGGCGCTTGAACATGCCTCCGGCACCGAGGAGTTTGTCAAAACGCTTGGCGGCACCTGTTACAAAGGCCTTGTTCCGCTTTTGAAGAGCGGCAAGGCGGCGATTTTCACCAAACAGTATCTGTACGATGTCTGCCGCGAACGTTTTTCCATGACAAACAGCGCCGCACTTGCGGCTTTATGCTTCAGTGCGTGCATATCGGCGGAGGCGGACAATCTTATCCTGCTTGCCGAGGGCATCTGCATGGGAGCAAAGCCCGAGGATATGACCGCGCTTCTTGTTTGTTAGCATGCCTTACAAACCGCAAATACCAAAGAAAGGACGTTTTGCACCGCTATGGCGATTGAAAAAATGAGCGTCGTCAAAATCAGCGGCAATCTTGCCGATTTTGACCGAACGTTAGACGAAATCTGCGCTTCCGGTGTGTTTCAGCCGGAAAATGCCGAAAGCTTTTATTCGGCCGGCATGGGATTAAAACCGTTTGACGGCGAAAACACAGCCGAAAACAAAATCGCAGAGCTTGAAACATTGGCAGGAAACGCCGGAATCAAGCTTCATGTACGTGAACACACCGCTTCGGACGACGATACCGGCGAGGATGAAACCTTTTTCGGCGAGTTATCCGAACGGTTAAAGACGTATGCCGAAGAAAAAAAGGCTCTTTCCGAGCAGATCGAGCTCTGCCGGAATGCCATTGCCAATTACAGCCACTTCAAAGATTTAGAGGTGGATCTCGGCGAGATTGCCGACTGCCGCTATGTCAAGCCGCGTTTCGGGCATATGCCGCGCGCCGCGTATGAGCGCATCGCCGAATATGCCAAGGATCATCCGTATATCCGCTTTTTCCCCTGCTCGATGGACGGCGACGAATGCTGGGGCGTGTACTTCGCGCCCAAGGAAAAGCTGTCGGAGGTGGACGGCGTGTTCGCGTCGCTCTTCTTTCAAAAGATCTTCCGTTCGGATGTTTCCGGAACGGTGGCTGAGCTGATCGCCGGCTTGCAGAACAACATTGAGCTTGTGCAAAAGCAGATCGATGCGCTGGATAAAGAAGCCGAGGCCATGTGCAAGGACGAAGAACCGCACATGAACCTCTATTATTCCAAGCTCTGCTATGACAGCGCCAAATTCGAAATGCGCGCGATGGCCTATCACAACAAGGAATGCTTTTTCCTTGCCGGCTGGGTGCCGCAAAAAAATGCCGCCGCTTTCGAAAAACGCCTAAAGACGCTTGGCGGCGACGTCACTGCCGAAATCACCGAACCGGACGAAAGCTTAAAGGTAAAGCCGCCGGTGCGTGTGACCGGCTTTGCCAAAATCTTACGCTTCTTGGTCGCGCCGTATACGTTTTATGTCGATATGTACGGCACGCCGTCCTACAACGATCTCGACGTCACGGCGTTTGTGGCGGTTACCTATACGGTGCTGTTCGGCATGATGTTCGGCGACATGGGACAAGGGTTTGTGCTTGCCGTCGTCGGTGCGCTGATGTGGAAGCTGAAGCATATGGCACTCGGAAAGATTCTGGTGCCGTGCGGAATGTCCTCGATGGTGTTCGGCTTTGTGTTCGGGTCGGTATTCGGGTATGAGCATCTGCTCGATCCGGTCTATAAGGCACTCGGCATGAGCGGAAAGCCGATTGAGGTGTTCGAAAACGTCAATCTCGTGCTTCTCATCGCCATTGCCATCGGTGTGGGACTTGTGATGTGCGCCATCCTTCTAAACATTGTCGGCTGTATCAAGCGAAAATGCTTCGGGGAAGCGCTTCTCAGCCAAAACGGGCTTTGCGGTCTGATTCTCTATGCGTGCGGCGCAAACCTTGCGTCGGCGTTTATGAAAGGTCCGGCACCGTTTGATGCGGGCGTGTGCGGTGTGCTTATCGGCATCTGCGCCGTGATCCTCATTGTCAAAGAGCCGTTTATCGAGGCCATTGACCGCCATCATTTCGAAAAGCCCGAAAGTCTTGTGGATTTTCTTCTGCAGAACATCTTTGAATTTGTGGAATACATTCTTTCCTATATGAGCAACACCGTTTCCTTCCTGCGTGTCGGCGCGTTCGTGCTTGTGCACGCCGGTATGATGATGGTGGTGTTTTCGCTTGCCGGTGCAAACGAAAATATCGTGGTGATCGTGCTCGGAAATATTCTGGTTATCGCACTTGAAGGCTTGCTTACCGGCATTCAGGCACTGCGCTTGGAATATTATGAAATGTTCAGCCGCTTCTACATCGGCGACGGACGCAAATTCACACCGGTACGCGTGAAAAAAAGCGAAAACAATTGACATCTCCATTTTTATAAAACGAAAGGACGAATACTCATGACTACCTTCCTTCTCTGCACACTGTTTGTACTGATCCCGGCACTTTTACTCTTTTCCGCCGTCATCGCCTTCAAAAGACGTATGACCGGCAAAAGCCCGAAAAAAGCTCTTCGCTTCAACATCGGCGTGTTCGCCGCTCTGATCTGCGCGGTAGCCCTCACCTCCGTTTCGGTTTTTGCCGCACCGGAAAATGATGGTTCCGCAGACAAAGCCACGACAGCCGAAGCCGCAGAAACGGCTGAAAACGGCGGCGATATGTCCAAAGGCATGGGTCTTCTTGCAGCCGGTATCGTTACGGGTCTTGCCGGTATCGGCGGCGGTATTGCCGTTGCGGCCGGTGCGCCTGCCGCCATTGCCGCCACCAGCGAAGATCCCAAAAGCTTCGGTAAATCCATCATCTTCGTGGCACTCGGCGAATCCATCGCCCTGTACGGTGTGGTTATCGCCATCCTGATCCTGCAAAAGGTTTAAGGACTTTTTGTACCGAGGAACAAGCCATGAAATTTTATTTTGTCAGCGACGATGCAGACGCTTGTGTCGGAATGCGGCTTGCCGGTGTGGAATCCGTGCTTGTGCATGACAAAGCCGACGCGGCAGCGGCTCTCGAAAAAGCAGCAGACGATGCCGAGATAGGCATTTTGTTTGTCACGGGCGGCATCCGACGCCTGTGTGCCGAAAAAGTTGCCGCGCTTTCCGCCGGAAACCGGCCGGTCGTGGTGGAAATCCCGGCCGGAACGGAGATCGGAAAAACCGGCGGCACGGCAGCGGATTATATCCGCGAAGCAGTCGGAATCAACCTATAACGGAAGGGAGCGGAAGCTTTGGAAAAGCAAATCGATGAAAGCACCGGCTTGATTGTCGAAAGCATTGAAAAACAGGCTGAGCGCGAATGCGCGCGCCTGAAACAGCTTGCCGACGATCTGTATGCCCAAAAGGTCGCCGCCTTGGAAGCGGAAATCAAAAGCAAATATGACCGACAGATAAATTACGAGCTCGAAAAGCAGCGAATCGAAGCCAACCAAAAGGAGTCCGTTCTCGAAGCCGACCACAAGGCGGCTCTGTCGAAAGCGCGCCATGCGGTGGCACAAGAGATATACCAGGCTGCCGAAGAGCGCATCAAAGCGTTTGCGAAATCGGAAAATTACCTTGCCTTTTTGGAACACAGCGTTCGGACAGCCAAGGATCTATACGACGGAAAGGCAGTTATCTGCTTACGCCCGTGTGACGAAACCTATAAAACGCCGCTCGAAACGGCGTTCGGCAGGAAGGTTTCCTTCGAAACGGACGATTCGATCAAGCTCGGCGGTATCAAAATCCGCTTTACGGAAGCCGCCGTCATGGCGGACGATACGCTTGACGCGCGTTTCGAAGCACAGAAAAAAGCCTTTGTCAAAAGCAGCGGACTCGGATGTGAGGAGTGAGAACGGTGACGGAACAAAACAATCAATTCGTGCAAACGGTTGTCTACGGCATCAACGGGCCGGTCGTCACCGTCAAAGGGCGCACCGGCTTTCGTATGCTCGAAATGGTATATGTGGGACATCTGCGCCTGATCGGCGAGGTCATTCGCATTGAGCGCGATTTCACCACCATTCAGGTATACGAGGAGACCACGTCGCTCAAAGCCGGAGAACCGGTAATCGGCACGGGTTCTTCCTTGGATGTAACGTTAGGTCCCGGCCTTATGGGCAATATTTTTGACGGCATCGAACGTCCGCTGCGGGACGTGGAAAAAAAGTACGGCGCGTTTATCGGCCGCGGCGTGGATCTTTCCTCGCTCGACCCGGATAAAAAATGGAAAACAACGCTTACCGTAAAGGTCGGCGATACACTTGCGGGCGGCAGCATTTTTGCGACCGTTCCCGAAACGCCGGTCATTACGCATAAAGCCATGCTTTCGCCGCTTCTTTCGGGAAAGGTTGAATGGACGGCTCCCGACGGCGATTACACGGTGAAGGATACGATATTGAAGCTGCGCGACGCAAACGGCGTTTTGCAGAATATCACGCTCGCCCAACGCTGGCCGATCCGCAAGTCCCGTCCGATCACCGGGCGGCTTCCGTCGGATACGCCGCTTGTCACGGGTCAGCGCGTCATCGATACGCTCTTTCCGCTTGCCAAAGGCGGTGCAGCCGCCATTCCGGGCGGTTTCGGCACGGGCAAGACCACAACCCAGCATCAGCTTGCCAAATATTGTGACGCAGATATCATAATCTATGTCGGCTGCGGCGAACGCGGCAACGAAATGACGCAGGTGCTGTCGGAGTTTTCCGAGCTTATTGACCCGAAAACCGGCAGACCCTTGCTCGACCGCACCATTTTGATCGCCAACACCTCCAATATGCCGGTGGCGGCGCGTGAAGCGTCGATTTATACCGGTATCACGCTTGCCGAATATTATCGCGACATGGGCTACGACACGGCAATCATGGCGGACTCGACCTCGCGCTGGGCAGAGGCACTGCGTGAAATTTCCGGCCGTCTGGAAGAAATGCCTGCCGACGAGGGCTTTCCGGCATATCTGCCCAGCCGCCTTGCCGAATTCTACGAGCGTGCCGGACGAGTAAATACGCTGTCGGGACACATCGGCTCGGTCAGCATCATCGGCGCAGTCAGTCCGCAGGGCTCCGACTTCTCCGAACCGGTCACGCAGAACACCAAACGGTTTATCCGCTGCTTTTGGGCGCTTGACAAAAATCTCGCCTATGCCAGACACTTCCCTGCCATCAACTGGAACGATTCTTACAGCGAATATGTGCCGGATTTTGCCGCCTGGTACCGCGAAAACGCCGATCCGGACTTTTTGCCGTTACGCGAGGAAATATGCGCAATACTCATGGAGGAAAACAAGCTAATGGAGATTGTCAAGCTCATCGGCGCGGACGTTCTGCCGGACGACCAAAAGCTTGTCATTGAGGTGGCGCACGTCCTTCGCGCCGGTTTCCTCCAACAGGAGTATTTTTCCGAGAACGACGCGTTTGTTCCCATGAAAAAGCAGTGTGCCATGATGAAGGTAATCCTGCACTACTACCATAAAATGCACGATGCGGTGGCGCTTCAGATTCCCATGTCCGAGCTTTTGAAGCTCGGGCTTTCCGAAAAGCTCATCGCCATGAAGCACGATGTTCCCAAAGACGATCTGTCGCTCATCGACAGCTATACGGCGGAAATCGATGCAAAAATCGGCGCACGTATCGCGGAAAGAGGTGACCGGGCGTGAAACTCATCCATTTGAGAGCCGAACAGATCAACGGCTCACTTGTCACGGTGGACGGCGTGAAGGAGGCTTCCTTCGACGAGGTGGCGACACTTCTTCTGCCGGACGGCGAAAAACGCACCGGACGTGTGGTCAAAATCGAAGGCGACAGCGTGACCTTGCAGGTGTTTGAAGGCTCAAGCGGCATTAACGCAAGCAATCTCCAAACCGTTTTCGAGGGCGCACCGCTTGAGCTTGCGCTTTCGCCGGAAATGTTAGGCCGCGTGTTCGACGGACTCGGCCGTCCCATCGACGGGCTCGGCGAGATCTATCCCGAAGCCGTGCGCGATGTCAACGGCGCCCCCATCAATCCCGTTTCGCGCGAATATCCGAAAAACTACATTCAGACCGGCATTTCCGCCATCGATGCGCTTGCAACGCTGGTGCGCGGTCAAAAGCTGCCGATCTTTTCCGGCTACGGCATGAAGCACAACGAGTTAGCCGCCCAGATTGCCCGTCAGGCAACCCTTTCGGACGGCGGCAATTTTGCCATCGTCTTTGCCGCCATGGGCGTGAAAAACGACGTGGCGCAGTATTTCCGCAAAGCCTTTGAAGATGCCAATACCGGCAGTCGCGTGGTCATGTTCTTAAATCTGTCCAACGACCCGATCATTGAGCGTATCATCACGCCGCGCTGTGCCTTGACGGCGGCGGAATATCTGGCGTTTGATCGCGGCATGGACATTTTGGTCATCCTGACCGATATGACCTCGTATGCCGAGGCGCTTCGCGAATTCAGCTCCTCCAAGGGCGATATTCCCGGCCGAAAAGGCTTTCCGGGCTATTTGTATTCCGATTTTGCGTCGCTATACGAGCGCGCCGGAATGCTTGCCGGAAAGAAAGGCTCGGTCACGCAGATCCCGATCTTGACTATGCCGAACGACGATATCACACACCCGATTCCCGACCTTACCGGTTACATCACCGAAGGTCAGATCGTCCTCGACCGCGAGCTTGCCGCCAAAGGCGTTTATCCGCCGATCGGCGTGCTGCCGAGTTTGTCGCGTTTGATGAAGGACTGCATCGGCGGCGGCTATACCAGAGAAGACCACATGCCGCTTGCCAATCAGCTCATGTCCAGCTATTCGGCGGTCGGTGAAGCGCGTTCGCTTGCGTCGGTCATCGGCGAAGACGAATTGTCGGCAGACGACAAGCTGCTCATGAAATTCGGGCAGGCGTTTGAAGAAAAATTCGTCAAGCAGTCGCTCACCGAAAACCGTTCGCTTGAACAGACCTTGGATCTCGGCTGGGAGATATTGTCTTTATTGCCGCGGCGGATGCTTGACCGTGTGAGCGGCAAAATTCTCGACAAATATTATAAAGGCACGGCAGAATAACGCCGTTTTGCGAAAGGAAGACCTTGATGCTTACATTTCTGAAACGCGTTCTTGTCGGCGCATTGGTTGGCCTCGGAGCGGTGCTGCCCGGCATTTCCGGCGGCGTTTTGTGCGTTATGTTCGGCCTTTACAAGCCGATCATCGAATTCCTGTCCCATCCGAAGCATTCTTTTAAAAAATACGGCTCGATGGTGCTGCCGGTGTTTTTGGGCGTTGCCGTCGGTTTTGTGGTGGTTGCCCGTGTGTTGGCCTTTTTCTTAACCAAATATGAGTCCGTTTCCGTCTGCGTGTTCATCGGCCTGATTGCCGGCGAATTTCCGTCCTTGTTCAAAGAAGCCGGCAAGGAAGGGCGGAACAGGGCGTCTTGGATCTCGTTTTTTGCAGCGATGGTTCTTTCGTTTGCGGTGCTTATCGGCGTAAATCTGTTCCGTGTGGCTATCACGCCGAACATATGGTGGTACATCTTTTGCGGCGCTTGCATGGCGGTGAGCATTATTGTGCCGGGCATGAGCTTTTCGACGCTGCTTATGCCGCTCGGGCTTTATGAGCCGTTTGTGGAAGGGATCGGAAGACTCGATTTTTCGGTCATGCTTCCCGGCTTTGCGGCGGTAATTTTGGTTCTGATCGTGTTTTCAAAGCTCGTTGACAGGTTATTCGAAACACATTATTCGGCCGCGTTCCATGCCGTGGCAGGCGTTGTGGTTGCCGCAACCGTGATGATCATTCCGTTTGACAGCTTTGCCGTGAGCGTATCCGGCTGTATTGCAAACGTGATTGCTCTTGCCTGCGGTGCAGGGATTGCCTATTTGCTGTCTCTCATTCAGGTAGATAAAAACGCTTGACAGATCACGGTTTTCACAAAAACACAAACAGGAGGGAAGACGATGGCAGGCATTGTTCCGACAAAAAGTAATTTAATGGCGGCACAGAAGTCGTTAAAGCTTGCGAAGCTCGGCTATGAACTGATGGATCGCAAAAAAAACATTCTGATCAAAGAGCTGCTGTCGCTTGCCGCCGACGCCAAAACCATTCGCGCCGATACCGAAAAAGCCTTTTCCGAGGCGTATGAAAGCTTACGTCACGCAGAAATGACGCTCGGCCGCTGCGGCACGTTTGCCATGAGCGTTCCGATCGACGACGGGTTAAGCCTTTCTGCACACAGTGTGATGGGCGTGGAGTTGCCGGATATCCGGTACAAGGAGCAAAAATTCTACCCATATTTCGGCTTTGACTGCACCAATGCCTACCTCGACGAGGCTTATCGGAGCTTTAACAAAGCCAAAGCACTTGCCGTGAAGCTTGCCGCCGTGGAGAACAATGTCTGCCGGTTGGCTGATGCGGTCAAAAAAACGCAGAAGCGTGCCAATGCGCTGTCCAATGTGCAGATTCCGACCCTTACGGCACGCATCAAGTTCATCACGGAAGCACTCGATGAAAAGGAACGCGAGGATTTTTCGCGGCTGAAGCTGCTTAAATCGATCGAAGAAAAGGCTTCGGAGAAAGAATAACAGGCAAAAAAAGAAACGGCCGCACGGTCGTTTCTTTTTTTGTATACAGCTATGCGAGGTTTGCAGAACCCCGAAAAGCACGCGCAGCGTGCCGTCCCGGCAGGGACAAAGCTTTCGCGAAGCGGAAAGCTTCAAGAGGATTTAATTGGATTGCACGAGTTTGTTGTTTGTGTATGCTGTTTCGAGGTTTGCAAAACCTCGGAGCTCCCTGAAAAAGGTTTTAATTGTTGCGGTGCGAAGCTGCAGCTGCGGTGTGCTGATTCGAGGTTTGCAGAACCTCGATGCTCCCTGCAAAGGGGACGTTTTTACATTCTTTTTGCGTCGTGCAAAAAGAATCAAAAAGCACGCCAGAGGTTTGCGAACCTCTGGACTCCGGGGACGATTCAAAGCTCTGCCGGAAGTGATTTTGTAAAGCTTTCCGACGGCACATGCCGAAACCGGTTTTGCCCACAAAACGCCGGCGTAAAGGCTTTGAATCGGTGCGAAAGGATTACCGTAGTGCAGACGCAAGACTGATATTTTTCGAAAATGGATTGTTGTACTGCAAGCTCACAGGGGCAAGCGGTATTCGAAAAGGGTTGCTGCACGTTAGTTTTGTTGCGGTGGGAGGCTGGAGTTTTGCAGTGCTGAAATGAGTTTTTTCGTTGTCGGATTGCTTTGCATGAGCCGAAAAAACGCCTTTATCGCGAATCAAAAAATTCATTAGCAGAAAGCCTTACGAACTTCACTCAAAGCCGTTTTTTACGCACAAAAACTTCTTTTGCACGTGCCTTTCTTCGCTGTCCGCAAAAATTTCCCATTTTCACAAACCAAAAGCTTTTCTTTTGCAGAAAGCTTTGCGAACTGTCTTCAAAAACTGCCTTTTTACGTACAAAAAGCCGTTTATTCGCACAAACTTTCCTTATTCCCACCCAAAAATAACTCTTTTTTGCCCTCCGTCGCCTCTTCCAACCACCCTTAACCTACTGTCCACCAAAGAATACAGCTATTCTTTCGATCTCCGCTCTAATTTTGTGCTGTAAAGCTCGAACCTCGCACCGATTCAAATCATTGCCGGCGATACTCGGAAAAATGCAGTTTTCAGCATAGCCGGTTACTTGATGAAAGCCGGTCACTTTCGCTTCAAAAAACGTATCGACCGGCGATTTGAATCGAGGTCGCAGGACGGAGTCGTCTCCTTGAAACATGGTCGCCTTGCTCACGTCCGTTCGCAATTCTCCCTGTTTCGGCGGTCTCCGACGCACAAAAACTTGCCACCGGCAACTTTTTGCACGTCCGAGCATGCTTTTTGGTTACTTTTTGCACGATGCAAAAAGTGACAACTCGTTTCCCTTTGCAGGGAGTTTCGAGGTTCTGCAAACCTCAAATCAGCACACCGCAGCCGCAGCTTCGCACCGCAACAATTAAAACCTTTTTCAGAGAGTTCCGAGGTTTTGTAAACCTTGAATCAGCACAAAAAACAACAAATTCGCACAAACAAACTTAAATCCTTTTGAAAAGCTGAATCGAGGTTTTTCAAACCTCGATTCAGCTCGCCGCAATGGCGGCTTCGCACGAACAAAATTAAAACCTTTTGTCGCTTCGCGACTTTTCTTGCGGCTTCGCCGCTTTTTCAGGCGGCACAGCCGCCTTTGTAACTTTCCTTTCGGAAAGTTTGTCCCTGCCGGGACGGCACGCTCCGCGTGCTGTTCGCCACCCTGCGGCGGAAAAGCCGCCGCAGGTTAAAACCGCAGCCGGTTCTGATAGTCGGTCGGCAGCCCTTCCGCATAAAGGTGCGCATCGTTCGCAAGCTGCAATATCTGCGGCACGCATTCACCTGCAGCCGGCGAAAACTCAATGACCGTCATGCCGGTGTGCCCCATATCAAACCGCGTCGAAAACAACGGATACGGAATATCCAAAAGCGCACTGAGAAAGGCAAGTCCAAACCCTTGATGCGCAAACAATGCCACGCGACTGTCGTTCTCTCTCTCCGAAACATAAAGCTTTCGCTCGCGGTCATGCACATAGCCGAGAGCTTTCATAAACGCATCCGTTTCACGCTGAATACGCAGCGTGCCTTGCTTCACCTTGGTTCCCTCAAAGGACGGATGGTCATACCAAACTTCGCCGAGCGCATAGATTTCGGAAGAAACAAGCAGCTTCCGATAGTCCTCTTGCTGGAATACCCACCGGTATTCGCCGCCGTTTGCGGAAAACGCAAGCTCTGCCCATGCGTGCGATTCGTTGCACCAATCAAGCACCGTGCTTTGCATTTTCAACATTTCACAGGTCGGCTCCGAGGTCTGTATGGCACGTGCCGAGCTCGAAACATAGATTTTGTCGAGGCCATAGCGCGCAAGCCGCTTGGCGACCGCTTCCGCCTGCCGCCGTCCGAGAGGGGTTAAGGAATCCGGCACATAAACGGGATCACCGTGGCGAACAAAAAATAACAGCATAAAAACGCTCCTTTAACGGTTGAATTTCAAAAAAAGTATAGCACATACAGCCGTTTCTGTCAATCATTTTAACAGAAAACCGCACAAAAGCGCGCATAGAACGAAGCGGCGGCGCATACGGTGTAGTAACCGTAAAATATCTTTTTGGGGAGAGAAAGTCATGTTTGTTTTTTCAATCAAAGCCTCCAAATTCCGCATCCTGTTCGCCGTGGTGTTATGTGCGCTTATCGCCTTTGCCGCCGTGGTGCTGCTGCCCGAAACCGAGCATTCCGTCACGGTCAACGGTGTGCAATCCGACCGCAAGATCCGTTTTGACGGTATGAAAACCACCGCCGATTTGGCAGCCTTTGCCGAAAATCTCGGCTATGCGGTGGATGCGACGCCGGCCGAAAGCGTGAATGTCAAATTGCCGCATAAATTCGACGCGGTACTCGAAAAATATAACGAGATCCAAAAAAGTCAAGGGTTCAATCTTGCCAAATATAAAAACAAAGAGGTCGTGCGGCATACCTTCCGCGTCACGGCTCTGCCGAACGAAGAGTCCTTGCCGAAGGAAGAAGTGCTCCTTACCCTCATTCTGCACAAAGACAAAATCATCGGCGGCGATCTGTTTTATACCGGTGAGCAAAACGGCGTATACCCGTTCTTAAAATAGGCGGTGAGCTCCTTGAATCGGAACAAGCAAAGCTGCGAAAACCGTTTTTTAACGCAATCCTTACTGCTTCAGGCACTCGTTTGCCTGCTTCTTTGCGGCAGTGCCGCCTATATCCGCTATCACGCCTATGTGCGGAAAACGCAAAGCGTCGAAGCCTGTACAAGCGCGCCGCAGGCGGCAAGCGACACCGACTTTACGCTCAGCGATTTAGCCATGGACTTATATCACTCCGTCCAAAACACCGACGGCCGCACGAGGTGAGCCTTTGAACCGTCTTTTCTACCTTTCGCTGCCGCATGGCGTGCGTATCAGCCTTTTTGCCGTACTTGCGTTTGCGGCAGCTATGGCGGCGGATTGCTCGGTCTTTACCGTTCTTATTTTTGCGGCGGCTTTCGTGCATGAGGCCGGACACCTTGTTTGCTTAAAGGCAAGCGGTGTCAACATCTATGGGATCACGATTCTGCCGTTCGGCGCGGTCATCCGCTCGGATGCCGAAAAGTTAACGTACCGCAAGGAAGCATGGGCGGCGCTTGCCGGGCCGCTTGCCGGTCTTTGCGCGGCGACGGTGTCCGGTGTGCTGTTTTGGGTATTGCGCGACCCGTATACGCTGTTTTTTGCCGCCGCCAATGCAACGCTTAGTCTTGTGAATCTTGTGCCGGTGCGGACGTTGGACGGCGGCCGTGCGTTTGAAGCATGGGCATTTTCGCATATGCCGTTCGAAAAAGCCGAATGTGTGGCGGAAAACGTTTCCTACGGTGCATTCGTATTTCTCACTTTCGCCGCTCTTGGGCTATTGGCATTTACCGGCTGCAACTTTTCGCTGGTCATTTTCTGTGTGTGTCTGTTTATTTCCGCCTATGGCAAAAGAAATGCATAAAGAGCAAAAAATATCACGCGGCGTTCACATATTCATGGTATACTGAACTATATCTTCTATATAAAAACAAGGATCGGTATCTATGAATCAAACAGCGACTAATGCCGGCAATGCACTCGGCACAGAGAATATCCGCAAGCTGATCTTTCGCTTGGCACTTCCCACCGTCACGGCACAGATCGTCAATATGCTCTACAATCTGGTTGACCGCATCTACATCGGTCACATTGCCGATATCGGCGAAAAAGCCTTAACCGGACTTGGTGTCTGCCAGCCGATCATTCTGTTCATTGCCGCTTTTTCGGCTCTTATCTGCTATGGCGGTGCGCCCCGAGCAGCCATTGCCATGGGTGAGAAAAACAACGCCAAGGCCGAGAAGATTCTTGCGTCCTGCTTCACGGCGCAGATCCTCATATCGATACTTCTGACGGCTGTGTTTTCCGTTTGGCACAGAGATATTTTACTTGCCTTCGGCGCCAGCGACGCGACCATCGATTATGCCTGCGAATACATTCAGATTTATGTACTCGGCACGCTGTTTGTGGAGCTGTCGCTCGGCATGAATGCCTTTATCACGGCACAAGGCTTTGCGTCGGTGGCTATGAAAACCGTGCTTGTCGGCGCGGTCAGCAACATTGTTTTAGACCCGATCTTCATTTTCGGCTTTTCCATGGGCGCGCGCGGCGCAGCACTTGCCACCGTGCTTTCCCAAGGCTTATCGGCGGCATGGGTGCTTGTGTTTTTGTTCGGCAAAAAGCCGGTGCTTCGTTTGCGCAAAGAAAATCTGATGCCGGATCTTTCGCTTTTATTGCCCTGTATGGCTCTCGGACTTTCGCCGTTTATCATGCAGGCGACCGAAAGCGTGTTATCCGTCTGCTTCAACACGTCGCTCAAAGAATACGGCGGCGATATTGCGGTCGGTTCAATGACGATTCTTTCGAGCATCAATATGTTCCTCATGCTGCCGTTACAGGGCTTTGTGCAGGGCGCACAGCCGGTCATCAGCTATAACTACGGTGCGAAAAATGCCGCACGCATCAAAGCGGCGTTCCGGGTGGTATTTACAACGTGTGTCGTTTATTCGGCGGTCATGTGGGCGGCGGTCATGCTGTTTCCGGGCGTGTTTGCACGGATGTTCGGCAACAATCCGGCACTTATTGCGTATACGGAAAAGTCGGCGCGGGTCTTTTTTGCGGTATCGCTCATTTTCGGCGTACAGATCGCCTGCCAACAGACGTTTGTAGCCATCGGAAACGCGAAAAATTCGCTGTTCTTGGCGATTTTGCGGAAACTGATTCTGTTGATTCCGCTTATCTACATTTTGCCGAATTTCTTTGCGGACAAGACCTTTGCGGTATTTTTGGCTGAGCCGGTTGCTGATTTTCTTGCCGTTTCGGTCACGGCGACGCTGTTCTTTTTCACGTTTCGACGGGAAATGGCCTCCTTTGAATAAAGCCGCCGCAGGCGGCGAATGTTGCGGCAGCAACAGAGATAAAGCCGCCGAAAGGCGGCGAAAGGATTTAGTTTTGTTAGTGGGAAATTGTTGTTTTTGTGAGCTGATTCGAGGTTTGCAAAACCTCGGAGCTCCCTTAAAAAGGTTTTAATTATTGCGGTGCGAAGCTGCCGTTGCGGTGCGTTGATTCGAGGTTTGAAGAACCTCGGAACTTCCTGCGAGGGAGAACGGGGTGTCACTTTTTGCATCGTGCAAAAAGTAACCAAAAAGCACGCGGGACTCCGTCCTGCGACCTCGATTCAAATCGCCGGTCGATACGTTTTTGAAGCGAAAGTGACCGGCTTTCATCAGGTAACCGGCAACGCAGAAATCTGCAATTTTTCGAGTATCGCCGGCAATGATTTGAATCGGTGCGACGCTCCGGCTTTACAGCACAAAATTAGAGCGAAGAGCAAAAGAATAGCTGTATTCTTTGCGGACAGTAGGTTAAGGGTGGTTGGAATGGGCGGCGGAGGGCAGAAAAGGATTGCTTTGGATAGTAATAAAGAAAGGTTTGTGCAAAAGAAAGGCTTTTGGTTTGTGAAAATGGGCGGTTTTTGAAACCGGCAAGGAAAGGCTTGTGCAAAAGATAGGTTTTTGTACGTAAAAAAGGCAGCTTTTGAGAACAGTAAAAAGTTTTTTGAACGAGCAGTGTTTTGGTTGCGAAAACGAGAGGCTTTTGAGGGCAAAGCGTAAAGCTTTCTGTAAACAAAAACCTTTTGTTTTGCGGAAAAGAACAGTTTTTTCAGCTTATGCAAAGCCAACCGATAAAGAAAAAATTTTTTCAGCGCACAACGACACCGACTTCGCACTGCACCAAAGCTAACGTGCAGCTGCAAATTTTATCCGCGACAGCCTACTGTGAGCTTGCAGTACAACATTCCTTTTTCGAAAAACCTCAGTCTTGCGTCAGCAGTACAGCCACCCTTTCGCACCGATTCAAAGCCTTTACGCCGGCGTTTTGCAGGCAAAACCGGTTTCGAAACGAGCCGCCGGAAAACTTTGCAAACTCACTTTCGGCAGAGCTTTGAATCGTCCCCGGAGTCCAGAGGTTCGCAAACCTCTGGTGTACTTTTGGTTCTTTTCGTACAAGCGAAAAGCACGAAAAACGTCCCCTTTGCAGAAAGCTTCGAGGTTTCGCAAACCTCGAATCAGCCCACCGCAGTGACATCTTCCCACCGCAACAATTAAAACCTTTCAAGGGAGCTTCGAGGTTCTGCAAACCTCGAATCAGCACACAAAAATACATTTTCGCACAATCCAATTAAATCCTTTTGCCGCCTTCGGCGGCAGCCCCTGCCGGGAACTTCCGAGGTTTTCCAAACCTCGAATCAGCTCGCCGCCGCAGGCGGCTTCGCAACTGAAAAGAAAAGAGGTCGGCTCATGACAAATTTCGTCCATCTGCATCTGCACAGCGAATATAGCCTCCTTGACGGCGCCTGCCGCATAACCGAAATTCCGGCCGCCGTCAAAAACGCAGGCGGCTCCGCTTGCGCCATCACCGACCACGGCGTGATGTACGGCGCAGTCGATTTCTACCGTGCCTGCAAGGCCGCCGACGTCAAACCGATCATCGGCTGTGAAATTTATGTCGCACCCGGCTCGCGTTTTGATAAACAAAAAAACGAAGACGGCAATTATTCGCATTTGATTCTTTTGTGCAAAAACCGTACCGGCTACGAAAACCTCATCAAAATCGTGTCAAAAGCATTCACCGAAGGCTTTTATTCCAAGCCGCGCGCCGATATCGAGCTATTACGCGAACACCATGAAGGTCTCATCGCCCTCTCGGCCTGTCTCAGCGGCTACATTCCCAAGCACATTTTAAGCGGCGATACAAGCGGCGCAAAAAAACATGCGCTGTTATTAAACGAGATCTTCGGACAAGGCAATTTTTATTTGGAATTACAGGACCACGGCCTTCGCGAGCAAAAAACCGTCAATACCGTGCTGTGCGGTATGTCCGACGCTTTGGGCATTCCGCTTGTCGCGACCAACGACGTTCACTATCTTCTGCCGGAGGATGCGGAAAATCAAGAGATCCTCATGGCCATCCAAATGAACAAAACGCTTGCCGATCGCACCTCCTTCGCTTTCGGCTCACGGGAGTTTTATCTCAAAGACGGCGACAAAATGGCGGCTCTTTTTGCCGACCGTCCCGATGCCGTCGCAAACACCGTCAAGATTGCCGAAGAATGCAATTTCGATTTCGAATTCGATAAGCTTTTCTTACCGGCCTTTTATCCGCCGGACAAGCTTTCCTCCAAGGATTATCTTGAAAAGCTGTGCCGGGAGGGGTTACAGCGGCGTTTTGACCAAATGGACGCGGCGCACGAGCCGTATGACAAGGCTGTCTATGAAGAACGACTGGCGTATGAATTAGACGTGGTCGTTCGTATGGGATATGCCGAATACTATCTCATTGTCAACGATTTTATTTCCTTCGCCAAGGGCGAGAGCATTCCGGTCGGTCCTGGACGCGGCTCCGGCGCCGGCAGCCTTGCGGCGTTTGCACTCGGCATTACCGATGTCAACCCCATCAAATACGGGCTGTTATTTGAGCGGTTCCTCAATCCGGAACGCGTGAGTATGCCCGATTTTGACGTGGATTTCTGTTACGAACGCCGCGGTGAGGTCATCGACTATGTTGCGCGCAAATACGGCAAGGATCATGTGGCGCAGATCGTGACCTTCGGCACGATGGCGGCTCGGCAAGCCATCCGCGATGTCGGGCGCGTTATGGGGCTTACCTATGCCGAGGTGGACAGCGTCGCAAAAAACGTGCCGTTTGCCATCGGCATGACGCTTGACCGCGCCATGAACGAAAACAAAGTGCTTGCCGATATTTATGAAAGCGACCCGACGCTGCGACACATGATCGACGTCGCCAAAAGACTCGAGGGAATGCCGCGGCACGCGTCAATCCACGCGGCAGGCGTTGTCATCACCGACAAGCCGGTAAGCGACTATGTACCGCTTGCCGAAAACCGCGGCGCGGTGGTCACCCAATTCACCATGAACACGATTGCCGATTTGGGATTATTAAAGATTGATTTTTTGGGTTTGCGATATTTAACGGTCATTTCGGATGCCGAAAAAGCCGTGCGCCGCAAAGAGCCGGATTTTGACATTACGCGCGTGTCCCTTTCCGATGAAAAGACGTATCGGCTCATCGGCTCGGGAAACACCGACGGCGTGTTCCAGCTCGAATCGGGCGGCATGAAGAGCTTGCTTTGCCGCATGAAGCCGGAGAGCATCGAGGATATCACCGCTGCCATATCGCTCTACCGGCCGGGCCCGATGGAGAGCATTCCGAAATATTTGGAAAACCGCAAGCATCCGGAAAAGATAAAATATGCGGTTCCTGCGCTTGCCTCGATTTTAGATGTCACCAACGGCTGTATCGTCTACCAAGAGCAGGTCATGCAGATTTTCCGCACGCTTGCCGGGTATTCGTTCGGACGCGCCGACATTGTGCGCCGCGCCATGAGCAAGAAAAAGATTGCGGTCATGGAAAAGGAACGCGAGTACTTCCTTTACGGCAAAAAACGCGCGGACGGCAGCACCGAATGTACCGGTGCGCTTGCAAACGGTGTGCCGGAGGATGCGGCAAAGGCACTGTACGACGAAATGAGCGAATTTGCCAAGTATGCATTCAACAAGTCGCACGCGGCATGCTACGCATTCTTATCGTACCGAACCGCCTATCTGAAAGCGCACTATCCGAAGGAATATCTGTGTGCGCTCACAGACAGCGTACTCGACCGCACCGACAAGGTGGCGTTTTATATCGACGTATGCAAGTCGCTCGGGCTTCGCATTCTGCCGCCGGACATCAATAAGAGCTTTGCAACGTTCCGCGCGGGGGATGGCGAGGAAAGCATCCGCTTCGGGCTTCTTGCCGTCAAGGGCGTGGGACGCAGCTTTATCGATAAGGTCGTGAAAGAGCGCGAAAACGGCGCGTTCCGGTCGCTTGAAGATTTCTTAACGCGTATGCCGCAGGGCGAAGTCAACAAGCATATGCTTGAATGTCTTATCAAGAGCGGCGCGTTTGACGGCTTCGGCAAAAAGCGCAGTCAATTGCTTGCGGTATACGAATCGGCCGCCGACGCACTTGCAAGACGCAACCGCATGAGCGTTTCGGGGCAATACGATATGTTTTCCGCCATGAATGCCGACGGAAGCGATTCGTTCGGCGCACTGCACATCGATTATCCGGACATTCCCGAGCTTGACATCATGGAGCGTTTGGGACTGGAAAAAGAAGTCGCCGGGATCTATTTGACCGGCCATCCGCTCGAACGGTACAGCGAAACGGCCAAGGCCATGAACGCCGTCAAAACAAGCGAAATCGCTGCCGCCGCCAATCCGGCGGAAGGCGAAACGCCGTTCTTGCACGAAAAAGACACGATTACAATTCTCGGACTGGTGACGGCCAAAAAAATCACGGCTACCAAAAGCGGCAGCCGCATGGCGTTTCTCACGGTGGAGGATGAAGTCGGAAGCATCGAAGCCATTCTGTTTCCCAAACGGTTCGAGATGTTGAACACGCTGCTCGAAACCGGCAAGGTGGCGGCTTTAACGGGCGAACTCACCTTCAAGGACACCGATGAAACGGGCGAAAACGGCGAGCCGCTCCGCGAAGGAAAGCTGCTTGTGAGCCGTGCCGTGCCGGCCGCGGAAAACGGCAAGCTGCCGCTCACCGGTCAAGAAACCGCCGTGATCCACAAAGAGGATACCGCCCAAAACGGCAGGTTCACGGTCAGCTTTGCAAAGCTCGGCCAAGACGCGTTTTCGAAAGAGCCGGGAAAGGCACCCGAAAAGCCGCGCCGTGCCGCTCCGTCAAAGCAAGAAGCCGCCGAAAGCCGCCATGCGCTGCCGCCGCTAAAAAACGCCGAAGGCGGTGTGTTATGCGTCTATCTGCGGCTGTCGGAACAAAACTGTCCGGAGTTTTTGCGTGTTCGCCGATTACTCGAAATTTTCGAATACGGCACAACGCCGGTGTTTCTGCACTTTGCGGCGGAAAACAAGACCGTCAAGCTGTCGCGCGGCGTTTTCTTAAATCCGGCCATGTTCGAGCTGTTATGCGATATTCTCGGCGAAGACAACGTCAAAACGGCATACCGGAAGCTGCCGCAATAATCGGAGCTTTCCGAAATGCTCCGGAAAGCTCCGGTTTTTGGCAAAGCCGCTTATTCAAACACCGTCACAATCTCTTTTTCGCAGTTTTCCGGTGAATACCGCCACACATCCATGTGCGGCACATCGATATAATACGAATCGGGCGGCGACGAAATCGGGCAAGGCAAGGAGCTGTCCACGATGACAAGCTTGATCTTCATTTTTTCCGGCAGGATGCTTTTTATGTAAACCGCCGCGCAATGCCCGACCACCGCACCTTCGCACCATTCCGCAAGGCCTGCAAGGTTTGGCGCAAGCTCCACGAAGATTCCATACGGCTCAATGCTCCGGATGATGCCGGCGGCCGTCTCTCCGGCGCAAAAATGCGCCGCGTTTTCCTCCCATGTGCCGAGAAGCTCCTTATGCGTTAGTGTAATGCGTCCGGTCTGCCGGTCGCTCGATTTTACCACGCATTTGATCCGATCGCCCACCTTAAAGCGTTCCTTGGGATGCGAAATGCGTGAAACCGATATGCAGTCCACCGGCAGCAGTGCCACAAGGCCGTTTCCGATATCGCAAAAGCAGCCGAACGGCTCAATGTGCGTGATCCGCACGTCGATGACATCACCGGCACGCAGCTGCGAAACGCGCTTTTCATAGCATTCCATCTGTGCGTCCCGCCGCGACAGCAAAAACGTCGGCTTGCCGTTTCCGGGAAGCGTACCGACGATCTTGAAGCAGACCGGCTTCCCGACCCGTGTGATGATGGCAATATCGCGGATCTCGCTTCCGTCGATACTGTAAGCCGCCTCTGTGCGCGGAATGATGCCGCGGTAGGCGCCAAGCTCCACCACCAGCGCGTGTGAGCTGTCGCACAAAGCGGCGCGGCCCTCCAAAATCGTTCCCGTGTTCATGGCATATTCGAGCGACGCAAGCGAAGAGGTCAATTCGCGGTTTTCCGGCGTGTCGATGAGCACGCCTTCCGGTTTGTAGCTGTCCGTCATATTTTCTGCCCTTACCTTTCTTTTTATTTCGTATCCGGCTCCTCCGAAGCGGATTTGCCGGAGGTTTTTCCGTTTTATCCTATTCCGCACGGCTTTCGAATATGCCGCGCGGCCGCAAACACGTCCGCTTTTGTGCAATGCTGACAAAAAAGAAGCTCGAAAATTGTGCAAACCGAAAAAAATACGCATTTTGTGAAAAATCGATTGATTCTGCCGGGTTTTAATGGTATAATGGTATGTAAATATACTGTCTGTACTATCCCCTTTTATCGAAAATCGGACGGTTTCAGTTAAAATTCTTTGGAGGCGACTGTTAAAATGAAAAAAATCTTAGCTCTTGTGCTTGCCGCTCTGATGGTGTTCGGTATGCTTACGTTTACCGGCTGCGGCAAGAAACTCGATGACGACAAGGGCGCTGTCATTCAGATGTATTTGAGTGCGTTGCCGGCAAACTTGGACCCGACCGAATCCATTTACGATAATGCGGACAATGCCAAGCTGTTCGGCCTGTTATATGAGGGTTTATATTCCATCAACAGCAAGGGAGACCTCAAAAAGGCTCTTGCAGATGAAGTTGAATATTATGTCGATGCGCGCGACAACACCTTAAAGTTAGAGATCAAGTTAAAGAACAGCCGCTGGAGCGACGGTATCGTCGTCGATGCCGACGATTTTGTCTACGCTTGGCAGAGATTACTCTCGCCGACCGAGGATCACACAGCCGCCTCGCTCCTGTATCCGATCAAGAATGCACGCCGCGTCAAGGAAGGTCTTTGCTCGATCAACGATCTCGGCGTGTGCGCCATCAAGGACAATGTGCTGCAAATCGCTTTTGAACCGGAATTTACCAACGTCAAATACTTTTTGCGCCGTTTGGCAAGCCCGGCACTCGTGCCGCTTCGCGAAGACAACGCCACCAAGTTTGACGATCCCGACAACATCGATTACACCTGGAATGCTTCCACCACCTTCGGTATGCCGCTTACCAACGGTCCGTTCAAATACCGCAAGATCTCCGCAAAATCCTTTGAGCTGGAGCGTAACCTGCACTACAAAAACGTCAGCGCAAACGAAGACAACCCGGTGGATAAGGTTGTAAAGCCTTATGAGTTCATCACGCTTCTTTCGGAGGGCGACACCGCCGAAGAACAGCTGGAACGCTTCCAAAACAAGGATATTTTCTATCTGAATCTGAGCGGTGCCAAAGCCGAAACCATCGACGCTGCAGGCAAGGCCTCGCAGAACGCGATCCCTTCGGTTTATACATATTTCTTTGACACCACAAGCGAGCTTTTCTCGGACGCCCGTGTGCGCAAGGCTCTTTCGATCGCACTTGACCGTGACCATATCAATTCGCTGACCGGCCGCAAGACCAAGGCGGCAGAAGGTGTTGTTCCGTTCGGTATCGATGATGCCGACGGCAAAAAGGAATTCCGCAAGAATGCCGGCAAGCAGTTTGCGCCGACCGGCGATGTGGAAGCCGCAAAGGCGCTCCTTGCCGAAGCCGGTGTGAAGAAAGGCTCCATTACGCTCGAATATGACAAGTCGCGCGACTACGAACGCGCGGTTGCCGACTATTGCAAGAGCGTTTGGAAGGATCTCGGCTTCACGGTCAAAACGGAAGGCAAAACCGCCGGTTATCTCTATGGCGTTATTTCCGGCAAAACGCTGACCGACGGCAAAAACCGCATCATCGCCACCGACTTCCAGTGCGTCACACCCGACGCTTACGGTATGCTCGTCGGCTTCTCTTCGGCATACAGCGGCGCGCCGGTGGATCTTTCGGTTGACGAAATCACCTATACCTCCGCACACTTCACCGGTTTTGCGGATGAAGAATACGACGCCGTCTGCGATGAAATCGTGGGTGCGCTGAACAACGATGCCCGTGCCGATGCCATGCACCGCGCAGAGGCTCTGCTCATCGAAAAATCCCCGATCATTCCGCTCTTCTGCAACGTGGACGTGTATGCCACCAAAGAATTGTCCGGCATCAAGCACGATTATTTCGGCACCTGGAACTTCACCAAGATGTCCCAGAAGAACTATAAGAAGTATCTGCCCGAAGAAATCGTTGACGCCACCGCCGGTACCGGCAACGCCGATGACACAGCTGCCGACAATGCCGACAATGCGAACGCCGACAACGCGGATAACGCCGACAACACCGCGGCCGAATAATCACCGCAACAAACGAACCAACCAAAGGGCTGCCTTGACGGCAGCCCTTTTCGCCCCAAAACACAAAGGAGAAACCATGTCAGACTTACTCGAAAAACACGGCTTTCACTTTCAGAAAAAGTACGGGCAGAACTTTTTGCAGGACATCAAGATTCCGCGCCGCATTGCCGCCGAATGCACCGATTATGCCCTGCCGGACGGCTTTGAGGACGGCGCAGAAAAGATTCCGGCACTCATTCTCGAAATCGGTCCCGGTGCCGGCATTTTGACCGGTGAGCTTGCCAAACGCTTTGAAAAAGTGGTGGCTGTCGAGATCGACCGCTCTCTCGAGGGCGTGCTTGCCGAATCGCTGTCGCCTTACGACAATGCCGAGGTCGTGTTCGGCGATATCATGGAAACCGACCTTTCGTCGCTCCTTGCACCGCGGCGAAGCGGCAAAAACGGCATTCTTCCGCTTTCGGTCTGCGCCAATCTGCCATACTACATCACAACGCCCATTCTCATGCGCTTGGTGGAAAGCGGCATGGATTTTGATTATATCACGGTGATGGTGCAAAAGGAGGTAGCCGCGCGGCTTTGCGCCGCGCCCGGAAGTGCCGAATACGGCAGCATTACCGCCGCGCTCGGCTTATACGGCACCTGCAAACGGCTGTTTTCCGTGCCGTCCGGCTGTTTCTATCCGCGACCGAAGGTGGACAGTGCCATCGTGCGCTTGAATCTCTACCGTCCGCCGCGCTACACGCCGGAAACCATCGAAAAAGCAAGCCGTGTCATCCGTGTCGCCTTTTCCATGCGCCGCAAAACGCTTTCCAACACGCTTGCGCCGCTCGTCGGCGGCGACAAAGCCAAAATAAGCCCGATTCTCGCCTCGGTCGGCCTTGCCGAAACCGTGCGCGGCGAAACGCTTTGTGCCGCACAATATGTCCGTCTTGCCGAAGCACTTGCTGCCGATGCGTCCGCAGAATTTACAAAATCTGTTTGAATCCTGCCGCAAAATCTTCTATACTGATACAAACTGATACAAACTTACGCCCAAAGGATGGTTCATATGTATACCAAAAACGATGTACTGGAATTTATTTCGGAAAATGATGTGAAATTTATCCGTCTCGCCTTTTGCGACGTCTTCGGAACGCAGAAAAATCTCGCCATCCAGCCATGTCTGCTCGAAGAAGCCTTCGAAGCCGGCATTCCCGTCAATGCGTCGCTCATTGCCGGGTTCGGCGACAAAACCGCTCCGGACGTATACCTGATGCCCGATCCGAGCACCATGGCGGTGCTGCCGTGGCGGCCCTCGACCGGGCGCGTGGTGCGGCTGTTCTGCCGTCTGCAGACGGCCTCCAGCGAACCGTTTGCCCTCGACGCGCGCCGCATTTTGAAAGACACCGTCAAGAGCTTACGCGAAAAAGAGCTTTCCGTCTTTTTCGGCGCCGAGTGTGAATTTTACTTATTCAAGACCGACGAAAACGGCGAACCGACCGACATTCCGCTCGATTGCGGCGGTTATCTCGATTTGGCACCCGCCGACCGCGGCGAAAACGTGCGCCGCGAAATCTGCTTCACATTGCAGGAAATGGGAATCACGCCCGAAAGCTCCCACCATGAGAACGGCCCCGGGCAGAATGAGATTGATTTCTGCGCCGCCGATCCGCTCACGGCCGCCGACCATGTCACCACCTTTAAAAACGTGGTGCAGACTGTCGCGCAAAAGAACGGGTTATACGCGCGGTTCGATCCCAAACCGCTTGATGAAGCGGATGGCAACGGGCTGCACATCAATGTGCGTGTTGCAAGCGGCGACGCTGCGAAAAACAAGGCATTTCTTGCCGGCATTTTACGCCGCGTGCGTGAAATGACGCTGTTTCTCAATCCCGACGAATCGTCCTACAAGCGTCTTGCCGATTGTGCCTGCACAAAAAGCATCGCGTGGGGCTATACGCATTCCGACTTAATACGCATCATCCGTGACGACGAAAACGGCTTGCTGTTCGAGATCTGCTCGCCGGATTGCCTGGCAAACCCGTATCTTGCCTACACGCTGTTACTGCACGCCGGTTTGGAGGGACTGCGCGAAAAAGCGTCGCTGCCTGAAAAAGCCGCTGCCGCGAAGCTGCCCGAAAGCCTCAAGGAGGCTGCAAAAGCTGCCTTAGACGGCGATTTTGCCGCAAGCATACTTCCGGAACGCCTGATCGCCGCATACGCCGCACGCGCCGGAATCCGCCGGTAAAAGCACGCCGGAGGAAAGGTCTATGAATTCCGGAAAGAATGTATATCGCGTTCTCGTGGTATCCGGCACGCAAAAAGGTGCCGATTTTATCGCGGAACTTGCGGACGGCGCGGTCATCTGCACGCGTGAGCACGCGTCAAACGGTGCGGAAGCCCGGCGAAAGCTCATGGAGAACGACTATCATATTGTCATTGTCAACACGCCCTTAGGCGACGAATTCGGACACGAGCTTGCTATGACGGCTGCCGAAAAGACCGGCACGGGCGTGGTGCTTCTCGTAAAGAATGAGCTTTACGAGGAATTAAGCTGCCGTATGGAGGATTACGGCGTCCTCACGATGGCAAAGCCGGTATCCAAGCAGCTTTTCTATCAAAGCTTAAAGCTTGTGACCGCATCGGTCGGCATCTGTGCAAGATTAGCCGAAGAGAACCGCAAGCTGCGGCAAAAGCTGACCGAGCAAACCGCCGTTGCACGCGCCAAATGTCTGCTCATTGAATTTGCGCATATGACCGAAGAGCAGGCGCACAAATATATCGAAAAACAGGCTATGGACAGCCGGCTTTCCAAAGCGGAGATTGCCGCGGAGATCGTGCGCACCTATGCCGAATAACGCGCAAAATACACCAAAAAGGACAAAATAATAGCATGAACGATATCTATCAAACCGAAGTCACCAATATGGTCATGCTGCGCCGTGCAGACGGCAAAGTGCTCGTTCAAGAGCGCGTCAAATATTGGTGCGGCATTGCATTTCCGGGCGGGCATGTGGATCCGGGCGAAAGCTTTGAGGCGGCGGCTATCCGTGAAGTGCGTGAGGAAACGGGACTTGTCATTGAAAATCCGGTTCTTTGCGGCATCATTCATTGGGACAACCCCGAAAAGCACGAAAAATATCTGGTATTTGCCTATCGTGCGGACAAATTTTCGGGCGAGCTTATCGACAGGACCGACGAAGGGCGCGTCTTTTGGCTCTCTCCCGAAGAGCTGCCGCAGCAAACGCTGCCGCCGAATTTTGAGCGGTATCTGCCGGTGTTTTTCGGCGATGAAGCGAAGGAAATTTATACAAAATATCGGTAGAAAGACAAAAATCCTGCGCGGAAAACCGTCCAGGATTTTTTGATCGCTTGCAAAGCAAGCGTATGCAATGCCGCCGGGAAACAGCCGCCGAAGGCGGCAAAAAAGGTTGCGGCAGCAACAGAAAATGCCGCCGAAGGGCGGTTTATTTGTGCAAAACCGCATGATTCGAGGCTTTAAGAGCGAACAATGCAGGTTCACCGCGCTTATGCTGTTCCCAAAAAAAGCAAAAGAGCCGAGAAAAGCCTCGGCTCTTATAACACTTGGACAGGGTTTACGGCTTGCTGATTTCATAACCGCCGTTAAGAATAAACTTTCGGAGAACCTGATTCAGCTTGATTTTGACACGAAAAGGCGGCAGAGAATCACCGAAAAAGGCTATTGCCTTTTCATTGTCCGCAGTCTTTATCAAATTGTCAAACCGCCCGAATTCGTTGATATTGGTTTCATCAACTTTAGCTGTCATCGTTTTTCTGAGCATTTCTTCATCAAGGCCAAAAGTTTCGGCAAAGCGGTGAATCTGATCATCTTTCGCGCGTTTCATGTATTCGTTGATGTAATCACGCAGACTTTTGCCGGGTTCAACCTCTACATCCCCTGTTTCTATATCGTGCAAGAATATGTTTGCGAACTTTTGCTCCTCCTGCGTCAAGGAGGCAAAGGTGTTATGCAGCTCTTGGCTTGTCTTTTCAACATCGGCAGGATTACCGACAGATAAAGCCTTCTGATACTTATCAAATCTTGAATTCATGTAGTCGGCGTCAATATCATCTGTATCAATGGCTGTAATATAGCCTGCAAGATCGTATGGCAAATCCTCTCCCGAAGGGGAATTGTCGGACGTCGGCAACGACAGCTCCTTGTAACGCAGAACAAGAATCCTATAGGTGCGATAATCCATCAACGGAGAAGCTGTAATCGCTTCACCTGTTTCTTCGTCGATAATGTTGTATTCGGTACGCTCCCAAAGAAACCCCTGCACCTTGGCGGACTCAAGATAGGAATTGAATTCACGGAACAGCTTCGCAAATTTTTTCCGTTCTTCCACGCTTCCGGGCAGTTTTTCAAAGTTCGCAACATCCGCAGCCTCAAACAGGTTTTTGATTTGCGTGAACACCGCATTCATGCCTTCAATGTTTTTATCAAGCTTGCAAACAAACATCCCGAGCGGCTTATCGCCCGAATAAAGCTTGACAGCATCTTTAATGTTTTGTTCCATAGTAAACGGCGCACGGTAATATTTGATGGTGCCAAACGGCTTGTCCTCTCCAAACAGGCGGTTTGTTCTCGAAAAAGCCTGGATGACATTTTCATAGTGCAGTATCTTATCAAGGTACAGCACATTCAGCCACTTCGAGTCATAACCTGTCAGCATCTGATCCACCACGATCAGCAGATCGATCTGTTCATTCGGCGTGTTTGCTATCCGCTCATACGGTTTTTTGTGAGCCAGACGGTGTTGAATATCCTTTTTCATTTTAGCATAGGTGGGAATTGAAAAAGACTGCTTGTATATTGCGTTATAATCCTCGATGATTTCTTTTAATGCATCCTCTTTTTCAATACCCTTGCCGTTGTTGTCAATGCTCGGATCAAACAGAGCGGTCACCTTGATTTCCGGCGCAAGCTTCTTAAAAAGCCGATAGTATTCAACCGCTTCGGGAATGCTTGCGGTGGCAAACAGCCCATGAAATTTGTAATTATGGCTGATAGCGATCCAATTATCGCGGATATCCTGAATCACCGTTTTGTGATGCTCTTCGGTGCGGTATTGACCGCTTTCAAGCAGAAAATCCTCAATGCCGCGCACGCGCTTGCCGGTTTCATCGGTGTACCCCGCCATCGGAACATCGTTCATGTAGTGATAATAGATTTTCTCCTTGGCAGGATTTTCAAAAACTTCACGGACTGAAGCTGCCTTGGCTTGTTCCAACGCAACCGCTTCGCGCGCATCTTTTTCTTTATATGTCAAAACCTTGATCGGGTCAAAACCAAGGACGTTTTTATCACGGATACCGTCCGCAATGCTGTATCGATGCAATTCTTTGCCGAAAACATCCGCTGTGGTGCAGCCTTTTTTCCTGTTTTCAATCTGAATGGGAGTTCCCGTAAAGCCAAAGAACATCGCGCGCGGAAAGGTTTCCTTAACGGCACGCATCATATCGCCAAAGGTATCGCGGTGGCATTCATCAACGATGAAAACAACACGCTTGGCAGAAATCGCATCAATATCAGCTTTCTTCAAACCTCGCTGCGCTTCGTCACGGAGGTTGCTCATTTTTTGAATTGAGGTTACAATCAGCGTGTTTGCGGTATCGTTGCTTTTCATTTTGGAAATCAGCACAGCGGTGTCTTCGGTTTCCTGAATCGAGTCGGTAGCTTCCGCAAAGCCGCGATATTCACGTGCGCTTTGTGTTCCGAGTTCGATTCGGTCTATCAGGAATACAACCTTGTCAGCGTCTTTTGAGTTCGCAATCAGCTGAGCGGACTTGAATGAGGTCATGGTCTTTCCCGAACCGGTCGTATGCCATATATAACCGCCGCGCTGGTTGTTATCCTCCCATTTGTTTTTGGCAACGGTATCGGAAATCTTATTGGCGGCGCGAAATTGGTAGGAGCGCATCACTTTCAGAACGCCGTCCGTATCGTCTGCAACCGTGTAGAAGCCGATGAGCTGATGCGCCATCGGGATGGACAGAAAAGAGGACGCTAATTGCTTCCAATCGTTTATAGGCTCGTTATTAAAATTCGCCCAATGGAAGAAGAATAACGGATTGAATATACCGTCCGGTCCCGGGTTAGCAAAATACACGGCTTCCTCCGGATTCATCGCAACAAACACCTGAACCAAAGCAAACAGTCCGGTAAAAACACCCTCATGGGAGTATTTTTCGATTTGGTTATATGCCTGTGAAATCGGGATGCCGGTCTTTTTTAATTCAACATGAATCAGCGGCATACCGTTGATCAAAAGCATAAAGTCTCCTCTGCGGTCGGGAAGAACGGAAGACTTGGCGGTAAATTTGGGTTGCCTTGCTATCTGATAACGGCTTTGTCCGGCGGCAATCTCTTGTCTGTCATAGATTTTTAAGGATATCTCTTTGCCGAAATGCTCCTTGTCATCGGGATTGTCACGCTTGATGGAAATGGTTTTGCCGTTGATAAAGCCATTCAAGCGGAGCGGTGTATGCAGCTCGTTGATCTGCTCCAGTATTTGCTCCATTTCACCCTCTGTAAGGGGATAATCATTGAGGTTGTATATGCCCCGATTGTTTTCAAAGAGGATGTCCGCCCAGTTCTGAAGAAGATCTTTTTCGGTTTTATACTCAAGAACGGTTTTCTCCCAACCGCAAGAAGTTGTCAGCACTTGTATGAGGGCATCCTCAAAAGCTGACTCCTTATTGAAGGTCATAATAAATCCTTTCCGCCTTAAAAATCGCTTTTCAGGCTGTTTTTTTATGATACTTTCGGTGATTTGCTTACGCTGATGAAGGGTGATAAGGTGGTCGAGGGTATCAAACAGCTTTCCGATTTTGCGCTGTTCCTCAAGCGAAGGAAGAGATACTTCTCCCATACAGAGCTTGTCGTAATAGAAGTACAGACGAACGCCACCCTCTTGCAACTGCATAATCAACTTTTGAAAATCAGGTGATTTGAACCAGTGCCATAAGAGCCTATCGTCAACATCTTCGGAGGTCTTGAAAGCCTCATAAAGAGAGCTAACTATCACATTTTTCCCGACATTTTGGTATCCGATTGAACCAACATTTATTCTTGCCGGGTTATATGCAAAGGAGTTTGGAGAAACGATATAATACATCCTTTTATCTGCTTCTCGCATCGTCCCACCATTCTCGAACTTCTCATCTTGTGGTACAAACCCGTGTTCGTTGGTAATTGAATAGCTCTCTAATGGAAGGTTGTCCTTATTCTTTTCGCCAGTGGGAAAAGTAATGTCTGAAAACTTACGCTGTTCCCAAGAATATGTTGATTACAGCCTTTCACGCACCATCATCAGGGCATAACCCAGCAGATTTTGCCCTTGCCATTTTGCCCGATCAAGCCTGTCAGGGTCGTGCATGGACAGCCCGATCCCCCATATCCGGTCTTTCACCGCACACTCCGCAAGAAAAGCCTTTCCCGTACCTTTCAGCTGCTCCTTCAGCGCGGCGTTCTGCGAAAACTTTGCCCAAAGCCCCTCATAGACAACGATCTGTCGGACACCGTTCCACAGATTCTCGTCATAGCCGGACACAAGCCGTCCAAGAGCTTTGATTTCGGCGGCATCCTTTGCGGAGAGAATCTGTGCGGCTGTTTTATCGTCGCCAAAGCAAACCGCCTTACGGTACATCATATACTGCTCCATGGAGGAAAATGCAATGCCCTCCAGCGTAAATGCGGATGGATACCAGTTGCTTAAATATCCGTTTTCTTCATTCGGATTGTGAAAGCAAATAACAGCCATCACACTTCACCCACTTTTTTCACTGCCAAATCAAGTTCTAAGTCGTGAAGTCCGGCATACGCTTTTTTCAAAAAGGACACCGGGATTTTCTTGACAAGCTCTGCACTCGGCAGATTGTAGTACCACTGGTAATAGGCATAAAATTCCCCGATCCAAAACGGCATAAACCCTTCCAAAGCCTTGCCTTCCTTCAGACGGTAGTTTTCCGTTTCGGTAAAATACGCCCAAAGTTCTTTTGCATCCATGGTATTGACATAGGCTTTTGCTTCGTCAATGCTCTTTCTTGTCTTGCCTGCCATATAGGTGTTAATAAACGCCTCGGTATCCTTGTCAGGATATTCCTGCGCCACAAGATCAAAAAGCTTTCCTTGGCTTTCAACCACATCGTTTACGTATTCTTCTGCATACGCACGCATTATCATCACCTCTCAAACAACGTGCTGAACACCTTTGTAACCTTGTTTGCATCGGAATCAACAAGCTCCCGCATATTTTTTCTTGCCGCCGCATCTCTCTGATTGTACCTGTCGTTAAACTCAGCATAAGGGACGGAAAGCAGTTCCTCCTGCTTTTCGGTCAGGTTGGCATAGGCCGCTTCGGATTTGAGGCAATATTGGATGCCCAAGCCGCCCAAGGAGAGCAGCTCTTCGAGAATGTCGATGTCGATGTTGTCCCGAACAAACTCCCTTGCAATGTAGAAGTAAGAAGCATTGGCTCTCCAGCCGCGAATCACATCGTAATCGCTTGTATCGACGCCGTATTTCTCGATAAACCTCTTCGCCAGCATACGGTATCGCTTGGAATCGGCAGCATCCCTGTGCTTCATCAGCTCGGCAAGCCATGCAAGAACTTCTCTCTGCTGAAAATCCAAGATCTTCAGCCCATCGGTTTCAAGTTCATACTTATGAACCCATCCGTTTGTATCATTGGGACGGCAGACCGCCCATTCTTTGGCAAGTTCAATACTCTCGGTCAGATAAAAGCCTTTTCCGTAGTCGTGCTTTTCATCACCGCCGCCGTATTGGGGAACGACAAGCTTGTCGGGAGTACCGTGATATAAAGTTATGATTCCCATTTTCCCGTTCCTCCTTAAACAAACATCTTTTCAAGCATGGATTTCTTGATATTTTGCAGTTTTTCGAGCTTACGCTGATGAAGGGTGATAAGGTGGTCGAGGTGGCGAAAAACGCTGACAATTCGGTCTTGCTCTGTTTTTGAAGGAT
>CAKSCV010000025.1 GCA_934444645.1 uncultured Eubacteriales bacterium | reverse complement strand
GGCTTATACATGCTGCTTCTGGCCATGGCTTCATCAAAATCAATCTCATGTCCGTCAAATTCCGGTCCGTCCACGCATGCAAACACCGTCTTGCCTCCCACCGTCAGCCGACAGCCGCCGCACATACCCGTTCCGTCGATCATGATCGGGTTCATGGAGGCAACCGTTTTCACGCCGTATTCCTTGGTCAGCTTGCAGACAAATTTCATCATGATTAACGGTCCGATGGTGATGACTTCATCGTATTTCTCGCCCGAATCCAGCAGCTTTTTCAGTGCATCGGTCACAAGCCCTTTTTCGCCGTACGTTCCGTCGTCGCTCATCGGCACGAATTTTGAGCTTGCCGCCTTGAATTCGTCCTCCAAAATGACCAGCTCCTTATTGCGGAAGCCGACGATGGCGTGCACCTCGCAGCCTTCCTCATGCAGCTTTTTGGCGACCGGATACGCGATGGCGCATCCAACGCCGCCGCCGACAACCGCCACTTTTTTAAGACCCTCGGTATGCGTTGCCTTGCCCAAGGGCCCGACAAAATCGTGCAGATACTCGCCTGCTTCCATATGCGCAAGCTTTTCCGTGGTCGCGCCGACAATCTGGAAAATGATGGTAACCGTGCCTTTTTCGCGGTCGTAGTCCGCCACCGTTAACGGAATCCGTTCCCCGTTTTCGTCCGTGCGCAGTATGATGAACTGTCCCGGCTCGGCTTTCTTCGCCACATATGGTGCTTCGATCACCATCCGCTCGACTGTCGGATTTAAGATTTCTTTGGATAAAATACGATACATCCCATGATCCGTCCTTATCAAGTTTTCTTTCCGATTATTATAATATGATTTTCGGATACTGTCAACATTTTGCAGCCAAATCACAAATTGTTTACCGAAAAACGCATACGCGGACATTTTGCCGGCGGCAAGATTCCCTCTCCTTTGCCAAAAAACGAATAAACCGCCTTTTTTTGCATATATCTATACCGAACACGCATAGCTTTTCCAAGACTATATTCAAAGGAAAGGGACTTATCATGAACCTTGCAGCTATTTTGAAAAAGAGCCTTTGCGCCGGTCTTTTGTGCTTTTTGCTCCTGCCGTCGGTTTTTGCCGCACGAACCGATATTGCCGCCGTTTCGACCGGTGTTGCCTTGTCGCTTTCCGGCACGTCGGCCTGCTTGATGGAGGCTTCGACCGGCGAGGTCATTTACGAACAGAATGCCGACGAACGCCTTGAACCGGCATCGGTCACCAAAATCATGCCGCTGCTTCTCATCTGTGAAGCTCTCGATGAAGGAACTCTCACGCCGGAGGAGACCGTCACCGGCTCGGAACACGCGGCTTCCATGGGCGGTTCACAGATCTGGCTCGAGGTCGGCGAGCAGATGAGCGTATCGGATATGCTCAAAGCCATGGTCGTTGTTTCTGCCAACGACTGCACGGTCGCCATGGCGGAGCATCTTGCCGGCAGCGAAGAAGCGTTTGTGGCGCGCATGAACAAGCGCGCCGAAGAGCTTGGCATGACAAACACGCACTTTGTCAACGCAACAGGACTTCCCGTCGAAGGTCATTTCACCACAGCGCGCGACATTGCCCGTATGACGCGCGAGCTGTTAAAGCATGAACGCATTTTCGAATATACCGGCATTTGGATGGATTCGCTGCGCGGCGGCGCGATGGGACTGACCAACACCAACAAGCTGGTACGGTTTTATCCGGGAGCCAACGGCATGAAAACCGGTTACACCGATTCAGCCAAATACTGTCTTTCAGCCACCGCCAAACGCGACAAATTGCAGCTTATCGCCACGGTGATGAAAGCGCCGACCTCGGATGAACGATTTTCCGACGCCAAAAAGTTACTCGATTTCGGCTTTGCCAATTTTTCGGTGTATGAGACCGGCGAAGCGGTACTGCCGGAGCTTGCCGTCAAGGGCGGTGTCAGAGCCAAAATGCCGCTTGTATGCAGCGCAAGCGAGATTTTGGTCGCCAAAGGCCGCGAAAAGCAGATAGAAGCGGTCATCGAGCTGCCGGATTCTCTCACGGCACCTGTGGAAAAAGGCACGGTCGTCGGCAAGGTTTTATACCGGATCAACGGCGAAACGATTGCCGAAACGGAAATCCTCTGTGCCGAGAGCATCCGCCGCATGACATTTTGGGATGTGATAAAACGGATGCTTGCCGATACGTTTGTGTTAAATTAAACCAACGGCAAAATCGTGCTGTCTGCGCCGATTTTCTCACTTGTTTCAAAATGCCGCCTGTCTTGGCAAGAAGTTCATTTCTCCGTAATGATTCCTCCTGCTTTGTCTGGAAAAATGTCACATATCACAATATTAGTGGCAATTGTTTGGCAGATACGCTTGTTTTGTTAATGTTTTTTTCAAAAACTCTTGCTTTTTTTGAAAGAGCGTGGTACAATAGAGTGTACTCAAAGTCGCTCATGCGTTAAAACGCGTTTTTTGGGCGGTGCATTCATCCAAAGACGAGGGATTATCATGCCGGACTTGCACGTATTTCTTATCACTTGTTGTTTTATCAGTTCAGGGCTCTTTGCGCTTTCCTGCACCAAGAGCTTTCTTTCGGTGTGCAAGCTCAGAAAAGGGTTTTCCGCCATTGCTTATTTTTTAACAACGGTTTTGATGCAAGTCCTCGGAACGGCTGTGTGCATTTTCGTTTTCGATTGCCGCTATCTTGTGCCGACCATTTTGCTCGTTCACTTTTCGGTATCCCTTCTCTTTACCGACAGTCTGTGGCGGATGCGCTACTACACAGCCGGTGTTCACGCCTTTTTGTTCACGGCTTCACGCACCATTATCACCAAGCTGTTAAGCATTGTCACCAACAAAGAAGCACCGGTTTTCACGACAGAAACAACGTCCGAAACCGCGCTTGTGCCGATTGCCGTATTAACGGCTTCTTTCCTCATCACCTGCCTTCTCGAACGTATCGCATTAAACGCCTGCACGGTTGACGGGGCACGCGCTCCCGCGTTTTCGCCCAAGATGCTTAACTATCTGTGCGTGGCGGTCACGCTGTTTTTGGGCTTTACGCTGTGCGAGGCCTCGATAAATGAAACGCATGCCGGTGTACGCGCCTTTGCGTTTTCGCATTTGTGCCTGTGTCTGCTGCTTTACGGCGGCGTATGGCTGCTTGCCAAATATCATGCCACCGTCACCCATATTTCCGAAACCAAGCGCAGCGATACCAGGCGGCGCGAGGAGCGGTATTACAGCTACTATATCACCCAAGCGCAGACCTTAGAGGAAATGCGCCGTTTCCGTCACGACTACAAAAATATGCTTTCCGGCTTAAAGGTTCTCATCGACAGCGGCGAATACAAGCGCGCCAGCGAATATCTTTCGAGCATTGCGACCCGTTTTGACGGAATGAGCAAAAAATCCGTCTCCTATTCCGATAATATGCTTGCCGATGCGGTTTTACAAAATCTTGCCAGACGCTGCGAGAGTGCCGGCGTTACATTTTCGGGCAGTTTATCGATCAGCAAGGAGATTCCGCTCGGCGATCCGGAATTATGCACGGTTTTGTCCAATCTGGCGGATAATGCATTCGAAGCAGTGCAGAAAGTGCCGGAGGGGGAGCGGTTTATTACGTTTTCCGGTTCGCGCCGGGTCAAATGGCTGACCATTACGGTCGAAAACTCCTACGACGGCGTATTATTTACCGATCGCGGCAGCATTGTCACGCGCAAGGAGGATCGTGTGATGCACGGTCTTGGTCTCAAGAGCATCTGTTCAATCGTGGAATCCGTTCCGGGCGCATCGGTACGCATCGAGCCGTCGCCCGAAGAAAAGATTTTCCGTGTTACGCTGTTTTTTCCGCGTCCGCAGGCAGAGAAAAAGAATTCGGACGATTCTGCCGAAACGCATGCCTAAGAAGAATAGCCAATACCCGACTCTGTCAACCCGTTTCCTATAAGGAAAACGGGTTGATGTTCCTTTTGGCGGCCTGCAAAAAGGAATAAAAAAGCACACGGAGTGTGCCGTCCCGGCAGGGATACCGCCGAAAGGCGGAAAAAAGATTTAATTTATTTTGTGCGAGGTTGTTGTTTGTGTGTGCTGCTTCGAGGTTTGGAAAACCTCGATGCTTTCCTTAAAAAGGTTTTAATTGTTGCGGTGCGAAGCTGCGGCTGCGGTGTGCTGATTCGAGGTTTGCGAAACCTCGGAGCTTTCCTTAAAAAGGTTTTAATTGTTGTGGTGCGAAGCTGCCATTGCGGTGTGCTGATTCGAGGTTTGCAGAACCTCGAAACTCCCTGCGAGGGAAACGGGTTGTCACTTTTTGCATCGTGCAAAAAGTAACCAAAAAGCATGCTCGGACGTGCAAAAAGTTGCCGGTGGCAAGTTTTTGTGCGTCGGAGACCGCCGAAACAGGGAGAATTGCGAACGGACGTGAGCAAGGCGACCATGTTTCAAGGAGACGACTCCGTCCTGCGACCTCGATTCAAAGCTCTGCCGAAAAAGATTTTGTAAAGCTTTCCGGCGGCACGTATCGAAACCGGTTTTGCCTACAAAACGCCGGCGAAAAGGCTTTGAATCGGTGCGAAAGGGTAGCTGTACTGCTGACGCAAGACTGATGTTTTTTCGAAAATGAGAAGGTGTACTGCAAGCTCACAGTAGGTTGTCGCGGATAAAAATCGTGACTGCTCGTTAGCTTTGGTGTAGTGCGAAATTGTTGCCGCGGTGCGCTGAAAAAAGTTTTTCTTTATCAGTAAACTTTGCATGAGCTGAAAATGTTTGCCTTTTTCGCAAACCAAAAGGTTTTCTTTTGCAGAAAGCTTTACACTTTGCCCTCAAAAGCCTCTCGTTTTTCGCAACCAAAACATCGCTTGTTCAAACAACTTTTTACTGTCCGCAAAAGCCGCCTTTTTACGTACAAAAAGCCTTTTATTCGCACAAAACCTTTTTTATTGCCACCCAAAGCAATCTTTTTTGCCCTCCGCCTCCCATTTCAACGTCCCTTAACCTACTGTTTGCAAAGAATACAGCTGTTCTTTTTCTGTTCGCTCTAATTTTGTACTGTAAAGCCGGAGCGTCGCACCGATTCAAATCATTGCCGGCGATATCCGACGAAATTGCAGTTTTCAGCATAGCCGGTTACCTGATGAATGCCGGTTGTTTTCGCAAAAACACCGTATCGACCGGCGATTTGAATCGTCCCCGGAGTCCAGAGGTTCGCAAACCTCTGGTGTACTTTTGGTACTTTTCGTACACGCGAAAAGTACGAAAAACGTTCCTTTCGCAGGAAGCTCCGAGGTTTCGCAAACCTCGAATCAGCGCACCGCAGTGACATCTTCGCACCGCAACAATTAAAACCTTCTTCAGGGAGTTTCGAGGTTCTGCAAACCTCGAACCAGCCCACACAAACAACAAATTCGCATAAACAAACTTAAATCCTTTTGCACCCCAGGCACCTTCGCACAAAACACTTGACATCCGAAATCGGATTGTTTATAATAGATACTGTAAAATTCTGCATTTTGTGCGGCATTTGCTGCCAATAGCCCCTGCATTGAAAGGAATCATTTCATGATCGAACAGTTATTTGAATTTTTCAGCGGCGCCGGAAAGCATTGGGCACTGTTTTTTGTGTCGGTTTTCCCGTTTATTGAGCTGCGCGGCGCAATTCCGTTCGGAATCTGGGCTCTCGGTATGCCTTGGTATCAGGCATTTCTCCTCTCCTTTGCCGCCAATCTGCTTCCCATCCCGGTGGTCTATTTTCTCACCCGTCCGCTCTTTGCCGCTCTTCGCAAAACTAAGCTCTTTTCCGGATTCATTGACCGTTTTGAAGCCAAAATGATGAAAAAATCCGAAAAAGTCACCAAATATAAAATCATCGGGCTGTTTTTGTTTGTTGCCGTGCCGCTGCCCGGTACGGGTGCCTATTCCGGAAGCGTGATCGCGGCTCTTCTCGATATGCCCTTCAAAAAAGCCTTTGTTTCCATCGCCTGCGGCGTGTTTGTCGCCGGCATCCTCATTACGCTCTTATCGCTCGGCGGCTTAATGGCCATCCGATAAAACCTTTTTCAAGCATTACGGAGGTGAAAGCGTGACCGATCCGTTCCAAAACATCCCCAATACAGAGCTCTTGCAAGCTCCGCATAAACGGTATTTCTTCAAGCAAGCGCGCCGCGAGACCTCGGCTCTTGCCGGTCTGTTGTTCGGCGTAACGGCATTCACGGTGGCCATAAGCACAGGAGCGGCTTTGCTGAAACCGCTTGTCAAGCTGTGCACCGTAAACCTGCTTACAGCCTTGTTTTCGATGTCGCCAAGCCAGGCGAATCTATGGTTTGAAACGCTTGCTTCCTCCATCGCCTGGACAACGTTTTTCTCGATGGCGGTCGAGCTTGCCGCCTTTTTTCTGCCGTTTGCGCTGTATGCAAAATACGTAAAACACACGCCGTTTGACGCGACGTTCCCGGTGTGCGGCGGCAAAAAGATAAAGCGTCTCCCGGCGCTTTTCGCACTCCAGGCACTCGCAGCCGCGGCAGCAAGCTTGCTTTGCAACGCCGTTGGCGGATGGATTTTCCCTGACTTTTTTGCCGGGTTTGCTGCCGAAGAAACCGTCCGCATGACCGCAAGCGACCTTATCGTTTCGTTCCTCTCGCTGTGCGTATTCACGCCGCTTGTGGAGGAATTTGTCTTTCGCGGCGTGATTTTCGGCTCGCTTCGCCGATACGGCTTCGGCTATGCCGCCGTGGCAAGTGCGCTGTTGTTCGGCCTTGCACACGGAAGCCCGGCACAGCTTGCCTATGCGCTTGCTTCGGGTTTGGTGTTTGCCGCTGTTTATGAAGTTTCGGGAAGCGTCCGCACAGGCATCCTGTTACACGCCCTTAACAACACGGTCAGCTTTGTGTTCACCGCGCTTCTGCCGCAGTTTGCAAGCGAAGAGGCAATCGAAACGGCAAACTGGATCTATTATCTTGTTTTAGGCGTTTTAGCTGTTTGGGGCTTTATGTACCTTGTCCGGCTGTTTACGGCGAAAAAGCAAGAAGAAGCCGAACGGATCGAAGCCGCTTTCCGCGCCGATCCGGAAAAGACGCTTGAGGTCACGCTTCCCGTGCCGTCGGTGCCGCTAAGCACCTTTGTTTCGGCCGGAACGGTGTTTTATACGCTGTTGTTCCTTTTTAATATTTATATGTATCGGTATGGGATCTGACATGACGGACACAAAAACACATGAAGCCTTTATGCGGCACGCCTTGGGACGTGCCAAAACGGCGGCCAAATACGGCGAAACGCCCGTCGGAGCGGTCATCGTCAAGGACGGAAAAATCATCGCCGGCGGCCGGAATCGCCGCGAAACCGGCAAAAATGCGCTGTATCATGCCGAATTAAGTGCCATTGATGCGGCCTGCCGGAAATTGGGCGGCTGGCGGCTCATCGGCTGTGACTTATATGTCACGCTTGAACCGTGTCCCATGTGTGCCGGTGCGATTATTGCCGCCCGCATCGAACACGTCTATTTCGGTGCGTATGACAAAAAAGCCGGTTCGTTCGGCAGTATCGCCGATTTCAACGCCATCGGCTACAATCACAAGCCGGTCGTTACCGGCGGTGTTCTGGAAAAAGAGTGCGCCGGGCTGTTATCGGAATTTTTCCGGAAGCTGCGTTTATCCAAAAAAAGTGCCGGAAATACGCTGTCGTAAACGCCGATTTTCAGCACCGCACGCAAGAAAATATGTCATAAAACGCCTATTGACTTTTTCCATCGGTTGCGTTATAATGGGACAGAATTCGAAAGCGTATCCCTTTGCCGCAAGAAACACGGCAGCTCTACCTACACAATAAAGGATGATGCATCATGAAAAAAGCTGTTATTATCGGACTCGGCGCGATCAGTGCCGTTCACACGGCCGCTCTTGTCCAAAGCGATTTTGCCACCATCGCCGCCATCTGTGATATCGATACCGCAAAGCTCGTCAAAACCGCTGCGGAGATTCCTTATCCGGTACGCACCTACACCGACTACAAAACCATGCTTGCCGAAGTGAAGCCGGATGTCGTGCACGTCTGCACGCCGCATTTCCTGCACAAGCCCATGGCCATCGACAGTATGCTTGCCGGTGCGGATGTCTATCTCGAAAAGCCGGCAGCCTTGAACTACGAGGAAGGTCTTGAAATCTTAAACGTCGAAAAACAGACCGGCCGTCATGTCTGCGTTTCCTTCCAAAACCGCGTGATCCCGACCAATCTCACCGCCAAAGCCATCATCGATTCCGGCGAGCTTGGCGCCTTTTTGGGTGCGCGTGCGTTCATGACCTGGAACCGTTCGGGCGCGTATTACACCGAAAGCCCCTGGAGAGGCCGTTTTGCCACCGAAGGCGGCGGCGTTCTCATGAACCAGTCGATCCACACGCTCGACATGCTCTACTATTTCGGCGGCAAGATCGACCATACCTTTGGGACAGCCTCCTTGCGCAAAAACGGGAACATCATCGAAGAAGAAGACACTGCCGAAGCGACCGTCACCTATGCAAACGGCAAAACCGCCATTTTCTACGCCACCAACTGCAACGTAACAGACGCATCGGTCTTGATTGAAGTTTACCTCGAAAAAGGAAAGCTGCTCTTGCAGGACAACAAGCTATACAAGGACTGCGGCAAGGGCTATGAAGTCGTGGTGGACGATTCCGACCAAATGGCGCTCGGAAAGCTCGTCTGGGGAAACGGCCACGCCATGATGATGAAACGGTTCTACGGCGCGCTTGACGGCGGAACCGAGTATTACTGCACCTTAGAGGACGCGCTGCCGGTGCTGAAGGTCATCGGCGACATTTACAAGGCCTCCGGCGAACACGCTTGCTCGGTAACGCGCGCGGAGAGATTTGAGAATTGAAAATTGAAAGTTGAAAATTAGGGAGACGGAATTTCCGGAGAGGGCAGAACGGCCTCTGCGGAGTATTGCGCAACCGTGCGCGTCGACCAACGTTTACCACTATGGTTGCGGCGGCAGTTTGCCTTCCCTGTGTAAGGGAAGGTGGCGCGCGGAGCGTGCCGGAAGGGTTGTTGGCAACGATTTCCAACACTCCCTCAGTCAGCAAGCTGACAGCTCCTTTAGCCGAAAAACGCACGGCAACCGGCGTTTATTGCCACAACTGCGGCGACAGTTGCCGTCCCTGTACAAGGGAAGGTGGCGCGCGGAGCGTGCCGGAAGGGTTGTTGGTGCAGATTTCGACAATCCCTCAGTCAGCAAGCTGACAGCTCCCTTTACACAAGGGAGCCGGTTTTCGGCCGAAGCTTTGTGCGCTGATAATGGCGGCGGCGGAATTTCACCTTCCCTGTGTAAGGGAAGGTGGCGCGCGAAGCGCGTCGGAAGGGTCGTTTATTACAAAATACAAACTTTAACCACTGAAAAATCCGCTCCGATGAAATTTCATCGGAGCGGATTTTTCAGTTTTCATCAGCCTCTTTGGTTTCAGGCGGCTCCCGGCGCAGCTGCCGCGCACGTTTCGCCCAAAGCCGCGGCGGAATGCCGTACACCTTCGTAAAGCAGCGCGAAAAATACTCCGCACTGCCGTAACCGCACCGAAAAGCAATTTCTTCGATGGTATCGGTTGTTTCGGCAAGCATCCGGCACGCGTTTTCCAACCGCCGCTCGGCGACATAGTCCATGATCGACATCCCGAATTCCTTCCGGAAGCATTGCGTGAGCGTAACGGTGCTGCGATGCAGCGTTTTACCAAGCTCCGCAAGCGTGATCTTGCGGTCGGCAGTATCGATACAGCGTTTGATTAACTCGCCGGTTGTCGGCTTTGCCGTTTCCAACAGATGGTGTCCCCCGATGTGCTCCGCAAGCAGCTCCAAAAAAACCAAATTCGCTTTCAGTGTCTTTTCGTCGTAGCACGGCATATTCCGCAAAGCCGCGGAAAAATCTTCCTCCGGACAGCCGGCGGCAAGATGCGCCTTTCGGGCGGCACTCGCCCTCTCTTCGCCGCGCGTTCCCAACGACACGAAAAAATACCCTTCGATCTTCATGCCGTCCCAAATCGGCACCATTACCTCGGTAATGCCGAACGGACAGGTGTATACATGGGTTTTTCCGCTCTTTTCCGCGGCAAGAAACGCTTTTTTGTCGGACGCAAGACACGTTTTTAAGCAGCTCTCCGACGTATGCACAAGCGAACAAAACTCTTGCAGCGAACCGCCCGATTCCACAAGCACCGTGCGAAAGCGGCTGTCAACAATATCCAAACGGATACCGGAAATTTGATAAAAATCCTCGATCAGTTCCTCTAAGGAGGGCATCCGTCCACACACCGTCCTTTCTGTGCAGCAGTTCCGGAAACAACTGCCTTTGCGGCATTTGTTCCGGTTTTCCTTTCGATGCCTTCATTATAACACGGTCGTTCGCCTTTGACAAGCACTTTTTTGAAAATTATCGATATTGCAGGTTTTGTTATCAATACTGCCTTGTATTTTTGCACGTTTTTCGTTACAATACAGACAACAAAACCGCGCAGGAGGAATGCTTGTGGATGCGGCGGTTATCTTCTTTTTGTTTGTCGAAATCGTTTTATATACCTTCCAATCCTTTTTGGGACGCAGCTATGCGGAACACTATCCGGGTTCATCCGGCGACGGCGCATCCGTGCTCACCGTGTGCAACGGGCTTGCGGCGGCACTTATGTCCTTTGCACTTGCGGGCTTTACCTTCGAATGGGATGCGCTTACGGTCATCCTCGGTGTTTGCAACGCCTTAATGCTGTTTTTGTACAATGTTAGCCTTGTCACGGCTTCGAAAACCGGGCCGTATTCGGTGCTCATGGTATTCATGATCGCCGGCGGCATTTTGATTCCGACCGGCACAGCCACCTTTTTCGGGGAATATCCAAGCATCGGCAAGCTGCTTTCGGTGGCGGCGGTGCTCATCGGCGTGTATCTTGTCAGCCAAAAGGGCGTGGAGGCCTATACCGATAAGCGCGTTTTCTACCTTGCCTGCACCGGCCTTGCGCTTTGCAACGGCGCGTATGGGTCGCTCTTAAATGCCCAACAACAGCTTACCGGCGAGGACTTAAAGAACGAAATGGTTTGTGTGACCTTTTTCGGCTCGATGTTATTCTCGGCACTATATGTATTGTATCAAAAACGCGGCAGCTTCGGAAAAACCTTCCGGCAAACCAAAAAATCCGGCTTTTATTTAGCCTCCTGCGCCTTTGTTTCCGCGTGCGCCGTCAGCTTTATGGTGCGGCTTATCGCCATGGTCGGCAACGTGACGGTGCTATACACCTTTGACAACACGGGCGTGCTGCTTGTCAGCGTGATCCTGTCGTGGCTCTTCTTAAAAGAACGGCTGACAGTCAAAAATGTTGTCGGCTGCGTGCTGATGTGTGCCGCGTTAGTCGGCGTATCCGTTCTGTAACGCTCCCCGTAAAACCCTATATCATTCTTCTGTCGGAGGTCTTACTATGTCTGAAAAAAATCCGCTTCGCGTCGCCATTATCGGTATTTCGCCCGGAATGGGAAAGCTGCATTTGCAAGCTGTTCTGGAACACGGCGCCGAGGTGCGCGCCGTCTGCGACACGAATCCCGAAACCTTAAAAACCGTCAGCGATGAGCTCGGCATTCCCGAAGAACGCCGCTTTGCCGACTATCACGCCTTCTTAAACGATCCGGAGCTTGACGCCGTCATCGTCGCCACGCCCGACCAAACTCACCGCGAGATCAGCACCACGTTTCTCGATGCCGGCAAGCACGTGATGTGCGAAAAGCCGCTCGCCTTGAACCGTGAGGACATGGAAGCCATCGTTGCCTGCGCACGTAAGCATCCGCAGCAGAAATTCATGGTCGGTCAGATCTGCCGTTTTACGCCGGCGTTTGTCAAAGCAAAAGAAATCATTGATGCCGGCACCATCGGTGAGTTATATTATGTGGAATCCGAATATGCGCACGACTATGCAAAGCTGCTGCACGCGTGGCGCAAGGATCCGAGCCGGCACGGCGTTGTCGGCGGCGGCTGCCATGCGGTCGATCTGCTGCGCTGGTATGCCGGCGATCCGTTAGAGGTCTTTGCCTACGGCGCACACAAGCTTCTGCCGGAGGTCTCTTATGACGACGCCACCATCTCGGTATTGAAATTTCCGAACGGCGTCATCGGAAAAGTCTTTGTTTCGACCGGCTGCAAGCGTCCGTATACCATGCGCACGCAGCTTTTCGGCACCAAAGGCACGATTTTGTGCGACAACACCTCGGATCACATGACGTTATACGTTGTGGACAAAGACGGCGTGGATCTTGCCGAGCCGCAGACCCTTCCGATCGAGATCAAAAACCACAATGCCGGTCTGGAATTCGAAGTGTTTGCCAAGACCATCGAAAACGACGAACCGGTTGCCATGGACGGTGTGCAGGGTGCAAAAACCATTGCCTGCTGCCTTGCCATCGTGGAATCCGCCAAAACCGGAAAGCCGGTCGCGCCCGCTTACAATTTCTGATTGTGAATGCTTATTCATACTCCTTTTTCTTTTCTTTTTTCCCCGACGGAACGTCCGTCAGATACCCGAATCGTATATACGGTTCGGGTATTTCCTTTCACACAAACCTCGTATACAAAAAGCGGTCTGCCAAAACAAACCGCTTCAAACTGCTGCAAAAGCTTATTTTTATAACAACCCTTCCGGCGCATTCCGCGTGCCGCCTTCCCTTACACATGGACGGCAAAACGCCGACGCGGTTGCTCTCAGCGCACAAAGCTTTAACTATCTCCCCAATGTTCAACTTTCAATTGTCAATTTTCAATTTATTTGCTGACTGAGGGATTGTTAGTCCAGCGCAAATACGTTCTGCGGTACACAAAAGCGGCCTGTCAAAACAGACCGCTTTTATGGCTTACAGCTTGAAAATGCCGAACGCGTCGAGCACCGAAGAAACAAGGATCAGCACGATACAGATCGGTGCGACGTATTTGATGATTACGGCAAACATTTTCTTGCGCTTGAACTTGACGCCGTTGCACTCCACCTCGGAAATAATCGCCTGCGGCTTAATGAAGTAGCCGACGAAAACACAGGTGCAAAGCGCCACGATCGGCATGAGAACGCTGTTGGTGATGAAATCGAAGAAATCAAGGAACTGCATACCGATGATTTTGACAAAGCCGAGAAGTCCGTAGCCGGTCGAGGACAGGAAGCCGAGAACGATCGAGAAGCCCAGAACGACAAGGCAGGCCGGAATGCGTTTCATCCTGAATTTATCGCAGACGATCGAGACCACCGTCTCCATTAACGAAATCGAAGAGGTCAGCGCCGCAAACAGCACCATGATAAAGAACGCGATGCCCATGATCGTGCCTGCCATGCCCATGCTTTCAAACACCTTCGGCAAGGTGACGAACATAAGGCCGGGACCTTTGCCCAAGGCAGAGGCATCGCCGCCCGAGAAGACAAACACCGCCGGAATAATCATAAGCCCTGCAATAAAGGCGATACCCGTATCGAATAACTCGATCTGTTTGACCGACGTTTCGATATGGACGTCTTTTTTCATGTACGAACCGTAGGTGATCATAATGCCCATGGCAAGCGACATGGAATAGAACAGCTGTCCCATGGCGGCAAGCACGGTCTTAATCGAAAACTTACTGAAATCGGGGAGCAGATAGTAGCGAAGGCCGTCCACGGCACCTTCTCGGAACAAGCCGTATACAGCGATACCGACAGACAAAACCACAAGTATCGGCATCATGAACTTGCTGACATTTTCAACGCCCTTTTCCACGCCGCACATAACGACCACCGCCGTAATGCCGAGGAACACGAAGAACCAAAGCAGCGGTTCACCGGTTTTTCCGATAAAGGTTTCGAAATAATCGTCAGCCGTGGTTGCCATCGCATCGCCGTCGCAAAAGGCAACCAAATACTTGATGACCCAACCGCCGATGACCGAATAGTACGGCAAAATCACCGCCGGAATGACCGCACTGAGTATGCCGACAAACGAAAACCGTTTATCGAGCTTTTGGTATGCGCCGATGGCACTGAGGCCGGTTTTGCGGCCGAGAGCAATTTCCGCCGTCATTAAGGCGAAGCCGAAGGTCACAGCGAGAATGATGTAAACGAGCAAGAAGATCCCGCCGCCGTATTGTGCGGCAAGATACGGGAAACGCCAAATGTTTCCGAGGCCGACTGCCGAGCCTGCCGCGGCAAGCACAAAGCCGATTTTTCCCGTGAAACTGCTTCTTTTTTGTTCTGTCATGTGTTTGTCCATCCTTAAAATGTGTTTTGCAAAGAATACGTTACATTATACCACACTTTTTCGCGTTTTGCAACACTTTTATACAAAACACGCTATTTTTCCGTTAATGTTTTTTATCCGTAATTTCTCAAAGTAAACGCACGTTTTCAGCAGACCGCGCGTGCTTTTCAGCAACATGCCGCCCGATTCTTTTTCTCTGAAATTCAAAAATTTCTCGCCAAACTACCGTTTTATGACGGTAAAACGGTATGAGCGACAACGAAAAGAAGCCGAAGGGCGGCAGCTCCGTCCTTCGGCTTCTTTATAGCTGTTTGAGTTTTCGGGAAAATCTTTGCAAGATTCAAATGTATGCCGGTGCATTAAAGTGCTTGTGTACCGGTATACTTAAATGTTTTTCGGCAAATTGGTCAGCAGACCGGCCTTTTCCAAGTGTGCCGCTTGACCGACACAGATTTCCCGATAGCTGCTGCCGTCGCATTCCACCACCGTCACCGACGCATTCACGACCCAACCGAGTGTCTGCATGGCCGTAAGCGGCAAGCCGCTCCACGTGCAGCGCATGGCGCGAATCGGCGTGGAATGCGTGGCAATAAATACGGTTTTTCCGTCATATTCCGCGACGATTTTCGCAAAAGCTGCGTTGACTCGTGCGGCCATCCCAGCTACGCTTTCGCCGTGCGGCAGGCGGCTATGCGCGATGTCCTCGCACCAAAGCCGGTATTCTTCAGGATATTTTTTGGGAATTTCGGTGAACTTCATTTGTTCCCAATCGCCGGCAAAAATCTCGCGAAGGCCGGTATCTGCGATGATCGGCAGACCGCGGCGATCGGCGGTGTGCTTCGCCGTGGAATAGGCGCGGCGTATATCGCTGGAAAGGATGGCGTCGATAGTATACCGGTCTACATATTCAGCCGTTCGTTCGGCTTGTTCGTGACCGAGTGCGGTGAGGTCAGAGTTGTATTGTCCGTGAAATTCGCCCTTAGCGTTTCCTTCGCTTTGTCCGTGACGGACAACGATCAATCGTGTCATGGTATTCCTTTCCGGTTTGCCTTTTACAAAATCGATTTCATGGCAACCGTCAATTTATATTCCTTCGGTTCGGCACCGGCAGCATCTAACGCGCGCACACAGGTGTCATGGGCAAGACGCGGCGTGTTGTTTTCCTCTGAAAGGTGTGCCAGAATGATTTTTCGTGTGCCGTTTTCGAGCAGATACGGCACGAAAGCCGCCGCCGCATCGTTCGAAAGATGGCCGCCGTCCGATTCGATCCGCTGTTTCAAATAATACGGATACGGTCCGGTCTTCAGCATCTGCACATCGTAGTTGCTCTCCAAAATCACAGTCTGACAACCGAACAGCCCGGCGGCGATGCCTTTGGTGACATACCCGATATCGGTCGCATATCCGAGCGACGAACCGTCGGAAAAATTGAATCGGAAGCCAACGCTGCCGCAAGCATCATGCGGCGTTTTGAATACGCTCGTACACACATCGCCCAAATCCACCGTTTCGCCCGGTGCGATAAACTGCACATGCGGCGCAAGCGCAGCACGGAGCGTCGGTTTATCGAGGCTTTTGTAGGAGCTTTCCTGCATATATACCGGTATACGAAACTTTTTAGACACCGTTTCGAGGCCGCGTATGTGATCGTGATGCTCATGCGTCACAAAAATGCCCGAAATGCGCGAAAGTCCGGTATCCAGCGTTTCCAGTGCCGTTTGCAGCGCCTTGCAGGAAACGCCGGCGTCCACCAAAAGCTCACGGTCGCCGAAGCGTATGTAAGTGGCATTTCCGGACGAGCCGGAAAACAGCGGAACAACCTTGACGGAAGTGGTTTGATTCATGAATATGGTTCCTTACAGCAAAATAAAGGTGCAAAACCCTCTTAGGTTTTGACAAAAAATAACAGATAGACCGTGTCGGCAAGCACGGTGAACAAAAACGGCAGCAGCACAAGAAGCACGTATTTCACCTGCTTTTTCCGTTTATAGTAAACCGTTTTGGCAGTTTCGGGATCTCCCATAGCCGTTTCTTTTGTATACCGGTACTCGTTTCTTCGGTTCAAACACAGCGCCGCACACAAAAGCACGGCACTGAGGATCCAATACGCATGGAACACCGGTGCAAAGGCGGCTTTCGCAGCGGCGATATACACACCGCCCGCAAGACCGGTTGCAAGCACCAAAAAGCCGATAATTTTGAGCTTGCCGATGTTTCCGGTCTGTTGCGGCGCAGACGTTGTGTCCGGTGCGGACACCTTGCCCGGCGCGGCGATTCGCTTGGCCTTTGCGTGAAATTTTCGGCTCATGCGTCAGCCGATCTTATCGAGTGCCACTGCACCGAACGGCCGCACCGACAGCACATACACGTTGCCTTTGCCGAACACGGCTTCTTCGGCAGCGATGAATTCCGGAACGGTCTTTTTCGGCACAAACGCCTGGATCGTACCGGCAAAACCGCCGCCATGCACGCGGTAGGCACTGCCCTTCACGCCGTCAAGCACCTCTCCGGCAAGCGCGAGAGCCACAGTGAGTCCCTGCTCGTTGACGTTTTTGACGGTGTACACGTTTTGCAGCAGGGTCGCCGAGGAAAGCCCCGACGCACGCACACCGGCAAGGAAGCCGGCAAGATCGCCTTTTTCGAGCGCATCCCGCTGCGCTTTGACACGTTGGTTTTCGTTAAAGAAGTGGAGCGAACGCAGGAGTGCGCGGTCGCCGAGCTTTTCGCGGACTTCTGCGGCTCGCGACAGCAGCGTTTTTTTGTCGGTATCTGCCAAAAAATCCACGCCGAGAAGCTTGGCACAAGCCTTCATATCAGCCGGAACCGAGGCATAATCCTCGTTCAGATCGGCATGGTTGCCGCCGGTATTGACAATGCACAGCGAAAGACCTGCCGCGTCGAGATCAAACGGCAGCTTTTCGACGACCGGATTTTGCGGATCCTTGAAATCGATGGCAACAAAGCCGCCGACGGCGCACGCCATCTGATCCATTAAGCCGCAGGGCTTGCCGAAATGCACGTTTTCGGCGTACTGGGCGAGCTTTGCGATTTCGATGGCAGAGACCGCACCGTCATTGTAGAAATGGTTTAACAGGTTGCCGACCATATCTTCAAAAGCCGCCGAAGAGGAAAGTCCCGAGCCTTTTAAGACGTTGGAGGTGGTGTAAGCGACAAAACCGCCGATGGTGTGCGCATGGTTCAAAAATCCGTCGCACATACCGCGGATGATGGCGCTGGCCTTGTATTTTTCGTCCGGACGAACGGTTTTCACGTCGTCGGTGGACACAACGTCCTCGTCAAAGCCCTCGGATTTGATGCGGATCTCGTTTTTATCGGTCTTGGCAGCCACTGCGATGATATCAAGGCTGATGGACGCGGCAAGTACGCGGCCGTGGTTGTGATCGGTGTGGTTGCCGGAAATTTCGCTTCTTCCGGGAACGGAAAACAGACGAATCTCAGCCGTTTCGGGCAAAGCCGCACCGTACAGCGTTTCAAAGCTGTCGATAGCGGAAAGGTAGCGTACCTTTACGTCAAAAAGGTTGGCGTCCGCACCGTACAGTGCGCGGAAAGCCTTGTCATAATCGCCATTCTGCACAGCCTTTTTCAAGCATTCGGTTATCATATCAAAAATTCTCCTGTTACGAAATGATTATCTTTCAAAGAAGGCACGGAAGGCCTTATAAGCCATATACACGTCGGTCTTGGAGACCACTTCAAAGGGCGCGTGCATAGAAATGACCGGCACGCCCACATCGACCGTGTCGATGTCAAGCTTTGCCAAATACATGGCAACCGTGCCGCCGCCGCCCTGGTCGACCTTGCCGAGCTCGCTGGTCTGCCAAACGCAGCCGGCTTTGTTGAAGATGCTGCGGATATAGGCGACATATTCGGCGTGTGCGTCGTTGGTGGAGGATTTGCCGCGTGCACCGGTGAATTTGTTCATGGCGACGCCTTTGTTGATGAAAGCAGCGTTGCGCGTTTCATAAACCTCGGCAAAATTCGGGTCGAAGCAAGCCGTCACGTCTGCCGACAGGCACTTGGAGTTAACAAACATCTTCCGCGGATTGACGCCGGCGTTCACTGCCATTTCGACAAGCATATTTTCAAAGGCGAACGACTGCATACCGGTGTTGCCCTCGCTGCCGATTTCCTCTTTGTCTGCCAAAATGGTGACCGAGGTATATTCCGGCGTGTTGTGCGCCATATCGAGAATGGCTGAGAGGATCGGGTAGGAGCAGACGCGGTCATCGTGACCGTAAGCACCGATAAGACTGCGGTCAAAGCCGATGTCTCTGGCGCGTGCGCCCGGCACAAGGCTAAGCTCGGCGGAAAGCAGGTCTGCCTCGGTGACATCGTATTTTTCGTTTAAGAGAGCCAAAATGTTTAATTTGATCTTTTCGCTTATTTTGTCATCATCATACGGACGGCTGCCGACAAGAACATTCAGGTCTTCGCCGGTAAAGACGTTAGCAACCGTTTTGGCGGCCTGATCCTTGCCGAGATGCGGCAGGACGTCGGTGATATAGAAAACGGGATCGCTCTCGTCTTCACCGATGCAGACGTTGATGACCGTGCCGTCTTCCTTGACGATCACGCCGTGAAGGGCAAGCGGAATGGTGACCCATTGAAACTTCTTGATACCGCCGTAATAATGGGTTTTGAAGAACGCCATGCCGCCTTCTTCGTAAAGCGGATTTTGCTTTAAGTCGATGCGCGGGCTGTCGATGTGACCGGCCGCAATGCTGAGACCGTCTTCAAGGCTCTTTTTGCCCATAACGACGGCATAGAGGGCTTTGCCGCGGTTATTAAGATAGAATTTGTCGCCGGTCGCATAGTTTCTGCCGTATTCGAACGGGGTAAACCCTGCCGCGTCGAGCATTTTCACGGCTTCGGTGACGCATTCGCGTTCGGTTTTTGCGGCATTTAAGAAATTCATATAGTCGCCGCAATAATTGTACGCCTTTAAGATCTCCTGTTCATCGCAGAGTTCGTAAGCACTTTTATGTGTGGCAAAGAGCTTTTCTTTTAAGAGTTCGGCTTGTGTTTTTTTGTTTTCCATGGAAAAAACCACCTTTCTTTTGAAAATTCCGGAAAAGCCGACAAAAATATTTTAATTTTATTCGACAACACTACTATAATATGTAATTTTTAATTTTTCAACCGTTAAAAATTGCGGAAAGGGAAATATGGCGGCGAAGCTGCCGGGGATTGCCGCTGGGGGCGGCGAAAAATGTTGCGTCAGCAACAGAAAAAATGCTGCTCTGACGTGCAAAAAGTTGCCGGTGGCAAGTTTTTGTGCGTCGGAGACCGCCGAAAGGATGCCGCTGGGGGCGGCGGAAGGATTTAATTGGATTGCATGAGTTTGTTGTTTGTGTGTGCTGTTTCGAGGTTTGCAGAACCTCGGAGCTCCCTTTGGGAAAGGATTTAATTTGTTTTGTGCGAGGTTGTTGTTTGTGTGTGCTGTTCCGAGGTTTGAAAAACCTCGGAGCTTCCTGCAAAGGGATACGAATTGTCACTTTTTGCATCGTGCAAAAAGTAACCAAAAAGCACGCGGGACTCCGTCCTGCGACCTCGATTCAAATCGCCGGTCGATACATGGTTATTGTTAAAATGACCGGCGTTCATCAGGTAACCGGCAAGGCAGAAAACAGCAGTTTTCCGGGTATCGCCGGCAATGATTTGAATCGGTGCGAGGTTCCGGCTTTACAGCGTAAGGAGTTAGAGCAAAGATGAAAAGAACAGCTGTATTCTTTGCAGACAGTAGGTTAAGGGGCGTTGAAATGGGAGGTGGAGGGTGGAAAAGAGTAATTTTGGATAGCAATAAGGAAAGGTTTGTGCAAATAAAAGGTTTTTTGTACGTAAAAAAGGCGTTTTTTGAGGACAGTTCGTAAAGCTTTCAACAAAAGAAAAGCTTTTGGTTTGTAAAAATGGGAATTTTTGCGGACAGAGAAGAAAGGTACGTGCAAAAGAATTTTTTGTGCGTAAAAAAGCGGCTTTGAGTGAAGTTCGTAAAGTTTCTGCTAATGAAATTTTTTGATTCGCGAAAAAGGCGTTTTTTCAGCTCATGCAAAGCTATCCGATAGAGAAAAGTTTTTTCAGCATACAAAAAGTTCAATTTCGTACTACACCAAAGCTAACGTGCAGCCGTAAATTTCATCTGCGAAAACTTACTGTGAGCTTGCTGTACACCTTCTCATTTTCGAAAAACATCAGTCTTGCGTTTGCAGTACAGCTACCCTTTCGCACCGATTCAAAGCCTCTTCGCCGGCGTTTTGCGGACAAAACCGGTTTCGGAACGAGCCGCCGGAAAGCTTTACAAAAGTGTTTCCGGCAGAGCTTTGAATCGTCCCCGGAGTCCAGAGGTTCGCAAACCTCTGGTGTGCTTTTTGGTTCTTTTTGCACAACGCAAAAAGAATAAAACCGTTCCCTTTCCGGGAAGCTTCGAGGTTCTGCAAACCTCAAATCAGCCACAAAGATACCAACTTCGCACAAAGCAAATTAAATCCTTTTGGAATTTTCCGAGGTTTATCAAACCTTGTTTCAGCATTGCAAAACTCCAACTTCCCACCGCACCCAAGCTAACGTGCAGCAATCCTTTTCGAATGCCGCTTGCAACTGTGAGCTTGCACTACAAACAATCCTTTTTCGAAAAATACCAGTCTTGCGTCAGCAGTACAGCCACCCATTCGCACCGATTCAAAGCCTTTACGCCGGCGTTTTGCAGGCAAAACCGGTTTCGGCACGTGCCGTCGGAATTTTCTGCAAAGTTACTTCCGGCAGAGCTTTGAATCGTCCCCGGAGTCCAGAGGTCCGCAGACCTCTGGTGTACTTTTGGTTCTTTTCGTACAAGCGAAAAGAACCAAAAACGTCCCCTTCTGGGGAGCTTCGAGGTTCTGCAAACCTCGAAACAGCGCACCGCAATGGCAGCTTCGCACCGCAACAATTAAAACCTTTGTAAGGATGCTTCGAGTTTCTGCAAAACTCCAACTTCGCACCGCAGCCGCGGCTTCGTACAAACCAATTAAACCTCTTAAGAACTTTTCCATCCTTTTTGTAAGGCACAAAAAGGATTCCAAAAAAGCCTTTGAAACGTTCCATAAATCGGAAAGCTTCAAAGCCCATATTCCTCCGGATAGAATACCCGATTCAGATACAGGCCGTGCGCCGGTGCCGTGTCTCCGGCAAGCGAACGATCGCGAAGCGATAAAATCCGCGTCAGATCGCCTTCTTTCAGCTTCCCTGACGCCGCAAGCGCATATGTTCCGGCCATGATGCGCACCATGTTGTACAAAAACCCATCGGCACACACACGAATCGTCACAAGCTCCCCTTCACGCGTCACGTCAAAATAACGGACCGTGCGCACCGTGTCCTCCGTGATTTTCGAGCCCTTAGACATAAAGCCGCCGAAATCGTGCGTACCGCAGAATTCTTTTCCGACAAAAGTTAAAGACGTTTCATCGAGCTTGTACGGATAAAACCATGCCCGGCCCTCGTAAAACGGATTCCGGTAAGGTGCATTCCAGATCTTGTAAATATACTCTTTTCCGATGCAGCTGTAACGGGCATGAAACTCCGTCGGTTCATAGCGTGCGCTTTTGGCGGCAATATCCGCGTTTTTCAAGTGCGCATTCAAGGCAAGCGGCAGCTTTTCCGGCGCAACGCCGATGCCGTCCGAATCCATATGAAACACATAGTGATTAGCGTGTACCCCGGCATCCGTGCGGGAGCAGCCGCTGATATCCGGCCGGAACGACAGCAGCTTTTCGAGTGCGTCCTGCACGGTCTGCTGGACACTGACGGCATTTTGCTGCACCTGCCAGCCGCAATAGCATGCGCCGTTATAGACAAGACTGACGGCGATACGCGGCGGCTTGGACGCTTTTTCCAAAGGGCTTGATTTCATAAGTGACTCCCCTTAAAAAACATTCGGGAAAAGATGATTAAAGGAAAGATTGACCGCTAAAACAACGATTAAAAACAACATAAACAGGCAATCGGACACGCCGATCTTCAACACCTTCATGCGCGTTCTGCCCTCGCCGCCGTGATATAAGCGGCATTCCATGGCGCCGGCAAGCTCATCGGCTCTGCGAAAGGCAGAAACGAACAACGGCACCAAAATCGGGATGAGTGCCTTGATGCGGTTCATAAGTTTTCCGGTTTCGAAATTGGCACCGCGTGCTTTTTGTGCCGCCATGATTTTATCGGTTTCCTCCAAAAGCGTCGGAATAAAGCGCAAGGCAATGGACATCATCATGGAGAATTCGTGCACCGGAAGTTTTAGCTTTGCAAGCGGATGCAGCAGGCGTTCGAGTGCATCGGTTAATGCCACCGGCGAGGTGGTATAGGTCAAAAGGACAAAGGTCGCCACGATCAAGCAAACAATGCGCAAGGCCATGAGCAAGGCATAGGAGACGCCCTCAGCATAGATGTGAATGACCCAAAACTGCACCAAAAGGTGTTCGCCGCTTGTCCAAAGAAGGTTCGCGATCATGGTGAAAATCAGAATGAACAACACCGGTTTCAAGCTTTTCAAGATAGTGGAAAAGCGGATATGACTGACCGCGACAAGCAGTGCGGAAACAGCAAAGACGAGTGCGAACCCGGCGTAGGTTTTCGACAGGAATATGGTGACGATGAACAAGATGATCGACACGATTTTGACGCGCGGATCAAGTTTATGAAGGATACTGTTTCCGGGAAAATATTGACCGAGAGTGATATCGGAGAGCATAATGATGAAAGGTTCCTTTCGGGAAGCGATATTTACACATATAATATAATAATATAGTATATCACACTTTTTCGAAATATCCAAGGCTTTTTTTCAAATATTTATCGGTTTTGGAGGTTTTTCTAAGGCTTCTTTTGGCAATTTGCAAAAAAAGCCAAAGCACACGGCGTGTGCCGGCCCGGCAGGGACTCTGTCGTAAGGCGGCGGAAGGATTTAAGTTTGTTAGTGCGCAGTTGTTGTTTTTGTGTGCTGTTTCGAGGTTTGCGGAACCTCGAAGCTCCCTTAAAATGGTTTTAATTGTTGCGGTGCGAAGCTGCGGCTGCGGTATGCTGATTCGAGGTTTACAGAACCTCGGAGCTTCCCTGCGAAAGGGACGTTTTTGGTTCTTTTCGCTTGTACGAAAAGAACCAAAAGTACACCAGAGGTTTGCGAACCTCTGGACTCCGGGGACGATTCAAAGCTCTGCCGGAAGTGATTTTGCAGAAAATTCCAGCGGCACGTGCCGAAACCGGTTTTGCCCACAAAACGGTGGCGTAAAGGCTTTGAACCGGTGCGAAAGGGTTACCGTAGTGCAGACGCAAGACTGATGTTTTTCGAAAAAGGATTGTTGTACTGCAAGCTCACAGAACGTTTTCGCGGATAAAATTTGTGGCTGCACGTTAGTTTGGGTGCGGTGGAAAGTTGGAGTTTTTCAGTGCTGAAATGAGTTTTTTCTTTATCGGTTTGCTTTGCATGAGCCGAAAAAAACGCCTTTATCGTGAATCAAAAAATTTCATTAGCAGAGAAAGCTTTACGAACTTCACTCAAAGCCGTTTTTTACGCACAAAAACGGCTTTTGCGCGTGCTTTTCTTCGCTGTCCGCAAAAAATTCCCATTTTCACAAACCAAAAGTTTTCTATTTACAGAAAGCTTACGAACCGCCCTCAAAAGCTGCCCTTTTACATACAAAAACTCTTCATTTGCACAAGCCTTTTCTCGCTGTCCGCAAAAATTTTCCATTTTTACAAACCAAAAGCCTTTCTTTTGTACAAACCTTTTTTATTGCCATCCAAAGCAACTCTTTTTTGCCCTCCGCTGCCCATTTCAACGCCCCTTAACCTACTGTTTGCAAAGAATACAGCTGTTCTTTTAATCTCCGCTCTAAATCCTTACGCTGTAAAGCCGGAGCGTCGCACCGATTCAAATCATTGCCGGCGATACCCGACGAAGTTACAGCTTTTCGCAAAACCGGTTACCTGATGAACGCCGGTTGTTTTAGCAAAAACATCTTGTCGACCGGCGATTTGAATCGTCCCCGGAGTCCAGAGGTTCGCAAACCTCTGGCGTGCTTTTTGGTTCTTTTTGCACGACGCAAAAAGAACGTAAAAACGTCCCCTTTGCAGGAAGTTCCGAGGTTTTTCAAACTTCAAATCAGCACACCAAAACAACATCTTCACACCGCAACAATTAAAACCTTTTTAAGGAAGCTCCGAGGTTCTGCAAACCTCGAACCAGCGCACATAAACAATAAATTCGCACAATCCAATTAAATCCTTTCGCCGCCCTTGGCGTCACTTTTCTTGTTGCTGCGCAACAATTCTGCCGCTTCGCGGCATTTCTCGGCGGCAAAGCCGCCTTTTGAACTTTCCATATTCATGGAAAGTTTGCCCCATTCGGGGCAGCACGCCCTGCGTGCTTTTCGCCGCCCTCGGCGGCTATATCTCTGTTGCTTCCGCAACATTTCTGCCGCTCCGCGGCATTTCTCGGCGGCTATGCCGCCTTTTTGTTGCCTGCGGCAACCGGCCGCCGCTCCGCGGCTTGCAAAAATACGCCCGACGGGCATTCCCGTCGGGCGTAAAATCACAATATAAACCTTGCTTATTGAGCTGCGTCAATGATAACGCCGAAGTCAGGCGCTTTCAGCGATGCACCGCCGATAAGGCCGCCATCCACATTTTCGCAGGCAAGAAGCTCTGCTGCGTTCTTGGCGTTCATCGAACCGCCGTACTGAACGATGGTCTCCTCCGCAACAGCCTTACCGTAAAGCTCGGCAACAACGTTTCTGACAACGCCGCAGGCTTCATCTGCCTGTGCAGTCGTTGCGGTCTTGCCCGTACCGATCGCCCACACCGGCTCATAGGCAATGATGACGTTCTTCATCTGCTCTGCCGTAACGCCGAGAAGATCGACCTTGGTCTGCTTGCCGAGGATCTCAGCCGTAATGCCTTGGTCGCGTTCCTTTTCCAGCTCGCCGATGCAGAGGATAACCTTCAAGCCTGCTTCCAAAGCCGCTTTGACGCGTGCGTTGACCGTTTCGTCGGTTTCGCCGAAATACTGACGTCTTTCGCTGTGCCCGATAACAACATATTCCACGCCGCAGTCAAGAAGCATTGCCGCGCTGATCTCGCCGGTATACGCACCGCTCGGAGCAAAATGTACGTTCTGTGCGCCAACCTTGATGTTGGTGCCCTTGGTGCCGGCTACTGCCGCATGAATGTCTACAAACGGAACGCAAATGATGATATCGCAGCCGTTTTTGCCTTCGGCCACTTTCTTCAAATCTTCCACAAAGGCCGCCGTTTCGGTCGGCGTTTTGTTCATTTTCCAGTTGCCTGCAATAACTTTCTTTCTCATGACACTATCTTCTTTCTTTTCAGTCGTATTTGCACACATAACACACCTCATGCGCGAAGTGTGTTATGCGTTTTCCTTATTTTTTATTACTTGTCGTTCAGGCAAGCGATGCCGGGCAGTTCCTTGCCTTCGAGAAATTCAAGGGACGCGCCGCCGCCGGTGGAGATGTGCGTAATCTTGGAGGCAAAGCCGAGACGTTCGACAGCTTCCGCACTGTCGCCGCCGCCGATGATGGAGATGGCGCCGCTGTCAGCCACAGCCTTGGCAACCGCCTTGGTGCCGCCGGCGAAGTTTTCCCATTCGGAAACGCCCATCGGGCCGTTCCAAACGACCGTGCCTGCTCCGATAATGGTCTTTGCGAACAGCTCTTGCGTGGTCGGACCAATGTCAAGACCCATCCAGCCGTCCGGAATGGCGTCGGAGTAAATTCTCATATAAACGGTGTTTTCGTCGTATTCGCGGCCGATCATGTTGTCAACCGGAAGCAAGAAGTTAACGCCCTTTTCACGCGCCTTGTCCATAAGCTCTTTGGCGAGATCGATCTTGTCCTCTTCGCAGATGGACGTACCGGTCGAATTGCCGAGCGCGCGCATAAACGTGTAGGCCATACCGCCACCGACGATAAGGGTATCGACCTTATCGATGAGGTTGTTGATAACGCCGATCTTGTCGGAAACCTTTGCGCCGCCGAGAATGGCAACAAACGGACGCTTCGGATCGGAAAGCGCGCCGCCCATAACTTCGATTTCTCTCTGAATGAGGTAACCGCAGACAGCGTCCTTAACGAATTCGGTAACGCCGGCTGTCGAGCAGTGTGCACGGTGAGCCGAACCGAACGCATCGTTTACATAAACATCGCACATCGAAGCGAGTTCCTTTGAGAACGACGGATCGTTCTTGGTTTCGCGTGCGTCAAAACGGACGTTTTCGAGAAGGACGGCTTCGCCGTCTTTGAGGGCGGCAACCTTAGCCTTGGCATCTTCGCCGATGATATCCTTTGCGAAGGTGACCTTGCCGTCAAGCAGTTCATTCAAGCGGTCGGCAACCGGCTTTAAGGTGAACTTGACCGGATCGTTCTTCTTTGCTTTTTCGAGAAGCTCTGCTTTTGCGGCAGCCTGTTCTGCTTCCGGAAGAGCTTCTACCTTTTTCTTTTCTTTCTTATCGAGACCGAAGCCTTCGGTAAAGACGGCATGCGGCTTGCCCATATGAGAGCAAAGAATGACCTTTGCACCTTTGCCGAGCAGGTATTTGATGGTCGGGATAGCGGCGACAATACGCTTATCGCTGGTGATAACACCGTCTTTAAGCGGCACATTGAAGTCGCAGCGGACAAGAACGCGCTTGCCGGCTACGTTTACATCTTCGACAGTTTTCTTGTTTAACATAGTCTTCGCACCTTTCGATAAATAAAATTTTAACAAATTTTTCTAAACTACATTATATCATATAGTTTGCCGTATTGCAAGAGAAAAAAACAAGAATTCAATAAAAATTCTTGTTTTTTGCGATTTTTAAGCGGATTTGCGGCACAGAACACAGCAAGCGGCCATGGAAAGCATTCGTTTTCGCGCGGCGTGAAGCCTGTTTTACCGAAACCTCCCTAAATTCTTGCCACGCCGCTTGCCCTGGCAGCGTCGGCAACCGCTTTTGCCACGGCATCACGCACACGCGGATCGAAAGCTGCCGGGAGAATATAGTCGTCCTTCAGCTCCTCCTCGGAAATCAGATTTGCAAGCGCATAGGCTGCCGCGATTTTCATCGGCTCATTGATATCCGACGCACGCACATCCAATGCGCCGCGGAAAATACCGGGGAACGCGAGGACGTTATTGATCTGGTTCGGAAAATCGCTCCGGCCCGTGCCGACAATGCGTGCGCCGGCGGCTTTGGCGACCTCAGGCAATATTTCGGGCTCGGGATTTGCCATAGCAAAGATAACCGCGTCCGGATTCATGCTGCGCACCATTTCTTCATCCACAAGTTTGGGACGGGAAAGTCCGAAGAACACATCGGCGCCTTTTATCACCTCGCGCAGGGAGCCACGCTCGTGACGGGGATTGCTGATTTTGGCAAGAGCTTCATGCTCAGCGTGCATTTGTGCGTCGCCGTCGCAGATCGCACCGTTTTTATCGCAGAAAATGAGTTTTTTCACGCCATAGGCGATCATCAGCCGACCGATGGCGCATCCTGCCGCGCCTGCGCCGTTGATAACGACCTTGATATCCTCTTTTTTCTTGCCGGTCAGGCGCAGCGAATTGATAAGAGCGGCAAGGGCGATGACGGCGGTGCCGTGCTGGTCGTCGTGGAAGATGGGGATATCCGAGATTTCCTTTAGCTTGCGTTCGATCTCAAAGCAGCGCGGTGCGGCAATATCTTCAAGGTTTACGCCGCCGAAGCTGCCCAAAAGCAGGGACACGGTGCGGACGATCTCATCGGGATCTTTCGAGCGGATACATAACGGAATGGCATCGATATCACCGTAGGCTTTGAAGAGCAGGCATTTGCCCTCCATGACGGGCATGCCGGCTTCCGGGCCGATATCGCCGAGGCCCAAGACGGCGGAGCCATCTGTGATGACGGCGACGGTATTCCAGCGTCGGGTCAATTCATAGGATTTGTTGACGTCTTCTTTGATGGCAAGGCAGGGTTCGGCAACGCCGGGTGTATAGGCGAGGGACAATGCTTCGGCGGTATCGGCCTTGACATTGGCTTTTATGGAGATTTTGCCTTTCCATTCATAGTGTTTTTTGAGGGATTCTTTGCGGATGTCCATAGTATCTTCCTTTTTATGTGAATAGTGTATTGGGTGATTTTGTGCGCTGATTCGAGGTTTGCAGAACCTCGATTCTTCCATCAGTTTTTTTTGCGCCCGGCAAAAAGAACCAAAAAAGCACACGGAGTGTGCCGTCCCGGCAGGGACACCGCCGGAAGGCGGAAAAAGGATTTAATTTTATTTGTGCGAAGTTGTTGTTTTTGTGCGCTGCTTCGAAGTTTGCGAAACCTCGAAGCTTCCTTAAAAAGGTTTTAATTGTTGCGGTGCGAAGCCGCGGCTGCGGCGGGCTGATTTGAGGTTTGCAGAACCTCGGAGCTCTCTTACAAAGGTTTTAATTGTTGCGGTGCGAAGCTGCGGCTGTGGTGTGCTGATTCGAGGTTTGCAAAACCTCGGAGCTCCCCGGAAAGGGAACGGGTTTATTCTTTTTGCGTTGTGCAAAAAGAACCAAAAAGCACACCAGAGGTTTGCGAACCTCTGGACTCCGGGGACGATTCAAATCGCCGGTCGATACGTTTTGAAGCGAAAGTGACCGGCTTTCATCAGGTAACCGGCTACACAGAAAACCGCAAGTTTTCCGGGTATCGCCGGCAATGATTTGAATCGGTGCGACACTCCGGCTTTACAGCGAAAGGAGTTAGAGCAGAGATTAAAAGAACAGCTGTATTCTTTTGTGGACAGTAGGTTAAGGGGTGTTGGAATGGGAGGCGAAGGGGGGAAAAGAGCTGTTTTGGATAGCAACAAGGAAAGGTTTGTGCGAATAAAAGGCTTTTTGTACGTAAAAAAGGCGGTTTTTGAGGACAGTTCGTAAAGGTTTGTGCAAAAAAGGGCTTTTGGTTTGTGAAAATGGGAATTTTTTGCGAACAGCGAAGAAAGGCACGTGCAAAAGAAGTTTTTATGCGTAAAAACGGCTTTGAGTGAAGTTCGCAACGTTTTCTGCTAATGAAATTTTTTATTCGCGAAAAAGGCGTTTTTTTGGCTCATGCAAAGCTTACTGATAAAGAAAAACTATTTCTTAGCGCACCGCGGCAACAACTTCCCACCGCAACAAAACTAACGCGCAGCAACCCTTTTCGAAATCGCTTGCTACTGTGAGCTTGCACTACAATAATTCTTTTTCGAAAAACATCAGTCTTGCGTCAGCAGTACAGCTACCCTTTCGCACCGATTCAAAGCCTTTATGCCGCCGTTTTGCGGGCAAAACCGGTTTCGACATGAGCCGCCGGAAAACTTTGCAAAATCACTTCCGGCAGAGCTTTGAATCGTCCCCGGAGTCCAGAGGTTCGCAAACCTCTGGCGTGCTTTTTGGTTCTTTTTGCACGACGCAAAAAGAACGTAAAACGTCCCCTTTGCAGGAAGTTCCGAGGTTTCGCAAAACTCGATTCAGCTCGCCGCAATAGCGGCTTCGCACTGCAACAATTAAAACCTTTTTAAGGGAGTTTCGAGGTTTTGCAAACCTCGATTCAGCCCACCGCAGTGACAGCTTCGCACCGCAACAATTAAATCCTTTCAAGGGAACTTTCGAGGTTTTGCAAACCTCGAATCAGCGCACACAAACAGCAAATTCGCACAAACCAAATTAAATCCTTCCGCCGCCCTTGGCGGCTTTTTCCCTCTTTTTGTTGGCACAAAAAGCATTACAAAAAAGCCCTCCCTGCCGGGAGTCCGCTGCCTTCGGCAGCTTTTTTACGGGCGAAAGATCGCCCGATATTCCATCGGTGTGCAGCTTGTGTGCCTGCGGAAAACCTTGGAAAAATACGGTGCATTCTCAAATCCTGCCGAAAAGGCCACTTCTTTGATGGGCAGCTCCGTCGAGCGCAAAAGGGTCTGTGCAAACTCAACACGGCAGATCACCAAAAATTCCACCATCGTCCGATTGGTGCATTCCTTGAATAACCGCGCTAAATGATATTTGCTGATGCCCACATTTTTGCTGATCTCATCCAACGACAAAGGCTTTGTGAAGTTGTCTTCAATATAGGTGATCGCCGCCTTTACGTCGCGGTATTTCTCTTTCATGCGGCCTTGTGCGTCCTTTTTCTCCCGATAGCTGTCAAACAGCTCGACTAACAGCGCAAGCACCGCACACCGATAATGCGGCACGCGAAAAATGCGCTGTTCGTCAAGCTGAATGCTGTAAACCGCCTGCCAAAGGCGTGTCATTGTTTCGTTTTTTTCAATATATTCCTGTATGTTAAACTGATCGAGCGGCAACTGATTTTCTTCAAAAAAGCAAGGATCGATGCTGATGGCCAAATATGTTGCACCCGGCTCGCTTTCAATGGCATGCAATACATCCGAATTAACAAATACCGTGTCATGCTGCCGTAAAACGTGGCTTCGGTCGTTGCAGCAGACAAGACTCTGCCCTTTCAAGCCGAAAAGCAGCTCGGGCGCTTTGTGCCAGTGCCAATGCGGAAAGCCGTCGTTCACGCCGCACCAGAACGGGAGCCGATCGTTCGGGTATTCCTTCTTTTCGTAATTTGTGAAATTCATCCGGTGTACCCCCTCACTTTTTTCGTGAATACTCGGGTATCTACTGTAATTATAAAAGACTTGGCGGCTTTTTTCAAGCATTTTTCTCATTTTTTCACGAAAAAACCGAAATAATTTTCAAAAACAGCAAGATAATTATCTTTTCAGCAAAGGACTTTCTTTACAAGCTTTTGGTAATATACTACAATATTTATAGCAGAATATACTGCAAATTTATTCAAAAGGAGATTACGAACCATGAAAAACACGTATTTGTTCAGAACCCTGCTTGCGGTCTTTCTTGCCATGGTACTTGCCTTTTCCGTCGGCGCCTTTACGCCCGAAGCCGTTGAAACGGCTGCCGAAGCCGAAGGCGGTTTCTCCGACGCCGCTCTTGCCGACGAAACGACAAGCGACGAGTACGGCAAGCTGTTATTCCACTTCTCGTTTAATTCCGGTGACAAAACAAACCAGGTTCCCGATTATATCGACGACAGCATTGCTCTCACCACCGGCAACAACGGCGGCTCTTTGACCGTTATGAGTCCGGCTTGGTGGGCAATGGACGGCGGCAACTTTGTTGTCAACGGCTACAAGCAATGGCCGTTCGGCATGCAGTTCCGTTTCACCGAGCCGATCAAGAAAACCGGCCGATATACGCTTGAGTTCGCTTCGTCCGGACTTAACAATGTTTTCGGACGCTTCTTTGATGAAACAACCAACAAGGATGTCTCTAAGTATGTAAGCAATGCTTCCGGCAAAACCGTTTACACCACGTATACGCACGAAACCGGGTCCCGGCTTTCGGAAATCACCGACGTGCGCATCTACGGCAACGAAGACGGCTCGATCTACTGCAACTATGCCAAGCTTTGGTATCTTGCACCGGTTGAAATCACCTTTGATTACGGCATTGACACCTCTTTGCTTGTCGGCGATGCATCGGCCACACGTGCGCTTTATAAGGGCGATCCGCTTCCGGCTCTCACCGCCAAAGGCTACATTCACGAAGGCTATGTAGACAGCAACGGCAATCCCATCACCATCGTTCCGGCTGACCCGACCACCGTCAAAGCCGTATGGACCAAGGGCGAGGTGCTGTTTGCGTTCGACTTCAACTCCAATGGCGACGCATATTCCCAGCAGCCGAGCTACATCGACGACCGTATTTCGTTAACACCGTATAATGGCGGCAAAAGCGCACTGCTTTAGCCGAGTGCCGAATGGATCTCCATGGAGAACGGTGCATACAAGATCGGCTCAAGCGTCAAGAACTATGCCCTGCGCTTTACCTTTGCCGAACCCATCACCACGCCCGGCACCTACATCTTCAAAATCGATTCCAAAAATATCAACGCCGCCTTTATCGATATGATGGTGGACGGTCAAGTTAAGCGTTCAACCTATTTCCAAAATTTGGATAAAAACAGCTTTACCACTCTTTCGTTCAGCTATACCCTGCAATCCGGCGAAAGCTTAACCGATGTGTATGCCTATGCCAACGAAGGCGAAAACACAACCGCCTTGTTTGACAACGCAACGTTTATCTATGCCGGTGTTCCCGCAGAGCCGATTCTATCGGACAAGATCTCCATCCGCACCGCCGAGCCGCAGGGCTTGCGCGTGCTCTCCTCGGTTTACAATGAGCTTTTGGTCAACAATGAAACGGTCGAGATCGGCTACCTTGCCACAACCGCGGCAAAACTTGCGACCTACTACGACTTCCTGCCCGGTGAAACGGTCGAGGAAAATCTGACCTTCGGCGACGGTATTGCGCAGTTTTCCGATGCCTATGCGAACGGGCTTGCCTACCGCAAGGCGGACGGAACCGAAACCATCAATTATCTGCGTGACAGCGGCGACGGCTATACGGCAATCTTTAGCGGCGCATTTGTCGGCGTTCCCGAAAGCAAGGCCGCTTATACGCAGACCATCCATCTGCGTCCGTTTGTCAAGATCGGCACAATGTATTTCTACGGCAATGTCAAGAGCCTTTCCATGTTGGATGCTGCAAAGCTCATCAAGGCCTCCGAAGGCTATACCGCCATCGACTATGTCGAAAAGATCCTCACCGTCTGCGGTGAAATCGAATAACAAAGGGGGAAAAAGCATGAAGCCATATAGCAAACCGCTTCTAACCAAAGAAGAAAACTCGGCTGACGACATTCTCTGCACGAGCGAAGAGGTTATTGTTGACCTTGATCCCATCCTGGGCGATCTTTCCGACGAAGAGTCATAAAAACGTTTGCGAGCTCTCAACACCGCCAGTGTATCCCACATATCGTAAAACGATACGCCGTTTCTCTCCTTTTACGGATATCGTTTGATAGAAAAAACAAGAACCGACACTCATCGGTTCTTGTTTTTTGAGCAAGCCGCCTCAGCTGCTGCGCAGCCAAAAACCACGACTCGCCAAGCCGTTCGGGCAGGCACGCTCATTCGGATTTGCGTTCGGCTTCTTTTTCAAGCGGCGAAACGCCATAGCGCGCTTTATAGGCCTTTCCGAATGCCGAAGCGGAGGCATAGCCGACAAGCTCTGCGGCACGCGCCGCCGTCATGTGTTCTTCTTTTAAGAGCGTTTTGGCTGCCTCCAGGCGTTTTTCCGAATAGTAGGAACGAAGCGTCTGCGAGGTACACGTCTTGAACAGCGTGGAAAGATAGCTGTAATTGTAGCCGGTCAGGGCTGCAAGCTCCGAGAGGTTTTTCATGGTATAAATGTGCGTTTGAATATAGTTCATCAGCTGAAAGCACAGCTCTTTGGCAGAATGCGCGGCACCGCGTTCTGTCCCAAACGGAGCCGCCTCCGGCGCGGTATCGTCAAAATCCTCCAATATGTATAAAAGGATCTCCCGTATGAGCGCCGCACCCAAAAGCGATACATACCGGCCGTTTTGCTCGATTGCAGCCGTCAGCTGTTCGATACAGGCTTGGATGCGCCGGTCGGAAAACAGCCGCTTTTCGGGCGTGAGACGCACCTTTAAGCGTTCAAGCTCCTCTCTGTACGGCGAAAGCGACGTATTGAACGAAAAGAAATCGTATTTTAACGGATCGGATTTAGAGGAACGGATGGCATGAACATCACCCGGAAACGACAGATACAGATCGCCCGGCCTTACGTGCGTGCCGCAGCCGTCCGTAAAAACCTCGCCGTTCCCTTCGGTTGCCGCCGTGATCTCAAACCAATCGTCGTGCCGATGGTTTTCGACCTCCATGCCGCTGCCGCAGTGAAGCCGGCCGATCTGGTGCAGACGAAAGCCTTCAAAATCGATCGGCTCGTGAACATGGTTCTGATTCAGATGGTATTTTGCCTCGCCTAACATATGTGCGGTCTCCTTTGTGCAGCGGTTGGTATCGGATTGCTTTTATCATAGCGCATTTTCTGTGAAAAGTCAAGGTTCTTTCGACAAAATCTAAAAAAAAGAACACAACTATCCAATATCAAGACATTTACAAACCGCGCATTTACACGTATAATGGTGCTGCAACCAAAGCATGGCAAAAACCGTTCTTTATATGAAATGAAATCAGGAAAGGAAGTAAACAAATGCATATCGTTGCTGTTGTAGGCTGCGGAAGAATTTCCGATGCCGCTCATTTTCCGGCACTAAGCGCAATGAAGGATGTCCGCATCAAGTATGCCTGCGACCTCCTCCGCGAAAAGGCAGAAGAAAAGAAGCAGAAATATCCCAAAATCGAAAACGTCATCACCGACTATAAGGAGGCACTTGCCGATCCCGAGGTGCAGACCGTTTTTGTTTTAACGCCCAACTATGCGCATTACACCGTCACCATGGACGCGCTTGCCGCCGGCAAAAACGTGTTCTGCGAAAAGCCGATCACCGTCAACTATCCGCTGTCGGTGGAAATGAAGCAAGCTGCCGACAAGGCCGGAAAGATCTTAAACATCGGCGTGTGCAACCGCTACCACCGCTCGGTGGAGAGATTAGCCGAAATGAACAAAGAGGGAAAATTCGGCAACATTTATCACGTATACTGCTCGTTCCGTTCGTTCCGTTCGATTCCGGGACTCGGCGGTGCGTTCACCGATAAGAGCCAATCCGGCGGCGGCGTGCTCATTGACTGGGGAATCCATTTCTTGGATTTGATTTTGTATGTCCTCGGCGATGCAAAGCTGCTTACGGTCACCTGCGATGAATACAACAAAATGGCGACTGATATGAAATCCTACCATTACCACAGCATGTGGGCGGAGGATACCAAGGATGTCGAACACGGTGTCAACGATGTCGATGACTTTATCACCGGCTACGTCCGCACCGATAAGGCCAGCATTTCGTTCAACGGCGCATGGGCGGAAAACCTTGATAAAGTGGAAATGTTCATCGACTTCTTGGGCGACAAGGGCGGCGCAAGACTCAATTATGGCGGCCTTTACGAATTCTGCAACGGCGAAACGCTCGAAACCGAACGCCCCGAATATGAAATTCCGAATATGTATGCCTGTGAAGACAGAGCGTTTCTCGATTCCACCGTCAGCGGCGTGAAAACCAAGAGCAACATCGACTATGTTCTCGAAAGCGCAAAGCTGCTTGACCGGTTGTATGCTTCTGCCGCCGCATCGCATGAGCTTGACCTGCAAAAGGGCGAATAAGCGAAAGGAAGCGGAAAACGATGAAAAAAATCGGATTTATCGACTATCGGATCGATGGGTGGCACGCCAACAACTATCCGGGCTGGATAAAAACGGCGGCCGAGGATCTGAAGCTTGCTTATGCGCTCACCTACGCCTATGCCACCGAAAACAATCCGGACGGCCTCACCACCGAGGAGTGGTGTCAGAAATTCGGTGCGGAGAAGTGCGAGACCATCGACGAAATTTGCCAAAAGAGCGATGTTCTGCTTGTGCTTGCGCCCTCCAATCCCGAAACACACCTTGCCTTTGCAAAAGCCGTTTTGCCATACGGAAAACCGACGTATATCGACAAGACCTTTGCACCCGACACAGCAACGGCTTTGCAGATTTTTGCCCTTGCCGAAAAGCATCATACACCGCTGTTTTCCTCGTCGGCTCTTCGTTATGCCACAGAATTAGACGATATAAAGGACGCGGCAAACATTATCACGTGCGGCGGCGGCTCCAATGCGCCGGAATACATCATTCACCAGGCGGAAATGGTGATCCGGCTGTTAAAGGATGAGCCGGTCGCCTTCAAAGCCGAGACGCAGGGCACGCAGATCATATTCCGTGCGCGCTTTGCTCACGGCGCGAACGTCAGTATGATTTTTGCACGCTCACTGCCATTCAGCATTTGTGTGGAGGACACACACGGCGGAGAAACCAACACGCCGGTCACCTCGGACTTCTTCGGCGGTCTGATCCGCGACATTTTGCGGTTTTACGAGACCGGGACGCCGAGCTTTGAGACAAGCGAAACCGTAAACGTTATGCGGTTGCGGGAAGGTGTGCTCAAGGCGCTCGAAACACCGGACGTTTGGGTTCGCTGAAGAAAACCTATACGATCAATACACAGGGCAGGAGCACAAATCCTGCCCTGTGTGCTTGTTTTCGGTTTGAAAAACCTCGAAGCACACGGGGTGTGCTGTCCCGTAAGGGACACCGCCGTAAGGCGGAAAAGGTTGCTGCACGTTAGTTTGGGTACGGTGGAAAGTTGGTGCTTTGGTGCGCTAAATCGAGGTTTACAAAACCTCGGAACTTTTCACAAGGATTTAATTTTGTTTGCACGAATGTGTTATCTTTGTGTGCTGATTCGAGGTTTGCAGAACCTCGATGTTCTCTGCAAAGAGAACGAGTTGTCACTTTTTGCGTTGTGCAAAAAGTAACCAAAAAGCACACCAGAGGTTTGCGAACCTCTGGACTCCGGGGACGATTCAAATCGCCGGTCGACAAGGTGTTTTTGCTAAAACAACCGGCAATCATCAGGTAACCGGCAACGCAAAAATCTGCAATTTTTCGAGTATCGCCGGCAATGATTTGAATCGGTGCGACGCTCCGGCTTTACAGCGTAAGAATTTA
>CAKSCV010000024.1 GCA_934444645.1 uncultured Eubacteriales bacterium | reverse complement strand
GCAAGAATTTTCTTAAACATAAATATGAAACACATCCTTTTTCTTTTTTCGGATAATATTATTTTACCACAAAGGAGACTTATCTGTATATAGTCGAATATCACAAATATTTAAAAAAGTATTTGTGATATATTACTAATTTTCACGTGAAACGTGCCGTCCCGGCAGGGACACCGCCGCAAGGCGGAAAAAGAATTTAATTGGGTTTGCGCGAAGTTGCCTTCTATGTGCGCTGATTCGAGGTTTGGAAAACCTCGAAAAACTTTCCGAAAGGAAAGCAATAAAAGGCTTTTTGTCATACTTTTTGTGCCTTACAAAAAGTATGGAAAAGTTCCAGAGAGGTTTTAATTGGTTTGTACGAAGCCGCGTCTGCGGCGAGCTGATTTGAGGTTTGCAGAACCTCGAAACTCCCTTTGGGAAAGGTTTTAATTGGTTTGTACGAAGCTGCGGCTGCGGTGAGCTGATTCGAGGTTTGGAAAACCTCGAAACTCCCTGCGAAGGAGTACGGGTTGTCACTTTTTGCATCGTGCAAAAAGTAACCAAAAAGCACGCGGGACTCCGTCCTGCGACCACGATTCAAATCGCCGGTCGATACGTTTTTGAAGCGAAAGTGACCGGCTTTCATCAGGTAACCGGCAACGCAGAAATCTGCAATTTTTCGAGTATCGCCGGCAATGATTTGAATCGGTGCGAGGTTCGGGCTTTACAGCACAAAATTAGAGCGAACAGCAAAAGAACAGCCGCATTCTTCGCAAACAGTAGGTTAAGGATGGTACGAATGGGCGGCGGAGGGCAAAAAAGAGTTATTTTGGGTGGGAATAAGGAAAGGTTTGTGCGAATAAAAGGCTTTTTGAACGTAAAAAAAGCGGCTTTTGAGGGCAGTTCGTAAAGGTTTGTGCGAAAAAAAGGCTTTTGGTTTGTAAAAATGGGAAATTTTTGCGGACAGCGAAGAAAGGCACGTACAAAAGAAGTTTTTGTGCGTAAAAAACGGCTTTGAGTGAAGTTCGTAAAGCTTTCTGCTAATGAAAATAATTTTTGATTCGCGATAAAGGTGTTTTTTTGGCTCAGCAAAGCAATCCGATACCGAAAAAACTCATTTCAGCACTGCAAAACTCCAACTTCCCAATGTACCAAAACTAACGTGCAACTGCAAATTTCATCCGCGATAACTTACTGTGAGCTTACAGTACACCTTCTCATTTTCGAAAAAACATCAGTCTTGCGTCTGCTGTATAGTCTCCCTTTCGCACCGATTCAAAGCCTTTTCGCCGGCGTTTTGCAGGCAAAACCGGTTTCGGCTCGTGCCGCCGGAAGTTTCTGCAAAATCACTTCCGACAGAGCTTTGAATCGCTCCCCGGAGTCCAGAGGTTCGCAAACCTCTGGTGTACTTTTGGTTCTTTTCGTACAAGCGAAAAGCACGAAAAACGTCCCTTTGCAGGGAGTTTCGAGGTTTTGCAAACCTCGAATCAGCACACCCAAACAACAACTTTGTACAACCCAATTAAACCCTTTTGAAACTTTTCGTTTGCACGAAAAGTTCGCCCCTGCCGGGGCTGCACACTTCGTGTGCTTTTTAACCACTTTCCGCAAAAACGAAAAGCGGCATAAAAAACCGACCTGTGAAAATTTCACAGGTCGGTTTTCGGCATATTTTCTGTTAAAGTCTTGCTTCAAGCTCCTTGCGGCGCGCTTCGTTTTCCGCACCGGGCTTGCCGAGCAGTGCAAACATATTCTTCTTGTAGGCTTCCACACCCGGTTGGTTGAACGGGTTCACACCGAGCATATAGCCGCTGGCGGCACAAGCCACTTCGAAGAAGTAAACAAGATAGCCGTAGCTGTCCTCATCGCGTGCGGCAAGCTCCAAAACAATGTTCGGCACGTTTCCGTCGCTGTGCGCAAAGGCCGTTGCGATAAACGCTTTCTTGTTGGCTTCGTTCAAATCCTTGCCGGAAATGAAGTTGAGCTTGTCCACATTCTGCGGATCGTCCGGAATAATGAAGCTGTTGCCGGTGTTCTGAATGTCGATGACCGTTTCGAAAATGTTGCGCACACCCTCTTGCACGATCTGACCGAGCGAATGCAGATCCGTCGAATAAATGACCGACGTCGGGAAAATGCCCTTGCCGTCCTTGCCCTCGCTTTCGCCGAAGAGCTGCTTCCACCATTCGTTCATATACTGATAGGCCGGTTCGTAGCAAGCCATGATCTCGATGGCCTTGCCCTTCTTATGAAGAATGTTGCGGATAACGGCATAGCGGTAAGCGTCGTTTTTGTCGGCATCGCAGACCGAAAGCTCCTTGGCGGCTCTTGCCGCACCGGCCATGATCTTATCGATATCAATACCGGCTGCCGCGATCGGCAGCAGTCCGCAGGCAGTGAGAACCGAATACCGTCCGCCGACGTCGTCCGGAATCACAAACGTTTCGTAGCCGGATTCGTCGGAAAATTCCTTCAACGTGCCGCGCGCCTTATCGGTGGTGACATAAATGCGGTCCTTTGCGCCGTCCTTGCCGTACTTCTTTTCGAGAAGCTCACGGAAAACACGGAACGCCACGGCCGGTTCGGTCGTCGTGCCGGATTTCGAAATAACGTTGACGCTGAAATCCTTGCCTTCGCAGAGCTTCACCACTTCGGTAAGCGTCTGTGCGCTGATGGAATTGCCGGCAAAATAGATGTTCGGCGTTTTTTTAGGAAGCAGATTGTAGTTGGGCGAGGTCAGAAATTCGATGGCTGCACGGGCACCGAGATACGAGCCGCCGATACCGATGACCACGAGCACCTCGCTGGTATCCTGAATCTTCTTGGCAGCCTTTTTGATGCGTGCGAATTCTTCCTTGTCATAGTCGTTCGGAAGCGTGTACCAGCCTAAGAAATCACTGCCTTCACCGGAACGGTTGACGATTTTTTCATGGGCGGCGGCAAGTGCGCCGGCTTCTGCTTTGATTTCTTCGTCCGAAACAAAGCTTTTCAAAAATTTGTCATTTAACTTAACGGTCATAACAAACACTCCTTTAATGGTAAGCCTTTTCTTTGAGCCTTTATTATACAACAGCTTTCGCCGTTTTACAAGCGTTTTTGACAATATTTCAAATATTTTGCGATAAATGTTTTTTTCTTATCCCGACTTCGGGATAATATAGGAATATATTATGTACAAAACGCCATGATTTCCGGAATGTCGTGTCCATCGCGTTGTCGTTTTTGTATGCGGCGGCCACACGAAAAACTTTCGCTTACGCAAGGCTTGACTTTTGAGGGCGCGCTTGTTATACTGAAGCCGGAAGACAAATTCGAACCGAAAAGGAGAAAAATCATGGCCAAACTAACCGTCCGTTTTGACAAAAAGCTCGGCAGAATCAAGCCGCTTCACGGTGTGGGACAGCCGCCGTTTGTCGGCACGGATTTTTCGTATTTTCACTATCTTACCGAGGCGAACATTCCGTTTTCGCGTCTGCACGATGTCGGCGGCGCATACGGCGGAAACCTGTATGCGGATATTCCCAACCTGTTCCGCGATTTCGATGCGGACGAATACGACCCGGCGTCGTATGATTTTGCGTTCACCGACCTGCTGCTTCGAAAGCTGGTCGAAGCCGGTGTCGAACCGTATTTCCGGCTCGGCGTGACCATTGAAAACTACATTTATGTCAAAGCGTACCGGATCAATCCGCCCAAAGATCCGGCCAAATGGGCACGCATCTGCGAGCACGTCATCCGCCACTACAACGAAGGCTGGGCGAATGGCTTCCATTACGGCATTACTTATTGGGAGATCTGGAACGAGCCGGACAACGGCATAAACGACGCGACCAACCAAATGTGGAGCGGAACACCGGAGGAATTCTATGAATTATACCGCGTGACCTCCAAGCATTTGCGCGCGTGCTTCGGGGACAGCATCAAGATCGGCGGTTATGCGTCCTGCGGCTTTTACGCGGTAAACGACATCAACACGCCCAATGCCGAAGCGCTCGGTCTGTCCGAAGAGCCGAACGACTGGGAGATGCGCACGGCGTTCTTTGTCCGCTTTTTTGACGGCTTTTTGGACATGGTCAAAAGAGAACAGCTGCCGCTCGGCTTTTTCTCCCACCACAGCTACGGCGATGTGCAAAAGACCGTGTTCATGAACCGCTATGCCGCCAAACGTCTCGCGGAAGCCGGATACGGTGATGTTGAAATTCATCTGAACGAATGGCACACGTTTCCGGGAAAGGCCACGCGCGGCACGGATAAGTGCTGTGCATCAGCCACGGCGATGCTGCTTGCCATGCAGAACGAAAAAATGGATGTGATGTGCTATTATGACGCACGCATGGGCCTTTCGATTTACGGCGGGCTTTTCAACCCCATGACCGAAACGCCGTACTGCACCTATTACGGCTTCAAGGCGTTCGGAAAACTTTACAAAATGGGCGTTCATGCCGAATGCACAAGCGATACCGAAGGTCTGTATGCCGTCGCCGCAACCGACAAGACCGGCAGCGAAAAAGGCATTTTAATTGCCAACATCGGCGAAGAAACGATGGTGGAAACCGGCTTGACAGGCGATTTTGCGGTATATGAGATTGATGAAGCGCACCTGTTTGCGCCGTCGGAAAAGAAGGCCGATCGGTTTGCTTTGGGAAACAACAAGGTGGTTTATATCGAAAAGAAGCAGGCATAAAACAAGCGGGGCTGTATAAACCGTTTTACAGCCCATGATGCTTTGCAGGGCAGGAAGCCGACCTTCCTGCCCTGCCTTTTTATACCCTTTTGAATGTATCCGAAGGGTTTATTTTGCCAGCCTTACAAAAATCGCTGCGGCTTGGGCGCGCGTTGCGTTTTCGCTCGGTGCAAAGGTGTTTTCCGTCATACCGCTAAAGATGCCTGCCGCAAAGGCCCATTCGATAGCGGCACGCGATTCCTCCGAAAGAGAGGCGATATCGTCAAATGCCGTTTCTTTCGTTTCATCGGTATCTTTCGCCGCATAACGGGAAAGAATGAGTGCCATCTGCTCGCGCGTGACAAAGGCGTCGGGTGCAAATTCCGTTTCGCTTACGCCCTTGACGATGCCGTTTTCACACGCCCATGCAACGGAATCCGCATACCATGCGCCGTCCGCAACGTCCGCAAAGGCCGCTTTTGCCGCCGCTTTCGGCGTGCCTGCAAACCGGTGCAGGACAGTCACAAACATTGCACGCGTCAAAACGCCGTCCGGCGCAAAGGTGTTTTCACCGATACCGTTCATGTAACCGGCTGCGGCTGCTTTTTGAATATACGCGGCTGCCCAATGTCCGTCAATATCCGTAAACGAAATCGTTTCCGGCTTGGTTTCGGGCTCTTTTTCAGGTTCCTTTTCCGGGTCTTTTTCAGGGTCTTTTTCGGTGTCTTTGCCGGTTTCATCGGTCTTACCGGTTTCGTCGGTTTTGCCGGTTTCGTCGGTTTTGCCATCCGAGGTGCCGGAAGAGGACGAACCGCCGCTGCCGCTGCCGCTGTCAAATTCGTTCATATAGTTTTTGGTGTAATACACCACGATTTTATCGCCGTTTTTGATGCCGTAAGCACTCATCATCACATCCGGCATTTTTCCGTTGACCTTATACAGCCAACCGGAATACTTGCCGTCGGTAAATTCGGCAAGCGTCGTGCCGTCCGGCGAGGTGACCGAAGAAATATAGCCGCCCTTATTGACATATTGATAGCCGTTTTTATCGAGAATCTTGGTAAAGACATCGAGCGCCGTTGTGCCGTCCGGCAGATCCGCTACCGACACCCGGTCGATCCACGCGTCTTTATCCGTCTTTAACGTAAAGGTGACCGTGGCGGTTTCTTCGATCGGTTCGGGCTTGGTCACGGCTGCTGCCGTATATTTGCCGCGCACCACCGTATCGACGCTTACTTCTCTGTAATACAAATCGGCAAGCGGTGCATATTTGGCATACGTTTCGGGATCGTTCTTATAAAGCTCGCCGTATTTGCCGAGTGTTTCGCTGGAAAGAGCCGAGTCGATCTTGACCGCCTTCGGCTGATTCTGTTTGGTAACAAGCAGATTTTCATGCGTCACGGCCGCAGGATTTGACGAGCGGAACAAACGCCAGGCTTCGAGCGTCTGCCAGTTTTCAAGAGCCGTCGGCACAATGCCGTGTCCGACCATGGAGGCTTCGTTTCGCACCCAGACGAGCTTGCCGTCCTTTTCGTAAACCTCGGCAAACGGGTTCATATCGGTGCGGATATTGTCTTTATCGGTATTATTGCCGCGAATGCCCTCGAAATAGTTTTCGAGAACCTTATCCATGAGGGCTTTTTCTGCCCGGATTTCTTCCTCGGTCAGCGGAAGAACGGCAAAACGCAGTTCTTTCGAAACCGAAACGTCACTTTCCTTATCGGTAAGAGTCAGTTTGACAGTTACGTTTTCGGTATCTTCGCCGACCATCGGACGGTACACTTGGGTGCGTGCCGCGTTGTTGACATTGGTCGAACGGATGACCGCCTCGTTGTCCGAGGTAATGTTTACCGGTATAAGCGCTCCGTCGATGCCGAAATCGCGCGTGGTCGGATACTGGATATCGCCCTTTACCGTATAAACGCCGTCGGTTTCGGTAAGCTTTTCACCGGTATACGCGTCGTGCAGACCGGCTTTTGCAAAGCCTTTTTCGAGTTTTTCCGCAAGAGAAGCGCGGATTTCCTCCAAGGCGCTGTCGTCTAACTTTGCCACCGTCGCGTCAAACGTTTTGTACAGCGCGATTTCCGGCTCGTCGGTCGAAGTAAATCCAAAGGTAAAGGCCGCCGTTAACGTGACCTTTCGGTCGTCCTTGCCGCGATGGATCACGCCGGTATAAGGCTTGGTCTTGTTCGCACCGTCCTTAACGGAAAGCACACTTGTGTCCGAAGAGGTCCAAGAAACAAGCGTCCAAGCTTTGCCGTCGATGACGGCAGGAAGCGAGATGTTTTCGGTGAGCGGTGCGGAAGCATCGAGTGCTGCACCGGCTACAATTTCCTCGCGCATAAGCGTTTTGACGCGTTCGACATCCCACGGAACGACCACGGTCACGCCATAGGTCAGATGCGCATCGTCAAGTGCAAGGTCGAAAGTCACGCGCAAAGAGCCGCTATGGATCGACGGAGCGGTGTTCGGGTCGGCAAAGAAATAGGTGATCGTGCCGTCCCGGCCGATGGAGGCGCCTTCATGCAGCGTTTCGACCGAAGAAACAGAGATCGTCACCGGTTCTCCGACCGCTGCAAACCGATCGGCAAGCATGGTGATAATATTGGTATCTCTGCCGTAGACCGGCTTTAACGCGCCGTAGCGGCGAACAGCCTCCAACGCGGTTTTCAAGCGTTTTTGCTTGTCGGCAAGCTCTTGTTTGACAGCGGCTTCGGAATATACCGTAAAGGTAAATTCTTTTGCCGCAGAGGTATCTTTATACGAGATTTGCGCGGTGAGCGTCACGGTCGCGATACCGGTCTTGGGAGGCGTGATAATGCCGGTTTCCGGGTCGATGACGGTACTGTCGCCCGAAGTCCAGACAATCGTCGAGCCGCTTGCGCCGGTCGTCGGAAGCGTAAGCGAGCCGGTCTCCTTGATCGGTGTTTCGGTATCCAATTCAAGTGCTGCACGGTCAGCCGCCACGATGCCTGCCGCACGGGATTTCACGGCAACCGGCGAGGAGGGCATATCGGTCTTTCCGGCAGCCGTTGTGACGGTATAGGAAAGATAGCAGCCGTCGAGGTCTTCCGGGATGGTAAAGGTGCGCGCCGTCGCGTCCTTGATGTCGTGATAGGCGCTGTAACCGGTCTTGCCGGACAGGTATTCTTCTTCGGTCAGATATTTCCACCGGAACGAAAGCTCCGGATAGGTATCGTAATCATACGGCTTTGCGCCGAGAACCGAAATTTTGGCTTCGACCGTAAAGCCGACTGCAACCGTGCCGTCGATTTCGCGTCCGGAAATCTGCGGAACGGCAAGTATCGTGCTGGTCGCGCTGTAAGCACCGTCCGCGGTTTCGGCTTTCACAACCGCCTTACCGGGCGCAAGCACACGGACGACCATCGAAGCGTTGTTTTCTTTCGGGCTTTCCGGTGCAATAAGCTCGATAGCGTTTTCGCCGCTTTCGAGCGTCCAGACGATGGCCGGTTCTTCGTCCATGTCTTTATAGGTAACCGTAAGCGTTGCCGTCGGATGCTCATAACCGGCGTTCACGTCGAGAATCACGTCCGAAAGCAGAATTTTCGGGTCTTTTGCGACGGGTGCGCTGCCGACTTCCCAAGCAAGCACCGGATAGCCGCCGTTGATGCCGGTCGTATCGGCGGAAAAAGCGTTTCCGAGAGCGGCAAGAAGCGCGCCGGTCTCGGAGATTTTTCCGCAGCCGGTCGTTTTGCCCGTACCGGCACCGATGGCGGTTTCCGTATAATAACCGTTGGCAAAGCTTGCGGAGCTGTACAAAAATCCGGCAAGCTCACCGGCCGATGCGCCGTTCATTTTGCCGATATTATAGCAGTTAGCTGCCGTGACATTGTTCTGGAGCTGACCGCCGATGCCGCCCGTGCGGCTGGTGCCGGACACCGTACCGGTATTGTAGCAATCGGTGATTTCGGTATATTTGGCATAGCCGACGATACCGCCTGCCACCGTGTTTTTCGCATCCTTTGCCGTCTCAACGCTTGCGCGGTTGACACAGCCGGAGAGGACGACACCCGGTTTCTTATCCGGCTTATCGCCGTTCACATAGCCGACGATGCCGCCGATGTTGGCTTTGGCTTTCGAAGACGACACAGAACCCGTAAACGAGCAGTTGATGACGCTTCCGGCATTCACCTGGCCGACGATGCCGCCGACATTGTTGTTGGAAGCCGTGACAGAGCCTTCAACATTCAGATTTTTGACGGTCGCCGTGACGGTTTTTCCGTCCACGGTCGCAAGGCCGATACCACCGAACAGACCTTGGTTGGCAGCAGAGGCGTTGTTTACGTTTAGGCCTTTGATGGTATGGAACGCGCCGTCAAAGGTTCCGGCATAGGCTTCGGTGATATAGCCGGAATCCGGGAAAATGCGCTTCCAGTTCTGATTTTCAAGGTCGATGTCGGCTACAAGCACGGCATTTGCCGTACTCGAAGGTGTGGCGTTGACAAGATCGCGGAAAGCGGCAAGGTCAGCGGCATCCGCAATTTCATACGGTGTCTCCGCCGAGCCGTCTCCGGCAAGCACGCCGCCCACAGCACCGGCCGCAAGCGTGAAAAGTCCGCAAAGCAGCACAAGCGATAAGGCAAGCGAGGCAAAAACGGACATACGGTTGTTTTTTCTCATGGTGATTTCCTTTCTTTGGGCTTCCTTAACAAAAGCCCTTTTTATCACAAGCGCGGCAAGACCGACCATCGGTCAAAACAAAAACTGCCGCAGCAAGTTTTCTAAAAAACTTGACACGGCAGGTATTCCCATGTCGGCATAAAACGGCACGCCGAAAAAGCCCTTACAAACCGTTTTTGAAAAAAACGGCTGCAAGCGCGCCGAAAACGGGAAAAGCAGCTGAACGGACAAAACATCCGCAGGTGAGCTTCTCCGCCAAAGCAGGTCTTTTGACTTCGCGCCGTATCGAGGTTTTGCATAAGGAAAACTCCGGCAAAGCCGCGTTTCTGCCTTCTCAGTTTCCCAATGACCGGTTTTCACCGACGAAACGCGCTTTTTTGGCGCACACAGCGACTGGTATCGTCCCGGATTCTCACCGGGTTCCCTTTTCACCGGCGGTACCCGTGCGGTATCGCCGACACTTTGTATGCGATATTCTGTTGTTGAATCTTATAGTAACACAGTTTTGGCTGTTCGTCAAGGTGAAAACAAAGAGTTTTTGTGAAAACTTTCGCGATCGTGTGCGGATAAGACGAAACGTTCGGGAAATACTAAGTCAAAAAACAAAGGAAGTGTCAGTATGACCGAGCACATTCATCCGGACACGGTCCGGCTTCTTCGAGAATGCGATTCGGGCGTTGCCATGGGTGTGGACGCGCTTGACAACATCCTCTGCCGCACGCGTGCAGAGCCGTTAAAACAGCTGCTTGCCGACAACAAGGACAAGCATTTGCGCCTAAAGCATGAGATCGGCACGCTGCTTGAACGCTGCCACGACGAGGGCAAACAGCCGCCTGCCATGGCCAAAAGCATGAGCCGCATAAAGACCGGCGTAAAAATGGCTTTTGACGAATCCGACAAAACCGTCGCCGACCTGATCACCGACGGCTGCAGCATGGGCATCAAGACGTTATACCGCTATCTCAACGAATACAAAGCCGCTGACGAAAAAAGCAAGGCCATTGCCAAAGATCTCATCGGTTTGGAGGAATCGTTACGCGCCGACTTGACCTCGTATCTGTAATACCGCCCGGCAGAATTTGCAAAAAAAAGCCTTGTTACGCCCGTTTTTTGCGCGGCGGTCAAGGTTTTGCTTTTGTAAAACCGCTTTTGTCGGTAAAATTGCCGAAATTTAGGCAGAACGCTTGACAAACACAGCGGTTTTGGCTATAATTATCCTAGATATGTTGTACGCATTTTTTGCGTTCTTCATCCTGAAACGGAGATGATCGTTATTCTCAGCATGACCGGCTGCGGCTATGCCCGCGTTCAAACGGGAAATGTCCTTCTTACGGCGGAAATCAAATCCGTCAATTCCCGTTATCTTGACATCAACTGCAAGACGCCGCGCGCTTACAGCCGCTTGGACGAAAAAATCAAGGCTCTCGTCGGCACCTTTGCCACACGCGGCAAAATCGATGTGTATTTAAGTGCCGAAACCGCGCCCGGCGAAGCCGACACCACCCTCTCGCTCGATGAGGGCTACTTAAAGAACTATCTTGCCTGCTTAAAGGAATTGCGCGACAGCTACGGCTTAAAGGACGACATTTCGGTGATGACGGTCGCCGCCAACCGCGATGTTTTTACCTATCAGACGGCAGACGAGAGCACCGAAGAGCTTTGGGCGCGCGTTGAGCCGGCACTTCGGGCGGCTTTGGAAGAGTTTTCCGCCATGAAGCGTGCCGAAGGTGCGCGGCTTGCCGTGGATATGCTTGCCAAAATCGATATATTGGAAAGCTATGTCGCCGAGATCGAACGGCTTGCACCGAATGTGGTTGCCGAATACGAAAAGCGGTTAACCGAGCGTGTGGAGGAATTGCTTGCCGGAGCGGACATCGACAAGACACGCATTGTCGAGGAGGTGGCAATTTTTGCCGACCGTGTAGCCATCGACGAAGAATTGGTACGCTTAAAGAGCCACATCGCCCAGTTCCGTGCGATGTTGCGCGAAGACGGCGATGCGCCGCGCGGCCGCAAGCTCGATTTTCTCCTGCAGGAGATCAACCGCGAAATCAACACCACCGGTTCCAAATGCACCGACGCCGCCATCGCCAAAATCGTGGTGGATGCCAAGAGTGAGGCGGAAAAGATCCGCGAACAGGTGCAGAATCTGGAATAAACGTGCCGAACGGCAAAAAGAAAAAGGATAAGCATATGAAGTTAATCAACATCGGCTACGGAAATTTAGTCAACAGTGCCAAGGTGGTTTCGGTGGTAAGTCCCGATGCCGCACCCATCAAACGTTTGATGCAGGACGCCCGCGACTCCGGAAAGCTCATCGATGCCTCCAGCGGCAAAAAGACGCGCTCGGTGCTTGTGGCAGACAGCGGTCATGTGGTGCTTTCGGCACTCAGCTGCGAGGCGTTGCAGGCACGCTTAAATGAAAGCGAAGAAAACGAAAGCGAGGCGGAAGCATGAACAAGCAAAACGAAACGGCCAAGGGACGGCTTCTCGTGATTTCCGGTCCTTCCGGCGTCGGAAAAGGCACGGTGTTAGCAGAGCTTTTGAAACGGAGTGACGATTACGCCTATTCCGTATCGGCAACCACGCGCGCGCCGCGCCAAGGCGAAATTGACGGCAAAAACTACTTTTTCAAAACGCGCGGCGAATTTGAGAAAATGATCGAAAACGACGAGCTTCTCGAATACGCCGAATACAACGGAAATTACTACGGAACGCCGAAAAAATTTGTGGGCGAACTCACGGCACGCGGCAAAAACGTGATTTTGGAAATTGAAGTACAGGGTGCGATGAAAGTAAAATCGCGCTATCCGGAAGCGGTCATGGTTTTTATCGCTCCCGAAAGCAAAGAAATACTTCGCGAGCGGTTATACGGACGCGGAACGGAATCCGAAGCGGTCATTGCCGGGCGTATCGCCATCGCCGAGCGCGAATTGCGCGCCTGCCTTTTGTACGATTACATCACCGTCAACCGTGAGGGTCACGCAGATGTGTGTGCCGCCGATATTGAAGCGGTTGTCCGTGCCGAAAAGTTAAAAACGCGCGAACGCTTTTGCGATGTGTGCGACTTTTTCAAATAAAATACATACCGTTTGAACAAAAGGCTGTCCGAACAGCCATGATATAAAGGAGATTGAACCATGTCGAAACCTTCGATTGCAGAGCTTTCCAAAAACAACAAATACAATCGCTATACGCTTGTTATGGCTGCCGCCAAAGGCGCACGCTATGTGATTGCCAAGGAAAACTACGAAAAGGAACATCCCGAATATGAGCAGTATAAAGCTCTCACAACCGGCAAAAAGGCGGAAAAAACCGAGGAAAAGCCGGTGATGGAAGCCATCAATATGCTCTACAACGGTGAAATGCTCATCAAAACCGTCGGCGAAGACGGCGAGCTCGAAACCCTGGAGCTTTCCGCCAAGGACAAGGAAATGATTGCCGAGCAGGAAAAGGAAGCCGGAGAGATCGAAGCCGAGACCTCCTCCGGAGAAGCCGAATAAGTCCCGTTTCTCTGAATACAAAACCGTACGGCGCCGTGAAATAAGCGGCGCTTTGTATGTCGGGAGGTGAAAGCGTGTTTGCAAACGTGCGTATTCTAAACGCGCCGTTTCCCATCGATAAAAGCTATTGCTACGAGGTTCCGCTGCAGCTTGAAAAACATCTGCAGCCGGGCAGCGTGGTGGTCGTGCCGTTCGGCGGCGGCAACAGCACAAAAAATGCGGTTGTCGAAAGCTTATGCGGCAAGACGGAGTTAGATGCGAAAAAAATCAAACCGATTCTCGGTGTGCCGGGAAAATATCTGTTTATCAAGCCGGAATTGCTCGAGCTTTGCCACTTCATGAGCAACCGGCTGTTCTGCTCTGTCGGCGATGCCGTCAAATGTGTGCTGCCGGCAGGACTCGGTGTGGAACGCACCGAGTTTTACACGCCGCTTGAAACGCCGCTCGATCCGACAATACCGGAAAAGCTCAACATCAGCGCCCAAAGTATGTATGCGTTTCTGACGCGCACCGGACGCGCCTCCTTAGGCGAGCTGCGCGCACAATTCGGCTCCGGTGCGGCAAGCGGCGCAAAGGTTTTGTGCGATCTCGGACTGTGCCGCGCCGAAGCAGGCTACGAATGCACGCTCGGCACAAAAAACGAGAAATATGCGGCACGGATCGAGGACGGCGATTTTGCGGAAAAAATCGAAGCCGCCGCCCTCACGCCCAAGCAAAAGGCTGCCTACGAAGTGCTGCTTGCTGCCGAAGCACCGATGGCTGTATCCGAATTGACCGCCGAAGCCGGCTGCGGCAAATCAGTTGTGGAGCAGCTTGCCAAAAAAAATCTCATCCGTCTGTTTGAGAAAAATCTCGACCGCACGGAGAATTTACTCACCGCGTTCGACCAAAACGAATACGGCGATTTTTCGCTGTCCGAAGAGCAAGACGCCGCGCTGCAAACGCTGCTTTCGCTATACGAGGCTCCCACGGCAAACGCTGCGCTTTTATGGGGCGTGACCGGAAGCGGCAAGACCAACGTGCTCTTAAAGCTCATCGACCGCGTGCTTGCCGACGGCAAAACCGTCATCGTGCTGGTCCCCGAAATCGCGCTGACCTCGCAAACGGTCGGCCGTTTTGCGGCGCACTGCCCGAAAGACAGCATTGCGCTCATTCATTCGGCACTTTCCGTCGGCGAACGCACGGATGCCTGGAAAAAGATTCACGACGGCAACGCCAAAATCGTTATCGGTACACGCTCGGCCGTTTTTGCGCCCATCGACAACATTGGCTTGATCGTCATGGATGAGGAGCACGAAGGCTCCTTCAAGTCCGACCAATCCCCCAAATATCATGCGCGGGAAATTGCCAAATTCCGCTGCGTCTATCACAAAGCACTGCTTGTCATGGCGTCCGCAACGCCGTGCATTGAGAGTTTTTACAAGGCAAAGACCGGAAAATATACGCTCGTCACGCTGAAAAACCGCTACGGCGGCAAAAATCTGCCCGATGTGACGTTTTACGATATGAAATCCGAGCCGTACTATGAGCTGCCCGAGGACGCCTTTGATGCGTCGCAGGAGACTTCCTCCGACCCGTTTTTACCGAACGCTTCGCCCGGAAACGCCGCCGCAAACCGCAGGGAGGCACTCGAAAAAGCCGAAGAAGCCGGTCTGCCGCTCGTTCTCGGCACGCGCTTGAAGCAAGAGCTTACCGACTGTCTTGACCGCGGCGAGCAGGCGATTTTATTTGTCAACCGGCGCGGCTACCGTGCCTTTGCGCTCTGCCGCGGCTGCGGCTATGTGTTCACCTGCCCGAATTGCAGTGTGTCGCTCACGCATCACAAGATGGGACGCTCCGGTCAAAGCATGATGGTTTGCCACTACTGCGGCTACCGGGAGCCGGTTCCGACGGTCTGCCCGGCCTGCAAAAAAGCACACATCTCCTTTGTCGGCAGCGGCACGCAGCTTGTGGAGGAAACGCTTGCCAAGCGGTACCCGAAGGCGCGTGTCTTACGCATGGATGCCGATACGACCGGCGGCAAGAACGGCCATGAGCGGATCTTGACCGACTTCCGTGCCGGAAAAGCCGATATTTTGGTCGGCACGCAGATGGTCGCCAAGGGACATGATTTTCCGAAGGTGTCGCTTGTCGGTGTGGTCATGGCGGACACGTCCTTGTTTGTCAACGATTTTCGTGCCGGCGAAAAGACCTTCAGCCTGTTGACGCAGGTTTTGGGCAGAGCCGGGCGATCGGATCAGGTGACCGGCCGCGCCGTCGTGCAGACGTATGTGCCGGACAACGAAATCTTACGGCTTGCGGCAAGTCAAGATTATGAAAAATTCTACGATGCCGAGATCGCTTTCCGAAAAGCCTCTGTTTTTCCGCCCTTCTGCGACCTCGTCACGGTAAACTTTGCTTCGCCGGTCGAACACAGCACGGAAAACGCCGTCAAGATCTTCGGTGCGGAATTGGATACGCTTGCCAAAACCGCCTACAGCGACGTGAAATTCATTCTGTACGGTCCGTTCCGCAACGAAATTTACAAGCTTGCCGGGAAATACCGTATGCGCTTTCTCATCAAATGCCGCGCGTCGGCACGGATGCGTGAAATGCTTGCGGTGCTTCTCAAAAAATACATACCGGCGTTCAAGGACGTGAGCGTTTCGGTCGATGTCAATCCAACCAACTTATAGCCAAAGAGAGGTTTACAGCAATGGCAATTCTTCATATTTTAACCGAAGATACAGCAAACGATATTCTGCGCAAAACCAGCAAACCCGTCACCGAAGTGACGCCCAAAATCGAAACGCTCTTAGATGACATGAAAGACACGCTCATCAAAGTGGGCGGTGTGGGCCTTGCCGCCGTGCAGGTCGGAATCTTACGCCGCATTTACATCATCGATGCCGGTGTGGAAGAAGACCGGCATGAGATCATCGAATTCATCAATCCCGAGATCATCCGCACCGAGGGCGTTCAAGAGGATGTCGAAGGCTGTCTGTCCATTCCGGGCAGATACGGCATGACGCACCGTCCGGCAAAGGTGACCGTGCGCGCAAAGAACCGCGCCGGCGAAGCCTTCGAATACACCGGAACCGGACTAATCGGCCGCTGCCTGTGCCACGAATACGACCATCTCGACGGCATTCTCTACACCGACAAGGCCGTGCGAATGCTCGACCCGGACGAATACGAATAAAAAGGCTTTTGAAAACGCGCCAAAGGATTTGAAAACATGAACATTTTATTTATGGGAACACCGGATTTTGCCACGGCAAGTCTTGCCGCGCTTTTAGATGCCGGAAAGCACGTCTGCGCCGTCGTCACACAGCCGGACAAGGCACGCGGCCGCGGCATGAAGGTCACGTTCAGCGATGTGAAAAAATTTGCACTTGAAAAAGAGCTGCCGGTCTTACAGCCGGAGACCTTAAAAAACGGTGCTTTTCTGCCGACGCTTGAAGAATACAAGCCGGATCTTATCGCGGTGGTCGCTTACGGCAAAATTCTGCCGGAATATATTTTGAACTATCCGAAATACGGCTGTGTCAACGTTCACGGGTCGCTGCTGCCGAAGTACCGCGGTGCGGCTCCCATCCAACGTGCCGTGTTAAACGGCGACAGCGTCAGCGGTGTTACCACCATGCGTCTTGACAAGGGCATGGACACAGGCGATACGTATTTTTCCGAATCGGTCAAGATCGGCGAAAACATGACGACCGGCGAGCTGTTCGACACGCTTGCCGAAATCGGCGGAAAGTTACTTGTGCAAACGGTGGAGGCGTTGGAAAACGGCTCTGCGAAGCCGCTTCCGCAAGACCATGCAAACGCCACGCATGCCGACAAAATCCTGCCGGAGGAATGTGAACTCGATTTTTCGCTTCCGGCACGCGCGGTACACAACCGCATTCGCGGTCTTTCGCCGTTTCCGGGTGCGTTTTCGCATTTGGACGGCAAGATCGTCAAGCTGTACGACAGCCGCCTAAACGACGAAACCGGGGAAAAAGCGCCGTGCGGCACGGTACTTGAGGCCTCGCGCGACGGTGTTGTGATCGCCTGCGGCACAGGCTCGGTGCGGCTTTTGTCGTTCAAGCCGGAGGGCAAAAGCCTTCTTTCGGCAGCCGACATGGTCAACGGACGCAAAATCGCCGCCGGAATGCGGTTTGAAACCGGAAAGGACGCGCAATGAGTGAAATTTTAACACAAAGCATCGGCATTCTCGGTGCTGCCTGCAGCATTGTTTCGTATCAGTTCAAGGACAATCGGAAATACTTTGTTTTACAGGCACTGTGCGGTCTTTGTTTCGGTGTTCACTATTGGCTGTTGGGGGCATACACCGGCTCAATTTTAGATTTTATCTGCTTAATACGCGGGTTCGGATATGCTGTTGAAAGAAACAGAAAACCGTATTTCACGCTGATTTTATCCTGTTCACTGATTCTTGCGGCAACAGCATTGACCTATGACGGCTATTTATCGCTTTTGCCGTGTGCGGCGCTTCTCACAAGCAGCGTCGGAATGTTTACCGGCCGTCCGACAGGTATGCGCATATTGCAGTTCACGGTCGTTTCGCCGGGTTGGCTCATATACAACATTTGCACTTTTTCCATCGGCGGCATCCTCTGCGAAGCGTTTAATATGCTGTCGATTCTCGTTTATTTCATCCGCACAAAGCTGTTGAAAAAAGAAATTTCCGCATAAAAAGGAGTTGTTCTCATGCCTTATATGTATTACAGTCCGGATTCCATGTGGACGTATGTCCTCATCGTTCTTCCGGCGGTGCTCATCGCGTTATGGGCATCGGCCAATGTCAATTCGACCTTCAAAAAATATGCGCAGATTCCAAGCACCAGCGGTTTTACGGGTGCAGAGGCGGCACGGCGCATTTTGGATGCGAACGGTCTTACACACATCCGCATCGAACACGTCAACGGAAAGTTAACCGACCACTATGATCCGAAAGCGGAAGTCATCCGGCTGTCCGATTCGGTTTACGACAACCGCAGTGCGGCGGCCATCGGTGTTGCGGCGCACGAGGCAGGACACGCGGTACAGCACGCCGAAGGATATTTTCCGCTTGTGGTGCGCAATGCCATCATTCCGGTATGCAACATTGGTTCGAATCTTGCCATGCCGCTCATTCTTTTAGGCTTGGTACTCGATATGTTCGGGCTTTGCACCATCGGGATTCTTGCGTTTTCGCTTTCGACGGTCTTTCAGCTCATCACGCTGCCGGTGGAGTTCAATGCCAGCAGCCGTGCGCTTGCGGCACTCGCATCAAGCGGTCGGTTTACCGAGGAAGATTTATCGAACGCCAAAAAGACGCTGCGTGCGGCGGCGCTCACGTATGTGGCGGCACTTGCGGTCTCGCTTGCCAATCTGCTGCGTTTGATCATCTTAGTGAACGGGCGCAGACGGCGCGATTAAAAGCCGAGGGCTTCGGCCCTCGGCTTTTAATCGCGCAATCGCCTGTGGCGCGCGTTTTAGCACGCGGAGCGTGCTGCCCGATAGGGCGAACTTTCCGAAGGAAAGTTTATAAAGGCGGCTTTGCCGCCGAAAGATGCCGCCGAGGGCGGCGAAAGGATTTAATTTGTTTTGTGCAAAGTTGCCTGCTATGTGCGCTGCTTCGAGGTTTGCAAAACCTCGGAGCTTCCTTAAAAGGTTTTAATTGTTGCGGTGCGAAGATGTCACTGCGGTGTGCTGATTCAAGGTTTGCAAAACCTCGGAAGTTCCCTGCAAGGGAACGAGTTGTCACTTTTTGCATCGTGCAAAAAGTAACCAAAAAGCACGCGGGACTCCGTCCTGCGACCTCGATTCAAATCGCCGGTCGATACGGTGTTTTTGCGAAAACAACCGGCGTTCATCAGGTAACCGGCAAGGCAGAAAACCGCAGTTTTCCGGGTATCGCCGGCAATGATTTGAATCGGTGCGAGGTTCAGGCTTTACAGCACAAGGATTTAGAGCAGAGATTAAAAGAACAGCTGTATTCTTTGCAAACAGTAGGTTAAGGGTGGTTGGAAGGGGTGACGGAGGGCAAAAAAGAGTTGCTTTGGATGGCAATAAAAAAGGTTTGTGCGAAAGAAAGGCTTTTGGTTTGTAAAAATGGGAAATTTTTGCGGACAGCGAGAAAAGGCTTGTGCAAAAATGAAGAGCTTTTGTATGTAAAAGGGCAGCTTTTGAGGGCGGTTCGTAAGCTTTCAGTAACTTTTGGTTTGTATAAATAGAGATTTTTTCGGACAGCGAAGAAAGGCACGTACAAAAGAAGTTTTTGTGCGTAAAAAGGCTTTGAGTGAAGTTCGTAAAGTTTCTGCTAATGAAATTTTTTTGATTCGCGATAAAGGCGTTTTTTTCGCTCATGCAAAGCAATCCGATAACGAAAAAACTCATTTCAGCACAGCAAAACTCCAACTTCCCACTACACCAAAGCTAACGAGCAGCCACAATTTTCATCCGCGAAAACCTCCTGTGAGCTTGCAGTACAATAACTCTTTTTCGAAAAACATCGGTCTTGCGTCTGCACTACGGTAACCCTTTCGCACCGATTCAAAGCCTTTACGCCGGCGTTTTGCAGACAAAACCGGTTTCGGCACGAACCGCCGGAAATTTCTGCAAAATCACTTCCGGCAGAGCTTTGAATCGAGGTCGCAGGACGGAGTCCCGCGTGCTTTTTGATTCTTTTTGCACGACGCAAAAAGAATCAAAAAACGTCCCCTTCGCAGGGAGTTCCGAGGTTCTGCAAACCTCGAATCAGCGCACCAAAACAGCAAATTCGTGCAAACAAAATTAAATCCTTTTGCGGCTTCGCCGCTTTTTCCTACTTTTTGTAAAGTACAAAAAGTAGGGCAAAAAACTTTGAAACTTTCCTTTCGGAAAGTTTCGTCCCTGCCGGGACAGCACACTCCGTGTGCTTTTCCACCGCCTGCGGCGGCATTATCCTTGTTGCTGCCGCAACAATTTTTGCCGCTTCGCGGCATTCTCCGGCGGCAAGCCGCCTTGCGGTCACTTGCGGTGCCGCGCTTTGGCATCAGCTAACGTCGTCGCCGGATTCGTCCCATAAAATTTCCGATACCGCCGGTTGAAATACGATAAACTCGAAAAATGATATTTTGCCGCGATTTCACCGACCGATAACGTCCCGAGCGTCAGATCTTCATGCGCCTTGCGGCAACGGATTCTGTCCGAATAGTCAAGCACCGTTTCGCCGCAAACCTCCGAAAAGCAACGGCACAAATACGATAAACTGACATTGACATATGCGGCAATATCGCGCGAACTGATGCCGTTTTGACAATTCTCATAAATATAGGCGAGTGCTTCACGCACAACCTTCTGTTTACCGAAATTCCGCGTTTGCGCCATGTGTGCCGTGTGTGCCGTGTCTGCCGCATCAGCTCCCTTTTCGCCGTAAATACGGTACAGCCGAATCACCAGCAGCGAAGTCAATGCGCCGAGCGCCGTCTCATGAAACAAGCTTTGATGGACATACTCCTCTTGCACCGCTTCGCATATCCGCATGAGCATTTCGTCTTTTCCGACAAAGGTCTCAAACCGAAACAGCGGCGGCACGCCGATTTTGTCAAAATACTGTGGCGAATCAAACACAAAGCCTTGTGTCATGCCGTCTTCTTCGGCATACGAATAGACATCGTCATACGGTTGAATGACAATCATATCCCCGGCAGACACCCGTTTTTCCCGGCCGCATACCCGAAAAAGCTGCTTTCCCTCCAAAATACGCTTGATCTGGATATAGCCGCCGTTTTGAAACGAATCCTCCGAACCGGCAGCAGTCGGATAGTACGTTGTGGAGTGTCCGAGCTTACGCTCCTTTTCTGCCATATAAGCACCCTCTTTCAACACATTCTTCCGCTTTTCATTATAGCCGCTTTGCCTCTCTCTGTCAAGCAACTTTGTCCATATACATCACAAAGGAGACACTTTTATGATTTTGCATGAACAACTCGAAACACCGATGCATGAGACACATTCCGTCATCGTTGCCGGCGGCGGTATCGCCGGTATTGCCGCCGCGCTTGCCGCCGCACGCGAAGGTGCGGACGTGCTGTTAATCGAACGCGAATTCCTGCTCGGCGGCCTTGCCACTTTGGGACTTGTCACCGTCTATCTGCCCTTGTGTGACGGACGCGGCCATCAGGTTTCGTTCGGCATTGCCGAGGAATTGTTCCGGCTGTCCGTCTGTCACGGCGCAGAGGCGAACTATCCCAAAGCATGGCTTGACGGCGGCACGGATAAAGAAAAAGCCGAGGGACAGCGGTTCGAAGTCCGCTACAATGCGCATTTGTTTGCCTTGGAGGCCGAAAAGCTGTTGCTTCAAGCCGGTGTAAAGATTTTATACGGCACGACCGTTTGTGCCGCTCACAAAACAGACGGCAAAATCGATGCGCTTATCGTGGAAAACAAGTCCGGCCGGTATGCTGTCGGTGTTTCGAAAAGCGTGGTGGACTGCACGGGCGACGCAGATATCTGCAAGCTTGCCGACGCCGGAACCGTGCAATTTTCACAAGGAAACGTTCTTGCCGCCTGGCACTATTTTATCAAAAACGGTGCGCCGGAGCTTCGGATGCTCGGCTTTTCCGATATTCCGGATAAGCAAAAAACCGGAAACGAGCAAAAACCGCTCATCGCACGCCGCTTTACCGGTCTTGACGGAGCGGAGCTTTCCGAAATGACGCAGGCGGCGCATGAACAGATGCTCGCTAACATTTTGGAAAGCAAGCAGAAAGACCCTGCCTATGTGCCGATCACCCTGCCGACCATTCCGCAGATCCGTATGACGCGCCGCATCGACGGTGTCTACACCATGGACGATACGGAAATGTTCAAGGAATTTCCAGACGCGGTCGGTATGTTCTCCGATTGGCGGAAGCGCGGCCCGGTCTACCAGCTGCCGTTTGGGACGCTGTATGGCAAAAAGGTGAAAAATCTCATCTGTGCCGGGCGCAACATTTCGGTCACCGACGCGATGTGGGATATCACGCGCGTGATCCCGGTTTGTGCCGTCAGCGGCGAGGCGGCAGGGCGGGCTGCCGCCATGACGGACGATTTTGCCGCTTTTGCCGCAAACGACCTTGCAAAATTGCAGGAAAAGCTGCCTGTCGGCACGTTTCCGCCGCAAAACGGTTAATTTATGCCAAAAGCGCGTTTTTGCCGATTGACGGTTGACAAAGCTTTTGGAGGATTTCCAAGGTCATGACATTTCCGACTTTCTGCCCTATTTTGAAAGAACAAACCATTTGGTGTGCGATTACATCCGCGAACACGACAACTTAAAAAGCGGTTCGACCGCCGCGTTAGCGAACTATGCCCCTTGCAAACGACTCCAAAGACAATATAACGCTTTGGTAGTCGATGTGAGGTAAACACCACGAACAAAAAACAAGGAGATTAGCCGAAATGACTAATCTCCTTTTCTGTTTATCCTTCGCTGCACTTGGAGCGCTTATCGCCAAGCTTTATTCTCCAAGCTCAAACGCGAAATGCATGGCAAGCGACTGAAACAGCCGCTGCATAATATCGTTTGCCACGCCGCGTACATTGATTGACAGCACAAAATCGATGGCTTCCTTGCGTTCGGCCTCCGGCACATGATAGATACCAAGGTTTATATTCAAAAAACGCACCAGTTTTTTTTCGAGCGAAAAATACTTGTTGCACCTTTTTGCCATGTAATTGCGCATAACGCCGGCCGTGCCGATCTCGTATTCGTAAAAATCGCTCTCGGTGCATTCCGGCATATAGCTTCCGAAAATGCGGTACAGCTCGGTTGAGGTGCGTTCGTAAATGCGCTCGGTCACCCGTTCCACACTGTAAGCCTCCACATAGATATCCCGCAGGTTTTCGTTTAGCTCCGCAAGCGTCAGCTGAATTGCCGTTTCAAGCGCGTAGATATACAGCGGCTTTAGGTTTGATGCCGCACCGCGTGCCGCCGTAAACTGGCTGTCAAACATAAAATCCGTTAGCTCCAATAGTACGCCGTCTTTGCTGTGAAAAATGTTCTGAAAGGTCGAGCTGGACACTTCCGCTTCTTTGAGCACTTGCGCAAGCGTGGTGTTGTGATAGCCTTTTTCGATAAACAGCTTCACGCAGGCAGATAAAATTTTTCTTTTGGACTCTTCGCTGTTGTAACGTCTTTTCATACTGTCACCGATATTGCCTTTTGAACGCATTCGCTTAAAAGGCAAAAACTTCTTTCAAAATGGTTTATATGCCAATTATAGCATATTTTTTACTTTCTGTCAAGAAGAATTTGTTGGCGTTTGTTAGCATTTGTTGGTCATGCATGGCTGCAAGGTGAGAGCTTGCTCACACCGGTTTGTTTTGCGGCAGGAAATAATGTCCTATGCACATCCGTTTCGTTTTGCGGCGGTTTTCGGAGCATAATAAGATAGGACAGGAGATAACCCCCTGCCCTACACCTTTTTTATCTTGTCCTGCCTGTGCCTTATTTTATCACACGGACACGCGTGATATTTTCAAGAGCCTTAATTTTCTCGACGGCTTCTTCGGACAGATTGCCGTTGACTTCGATGAGCGTATAGGCGTTGTCTTTTTTAGAGCAGTTGATCATGTTGGCAATATTGATCTTGTAATCCGACAAAACAGTGGAAATCTGTGCAACCATGGCAGGAACGTTCTTATGGAACACACAGAGTCTGGCGTCGCCGGTATGCGGAATGACGGCTTCCGGAAAATTGACGCTGTTCTTGATATTGCCGCTTTCGAGGTAATCGATCAACTCTGTTGCCGCCATAACAGCGCAGTTGTCCTCCGATTCCGGCGTGGAGGCGCCGAGGTGCGGAATGGTGACAATGCCCGGAACGCCCAAAACCTCGGCGGTCGGGAAGTCAGTCACGTAGCTTGCGACTTTGCCGGTTGCGAGCGCCTTTTTGACAGCGTCGGCGTTGACAAGGTCGGCTCTTGCAAGATTCAGAAGGCGCACGCCGTCCTTCATGCAGGAAATGGAAGTCTCGTTGATCATACCCTTTGTTTCGGGCGTAGACGGGACGTGAATCGAGATATAATCGCAATTTTCATAGATAGCTGCCAGCGTTTTGGCACGGTTGACCGATTTGGAAAGCGACCATGCAGCGTCGACCGTGATATACGGGTCATAGCCGTAGACCTTCATGCCGAGATGCGTCGCCGCATTGGCAAGCTGTGCACCGATGGCGCCGAGGCCGATGATACCGAGCGTCTTTCCGGCAATTTCCGGTCCGACAAACGCGCTTTTGCCCTTTTCGACGGCTTTGGAAACGTCTTCATTGCCGACAAGCGTTTGTGCCCAGTTGATACCGTCCACGATCTTACGCGAAGCAAGAAGGAGTGCTGCCACGGCAAGCTCCTTTACGGCGTTTGCGTTGGCACCCGGCGTATTGAACACGACAATGCCCTTTTCGGAGCATTTATCGATCGGAATGTTGTTGACGCCTGCACCGGCACGGGCAATGGCCAAAAGCTCATCGCCGAATTCCATGTCGTGCATGGCTGCCGAGCGAACCATAATGGCAGCGGGATTTTCCACGTTTTCGCCGACGTTGTAGCGCTTATCGTCAAAAAGCGACGTGCCGCAGGCGGCAATTTTATTCAATAATTTGATATTTGTCATACTATGTACCTGTCCTTATGTGAGAAACGGTTTATTTTAAGTTTTCCGCTTCAAATTTCTTCATGAATTCCACGAGCTTTTCCACGCCCTCATACGGCATGGCGTTGTAGATGGAGGCACGCATACCGCCGACGCTTCTGTGTCCCTTGAGGTTGGAAAGGCCGTTTTCGGCAGCCTCCTTGCAGAACTTCTTGTCGAGATCGGCGTCGCCCGTGATAAAGCAAGCGTTCATCATGGAACGGTATTTCTTTTCAGCCGTCGGCTTGAAAAGCTTGGAGGAATCGAGATAATCGTAAAGCAGCTTTGCTTTCTTTTCGTTGCGTTCCTTCATAGCGGTAAGGCCGCCGTTTTTGAGTGCCCATTTGTAGACAAGACCGGCAATGTAAATGGTGTAGCAGGGCGGCGTGTTGTACATGGAATCGTTGTCCGCCATGATCTTATAATCGAGCATGGTGGGCGTTTCGGGACGGGCAAAGCCGAGAAGATCCTCGCGGATGATGACGACCGTAAGGCCGGCAGGCGCCATGTTCTTTTGAGCACCGGCATAGATCACGCCGAACTTTGTCACATCGACCGGCTCGCTGGTAATGCAGGACGACATATCAGCCACAAGGACTTTATCGCCGACATTCGGAACCTCCGGAAACTTAGTGCCGAAAATGGTATTGTTGTAGCAGACATGGACATAATCCGCGTCCGGCCGAACCATATCCGGCGTGATTTCCGGGATATAGGAGAAGGTTTTGTCCTCGGAAGAAGCGATGCATTTCGCGTCGCCGTACTTTTGGGCTTCCTTGAAGGCCTTCTTGGAGAACTGGCCGGAAACGACATAGTCAGCCTTGCCGGTTTTCATAAGGTTTAGCGGAACAGCGGCAAACTGCGTGGAAGCGCCGCCCTGCAAAAAGAGGACCTTATAGTTGTCAGGAATGTTCATGAGTGTGCGGAAATCGGCCTCGGTCTGCTTGATGATGGCATCATAAACAGGAGATCGATGGCTCATCTCCATAACTGACATGCCTGAACCGTTATAATCAGTCATTTCGGATGCCGCCTGTTCGAGAACTTCGAGTGGGAGCATAGACGGGCCTGCGGAAAAATTGTAAATTCTGCTCATGTGCGCGTAACCTCCGTGTTTATGTTATGTAGATAAAAAAGTTTTCCGCCGCAGGAAATACTTCGACGGATACTTTATTATACAACCGCAAAGGGCACTTGTCAATAAAATATGGGAAATTTCCGGCAAAATATCCAAAAAAGGGAGTTTTTCACAAAAAAGCAGCCGTGTAAAGCATTATTTCTTTACACGGCTACAGCGTTTTTTCACTTTTACAGCGCCGCGACCGCTTCACCGAGTTGTTCGCACGCTGCCTGTGCATCCTCATCGGGTGCTTCGTTGGCGATCACGCCTTCGCCGCCGACAAGCGTCGCACCGGCATCGCGCACCCTGTCCTCCCACGAACGCATCCATTCGCCGTCGCCCCAGCCGTAAGAGCCGAACAAGCCGACGTTTTTGCCGGAAAGATGCGGCTCCAGCTCGGTAAAGAACGGCTCGAACTCGCTCTCCTCCAAAACCTCGGCACCCATAGCCGGGCAGCCGAGAAGCAGATTGTCATACGCTGCCGCCGCGTCTGCCGTGATTTCGGAAACCGAGAAAAACGCCGTGTCGGGATTAGCCTTGCGTGCGCCGTCAAGCACACTCATGGCCATGGTCTGCGTATTGCCGGTTCCGCTCCAATAAATAATTGCTGTTTTACTCATGGTAAAACCTCCTTAAAATAATATGCAAAACAAACGGAATTATGCCGCACGGAAAATCTGCGCCAAGCTTTTTCCCTCGTTTACTTTGGAAAGAAGTGCCTTTCGGCAGCTTTTGTAGCGTGCAAACAACGCCTTTGCCTTTTGCTTGTCCGCATAAACCTTCCATTCGCCGACAAGCACCGCTCCTTTGCCGTGACAGCGGATAAAACCGTCGATATCCGCCGCCGGATAGCCGAGAAACGCACCGATTTCATGCGGAAACTCGCTGTGCATCAGACGTTGCCTCAAAACGGCCAATTTCTGCTCTAACGAAAGGCTTTCCGCATAGCCGTACCGCGCCAAAAGACTGCGAATTTCCGGCTGTGCAAGCGTTTTTTCGAGAAGTGCCGACCGATAAACCGCGACAAGTGCCCGTTTGTCGCACTCGCAAAGAATTTCGGCGCAGATCCCGATGCCGGAAAACGTCTCATTGAACCGCATGACCTGTGCATGAACATCCGGTATTTCCGCCTTTTGCAGGGAAACCAAGTTGGCAGGCTTGATTCCTGCCAAAGCCGGAGCACAAAAATAGGCAAGCGTTTTTTCAAACACGGCCGTCACCTCGCTGAATGTTTATTGATCGATACGGTTAGTTGTAACTAACCATCCAGTAAAAAGAAACAGTTAGTCTCTGCTAACCATTTGTATTATAGCATATCCCTTACGATTTGTAAAGAGGTTTTCGAAAAAAACAGACGGTTATTTCAAGAAATCTTTTGCCGCACCTTTTCAAAATGCCGCCGCAGCGGTCGGCACAGCCGAACGGCAAGATACGAAACGCCGATCCACAGAAAGAAGAACAACGGGCAGATCTGTCCCCAAAGGTTGAGCGTGCGGTCGGAATAGTCCCACACCTCCCATCCCAAAAGCAGATTGAACACCACGCCGAACACAAGCTCCACCGCCGTGATGAGGTATGCATACAGCACGCACCGCGTAAACGCCGGATAGCCGCCAAGCCGCTTTTCGCCCATATAGATGAGCAAAAAGCAGATGCCGCCGGCGAAAAACATGGTAATGTGGCTGTGGCCGCGCCAAAAAAGCTCCATAAACAGATAGACAAACGCGCCGACGGCAAACACGCTCATCGGCTCGACAGCCTTTCGAAAAAACGGCAAAAGCGGGATACGGTTGTTCTTTTTCTGCATAAACGCCTCTTACATCGAATTTTCCGTCCGGTAAACGCCGGCGGAATATGTAAAAGGCGTTTGGCTTTTTATGTGTTTTGCGCCGCGCACAAAATCATCCGGGCAAGGCCTGTGCCGAAAAGCTTTGCGGCTCGTTCGGCCTGCGAACGCTTGTTGGCAATCGAGCCGCATTCAAGAAGCAGATAGCCGCTTGACAATTGCTCGTTAAAGCTTGCTGCACGCAGGTTGATTTTGCGGAAAAGGCCGGGATAATCCTCCGAAAGCTGTTTTTGAATATGCAAAGCAAGCGACAGGTTATCGCTCCAGTGCGGATGATCGGCACCGGCGGCGTTGGTTCCCACAACAAGCATGAGCTGGGCCGTATCCTCCCCGGCAAACGAAAAGGTCGGTGCGGTAGAAGTGCCGTCGGCTGCAATGATCGCATCCCGATGCAGGTCGATAACAAAGCGGAGGGAGGGATATTGTTCCAAATACGAGCGGACAAGTGCTGCCGAGGTTTTATAGGCACGGACAAACGAAGCCTTGTCGCACATGGTGGTATCATGCAGCGTGGCAATGCCGAAATCGTTTAACACCTCGGCAAGAGAAGCGCCGACAGAAACCACGTTCTTGGTCACATCCTCGCTGCGCACCGCAAGCGAAGCATCATAATAGCCCTCCGTTTCACATTCGTTATAGCCCTCCGTACCGTGCGTATGCACGATAAGCACCAGCGGACTTCCGTCAAGCGTCAGGTCCTGAAGCGCGGACGGCGTGCTTTGAAGCAGCGTCTGCACCTCCGGGACAAGGCGCGTTTGATTGGTGAGCGACGCAAGATCCGCCGCACGCAGATCGCTTTTGAGTACGGGATACAACACCCGGTCATCCGCGCCGATTTTGCCGTTTTCGTTCTGCCCGACCGGCAAAGCCGAGGACGGGGCTTGCGATGTGACGGTGTCATCGACGGAGCCTTCATGGGCAGTCAGATAATCCAGCGAGCCGGAATAGGGCGTATCCGTTTTATGCGGCGCGGCATCCGCGGCACGGTATTTTTGATAATAGGTCTGGCTGCTATCGGTCTGTGCGGACGCACCTTCAAGGGTTGTTTTCGAAGCGTTCGGAGACGTTTCGTCATCGGAAAACGCCAAAAGCGGCACCGCCGGCAGCCGTCCCGAGGCTGCCGCGCTGACAGCCATCATTACCCGGCAAAGTCTTTGGTCGGTCACAGTGCAGCCGAACAAAAACGAAACAAGGCATAACGCCGCAAGCAATGCGACTTTTCCCGAAAACGGCAGAAGCTGTTCGGTCAAAAGCACGTGCCGATACGGACGAGACGCGGCAGATGTTTCGGAAAAATCGCTTTCTTTCCGGTCGGCGGTGACAATTTCCGGCGCATGGGGCGGCGTTTCCGACGGTGCTTCCCGCGCGGGCGTCTTGTCCGATGGCGGAGGTGCGGTGCGGCAAGTGCGTTTATCGGCATTAAACACAAAGGTTTTGGCGCAGAGCGTTCGGTCGGCGGATGCAGGCGGCTCGGCCTTTCGGCCACTTTTTCCGGAATCAGCCGGGATATTTACCTTGGTATAGATCACGCGCCTTCCTCCTTTTCTCGGTCGGTAACAACATACCATAGTATAGTATGCCATACGCTGGATTATGCAAAAAAGGCGCAAAAAAGCCGGGGCTTGCCGTTTGATTTCAGGCAAACTCCGGTTTTCTTCTTATTATTTAATCAAATTCGCGAACCGCGTCCAAACGCCCAAATGCTCGAAAAGAATATTGCAGCCGATGAGAATGAGGATCACGCCGCCGACAAGCTCGGCGCGGGATTTGTAGCGCGTTCCGAAAACGTTGCCGACCTTCAAGCCGACAGCCGAAAGCAAAAACGTGATACATCCGATCACCGTGACGGAAAACGCGATATTGATATCCTTTAACAGTGCCAGCGTAATGCCGACTGCCAATGCATCGATACTGGTTGCAAGCGCCAAAACAAACATTTTCCGAAAGGCAAACGACGCATCCGACGTTTCCTCCTCTTTGGAAAGAGCCTCATGGATCATATTGCCGCCGATATACACCAAAAGACCGAAGGCGATCCAATGGTCATACCGCGTAATAAAGCGCTCGAACATTTTTCCCAAAAAGTAGCCGATAAGCGGCATCAGTGCCTGGAAGCCGCCGAACCATGCGCCGATACAGAGATAATGCTTTGGCTTTAGGCTTCGTGCGGCAAGCCCCTTGCAGACAGCAACCGCAAACGCATCCATCGACAGTCCGACCGCAAGCAATAACAGCTCCGCAATTCCCATTTCGACCATCTCCGTTTTTTATGTTTATGCAGGCTTTCCCGCATATATGCCGAAAAGCGTGTTCGAATATTATACGCCCTTTCGCGGCTTTTGTCAACCTTATCGGGAAATTTTGTCAAACCCTCTTGTATTTTCCGGAAAAGCGTGGTAAAATAAGGCATAATACAGATATTATCCGAAAGGAACAGGAATTATGTTAGACATTCGATTTGTCAGAGAAAATCCCGACATCGTCAAGGAAAACATCCAAAAGAAATTCCAGGACGAAAAGCTGCCGCTTGTGGACGAATGCATTGAGATCGACGCCAAGGTTCGTGCGCTCAAGGGCGAAGGCGACGATCTGCGCGCCGAACGCAACGCCACCAGCACCCTCATCGGCGGTCTGATGAAGGAAAAGAAGATCGACGAAGCCAATCAAAAGAAGAACCGCGTCAAGGAAATCAACGCGCGTCTTGAAGTGCTTGAAAAGGAAGAAGCCGCGCTTGGCGAAACGCTTCGCGCCAAAATGATGGGCATTCCGAACATCATCGACGCATCGGTGCCGATCGGCAAGGATGACAGCGAAAACGTTGAAAACGAAAAGTTCGGCGAACCGGTCGTACCGGATTACGAAATCCCATATCACGCCGACATCTGCGAAATGTTCTCCGGCCTTGACAAGGACTCCGCCGGAAGAACCAGCGGCAACGGCTTTTACTATCTGTGCGGCGACATTGCGCGTCTCCATTCGGCAATGCTCAGCTATGCACGCGATTTCATGATCGACAAGGGCTTTACGTACTGTGTGCCGCCGTTCATGATCCGCAGCGACGTGGTCACGGGCGTGATGTCGTTTGCCGAAATGGACGCAATGATGTACAAGATCGAGGGTGAGGACTTATTCCTCATCGGTACGAGCGAACACTCCATGATCGGCCGCTTTAAGGGACAGATCATCAAGGAAGCCGAGCTTCCGCTCACGCTCACCTCCTATTCGCCGTGCTTCCGCAAGGAGGTCGGTTCGCATGGGTTGGAGGAACGCGGTTTATACCGTGTTCACCAGTTCGAAAAGCAGGAAATGGTGGTTTTGTGCAAGCCGGAGGAGGCGATGGACTGGTATAACAAGATGTGGAGCTACACCGTCGAATTCTTCCGCAGTCTCGACATTCCGGTACGCACGCTTGAATGCTGCAGCGGCGACCTTGCCGATCTGAAGGTCAAGAGCTGCGATGTGGAAGCATGGAGCCCGCGTCAGCAGAAGTATTTTGAGGTCGGTTCCTGCTCGACGCTCGGCGACGCCCAGGCACGCCGCCTTGCGATCCGTGCCAAGGGCGACAAGGGCACCTATCTTGTGGCTACCTTAAACAACACGGTTCTTGCCACGCCGCGCGGCCTTATCGCATTCCTTGAAAACAACTACCGTCCCGACGGCAGCATTCTCATTCCGGAAGCACTGCGTCCGTACATGGGCGGCAAAGACAAAATCGTTAAAAATTAAATGCGGCTCTTGCCGAAACAACTCGGCATAAGCGTCGCAAAAAGGAGGAACTCCGATGGCTAATTTAGATCCCAATCAAAAAGCAGCCGATGCCGTGAAAGCCGGCAAAAAGCTGCGCGTCGGCATTATCGGCACGGGCGGCATCGCCCATCCGCATATGGCGGCATACTTGAAATTTTCCGATGTTGAAGTTGTTGCCGGCTGCGACCTTGTTCCCGGCAAAGCCGAGGCTTTCTTTAACGAATTCGGCGTAAGCGGCGTACACACCTACACCGATTACACGGAAATGCTCGACAAGGAAGCGCTCGACGCCGTCAGCATCTGCACCTACAACCGCCAGCACGCGTGCTGCGCGATTGCCGCACTCGAGCACGGTGTCAACGTGCTTCTCGAAAAGCCGTTTACCGTCACCATTGAAGAAGCAGCCGACATCATAAAGGCCGAGAAAAAGAGCGGCAAGATCCTCTCGATCGGCTTCCAGCCGCGCTTTGACGCCAATATGCAGATGATCAAAAAGATCGTCGAATCCGGCGAGCTTGGCGACATTTACTACATCCAGACCGGCGGTGGCCGCCGCCGCGGCATCCCGGCAAACGATTCCAAGACCACCTTTATCGAGGACGAGACCGCCGGCGTCGGCGCTTTGGGCGATATCGGCTGCTATGCACTCGATATGGTGCTCAACGCCATCGGCTATCCGAAGCCTGTCACGGTCACCGGCTTTATCACCAACTATTTCGGCACAAATCCCGAAACCTACACCGGCTGTGCGCATCCGGATTACGTCGCCTCCAAATTCGGCGTGGACGATTTCGGCGGCGGCTTTATCCGCCTCGAAAACGGCTGTATCGTCGATTTCCGTATCGCTTGGGCAATGAACATCAACACCCCCGGCGATACCATCATCCTCGGTACCAAAGCAGGTCTTCGCATTCCGTCTACCGACTGCTGGAACGGCTCTGTCGGCGGCCCGATGACCATTTACCATTCGGTTGCCGGCGAACAGGTCGAAACCAAGATTCCGATCATCGAAACGCATGACAGCTACAACATCTTCGATAAAAAGGTTCGCTCCTTTGTTGAAGCCGTTCAAAACGGCGGCAAAGCGCCCGTTCCGTCGAGTCAGATCTTCTACAATCAGGCCATCATCGACGGTATCATGAAATCGCACCGTGCCGGACATGAAATCGAAATCAAGCTTCCGGAGTGTTAACGGAAATTTTGTGAAAAAAGCCTGCTTACCAACATGTTTAACAAGGAAGTAACAAACAGTTCACAAACATAGTTTACTATAATGGTATTGGAATAGACTACAATTTTTGTAACATATATCCAATTACAATATGTTTTCAGGAGGAAACAAAAATGGCTACATCGAACACCAATCTCGACCCGAACCAGGTCGCAAAACAGGAAATCAAGGGTGCCGGCAGAAAGTTAAAGATCGGTATCATCGGTACCGGCTGGATTGCAGACGCTCATATGGAAGCCTACAAGCATATGCCCGACGTTGAAATCGTCGCAGGCGCCGACCTCATTCCCGGCAAGGCCGAAGCTTTCTTCAAGAAGCACGGCGTTGAAGGCGTAAGATGCTACAACAGCGACGAAGAGCTTATCGCCAACGAAAAGGATCTCGACGGCGTCAGCATCTGCACCTACAACTGCCAGCACGCTCCCTGTGCTATCCACGCTCTTAACGCAGGCATCAACGTTATGCTCGAAAAGCCGTTCACTGTTACCACGGAAGAGGCTGTTGAAGTTATGAGAGCCGAAAAGAAGAGCGGCAAGGTTCTTACCATCGGCTTCCAGCCGCGTTTCGACCCGAATATGCAGATGATCAAGAAGATCGTTGAATCCGGCGAGCTCGGCAAAATTTACTACATCCAGACCGGCGGCGGCCGCCGTCGCGGTATTCCGACTCCGTTCGGCACCACCTTCATCGAAAAGGATAAGGGCGGTATCGGTGCTCTCGGTGATATCGGATGCTACTCGCTCGATATGGTTCTCAACGCCATCGGCTATCCGAAGCCGCTCACCGTTTCCGGCTACAAGTCCGATTTCTTCGGCAAGAACCCCAGCACCTTTACCGAAAGCGGCAGACCGGCCGAATACGCTGACATTTTCGGCGTTGACGACTTCGCCGCAGCTTTCGTTCGTCTCGAAGGCGATATTATCCTCGACTTCCGTATTGCTTGGGCAATGAACATCAACACCCCCGGCGATACCATCATCCTCGGTACCAAAGCAGGTCTTCGCATTCCGTCTACCGACTGCTGGAACGGCTCTGTCGGCGGACCGATGACCATCTACTCGCAGGTTGCCGGTTCTTCGGTTGAAACGGTTATCCCGGTTCTCCATGACAACAGCGGCATGAGCCTGTTCGACAAGAAGATCCGTTCGTTCCTCGACGCTATCATCGACCCGTCCAAGGGCGCTCCCGTTCCGTCCAGCCAGATCCTCTACAATCAGGCTATCATCGACGGTATCGCAAAGAGCCATGCTGCCGGCAAGGAAATCAAGATCGAAATTCCGGAAATCTAAGCCAAAACCCGATTTTTCAAGAAGCTGCCGCTTTTGCGGCGGCTTCTTTTGCGTTTTGCGCAAAAAGCATTTCTGCGCCCGGTAAACAATCCCTCAGCCAGCAAAGCAATTGCAATAATTGAAAATTGACAATTGAAAGTTGAAAATTAGGGAACGGTTTTTTAGGCAAAGCTTTGTGCGCTGATAGTGGCTGCGGCGACAGTTGCCGTCCCTGTGTAAGGGAAGGTGGCACGCGAAGCGTGACGGAAGGGTTGTTTTTCTACGGAAATCTTTAAGAACCGTTTTTGCGGCGGCTTCTTTTGCGTTTTGCGGCAGATTTTTTCACAGATTTTTGCTATACTGAAATAAATACTGTTTTACGGAGGTTTTTCAATGAATACCGTCACATTCCGCAAGGCCGAACGAAAGGATGTCGCCTTGATTTTGGAATTCATCCAAGGCCTTGCTGCCTATGAACACATGGAGAACGATGTCGTCGCCGATGAGGCGCTGCTCGAAGAATGGATCTTCGACAAGCAGAAAGCCGAGGTCATTTTTGCCGTCGCCGACGGCAAAGAGGTCGGTTTTGCGCTGTTTTTTCATAATTTTTCGACGTTTTTGGGCAGAGCCGGGCTGTATCTGGAGGATTTGTTCGTCAAGCCTGAATACCGCGGCAAGGGTTACGGCAAAGCCATTCTGAAGAAGCTTGCCGCCATTGCCGTCGAGCGCGGCTGCGGCAGGCTCGAATGGAGCTGCCTCGACTGGAACACGCCGAGTATCGATTTCTACCGGTCTCTTGGCGCGGTACCGATGGACGAATGGACCGTGTACCGCGTGACGGGTGAAACGTTAAAGAAGTTGGCGGAATAACTGTTTTTGTAAAAAACCTATGAACAAACGTCAACAATCGGCACAAAACGCCGCATTTCGTCGAAAACCGTCGGAATGCGGCGTAAATTTCTGCTGACAGCCCTTGCATTTTCGCAAAAAATGATATATAATATAGGTTGAGCATATAGTGCAACTTGTCATATACGAACATGGAGATGAAATTTTATGACAAAAATCGATATTTTTTCCGGCTTTCTCGGTGCCGGCAAAACCACGCTTATCAAAAAACTCATTGCAGAAGCCTATAAAGGTGAAAAACTCGTTTTGATCGAAAACGAATTCGGTGAGACCGGTATTGACGGCGGCTTTATGAAAGAATCCGGCATTCAGGTCAACGAAATGAATTCCGGCTGCATTTGCTGCAGTCTTGTCGGTGATTTCACCAAGGCGCTTGCCAAGGTTCTCGACGAATATGCGCCCGACCGCATTTTGATCGAACCGTCCGGCGTCGGCAAGCTCAGCGACGTTACCCGTGCCGTGCTGAACGCAGAAAACGGAAAAGCCGCGTTAAATGCTGCCGTAACGGTGGTAGACGCGGCAAAATGCCGGATGTATATGAAGAATTTCGGCGAATTCTTCCTTGACCAGGTCGAACACGCCGGCACCGTTATTTTGAGCCGCACCTCCGGCATGGCGGAGGACAAGCTGGAAAAATGCACCGCTATGCTTCGTGAGCATAACGCCAAAGCAGCCATCATCACAACGCCGTGGGAGGAGCTTGACGGCGCACAGATTTTAGCTGCTATGGAAAGCACCAAGTCGCTTGAGGAGGAGCTTGCCGAGCTGCTTCACGAGGAGGAGCATGCGCATCATCATGGCCATGACGAACACGACCATGACCATTGCTGTGAGCATGACCACGATGAACACGACCATGAACACGACCATGAGCACCATCACGACCATGATGAGCACGACCATTGCTGCGGCCACGACCACGATGAGCATGAACACGAGCATGAACATGGCGACGGCTGCACCTGCGGCTGCCACGACCACGACCATCACCACCATCATGCCGACGAAGTCTTTACAAGCTGGGGCACCGAAACGGCGCACAGATTCACCGAAGACGGTTTGCGTGCTTCTCTTGCGTCGCTCGACGACCCGAACACCTGCGGCATGATTTTACGCGCAAAAGGCATTGTTCCGTTAACCGACGGCACATGGGCGCATTTTGACTATGTGCCGGGCGAGGTCAATGTTCGCCGCGGAACATCGGAAATCACCGGCAAGATCTGTGTGATCGGTTCCAAGCTGGATACCGACAAGATTCCGGGTGTTTTCGGCATATAAGTATAAGGAGAAAAATTCGGGAAAGGATAAGAAAGCACATGAACACAAATGCAAGAGAGATCCCTGTTTATCTGTTTACCGGATTTTTGGAAGCCGGAAAGACCAAGTTTATTCAAGAGACCTTTGAAGATCCGCGTTTCAACAACGGCGAAAACACGCTGTTGCTGGTTTGCGAGGAGGGTATCGAGGAATACGATCCGTCGCGCTTCAAGGGTGATATGGGTTCGTTTCATGCGGTAAATGTGGATTCGCCGGATGAATTGACAAGTGCGTATTTATCCAAGTTACAGGACAAATACGACATTGACCGCGTCGTTGTGGAATACAACGGCATGTGGATGCTTGACCGTTTTTACAGTGCGCTGCCGGACGGGTGGTTAGTCTATCAGGAGATTCTGTTTGCCGAAGCCGGGACATTCCTAAATTACAATGCCAATATGCGCAGTCTTGTGTATGACAAGCTCAAAAGCTGTGAGCTTGTGGTATTCAACCGTGCGGATGAGAAGAATTTGGACAAGCAGGCCTTTCACAAGATCGTGCGTGCCGTCAGCCGCAAAACAAACATTGCGTATGAATATAAGAACGGCGAAGTGGAATATGATGATATCGAAGATCCGCCGCCTTATGACATGAATGCGCCGATTATCGAAATTGCAGACGAGGACTATGCATTCTGGGTAGCGGATTTTGCGGAAAAGCCGGAGGCCTATGAGGGCAAGACAGTTCGGATCCATGTGATGGTCGCCAAGAACAAGAGCTTACAGCCCGGCGAGATGGTTGTCGGACGGAAGCTCATGTTATGCTGCTCGGAGGACATTCAGTTCAAGGGAATGTTATGCAAATGCGACACGGCAGCAAAATACAAGTCGAACGATTGGATTTATTTGACGGCGAAAATTGTTTTTGAGGCACACCGCTTATATCGCGGCGGACACGGGCCGGTGCTTTATGCGAATGCGGTCAAGCGTGCCGAGCCTGCCGACCCGGAGGTAGCCGTCTGAAAGAGGCGGAAAAGCCGCCGGAGAATGCTGCTCGGACGTGCAAAAAGTTGCCGGTGGCAAGTTTTTGTGCGTCTGAGACCGCCGAAACAGGGAGAATTGCGAACGGATGTGAGCAAGGCGACCATGTTTCAAGGAGACAAGGGCGGCGAAAAAGCACACGGAGTGTGCTGTCCCGGCAGGGACAAAGGCTTTTTTGTCATACTTTTTGTGCCCTACAAAAAGTATGGAAAAGTTCCCGGCAGGGAACGCCTTTGGCGGCTATGCCGCCGAAAAAAGCACACGGAGTGTGCCGTCCCGGCAGGGACAAACTTTCTGCGAAGCGGAAAGTTTCAAAAGGATTTAATTTTGTTAGTGGAAAGTTGTTGTTTGGGTGAGCTGATTCAAGGTTTGCAGAACCTCGGAACTCCCTGCGAAAGGGACGTTTTTACGTTCTTTTTGCGTCGTGCAAAAAGAACCAAAAAGCACGCCAGAGGTTTGCGAACCTCTGGACTCCGGGGACGATTCAAAGCTCTGTCGGAAAAGATTTTGTAAAGCTTTCCGGCGGCTCATGCCGAAACCGGTTTTGTCCGAAAAACGCCGGCGTAAAGGCTTTGAATCGGTGCGAAAGGGTTACCGTAGTGCAGACGCAAGACCGATGTTTTTCGAAAAACAGTTGTTTTACAGCAAGCTCACAGCAGGTTTTCGCGGATAAAATTTGTGACTGCTCGTTAGCTTTGTTGCGGTGGGAAATTGAGTTTTGCTGTGTTGATAAAAAACTTTTCTTTTTCGGTTTGCTTTGCATGAGCCGAAAAAACGCCTTTTTCGCGAATCAAGAAAATTTCATTAGCAGAAAGCTTTACGAACTTCACTCAAAGCCGTTTTTTACGCACAAAAAACTTCTTTTGCACGTGCCTTTCTTCGCTGTCCGCAAAAATTTCCATTTTCACAAACCAAAAGCCCTTCATTTGCACACCCCTTTCCTTTTTTCCATCCAAAACACCCCTTTTCCACCCTCCACCTCCCATTCGCACCACCCTTAACCTACTGTTTGCAAAGAATGCGGCTGTTCTTTTGCTCTTCGCTCTAATTTTGTGCTGTAAAGCCGGAGCGTCGCACCGATTCAAATCATTGCCGGCGATACCCGGCGAAGTTGCAGCTTTTCGCAAAACCGGTTACTTGATGAATGCCGGTCATTTCAGAAAAAATCACGTATCGACCGGCGATTTGAATCGTCCCCGGAGTCCAGAGGTTCGCAAACCTCTGGTGTACTTTTGGTACTTTTCGTACACGCGAAAAGTACGAAAAACGTCTCCTTTGCAGAGAGCTTCGAGGTTCTGCAAACCTCGATTCAGCCCACCACAGTGACATCTTCGCACCGCAACAATTAAAACCTTTTTCAGGGAGCATCAAGGTTCTGCGAACCTCGGATCAGCACACATAGATAACAACTTCGTGCAATCCAATTAACTCCTTTTAAGGCTTTCCGCTTCGCGAAAGCTTTGCCCCATTCGGAGCAGCACGCCTTGCGTGCAAAAACTCCCTTCCGGGAGTTTCGAGGTTTTCCAAACCTCGAATCAGCGCGCTGCAGCCGCAGCTTCACATATTTACACAAACAAACTTCGTTATTTTAAGACGACTCCCGCCGTCTCGGATATACATACAACTCCACCAGTCGCCCGAAAAACCGGGCAGACGTCCCCTTTTTCCGGACGTCTTTCTCGTTATACTCTGAAAGGATGATATTATGGCAAGAAACGGTAATCGATTGCCGCGAAACAAAAAAAACAAAAACGAAAAAGTGAAAATTATTCCGCTCGGCGGTCTCGGCGAGATCGGCAGAAACATGACCGCCATTGAATACGAAGACGAAATTCTCGTCATTGACTGCGGTCTCGGCTTTCCTGACGAAAGTATGCTCGGCGTTGACCTCGTCATCCCGGACACGGCTTATCTCGAAGAAAATGCCGATAAAGTCCTTGGCATTCTCTTAACACACGGGCATGAAGATCACATTGGCGCCCTGCCCTATGTGCTTCGCCTGTTGAACGTCCCGGTTTACGGAACGCTTCTCACGCTCGGTATCGTCGAAGGCAAGCTCATCGAACACGGGCTTGAAAAAGCCGTTACTCTCAATCAGGTCAACGCCGGCGACACCATTGATTTGGGAAAATTTTTCCACGCCGAATTTATCCGTGTGAATCACTCGATTGCCGATTCCTGCGCGATCGCCGTTACCTGCCCGGCCGGCACTGTCATCTGCACCGGCGACTTCAAAATCGACCTCACACCGATTCAAGGCGATGTCATCAATTTGACCCGTTTCGGCGAACTCGGCAAACAAGGCGTTCTCGCCATGCTCGGCGAATCCACCAATGCCGAACGTCCCGGCTTTACCATGTCGGAACGCAAGGTCGGAAAATCGCTTGACCACATTTTCCGCGGCTGCGACAAACGCATTGTCATCGCAACGTTCTCCTCCAATGTCCACCGCGTTCAGCAGATCATTGACTATTCGCATAAATACGGAAGAAAAGTGGCTCTCACCGGCCGCAGTATGCTAAACATCATTGCCGCCGCGCAGAAATTCGGTTATATGGACATTCCCGAAGGCACGCTTGTCGATATCAATGAGATCAAGCGCTTCAAGCCGGAGGAATTGACCATCATCACGACCGGTTCACAGGGTGAGCCGATGAGTGCGCTGTATCGCATGGCCTTTGCGGAGCACGACAAGGTTTCGCTGTCCGATTCGGATTTAGTGGTCATTTCGGCCTCCACCATTCCGGGTAATGAAAAATTAGTCAACAAAATTGTCAACGAACTGCTCAAAAAAGGTGTTACACTTTTGAATGATGCGGTTGCGGATGTTCATGTATCGGGCCACGCCTGCCAAGAAGAATTAAAGCTAATCTTATCGCTTGTCAAGCCGAAATATTTTATCCCGATCCACGGCGAATACCGTCATTTGAAGGCGCATTCGGATTTGGCTCAAGAGATGGGTGTGGATCGAAGCAACATTGTGATTCCGGAACTCGGCATGGTGATTGAAGTATCCGAAAGCGGTATTCGCACGCAGGATCATGTGCAAGCCGGGAAGGTGCTCATTGACGGACTGGGTGTCGGCGATGTCGGCAGCGTGGTGCTTCGCGACCGTCGGCACTTGGCACAGGATGGCTTGATCGTGGTGGTAGCGACCATCAGCTTTGAAACCAAAGAGATCTTATCCGGCCCGGACATTGTTTCACGCGGCTTTGTCTATGTCAAGGAAGCCGAGGAGCTCATGGACAGCTTACGCGGCATTGCGTTAGAGACCATTGAAAAATGCTTTGACAGCAACATTGACGAATGGAACACCATCAAGGGACGCATCAAGGATGCGCTCACGACGCACATATACGGCATTACCAAGCGCAAGCCGATGATTCTGCCGGTCATCATGGAGGTTTAGCGGCGAGTCTTTGTTGCATCTGCAACAAAGATAGTGCCGCCAAAGGCGGCAAAAAGCACACGGAGTGTGCCGTCCCGGCAGGGACACTGGCGTAAGGCGGCGGAAGGATTTAAGTTTGTTAGTGCGCAATTGTTGTTTTTGTGTGCTGATTCGAGGTTTGCGAAACCTCGGAGCTTCCTTAAAAAGGTTTTAATTGTTGCGGTGCGAAGCTGCGGCTGCGGTGTGCTGATTCGAGGTTTGCGAAACCTCGAAACTTCCTGCGAAAGGAACGTTTTTGGTACTTTTCGCGTGTACGAAAAGTACCAAAAGTACACCAGAGGTTTGCGAACCTCTGGACTCCGGGGACGATTCAAA
>CAKSCV010000023.1 GCA_934444645.1 uncultured Eubacteriales bacterium | reverse complement strand
TCTGGTGTGCTTTTTGGTTCTTTTTGCACAACGCAAAAAGAATAAACCCGTCTCCCTTTCCGGGGAGCTCCGAGGTTACGCAAACCTCGAATCAGCACACCGCAGCCGCAGCTTCGCACCGCAACAATTAAAACCTTTTTAAGGAAGCTCCGAGGTTTTGCAAACCTCGATGCAGCGCACACAAATAACAACCTCGCACAAAACAAATTAAATCCTTTTTTCCGCCTTTCGGCGGTCCTGTGTTGCTGCCGCAACATTTTTTTGCCGCAACTGCGGCAAACGAAAAACCGGAGCTGTAAAAATACCTTTTTACAGCTCCGGTTTTCCTCAGGCCATCGCCCCACAGGCTCTGCCGCCATCGACAAGATAATTGTCGCCCGTGACAAATGATGCCTTGTCCGACGAAACGAATAACACCACGTTGATGATCTCCTCCGGCTCGGCAACACGGTTCATCGGGCACTTGAAACCGGCCATGCCCGGACGCGTCATCACACCGCCCGGAGACACCAAACAACACCGCACACCGTGCGGCGCACCGATGATGGCAATGCTCTTGGTAAAACCGATCAGTCCCGATTTCGCCGCACTGTATTCCGCATCATACGCCGCCGAAACGCCGGTGATCGAACCGATATTGATGATAACGCCGCTCTTTTGCTCAAGCATAATGGGAAGCACTGCACGCGCAAGATACATCGGCGCTTTTAAGTTCACGTCCACGCCCCAGTTGATAGCGTCGATCGAAAGCTCGTGGAACGGCTTGAACTCCTTGCAGACGCGTCCGGCAGAACCGCCGGCAAAGCTTGCTGTAATATCGATATGTCCGTATTTTTCCTTGACGTGCACCGCAAGCTTCTCTACGGCTGCATAGTCGCGCATATCGATGACATACGGTTCCACCGAGCCGCCGTCCTGCGGCGTAATGCCTTCACTTGCCGTTTTTAAGCCCTCGGCGTTGACGTCGCACATAACAACATGTGCGCCGGCTTCGGCATATTTCTGCGACGCGCATAAGCCCATGCCGCTGGCCGCGCCGGTGATGATAACGGCTTTTCCTTTGAAATCAAGTTCCATGTTCATGTTTCAGTTCTCCTTGTATTTTTGTTTACATAGTCATCCATAGGGTGACCGTCGATGATAAGATTTTCTTAGGTTTGGACAAGGGTAAATCTCTTTACATTTTCTTTCTGCAGCCATCGATCTGTATATTTTGTCCGGATATGTAACTGGACTCATCGCTTGCAAGAAAATAGATTAAATTTGCGTTTTCCATATCTGTTCCGGTTCTTCCCATAAAAGAAAGCTCGCTCTTTTGATAGGAATCTGTATCAAAATTTTCTGACGGGCTTACGCTGCCCGGAGAGACACTGTTGACAAGCACGCCCTTATCCGTAACTTCTTTCGCCAATGCTTTGGTCATGGCGATGACCGCGCCTTTGGTGGCGGAATAATGCGTCATATAGGCATTGCCGTAAACGCCTGCGACAGATGCAATGTTGATGATCCTGCCGTATTTGTTTTCCATCATTTTATCTAACACGGCGCGTATGCAATACACCACGCTCATAACATTGACATCAAAATACTTTTTCCACTCGCTCGAAAGTATGTCTGTAAATGGTTTTTCACTTTTCCAGATGGCCGCGTTATTGACAAGTATGTCGACTCTTCCAAATGCTTCCATCGTTTTGCGGATACTGTCGTTTACTTCTTCTTCATTGCTGACATCGCATTTGAATATCAAAACATCGACCTTGTATTCGCTAAGCTCTTCCTTTAATTTCTGCAGCTTTTCAAAATCTAAATCCAGTAAAGACAAATGAATCTTGTTTTGTGCAAATTTGATTGCGGTCGCTCTGCCGATTCCCACGGCCGCGCCTGTGATAACGGCTGTTTTTCCGGTTACTGCCACTTTATAACACTTCCTTTCCCATGGGAGCTTGCTCTGAAAACTTCAGCTTTATTGCCCGCCTTTATCATAGCATATCAATTTCTCAAATACAAGACACTATTCTGCAAACAAAGGATATTTTTCTCTCATCCAAAGAAAGAAAAGTCGGTAAAACCGCCCTTTTCCCAGACACTTTTGCACAAAAACCGCTTTTTCGCGCAAAAGTGCGGATTATGCTTGATTTGTCGGGATTTTCATGGTATACTATGCGTGAAAATAAGGCAAAAATTTCCGCTTATACAAGCCGAAATCAATACAATTTGCCATAAGAAAGGCTGTGCTTTCCATGAAATCTCTTCATTTCACCCATACAGAACCGGTCATCTGCGTCGGCGGCTTTTCGCCGGAAAAGCTAAAGCAAACGGCAGACGCCGGATTTTCCTTTGTTGAGGTCGGTTTTTCCCAGCTTGCGACCTTTACCGAAGAACAAATGGACGAATATCTCGCCGTTTTGGCGCAGAATCACTTAACGCCGGTGGCGGCCAACGGCTTTTTCGGCATCGATCTCGGCACGTTTTTTGACGGTCATTTTGACATGGGCAAAACACGCAACTATATTGCACGTGCGTTCGAACGGACACGCAAAATCCATTTTGAAAGCATCTCGTTCGGCAGCGGCTATATGAGAAGAATTCCGGACGGCTATGACCGTGAGCGCGCAAAGGAATTCTTTGTCGGCTTGCTTTCAGAAGAGGTCGTTCCCATGCTCGAAAAATATGACGCACGCTTGAATATCGAAGAATTGCAGGCGTCCGAGACCAATTTCATCAACACCTGCAAGGAGGCGGCAGACATTGCGAAAGCGGTCAACCATCCGCGTGTCGGTGTGCTCTGCGACTTTTATCACATGACCATGGGCGGTGAAACGGCGGCGGATGTGCCGGATTTTGCAAAACAGGTCGGTCATGTACATTTGGCAAGCCCCACGTCAAGCCGTTCGATTCCGTATGAAACCGATGGGGACGACGCGGCGTATCGGGCGTTTCTCAAGGCGCTTGCCGAAAACGGCTTTGACGGTCGGTTTTCCGCAGAGGGCGGTGTGGCCGGAGACCGTGATTTTGCCACGGCGCTTAAGGAAGGCTATACCTATATGGAGGCCTTGCTTATGCCCTATGAAGGGAAAAAGGCATGAGCGAAAGAACGCGTAAAGTCTTAAAAATTCTTTCGATCGCGGTCGTTATCGGGTTGATTCTTGTGCTTATCGGCGCGTGTATCAATTTATATATGGTTCATACCGGCGGCAAACAGATCTATACGGTCGAGCAAATGCGCGGTAGCAAAGCGGACTGCATTTTGGTGCTTGGTGCCGGGTTAAGGCCGGACGGAAGTCCGAGCGATATGTTGCGCGATCGGCTATCCTTTGCCTGTGACTTATGGAACGAGGGCGTGTCGGACACGGTTCTTATCAGCGGCGACCGCGCATCGGAGGCGTATGACGAAGTAACAGCGATGAAAAACTATCTTTTGGCGCACGGTGTTCCGGAAGAAGCGATTGTCGAGGATCCGATGGGCTATTCGACCTCGGAAAGCCTGAAACGCGCCAAAGACATTTTCGGATATGAAAACGTTGCTGTGGTGACCCAACGCTATCATTTGTACCGGGCATTATATATTGCACAAAAGATCGGGCTTGACGCCAAGGGTGTGAACAGTGATCCGTTTACCTATCGCGGACAGACGCTGCGCGACATACGCGAATTTGCCGCGCGGATCAAAGACTTTTTCAAGTTTCTCTGAGGGCAGCTCACCGCGGCTGCGGTGAGCTGCCTCGAGGTTTGCAGAACCTCGATTGTTTCCCGGAAGGGAAAGGCGTTTTTGCTCTGCTTTTTGCATCAAAAAGCAGGAAAAATGCCGCCGAGGGCGGCAAAGGGATTTAATTGGATTGTGCGAGGTTGTTGTTTTTGTGCGCTGATTCGAGGTTTGGAAAACCTCGAAGCTTCCCGGAAAGGTTTTAATTGTTGCAGTGCGAAGCTGCCATTGCGGTGCGCTGATTCGAGGTTTGCAGAACCTCGAAATTTCCTGCGAAAGGAACGTTTTTCGTACTTTTCGCGTGTACGAAAAGTACCAAAAGTACACCAGAGGTTTGCGAACCTCTGGACTCCGGGGACGATTCAAATCTCCGCTCGATACGAGATTTTTGCGAAAGTGACCGGCGTTCATCAAGTAACCGGCGACACCGGGAACCGCAAGGTTTCCGGGTATCGCCGGTGAGGATTTGAATCGGTGCGAAAGGGTTACCGTAGTGCTAACGCAAGACTGCGAAGTTTCGAAAATGGGTTGTTTTGCTGCAAGCTCACAGTGGGTTTTCGCGGATGAAATTTGCTGGCTTCCGTTAGTTTTGGCGTAGTAGAAAAGTGTTGCCGCGATGGGTTTATAAAAGGCTTTTCATTTTTGCATTGTTTTGTATAAGCTTGAAAGACTGTTCTTTTTTGCCCTCCACTTTCCATTCCCACCCAGCCATAACCTACTGCCCGCGAAGAACATGGTTGTTCTTTTGCAGTCCGCTCTAAATCCTTACGCAGTAAAGCCGGAGCCTCGTACCGATTCAAAGCCTTTTCGCCACTGTTTTGTGAAAAAAACCGGTTTCGGCTCGTGCCGTCGGAAAATTTCTCCATAAAAACTTCCGTCAGTGCTTTGAATCGCAGGTCGCAGGACGGAGTCGACTCCTTGAAACATGGTCGCCTTGCTCACGTCCGTTCGCAATTCTCCCTGTTTCGGCGGTCTCCGACGCACAAAAACTTGCCACCGGCAACTTTTTGCACGTCCGAGCAGCAACTTTTTCCTACTTTTTGTAAAGTACAAAAAGTAGAACAAAAAAACTTTTAACTTTCCTTTCGGAAAGTTTGTCCCTGCCGGGACGGCACGCTCCGCGTGCATAAAACCTGCCTTTCAGGCAAAATCAGGAGGTATCCCATGAACTTTTTGAAAAACGTCACTGCCAAAGGGCTTCTTCTGCCGTATGAAGCCTATACGCCCTTGTTCGATTACAAAAAAATCGATTCTTACATCGCACCGGAAAACGTTCCGGAAATCCTCAAAACCGCCGACGAGCTGTTAGAGAAAGAGATCCCTATGCTCACGGCAAGCCTTTACCGCGAATTTGAGTTAAACGGCAACCGCCCACACTATGAAAAACCGTATTTCCTGCGCAAAAAAATGATGGCTGCCTTTGCCTTTGCCGAATATGCCACACATAGCGGCAAATATATGCAAAAGCTCATCGATGTGGTGTGGGACACGTTAAGCCTTCCGACATGGGGACTTCCGGCACATACCTCCGGCAACACGGCTTCCCGTCCGGAGGGCATGCAAATTTTACAGCTTCCGTGCGACTACAAGGAAGAAGTATCGTTCCTTGATTTGTTTGCCGCTGCCATGGGCGCGGAATTGGCTGTGGTCTGGTTTTTGCTGAAGGACGAATTCGAAAAAGAAGTGCCGTTTGTCATCAATGACCGCATTCTGTATGAGATCAACCGCCGTCTGTTTGAGCCGTATCTCAAATATACCGATTATTATTGGTGGGCAGGAAAGCGCACCAAATATGTCAACAACTGGTGCCCGTGGATCATTTCCAACATCCTGTGCGCGGCAGCCCTCACCTGCCCCGACATGGAAAAGCGCGAAAGAATTACTGACACGGCTCTCGAATCGCTGTCGGTGTACATGGATACCATCAAGCCCGAGGGCGGCTGCGACGAAGGACCCGGATATTGGTTCGACGCCGAACTTGGCACGTTTATATCGCTTCTCGTCGTATACGATATGACCGGCGGAAAGTTGAACTTTTTCGGTGAGCCGCAGCTAAAGAATATGGCCGAATATATCATGAAAATGCATATTTCGGGTAACCGATTCGCCAACTTTTCCGACTGCCGTCTGATTTTTCAAAGGAACTATGCCGCCGTTTCGGCATTCGGAAAATATACCGGAAGCAAAGCGGTTTGCCGTTGGGCGCAAACCATGACCTCAGTGAGCTGCTTGGAGGACACGGATCCTGGCTATCGTCTGTTTATCGAGCTGTGCACCGCACCGCAAAAGCCGCAATCGCCCTATGTGCCCGAAGAAGTGACGGAGCAGACCGATCTCGGCATCGCGTTCTTGCGGAATGCGCATTTTTACGCCGCGTTCAAGGGCGGTCACAATGCCGAAAGCCACAACCATAACGACATAGGCACCAATATCGTGTTTAAGGACGGCGCGCCGATCTTAATCGACATCGGCAACGACCAATATACCAAGCTCACCTTCAGCGACAAGCGGTATACGCTTCCGTCAAACCGCTCAATCTATCACAATACGCTCTCGACCGACGATACCGAACAGCTTCCGGGCATGCAATATCATGCGGAAAACTTTACGGTCGACGCGGCCTCCAAAACGGCAAGCATGACGCTCGAAAAGGCCTATGCACCCGAAAGCGGTATTACATCGTATCGGAAAACGACGGCTTTGACCGAAAGCGGCGTGACCATCACCAACGAGTTTACCTTAGACAAAGAGCGCACCGCAAAGCTCAATCTGATCCTCTGCGCAAAGCCCGAGCCGATAAGCGAAAACGCCTTTGCCGTGACATCGGACGGCGTTCGTGCCGTCATTCGCTACACGCCGGGTCTTGCTTTCGCGGTGGAGGTTCTGCCGCTTGATGAGCACCCGTACTGGCGGTGGAGTTATCCGAATGCCGATGCGATCTACCGGGTGATATTATCGAAAAAAACGTCCGGCGAAAGCCTTTGCGTGACGGTGGAATAACGCGGGACAAACGAAAAAGGCTCTCTGTTTAGAGAATTCTGAAATCCCGCATCGGCAGAGCGGATTGAGAATTGAAAAATGAAAATCTAAGGAGACGGAATTTTCAGAGAATGCAGAACGGCCCTTGCGGAGAGTTGCGCAAAAGTGCGTGGCAACCGATATTTACCGCTATGACCGCGGCGGCATTTTGCCGTCCCTGTGCAAGGGACGGCAGCACGCGAAGCGTGACGGAAGGGTTGTTAATCGAAAACGCAATTTTGCGGAAAGCAAAAAACGAACGACAGAAAAAGCTCTGCCGTTCGTTTTATTTTTGAGAGAAAACTCTGTTCTCACACCTTACCGCATACGTCCCTCGCCGCCCATCAGCGCGGTCATTTCCTCGACGCGTTCAATGGGAAACGGCGGTGCGCAAAGCGGCTTCATGGCAATGCTCATGAGCTTCATGGGATTGTCATCCGCCGCCACGCGGTTGGAATGCAATACGCCGCATTTCTTACAGCGATGGATGATCGCCCATTCGCCGCCGGCACGCACCCAAACCGCAACCGGTTCCATCAAACCGCCGCAATCGCTGGCACGGTCGCCGGGTGTGACGTCCACATGGAGACTGCAAAGGCAGTTCGGGCAATGGTTGCGATGGTCGCTTCCGGCATTTTGCGGTGTGACCGGACGGCCACAGAATTTGCAGGTAAAGCTGTCGTTGCAGGCGTGTGTTTTGTAATAGCCTTTTTCAAAGGATTTGCGTTTATTCTCTCGGTTCATGATACTTCCTCCGATGATATGTGTAAAAAACAATTCGTCGAGAGGAACGGCGTGTGTGGATTTGCCGACCTCTCGTCAGGCGACACACACCGAAGCATACGTACTGTACTTCAAAAAGTAGCTCCTTTCCGGTTAATGGATTTTTTCAAAAGTGACGGTTTCGGCTTTGAGCGAAATTTTACCGACGCGATAGCCATAAGCCGTCAGCTCTTTTTTCTCGTTCAAGAAAGAATGACCAAGCGGAACACCGGCAATGTCGGCGATTTCGGAAAACGTCAGCATAACGGTTTCCTCGTTCCGCCGCGCAAGCCATTCCCAAAGCGGTTGATACGAATGCATACACACCTCTCACTGCCGACCGGCAAACCAAGCAAGCACGTCTTTTAAGTTTTCCGCCTTAACGCGCCCGGTACCATTTGTCATCATGGAGAGGATCGAATCCTCCTCCGGCGTGCGGTCTTTCTTTTCGGAAAGTCCCTTGGTCACGCCCTTGCGCATGATGTCGATCATCAACCGGTAAAGCCCATGCAGCTTGTTTCTGTCCAAATTGCCTTGCAGCGTAAACAACGGCAGCTCGGGCGGAAGCTTGTTGGTTTTGCGTACATATTCGGTCTGCGTGCCTGTCTCAAACATTCCGACAGCACAGACAGCCTGTACCGCAAAGCGTTTGGCCGCTTTTTTGTAGCCTTTGACCGTGCCGGCCATCAGCCAGCCGACATACAGAATTTCCGTGCCGCGCGGCAGCTTTTTCACAGCCTCGGCAAGCGAATAAACCGAAAGAGCCGTTTCTTTTGCCAACAGCGCGGCGTATTGCGCGGCACTACCGGTGTTGGAGGTATAAACAATTGCTTTCACAGTCAGTCACCTTTCTTTTTGCCGGTTTCGCCCGCACAGACGCACGGCGGAGTTCTCCGGCAGAGAAGCCGTTCGCGCCCTTAACGGTAACCGAGCGGTTACCGTTATTATAGTCTCCGTTTTGCCGCTTGTCAAGAGGTTTTTCAAAATTTTCGTTCTTTGCAGAAAAAACGGTTGGACGGCATATCGTTCGTCCTCTGCCGCATATACTGTAAAATAAAAATCTGCGAGGTGTTCCGCATGAACGAAAACGTCCCGACATATCCTTATACCATCGATCGCGCAAGCGTCTATATGCACACCACGCCCGAGCTTTCCGGCGAAATGTGCGACGAGCTTCCCTATGGCACCCGTTTGCGCGTGCTTTCCGAAGCAGCGCCGGATTCCGGCATCGCCTGGGTGCGCTGTGAAACGGCTTACGGCTATTGCGGCTATCTGCCCGAAAAAGTGTTGACTCCGGCACCGTTTTGCGACGCTGTGCCGCATGAGAAGCTGTATGCGTTCGCGGTCACGGCACCCTTTTGCGATGTGCTGTTAGACAGCCTGTACAAATACCGGCCGATCCTGACACTGCCGCGCGCGGCGGTCGTACTCGCCCGGCGTCCGACGTTAAGCAGTGACCGCTTTTTCCCGATCCTCCACAAGGGCCGCCGCTTTTTCGTACCGACCGCCGCACTGCGGCCTCTGCTAACCGAGCAAAAAGGAAGAAACGTCAAAGACGTTTCTTCCTCCTCCGGCTATCCGGAAAATCCGAATTCTGTTCAGTTGAAAAGCCGCACCGGCTTGCCTGAAAATACAATTTCTGCCTTGCGCAAGCAAATCTGCGACGACGCCCTGTCGTATCTCGGCACGCCGTACCGCTGGGGCGGCCGCACACCGAGCGGCATCGACTGTTCAGGGCTATGCTTCACGGTGTATGCCTTAAACGGTCTGCCGCTCTGGCGCGATGCCTATGCCGACAAGCGGTATGTGCACGAGATCGACAAAACACAGCTGCAGCCGGGCGATTTGATCTACTTCAAGAGCCATATGGCGCTTTACATCGGCGACGACGAGTATGTTCACGCTTCGGCAAGCACCGGGTACGTCACGGTCGGCAGCTTGAATCCCGCAAGCGTCCTTTGGCGGCAGGATCTGGCGCAAAGCTTTTTGTGCTTTGCCGAAAGCAACTTTCTGTGAGTGTCAGGGTTCATACAGATTATACAGCTCACAACCGTTTTTTTCGGCAAAAGCCAAGGTATAGGACGTGCCGCCGCGCGCACCGGAAAAATAGGCAATGCCGTAATGAGCGGCCTGTACCATGAGCCGGTCGCGCATGAGTAAATATTTTCGGGCATTTCCGGCATCGGTGATCTCCCCCTCATAGGCATACCGCACCTCGTCCGCCTGTTCCAAAAAGAACGCATAAAAGCGTTTGGCTTCCGTATGCCAGCGCTCCGTCTGGTTATGAAAAGGCAGATCCAACACCAAGCGCATTTCCGGGTGTGACCGCCGCAAATCGACAATTTGTGCCGCCGCCAGCATATCAAAGCCGAGCGCACCGCCGGCATGAAAGGTTTTGACACCCTTGGCATATAAGTACGAAACGGTGCTTTTCATGCGCACAAGAAGCGCGGGCTTTTTATCTTCGGGAATGCTGCGGTGACCGGTAAAAAAGCAATGTGTGATACTCTCCGGGCTTTTCGGCACATTGTCCTCCATGCGGAAAAAATACGGATCGGATTCATCAAACAGGCTCTCTTGCTTCCACTGGTCAAAGGGATTCACGTAATCCATAATGCCTTTCATTCTCCTTGCTGTCGGTTAAAGTAACGGTTCAAGCACCTTCCGAACGCCTTCTGCCATCAAATACATTCCAAGCCCGTTGGGATGACAGCCATCCACGGTCGCCATATCAAACGGAACCTGCGTAAAGAACGATGCTCCGTCGATAAAATACACATTTTCGTCGCCTGCCGCACAGGCGTTTTCATAGGTCTTGCGGATAATGTCACGCCGCTTTTCCTGTTCAAAATCCGGCGAATAGCACGGAATGGAGGACAAAATCACAATCGGCAGCGCTGGATGTGCGCTTCGCACAGCGGCAAACAGCTTTTCATGCGTAGCCGCCAAATGAGCCGCATTCGGCGCATTGTGGTCATAATCGAGCACAAACACCTCCATGTCGAGCGAAGCAAGATACCCGATCATGGAATCCTCGGCTTTCGCGCTGCCCGACAAGCCGAGATTGATGCAATAGGCATTCAAGTACCGGGACAGAATGTTGGTATATCCCATGCCGGGCGTCGGCGCACAGCCGCCTTGGGTGATCGATGAGCCGTAAAACACGACCGGCTTTTGGTTGCGGAAGGCTTTGCGCGGCGCACGGAATTCATATCCCTCGGGAATGCTTAGCGAAATCTCCCGATACGCGCCATACAGCGGAAAATACAGAGTCATTTCGTAAAACCCGTCCGCATCGGGAACGGCGTTATTTAAGTATAACACCTTTTCCGCCGAATAATCCGTTCCGAGCGGCATGGAGCACGGCGGAAACGAGGCGATAAAAGCTTCGCCGCAGAACAGATCAAAGCCGGCTGAGCCAAGCGCGGTCATATGCGCCATGATACCGTTGCACACGGCTCCGGAAGCGCGTAACGAAAGCTTCGGCGCATTTGTGCGGAAGCGCACAAGACCGCCGGTGGTCTGGCGGTTGAGCGTGTTCACGCCGTCGCTGACGTTCGCGGCAATTTCGGGCGGCATCCGATAATAGCCGTCGGCATCCTTTTGCACGCCATACAGAACAAACGGCGGCAGATCGACGCTGTGAAACGTGCCGCCGGTGGCGGATTTTGTTTGAAAGTTGGAATCGATTTCCGAGATGTTTTTCATGCAAGAACAGCTCCTTTCGGGCGGTTTGCCGTGTAACAAAGCATAGGCCGTTTGCGGCAAAACCGGTTACCGTCATTCTATCACAAAAAAGCGGAATTGTCTATAACAAATGAAAAAAAGATGAAAAATGCCGTTCTCTTATGAGAACGGCAGAGCGTGTCACAAAGCCCTTTGTATCAGAAAAATCAATCCCTCAGTCAGCACAGCTGACAGCTCCCTTTACACAAGGGAGCCGGAAAAGTGCGCTGCAATCGGCGCTTTTCACTGCAGCTGCGGCAGCATTTGCCGTCCCTGTGCAAGGGAAGGTGGCGCACGGAGTGCGTCGGAAGGGTTGTTGGCGGTTTTGATACACCTAAACGAACCTTTTGAAAAATTCCGAATGTCTTATGCTTCCGCCAAGCCTTCGGCAACGCCGAGAATGATAATTCCGGCAAAAACCACGGCAATCGACGCATAATGCTTCCACGAAAGCTTTTCCTTTAAGAAAATGCGGCTCCATAAAACCGACGCCGCGCAATACGCCGAAATAACGGGAGCTGCGGCAACGGCATTCGCCGAAAGCGCATAAATATACGCTAACTGGCCGATGGTTTCGCACACCGCGCCAATGCCCTTAAAGCCCTCAGCTTTGATAACGACGGTATCCTTGCGGATGATGAAAACATAAATTGCCGCCACAAGCGCCATAAAGAGGAAGGTCAATTCATATGCCACATTGGCGGTATCCTCCGGCAGATAGTGGAAAATATTCGGCAAAACCGTGTTTTCTTCGTCTAAAATCATGGTATCGAAGAACGACCCGAGCGCATCGATGATACAATATAAAATCGGCAGCAGAATGGCAAGCACGCTCTTGGAGTATTTGACATTCGCCTTGCTCTGACGCGCCCTGCGCGCTTCTTCATTTTCGGTGTATTCCGAAATGCCGAGCAGCAACACACCGGCACAAACCAAAACAACGCCGACCGTCGAAAGGCCGTCAATGGTCTGTCCGAGTACCAGAAAACATAAAATGGCGGCAAGCGCGCCGGAAGAGTTGCAAATCGGCGAAGAAACCGAAAGCTCAATGTAACGCAGTGTCACATAACCGAAAATCATGGATAAAATGTACATGCTGGATGCCGGCAGATAATAAAGGATCGCCTGAAACGATACCGGCGTACCGGTGAGCATTTCGATGATCGCATGAATACCCATCACAAGACCGACGGCAATCACCATCTTCCAATGACTGTATTTGTCGTTCGGCTTCGAGCCCATTTTGCTGAATAAGTCCGAACCGCTCCAAAAAAGCAGCGCCGTCAGCGCTAAAATTAACCACATAGGTCTGTTTTCCTCCTGAAATTGAAATGCTTCATTATTTTACCAAATAAATGTAAATAAATCAAGTGCTTGACGGCAGATTTTAGGAGTTTGAGAAAAAAACGTCCGGCAAGGGAGACTTGGCGGACGTTAAGCTAAAATAATATTTACAATTTACGTCTTTGTAATAATGACCTTTTGCTCGGCTTCATTCCAGTCAACACTTGCACCGAGTGCTTCCGCAATTAAACGAACGGGCATAAAGGTGCGGTTTTGGTCAACAAAGGCAGGAGCTTCCAAAGCAACGGATTGTCCGTTTATTTGCGCATTTGCCGCGCCGATGGTAATGAGAATTGTGACATCCTCTTGGTTTTGATTTTTTCCGGTAATGGTAACAAGCTGTTTTTCTTCATTCCACGCGACCGACGCTCCCAAGTTTTCAGCCAAAAAACGTACCGGAAGCATGGTGCGGCCGTTGACAACAACCGGTGCTACGTCATTGATCTTTGTGTGTCCGAACGCGTGAGCTGTTCTTTGACCGATCGTCAGCACAAGTTGGTTTGGTAATTCAGGCGCACAATGCAAAGTAGCTTGAAACAAAGGTTCGTTGCCATTAAGTATGTTTATATTTTTCCATTCTTTTTCCGTACCGCTATAATATATATCTGTTAATTGCGTGGAATCAAAAGCATTTTCTGATATTTCTGCTACACTGGCCGGTATGGTAATGTTTGTAAGGTTGGTGCCGGAAAAGGCTTTCGCTCCAATGCTTGTTACGCTGTCCGGGATGGTAATGCTCGTAAGGCCATTGCAGTCGGAAAAGGCAAAACCGGAAATGCTTACTGTACCCGGAATTATATCAATCTTTGTGTTACTAGGCATTGTTCCTTTGTATTTATATAACACTTTATTTATATAAATAAGGCCATCCGGTTTTGCGTTATACCAAGGCGTGTTGTTAAAGGCAGAGATGCCAATGCTTGTTACACTGTCTGGTATGACAATGCTCGCAAGACTGGTACAGCCGGAAAAAGCAGCCGCGCCAATGCTTATTACGCTATCCGGTATGACAATGCTCGTAAGGCTGGTGCAACCGGAAAAGGCTCGATTGTCAATGCTCGTCACACTGTCCGGTATGGTAACGCTCGTAAGGCTGGTACAATCATAGAAAGCTTCTTCGCCAATGCTTGTTACGCTGTTCGGTATGGTAATACTCGTAAGGCTAGTGCATTTCCGAAAGAAATACTTGCCAATACTCGTTACACTGTCCGGTATGGCGATGTTTGTAAGGGCGGTGCAGTCGGAAAAGGCAAAATCGCCAATGCTTGTTACGCTATTCGGTATGGTAATGCTCGTAAGACCGGTGCAGCCGGAAAAAGCAGTGCCACCAATGCTTGTCACGCTGTCCGGTATAGTTATGTTTGTAAGGCCGGTGCAACCGGAAAAGGCGCCTCCGCCAATGCTTGTTACACTATTCGGGATGGTGACGCTTGTAAGACCGGTGCAGTCGCAAAAAGCAGCACCGCCAATGCTTGTTACACTATTCGGGATGGTAATGCTTGTAAGATCGGCACGGCGCACAAAGGCATACCGGCCAATACTCGTCACCGGATAGCCGTCAATTGTTTCCGGAATCGTGACAGATGTTGCGGAAGAATCACAATCGGTTATCGTAACTTCATCGTCGGATATGCGGTATGTAAGATTTCCATAGGTTTCCGCTCTCACGCCAACTGCGCACACGGTGAGCAAAGCTGCCATAGCGAAAAATAAGATAATTCGTTTTTTCATCTGTCATACTCCTTTGTACAAAATGCATTTTTGTTTCTTTTTGTCTATTATTATATCATGTATTATTCCAAAAATCAAGCTTTTCCCGAAAAAATTCTCTTCTTGCTGTGCGCCGTCATAATCCCCTCTCCCCTCACATACACTGGTACAAAGACCACAAGGAGGACGCATTATGACGCAGAACATTTACAACGATATTGCCGAACGGACGCACGGCGACATTTACATCGGCGTGGTAGGGCCGGTGCGCACCGGCAAATCCACCTTTATCAAACGCTTTATGGACACTCTTGTACTTCCCAATATGGACGATGAACACGCCAAAAGCCGCGCACAAGACGAGCTTCCGCAGAGTGCTGCAGGAAAGACAGTTATGACCACCGAGCCGAAATTCATTCCCAACGAGGCTGTCACGCTTCATTTGGGCGACAATGCCGCCTTTCGCGTCAAAATGATCGACTGCGTCGGCTACATTGTGCCGGGTGCCATGGGACTTACCGAAGAAGGCAAGCCGCGCATGGTCATGACGCCTTGGGCGGCAGAGCCTATGCCATTTGAAAGAGCCGCCGAGATCGGCACCAAAAAGGTCATCAACGAGCATTCCACCATCGGCATTTTGGTCACGACCGACGGCAGCATCGGCGAACTGCCGCGCGAGAATTATGTGGAGGCCGAAACGCGCGTCATTGAAGAATTAAAGGCGCAGAACAAGCCGTTTGTCATCATTCTCAATTCCGCAACGCCGTCGGCCGAAAGCTCGGTAAATCTTGCGGTGGAATTAGAGGACAAATACCATGTGCCGGTAGCGCTTGTGAGCTGTCTTGATTTGGACGAAGAGGACATCCGCAAAATTTTGGAACTTGTGTTATTGGAATTCCCGATAAAAGAGCTGCGCTTCGAGCTGCCGCATTTTATGAACTGTTTAGAGGAAAATCATCCGTTAAAGAAGAATCTGATTGCCGAAATTGCCCGGCGTGCCGAAACGGTGGAAAAGGTCGGTGAGGTCAAGAGCACCTTTGACGATTTAACCGAGGATGAATACGGCGCGACGGTAGAGCTTGTGCAGATCGATCTTGCCACCGGTGCGGCGTTACTTGCCGTGAATGTGCCGGAGGAGGCGTTTTACCGCATTTTGGGCGACAAGACCGGCTTTGAGATCGACGATGAAGAATCGCTGCTTTCGACGTTGACAGAGCTTTCGGAAATGAAGAAGAAATTTGAAAAATTCGAGTCTGCCATCCGGCAGGTCAACGACACCGGCTACGGCATTGTGACGCCGAGTGTGGAGGATATGACGCTCGAAGAGCCGGAGATCGTCAAGCAGCCGGGCGGCTATGGTGTGAGACTGCGTGCATCTGCCCCGTCGATTCATATGATCAAAGCCAACATTCAGACAGAGCATTTAACATACAAAATGAAGATGGGGATTAAATCCGGAAAGAAATATCAGGAATATGAAATTGACTATCGTATGCGGTATGATTATCAATGCTTAAGTCGGCAAATTGCCGGCTTTTTTGTTCGCGCAGATAAAGGATTTTCTTAACGGAATGCGGAGTCGGAATATATTGATTGAAGAACTTATCTTCGTCTTCCCCATTGACAAAACCGGATCTTCATGTTATGCTGAAATAAAGATACAAGGATCCGTGCGTGTCCGGGCAGCCAATCAGCTCAAGATGCTTTGTCACCCGAACACGGCTTTGCGGCTTTTCCCGTATCGATACTGTTCCCCAAGCAAAGGAGATGATCCGCAGATGAACGCCGCAAACGGCAGCACCCGGAAATACAGCCGAACACTCTCCGCGGTATTCCTGACAATACTTTCAGCATTCATCTGCCGTCAGCTCACAAAGAACGGTGTCCTGCCGCCGATGTTCGTCCGTCCGCTCGGGCTCGTGCGCTCGATTCTGTATATGGGGCTCTTCTTCGTGTGGGGAATCACCCTGAAGCACCGGATAGTCCATAAGTCGGTGCGCCGGTATCTTATCGGCGTCGACGGGCTGATACTGTTATGGCTGATCGTCAGGACGCTTAAGTTCCACATACTGACAATACGGTTCGCCGCCCGGTATATGTGGTATCTCTATTACCTTCCCATGCTGTTCATCCCGATGTGCGGCGTGGTCATCGCACTGACGCTCGGAAAGCCGCTCGAATGGCGGATCCCGAAAAGGACCGGACTTCTTTGGGCTGTGACGCTGCTTCTCTTCCTGTTTGTGATAACAAACGACCTGCATCAGAAGGTCTTCGTTTTTCCCGCAGATCAGGGGTTCTTTGAGTGGAGCGACAAGGAATACAGCTACGCGGCGGTCTATTACCTCATTATGGCGTGGCAGATTTTCTGCGCGCTTCTGACACTTTTCCTGATGCTCCGGAAATGCCGGATTCCGCTGACGCGCAGGCTCATAATCCTGCCGCTGATACCGCCGGGGTTGGCGATAGTCTATATCTTCGTTTACTGGAAGAGATACGATTGGCTCATGACTCTGTTCGGCGACCTCACGGTGACACAGACCGTCCTCTACGCCCTGACCTTCGAGATCTGCATACAGTGCAATCTCATCGCGTCGAACAGGCGCTACGAAGAGCTGTTCCGCGCGGTTACCGGCTGCTCGGCACAGATCACCGACAACGATTACTACGTCCGGTACGCCGCGCTTGACGCGGAGCCGTTCAGCCTTGAGACGCTTGTCTCGTCCGAAAACACGCCGATACTTCTCTCGGATTACCGGATTCTCTACAATATACCGATAAAAGGCGGACACGCCATCTGGACCGAGGACGTCTCGGAGCTCATAAAGCGCGGTGCAGAGACACAGGAGGTCAAGGAAGAGCTCGAGGAGCGCAACTCCCTTCTCCGCTACGAGTACACGCGCGACAAGAAGCGCAGGGAAATCGAGGAGAAAAACCGGCTCTACGATATGCTCCGCAGCGTCACGCAGCAGCAGATGGACAAGATTGCCGTCAGGGTCGACGAGTACCGCGCCTCGGACAAAAACTCGGACGAGGCAAAGAGAATACTCGCTCGGATCGCGGTGCTCTGCGGCTTCATAAAGCGAAGGCGGCATCTCGCGCTGCTGAACTACCGCAATTATGACATTCCGGCAGCCGAGATGGAGAACGCGTTCGGCGAGACAATACGGGCGCTCCGACTTCTCTCGGTGCGCGGGACATGTTTTGTCGACGGCGAGATGCTGAACGGCAGGGCGGCGGCTCTCGCGTACGACTTTTTCGAGGATTGCGTTGAGGAGACCTTCGGAGAGCTTGAAGCGGTCAACGTCCGGCTCGCACGTCCGTGCGGCCTTCTTCGCGTCACGGTCTCGCTCGACACCCGAAGAGATTTATCGGAGATAACGCACAAGTACCCTTCTGCGAAAATCGATACAGACGACGGCGAGCAGACGCTGGTTCTGCCGCTCGAGTCGGAGGGAGGCGAAGCATGAACGCTTTTTATACACTGCCGCCTCTTCTGCGATCAATGTTTGCCATGATGCTCTTTGTCGCGGTGATCGGAGAGACCGCGCTCCTTATATACAAAGCACACCGTTCGGTGCGGTTTGCGGAAAAGCTTGTCTCCCTCCTTGCGCTTTTCATCCTGTTTGCGGCACTGATACTGTTCCCACAGTACGGGGACGCGGACACCGGGCTGTGCAGACTTCCGTGGATTCCGGTCGCTGTTCTGCTGTTTCTGGCGGCTATTCATCTTTCTATCGCGATCCCCATGGAGCGTAAACGGCTTTTCGAGCGCATCACTCCCGATTCCATCCGCGAGGCGACGAATGCCCTCACAATGGGGATCTGCTTTGCCGACCCGGCGGGGCGGATAATCCTCTGCAACGAGACCATGCGTGAGCTTTCCTATATGATGACAGGTTCCTATCCGCAGATGATCGGCGAGCTCGACACGGTGCTGTTTCCTGCGGGGCCGGACGGAAAACGGTCATCAAACGGGACATTTTTCTTTCCTGACGGAAACGTGAGGCTGTTCAACTCGGAGCAGATAACCGTAAGCGGAGAGAAAGGCTGGCGGCAGATAACCGCGCAGGATATCACGGAGCTCCACCGCGTAAAGGAGCAGCTTGAGAGCGAAAACCGGCGTCTTGCCGAAACCAACCGCAAACTCCGCGCGATGTATGACCGTATGACCGACGACATCCGGGAAAAGGAGAGCCTTGAGATGAAGATCCGGACTCACGACACGATGGGACGGAGTCTCATAACGATTCAGGACATCATGGAGAACGCGGACGAGGCAGACAAGAAGCTCGCCGCGCTGAGGGACGCCGTGAGCGTTCTCTCGGCGTCTCCGCCGCAGCTGAACGGGGACATTGCGGATGAGGTGAAGAACTGCGAAAAGCTCGGAATCAAGCTTATACTCAAAGGGTATATGCCGCATAACACAAGGCTTGAGCAGCTTGTGGTGGCTGCAATACGCGAATGCGCCACGAACTGCGTCAGACACGCACACGGGACTTATGTGGCTGTCAACCTACAGGAACGGCACGGGATCTGCTCGGTCACGATAACCAACGACGGCGAAAAACCGAAGGGAAAGATAATCGAGGGAAGCGGACTTTCATCGCTGAGACGAAGCGTCGAATCCATGGGCGGCGAAATGCTCACGGCATATTCTCCCGTCTTCGCGCTGCTTCTCAATCTGCCGATAACGGAGGATGAGATATGGTAAACACGATACTGGTCGAAGACGACCGCTATATGCTGAAGCATTTTTCGCTGATACTCGAATCGGATGAGCGGTTCCGCCTCATCGGGACGTTTCGAGATGCTTTTGACATTGAGAGCCGCTGCGGAGCCGACGTCGATCTTGTGCTGATGGACATCCTTACACTGCACAAGCACTCGGGTCTCGCGGCAGGAAGACGGATAAAAGAGAGGTTTCCGCACATTAAAGTCGTCGTGATCACCTCGCTCATCGACCCGAACGTGCTTTCCGAGGCAAAGCGCGGCGCGGCGGACAGCCTGTGGTACAAGGATCACGGCACGGAGGAGCTGCTTGACGTGATTATGCGGACCATGAACGGCGAGCGGATCTTTCCGGGCGCAGCTCCGTCTGTCGAGATGAAGAATATGCTGTCGGGCGACATCTCACCGATACAGATCGAGATCCTCCGCCACTACATACGCGGCTTCACCTACCGGGAGATTGCCGACAAGTTCGGTCTGTCGGTCAGCGGAGTCCGGTGGAACCTTTCGGACATGATCGAAAAGGGCGGCTTCAACAACAAGGAAGAGCTGATCGCCACCGCCATCGAAAACAAGCTGATCGTGACGACGCTCCGGGATACAGAATGAACGATTTCCTCCGGGATTTTCCCGGAGGATTTTTGTGCTTTCGGCGAAATAACTGACACTTGTGACAGTGACAAAAGCCAAAATATGCATTATAATGAAATTGCAAGATGATCGGTACGTCTCCCGATCGTCAGGCGAACAAAATCTATGATTACAAAGGAGAAATGCAAAATGAAAAAAAACGCAAGCAAGATCGCAAGACTGCTCATTATCGCCGTAATGACTGCGATCCTCATAAGCGCTCTCGGCGTCACGGCGTCGGCATACAAGTATACGGAGACCAAGTATATCGGCGTCGAGTACGGTCTTCCGCGTCAAATCGGACCGGAAGACTACGGCAACGTCTATGGCTTCAGCGACCCCTCAATGGTGCTGATCAACGGAAAAGAAATCACAAAATACTCTGGCATAAAATCCACTGATACCGTGGAGTATATAAAAACCGGAGAGCTGGAGATGTACCACATGTGGTATTATCGTGACAACAGCGGCAGTTACAGGGATACCGATGCTTATATCATCACCGTCAAGGAAAAGGAAGCGTTCAGCGGCGATATCAGGGTCACATACGATGAGCCCTTTGCCGCCGGGAAGCCCTTCCCGGAACTCAAGGTGGAATCCGAGGGTAACGGCGCAAGGTTCCTCAGAGCGTGGTTCGAGATCACCGGTGCCGGAACTCACGACGACGAGGTCATCCCGGATTACTATGCCGGTGTCGAGGCTGAAATCCAAGTAGAGCTCAGACCCACCGAAGGCTACTACTTCGGCTGGGTGGATGACGGTGAGCTTTATTGGTCGCCTGCGCTGAGCAATGTGACCATCAACGGCGAGAAGGTCGACGCGAGTGTGTTTACATACAAGAAAGGCAACACGCTGTCCTTCTCCTTCCCGGTGACGATCGGCAGCGAGGCGAAGGAAATCAAAATCACCGATCTTGACGTCCCGGCGCACGGTCAGGAGCTTGACCGCACGGCTACCGCGTCGATCGGAACGGTTACCGCAGTCAAATACGAGATGTTCCGAAAGGAAATCAATGAAGTATCCAAGGGCGATAACATCAGCGTCGGCGTAAACGTAAAGCTCCCTGAGGGCTACACCTTTTCCAAGGACAGCTATGCTGTCTGGAACGGACAGGTGAGTGAGTATAAAATCCGCACCCCCTCGATGGGAACCGACGAATATCTCTATGTCTTCCCAGTAACGGTCGGCGTCTTCGGTGAGCAGGCTTATATCAACAGCGGCTCTGTCTACTTCATCGGCGACGCTGCTCTCAAGGTCGGAGCGAGAGTTCCCGACAGAAAGCATTTTGACAGCGACGACGACGGCATAATCTACGGCGAGCCCGTATGGACTCCGGCTCACAAGACCTTCGAATCCGGTCAGACCTACACCGTAAAGATTCCTCTCTCTCTTGAAAAGAGCTTCCTTTGGACGGACGACATCCTCACCAACCACAATTTCAGCATAGAATCAAAGGATGCCGAGATTGTTGCCGAGGGTGAGACCTCCGGCGGCGGAAAGCAGAAGTTTGAGAACAAATACTATCTGGTCGCGACATTCACCCCCGAGGATATCGAGGGACAGGAGGACGTCAAATATTTCGATCTCGAGCTTTCCTACTCGAAATCAAGCTTTGACCTCAAGGTCGGCGACAAGGCGACTGTCACCGCCCAAACCAACATTGACCCGATGCTCGCAACGGATCTGAAAGTTCAGTGGTACAGCTCGGCGTCCAAGGTCGTCGGCTCGGGTATTGCGATCAAGGGAGCGACCACACCGGTTCTCACGATTCCCACCGACAAGGTCGGAACGCAGTACTATTACTGTGAAATTTCCTGTGTGATAGACGGCGAAAAGAGCCGGCTTGCAGTCGTTCCCGCGCCCGTTCAGGTAAACGTAACCGAAAAGGGCGCCGCTGTCGGGAAATATACCCTTCGCTACAGCGACGACGCGGCAAAGCACGTCGTCGTCTACAGCTCCGATGAGGATTTCAGCTTCGAGGTCAAGGCTGACAACGCATCCGCAAATATCCGATACGCCTGGTACCAATGCGACCGAAACGGCAGACTTCTCAACAACACGCTCCTCAGCAACGGTCAGGCACTCCTGATGCACGGCATCAAAGACGAGGATATGTACAAGACGTTCTACTATACGTGTATCGCCAATGACAATGACGATATACAGTTGCTCGTCTTCTCCTGTCTGCTTCTTCCGAAGAAGAAAGTCCTTCCCTTTAAGGACGTGTCCCTCGGCGATCCCTATTACGGCAGCGTCTGGTATGCAAACAATCACGATCCGTTTCTGATGAACGGCGTCAGCGCGGACGCCTTCGACCCTATGGGCAATCTCACCAGAGCCGCTATCGTCACGGTTCTCTACAGACTTGAGGGTTCGCCCGTGACGGCGGCATCAAACGAATTTTATGACGTTCCCGCCGGTCAGTGGTATTCCGACGCAGTCGCGTGGGCTGTAAAGCACGGCGTCACCAACGGCTACGGCGACGGACGCTTCGGACCGGACGATCCGATCACGCGCGAGCAGCTGGCGGTTTTCCTCTACAGATATGCGAAGAGCCGCAATTTCATTGTTCCCGCAAACGGCAAGCTGACCCAGCCCGACGCCTCCAAGATCGATTCTTGGGCACTTGACGCCATGGCATGGGCTTACTCGAAGGAAATAATCGAGGAAGTGGACGGAAATCTCGCTCCGCTCGACAACGCGTTAAGACATATGATCGCAACCGCGCTCACTCGGTTCTGCATCCATTACTCTTTGTGAGGCTTTCCTTCCGGGCGGACTTTTCTCCGCCCGGAAAAACAAAGGTGGTGAAGAAAAATGCGAAGGATCGTGCTTGACTTGCAGAGCGGACTTTACGCAAAGCTGCTCGAACGCGCTTTGCTGCAGGAGCTTGACGATTATCTGACAGTTATTTCAAAATCTCCGGAAATGACTTTCGACATATGCCAGATACATCAGCCGTCTGTCGTCATGATGGAAGTGACCAGATACACGCCGTGGAGGATGCCGGAACGGATTTCACTGGCGGACAGCATACGAAAAAAGCTTCCGGGCTGCAAAATCATCTTCATCACGGATGGCGATGCCGACAAGAAGCTCGCCGAGCAGATCATCAACGCCAAGCTCGAAGGTCACGCCGACGCAATCGTTTTCATGTCAGTCAGTGAGAAGTATCTCGCGGCAGTGATAGCGAGCCTCTGAAAAAGAACCGGCAATTGCATTGACCGGAAACAGTATAAGGAGCAAGTCATGCGAAAACAACGAACAGTCATTGTCTGTGTACTCCTCGCCCTCTTTCTCGGCGGCTGCGCTAAAACGCCGGCAAAAAGCGGCGGAGACACATCAAAGGACACCGAAGTATCGACATCCGCCGGGACAAAGCAGCCGAGTCCTCCGGAGCAGAGTCTTCCGGGCGCTGACAGCGGCTCAATGGCTCTGCCGTCAGCGCGAAAGGCGCTGGAGGACAGCGGCATGACCGTCGGCGCAGCCTTTCTCGGCTATGTCGGGTATGAAACGACGAAGGATGATCTCGACAATATGATAAAAGATACTTTTGAGCCGTTATATCCGTTCATTCAGGGCTACGAAGACGTCATCGACTGCGGAGGCGCGGAGCTTTACGCCATACTGCCCGCTGCCGGCTGGTCGGCGTCAGTCTTCCGGGTCACCGTGACCGATTCCGGCGAGTTCGACGATCATACCGATGAGCCGGTGTATACGGGAAAAGCTGACGAGGTAATTGTCTTAAGATGCAATGTCAGCGAAATATACCCCGACACATTGATCAGACTGACAAAGGACGGAGAAACTTTCGATTACCGTCCGGCGCTTTCGATGATGGACGGTCATCTCGCCGGGACAGAGGGCTGTCTGGATCTCTCGGTTTATAACGATGTGTCCTTCGATGAGAATGACGTGCAGATCGCGTTCGAACTGCTGCGTGAGACGGAGGATGTGAACAATCTGATGAAATCCGGTATGTCACTTCTCTACACCGGAGCCATACAGCAAATCGACGGGCGGCCGTGCATGGTCTTCGCGCTCGGAACGAATCATGACGACGCTTTCGTACAGGAACGGCAGTACGCCGTCTCGGACAACATGATTTATATCTACGACGCGGAAAAGGATACATGGGAGATCTTAGGCTTGGGTTAAACCTGCACATAACGCGCCTGCCTATTTTTCTTGCTAATCTGAAGAGAATCGGCTATGAAAAATCAAAAAAAACAAGACACAACAAAACGGGATGCATCAAACGGAACATTGAGACAAGAAGCACTGCTATCCCGTTCTTCGGATACAGTCTTGATGCGGATAACACCAAACGGGTCGTGCTGACGGCCAACAAACAACAAGGAGGATCCTTATAATGGGATTATTTGACAAAAAATACTGTGATGTCTGCGGTGCCAAGATTGGTTTTCTCGGGAACCGCAAGCTTGAGGACGGCAATCTCTGCAAGGACTGCGCAGGAAAGCTCTCCCCGTTCTTCAGCGACCGCAGAAACTCGACAATCGCTGAAATAAAGGAACAGCTCGCCTACCGTAAAGAGAACGAGCAGCGGCTCGCTGATTTCTCGCCGTCCGTCACCTTTGACGGAAGCAAGAACGTTTATATTGACCCGATAAGCGAGCGTTTCATCGTCACGGGACTTTCAAACTGGCGCAGCGGCAACCCGGATCTGATTAACCTCTCACAGGTAAGAAATGTTGAAACGGACATTCGGGAAAACAAGGAAGAAATCTTCTATAAGGACTCCGAGGGCAACGAGAAAAGCTACGAGCCGCGCCGCTACGAATGCGACTATGAGTTCAATGTCACCATCCACGTGGATTCCCCGTGGTTTGACGAGATCGAGCTTGAACTGAGTGACGGAAACCGTCCTGACAGACGCTTCACCGACCTCTATCGCGCATACGAGCAGAAAATGCACGAGCTCGCGGATATACTGATGCGCCGTAGCGAACGGTTCCGTGTTTTGGACGGCGACGGAATGATGAAGCAAATCCGCGCCGAAGACGAGCTTTCTGACTCCCTGCCGGTTTCTCAGCCAAGCGGCGAGTGGGTTTGCCCGTCCTGCGGCGCAAAGAGCAGCGGCGCGAAATTCTGTGAGAACTGCGGAGCTCCGAAGCCCGCGCCTGTTGAGGCAGATTCAGCTGCCGCGGCTCAGACCTCCGCCGGCGAAACGTGGGTTTGCCCGTCCTGCGGCTCCAGGGATCAATCGAATAATTTCTGTGAAAACTGCGGGTGCCGGAGACCGGCTCCGAAGACGGTGCGCTGTGCGTCCTGCGGCTACACCCCGGAGAATCAGACAAAACCGCCGAAATTCTGTCCGGAGTGCGGTAAGCCGCTGTCCTGATGCCATGAAGCGCACGATACTGTTAAGAGCGGTGAGCATCATGTCTGTTTTCCTTGTAGTGTCCGAACTTTTTGGCTGCGGAAGCAGCCAAAAGCATACGGTCGATGATATCATTTCATTCCACACCTCCTACTACGGTATGGCAAGCAATCCGGTATATGCCTTCGCACTGCGAAAGCAGGAGGAAAACTGGCTCTTCTCCGCAAGCTGCTGCTTGAAGAGCCGGGAAGACTATTATACCTCCTTCAGCTCTTTTCCGATACCTGCCGAGGAGGCGGAAAAGCTCCTTGAAATTCTCCGTGAGGAGGGCGAGATCGAGCGGCTGCGGAAATACCGCAATCCGATACGCATCTTCCACGCAGCCGACGCGCCTGCGCGCAGCTCCGGAATGGTCTTTGCCGACGGAAGCCGTGTGGAAAAAGAGACCTCTTTCAGCGATACGGTGCAAGAATATCTCTATACTCTCGCTGACACACACTATGAAGCGGCAGAAAGCGTTGAAGTCGAGTCTGTCCATATCTACCGCAGCTGTATGGATCATTCATCCTCCTATTCGTATACTCTTGCCAAAAGCGAAAATGAGTGGTATTTGTCCTTTGACGCGGCAATTGGCAGCAGCGGCGTACATACAGAGGTTGAAAGACAACGCATCGATGAACGCGACGCAAAGGAAATACTCCGCATTATAAAAGAACAGCAGCTCGTTGCAAGAGTCAGACAGTATGAGCCGCCGCCGGATGACGGCATATCGGCTCTTGACGAAACAACCTATGGAATTTCGTTTGACCTCCCGGACGGCAGCTCGATAAGTGCTCCGATAGACGCGGGAGAAGAGCTGAGAGAGGCTTTCTATACTCTTTCAACCGTGAAAAATCATCAAGAGTAAACAAAAAGCGCTGATTTAAGGTTGTTTTTACGCAAAAATCATAGATCCAAGCCTTTTTCGCGTAAAACTCCTTAACTTCAGCTTATCAAAAATTTTTTCAATATTCAATAAATAGGAGATCTATCATGGCTAACAAGTGTGCGATCTGCGGAGCGGAAATCAATCTGTTCCAGACACAGAAGCTTGCGGACAAGAACTGTATCTGCCGCAAGACCTGCCGTAAGAAGGGCTTTAAGACCTTCGACTATGTGCACGCGGATCTATATGGAGTCAAAGCGCATCTCGCGCAGGTGGACCGCGGCACAAAGCTATGGAATTACTATTTTGTCCCACGGATAAAGACAAAGGACAAGACACAGAAGCTGAAGAGGTTCGGCTCTCCCGTTTATGTCGCCGAGGATCTCGGACTGATGGCGTACATCCAGAACGACTACAAGTTCATGATATTCGGAAAGACCACCCGTGCCTGCGTTTACCGCATTGCCGACCTTCGTGCGTACAACTACGAGGAACGTATAGAAAACAACAGCGGTGACAGCAAGCCGCAAAAAAAATCTTTCGTCCGCATGGCATTCATTAACACCGAAGGAATGAGTGAGATTTCCGTCGAGATGAGCAACATAAAGGCGTTCCAGAAGCTCCAGAAGTATTTCGACACACTCTTCGGCGTTCAGAAGACCCTCGGGAACGCCTCGAACATCTGGAAAGCACAGGCGGCGGCAATCAAGAGTGCGGCTGCGGGCGTGAGCGCGGCGATCAGAGGCGACACAGATGCGTCCGAAAAGGTCGGTGACGCAATAGAATCGCTTGATGCCGCCATCTATGGCGACCGCACCGAGCTTATACGCCGTGCCGACGAGGCTCTGGCGGCATTCAACGGTTATTCAGACAGCTGACATTTGGAAGGAGAATTCTGATGCAGACATTGCAGGAGTATAAATGCCCCTGCTGCGGAGGCGCAATAGCCTTTGACAGCGATTCCCAGAAGCTGAAGTGTCCGTATTGTGACACCGAATTTGAACTGGAAGCGCTCAAAGGCTATGACGCCGAGCTGCAGGGCGATCAGGCTGACGATATGAAATGGGAAACCTCTGCGGGAAGCGAGTGGCAGGAGGGCGAGTCCGAAGGACTCCGCACCTATGTCTGCAACTCCTGCGGCGGCGAGATCGTCGGCGACGAGAATATGGCGGCGACGTCCTGTCCCTTCTGCGGGAATCCGGTCGTCATGATGGGGCAGTTCGCCGGTGCGCTGAAGCCCGACGTGGTAATCCCATTCAAGCTCAACAAAAAGGCGGCGAAGGAAGGTCTGATGAAGCATCTGACCGGAAAACGCCTTCTGCCGAAGATTTTCAAGGATCAGAACCATATAGACGAGATCAAGGGAATTTACGTGCCGTTCTGGCTCTTTGACACCGACGTCGACGCACAGGTGCGCTACCGTGCGACAAGAATCCGGACATGGAGCACAAACGACTACAACTACACCGAAACGAGCTACTACATGGTTCATCGCGGCGGAAGCATCGGCTATGAGCACATCCCGGTCGACGGTTCCACAAAAATGGCTGACGATCTGATGGAATCCATAGAGCCATACGATTATTCCGGTGCGGTGGATTTCCAGACAGCTTATCTTGCCGGTTATCTTGCGGATAAGTTCGATGTGAGCGAGGAAGAGAGCATCAACCGCGCAAACGAGCGTGTGAAACGCTCCACTGAGGACGCGTTCGCCTCAACTGTTTCCGGATACACCTCGGTCAGAGCGGAGAACACAAGCGTCCGCTTCAGCGGCGGCAAGGCAAAATACGCGCTCTACCCCGTCTGGCTCTTAAACACCACCTGGAACGGGAATAAGTACACCTTTGCGATGAACGGGCAGACCGGCAAATTCGTAGGTGACCTTCCGGTCGACAAATCGGCAGCAGCAAAATGGACACTTCTTCTGACGGCTATATACGGCATTGCGGCATACGCGGCAGTCTGGCTGCTGCATCTTGTCGGGTTATTCTGAGGAGGCAGATATGAAAAAGAACATACTCATCACCATACTGACTCTCGTTTTCTGCCTGTTCATGGCCGTCCCGGGACTTGCGGAAAGCGAAAACGCGGAGGATGGCTTCGCGGACGAATACTACAGACTCATGGATATGGCATCCCTGTTATCGGACGCGGACGTCGACTCGCTCACCGCGAAACTCGATGAACTCAGCCTGCGCCAGAAAATGGATGTGGTCATCGCGACGACAAACACGCTTGAAGGAAAAAGTGTCGTCGAATACGCAGACGATCTCTACGATTATTGCAGCTTCGGTTACGGTGCGAACCGCGACGGACTGATCCTTGTTATCAGCATGGAGGACAACGACTGGTATATATCGACCTGCGGCTACGGTATCACCGCATTCACTGACGCCGGAATCGAGTATATAGGGGAGCAGATAGTCCCGTATCTTTCTGATAAGGATTTTGCCGGAGCTTTCGCGGCTTACATCACCCTGTGCGACGAATTCATCACGCAGGCAAGGACCGGCAAGCCTTATGACATCGGCAGTCTTCCACGCAAGCCGCTGTCGCCCGCCTGGATACTTGTCTGCCTTATCATCGGTCTGATGCTGTCTTTCGTCACCGTTGGCAAGATGAAGGCGAAGCTCACCACTGTCCGCGCTCAGGCGGCAGCGAACAGCTACATGAAGAACGGCAGCATGAACATAACCGACAGCCGTGAGATGTTCCTCTACAAGAATGTCACGAGAACAAAGCGGTCAAGTGAAAGTTCAGGAGGAGGCAGCAGCACACACACTTCTTCTTCCGGCACTTCACACGGCGGAGGCGGAGGAAAATTCTGACATAAGGAGATTGGCATTATGAAAAAGTCAGCCGTACTCATCATCGTGATAGCTGTCATATTCTCCTGCTTTGCCGGCTGTGGAAAAAAACCGGTTGGATTTGACGACCTTGAGAACCTCGCAATAGCGGCGGCTCTTTCCTATCGCACGCTCGTCTGGAACGGAAGTATGGACACCGACACGCCTGAATTTGCCTGGAACACAGCCGGATGGTACGCGGCGTACATGGCGAACCTTGAATTTTCAGACGACGCCGTGCTGCCCGAGGAGCAGCTGAAGGAGATCCGGAAAATCCTCTTAACCGGTGAAGCTGCCATGACACCGCCGGATGGCATCGACGCGGAGACAGAAACCCGGGACGGCAAGACCTGCTGGATATTTCCGGAAATTTACGAAGCTTTTCGTTCGTACCTCGGAGTCGTCTCTGAGGTAAGCTGCGAGAATGTCAAAAAGAATGCATATGTCGTCACGATACGCGACCATTTGCGTTTCGATGTTGTCGAGGAAACGGTATTCAACGTCACATTCAAAGAGGAAAACGACGGCTACACACTTTCGGAGTTCAGCCGCAATGAATTCATCGATCTGGATTTTACGCCGGATATGCTGCGTGCCGCAAACCATCTGTCGAACCTGTTCTCGATATATGACAATCTCACGATTACAGAGGACTACTTAAGCGGATACGGATCGCTCATCTACTCTGCAAAAACCGACAACGGGTACGCTCTCTGGATGGATGACGGATCAACAGGCTACTATGATGAGTTTCAATTCAATGCCAGCAATGGCGAAGCCGGCAGAGTAAGCGTCCTGCCTGTCGACACTTCGTCCGACTGGCTCGACGATTACGTTGTCACATGGCTGCTTCCGGATGAGAAGGCCTATCTGACACGGCTCACCTGCACCGAGGAAGAAGAGATTTTCTTTGTCGATTACGGTTCTTCAAGCACCGTCTTCACGGTCGATCGCGGAACCCTCGCACTGAAGAAGCTCGAAACCTTTGACGAAAATGACGACTCTTACTACATGGCAAAATTCAGCTACGGCGACAAACTTCCCGAGCCGGATACGATCGCTGCGTGGAAAGGACCGCTGCGGACCGTGTCGCTCAAGCTGCTCTACTCTGACGGCGAGACTCTCGGACTGACCTTCACAATTCCGGCAAACTGGGAGTTTGACGTATTTGAGTACTGTCCGTGGGGCACGGCATACCTTGATGAAGCATGCACCGAACCGTATGAATACCCCGGGGACGGGATCGACTACACGATCTTTGTCTGCGAAGGGGCGGAATGAAATCATATTTGAAAAGGAGTTTTACAATGGGAATCTTCGACAAACTTAAAAGCACGGCAAAGCAGGCGGTCAACACAGCCGCATCTTCGGCAGCACACGCTATCGGCTCAAAGAGCGAGACCTTCACCTTCACATCTTTGCCGGAGAGCCTGGCTGAGCTGCAGGCACTTCCGGAGGCAAGCATGGATACGCCGTTCAAGACGGCAGCCCTGACTGTCCTCGCGCTCTGCGCCTACGCGGCAGACAGAAATATCGGCACCGAGATGCTGAATTTCCTGCGCGGTCCGCGTCCTCTGAACGGACAGGAGATCTCCTTTCTGAACGACCGCTTCCGCGACGGAAAGACCTATCTGCCCTTCACCTACTTCTCCGGCTCGACGCCTGACAACAACTATACACCGACCCAACCCTACACGCTCGTCATCGAGTCGAACCACGTTTCAAACGAGGAACCCGGCTACATGAAGCTCTTCATTCCCTGCGGCGGAGCCGATTCTCCGCGCCCGATAAAGCTGCGCCAGCGCGGTTCTGACAGCAAGTGGTTCCTGTGGGAGCAGTATCTGCTGACCGGTGTCCGCACCCCGAAATCCGAGGATCCCTGGGCATAACCAGCCTCCGGAATCAACGATAAAACAACAAAACAAACAGAGAGGAGATATCGCAATGAACATTGTCGGAAAATGGAAAGTCAAGGAGCTGCTCTTCCCAACCCGAAACGGTATGGTGTCCTACACGCCGGATAATCTGCCGGAGGGAGATAACGCGGACGAAATCATCATGATGCTCATGAACAGAACCGAATTCACCGAGGACGGCTCGATGAACACGCTGATGCGCGTACCCGAAGACAAAATCGAGCTTGCAAAGTCGCAGGGTGCCGTGATCGATGAGGACGGTTTCGCCGTTATCGAGCAGACCGCCTGGAAAGAGAAGGACGGTAAGTTCTACTACGATACCAAGGTCAAGGGCGAGGTGCTGGGAGAGGCGGTCGACCCGTTTGCCGAAATACCGGTGGATGAGGACGGCTGTCTGACCATCGCGTATGGCACGATAATCCTTGAGCGAATCTGAAGCCGATGCGCCCTCCCTGACTCTTACGTTCGACACCGGCAAGAATGTCTGCAAGTATTGCAAGCTCTTTGATAGCACGGTGGTCACATTTACAAAGCAGGCAGAATAAAAAAACGAAGAGAAGCTGTCGCAATAACACCCCAAAAAGCGTCCGGGCCTACCAAAAAAGGTGTAGCCTGGACGCTGCTTTTATGATGACTAAAATTGAAAGATATGCACCTTTTATCTGAACCATCAAAGGAACGTGTTTGGTGACAGTATTCTCTGCTGCTTCAATGGCATTATCTAACAGGTTCCCAAACAGAATACCCGTATCGATTTGGTCCAAACCGGGACGTGAGCCGCTTTCAATACGGCGTTCAACAGCAATTCTTTTTTCGTTGCAAAGTGTAATAATTGCCTTGCCAACGAATAAATGACGAATAAATACGGGATCCAAGTCATAGGATTAAGCAAATAAAGTTGAGGAGGAATTGTTTTTGAACGGAAAAAATCAACCGGACAATATCTCTCGTCTTGCACATTTGCTTAATCAAAAGCACATGAACCTAAGCCTTTACCAAAACAAAATAATACCTACATATATGTACGAACAAGTGGATGAGCAGCTATCAAAAAAAATTGACCAACTGGAAAGATGCTGTTACGCTTGTATATAGAAAGCAGGTGTCATTTATGGATTTGCTAAAGGTAAGACGGCTTTTGGATGTCGGTAAAAGTATTTTTGATATTCAACTGAACGTTGTGTATTATGCACGAGTTTCTACGGATAGAGATGAACAGCTCAATTCCCTTGAAAACCAGACAAGTTACTATGAAAACCTTATCCGTTCCAATAAAAATTGGACCTTCACCGGCGGATATATTGACGAGGGCATCAGCGGGACAAGTGTCAACAAGCGTGAAGAATTTCTCAGAATGATAGAGGATGGCATGAATGAAAAATTCGATTTAATCATTACCAAGGAAATAAGCCGCTTTTCACGCTCTACACTTGACAGTATTAAATATACACAAGATTTATTAAGTCACGGAGTAGGCGTTTTTTTTCAATCGGATAATATCAATACACTTTTTTCCGATTCAGAGCTTCGCCTTACAATTATGGCTTCGCTTGCACAGGACGAAATGAGAAGATTATCCGAAAGAGTAAAATTCGGAATGAGGCAAGCCTATGAAACCGGTAAAATTTTAGGAACAAACAATCTGTACGGCTATAAAAAACAGGACTGCAAGCTCGTTATCGATGAGAAAACCGCTCCTTTTATAAGAGATCTATATGCATTATACGCAACAGGAAAATACGGCTTTCGGACAATTACCGGGAAGCTCACAGAGCTTGGATACAGAAATCAGCAAGGAAAAGAATTGAATCCCGGAACCTTAAAGCAAATACTTGTCAATCCCAAATACAAGGGCTATTACCACGGCAGACTGACCGAAAGCAACAATTATCGTGACAAGAAAAGCATTAAGCTTCCCAAAGCCGAACACCTGCTCTATAAAGATGAGGATATTCCTGCCATCGTAAGCGAAGAATTATGGGAACGAGCAAACGCTGTTTTGAAAGAGCGTGAAGTAAAGTTCAAGAAAAAAAGCGGCGGAACGCAAAGCCGTTTTCCTTACAGCGGAAAAATCAAATGCGAGGAACACGGAACCTTTTATTACCGGAAAATGTGGAAAGACAGAAAAAAACCGCAAGAGGGCTGGTGCTGCAGGGTTTATCTTGCAAAAGGCAGAAAAGAATGCAAATCACCGCATTTATATACAAGAGATTTAGACGCTATCCTCACCAAAATCGGCGAGGATATTCTTGAAAATAAGGATAAGTATCAATCGGATATCGATGAGCTTCTTGCAATGTATGCCGAAACCGCTCCGACGAAAATTGACTATGCAAGCGATATAAAAAAGCTAACCGCAGACAAGACTAAAATTGAAGCAAAAAAAGATAAAATTCTGGAATTATATACGGAGGATGATGTTTCAAAAGAGGAGTATCTTGAAACCAAAAACAAGTTGAATACCGAACTCGAAAAACTATCGCAAAAAATAGAAGCGTTGAAAAAAGAGCAGGCGGATTCAAGCAAAAAAACTTCTCTTTTGAAAGAAGTGCGAGGGGCGTTAAGTGACATACTAAGAAGCAGACAATCCGCCTTGGAGGTTGCTCAAAATATGTTAAGAGAGATTACCGTGCTCCGGGAAAGCACCGAAAAATGCGTAAAACTGCGCATCGATATGAAATTTCCGAAAACCGAACAGGTATACCTCCTAAAGCCCTTCATTTTGTATGGTGATACGGAAGTCAGCCCGATTGTCGGCAGTGAGAAGCAATCGGAGGACATGGTGAAATTCCTTCTCAAAGGCTTTGAGGAAAACCCTGCCAGCATTTGGGAATCCAATATGTTCGGAAAATCCTTGCACGAACTGGTGGGCGAGGGGTTAAACGCAAAGCTTGCCCATATGCCGCTCGACGCACGCATGAAACTAACCGATACGCTGCAGAAAATCATCAATGACGGTGCCGGCGGGTTGATTTGTATTTTGCTATAAAAGAAAAATCCGCGGATCTGCACCGCGGATTTTTTGAATTTGTATCGAAATCGATTTTACCCAAAAAGCTGCTAGAATGCTTGCGATAAGCTGCATATGTTCTTGCACATAATAATTGGCTTAAATTCGGTATCCGCTGTTTTGGTCGCTGCCCAAGCATTTTTTCCGGAACGTTCTGATGAAGTGAATGAGATATTTTCGCAAACGTATTGAAAAATGTGCAAAAAACGTGTATAATGCCCCTATACGACAAGGAGCGTGAAAAAATATGGACATACAAGCAATTCTTTTTGACAAAGACGGAACGCTCATGAAATTCGACCGCTATTGGGTTGAGGTTTCCCGCCATGCCATAAACGATATATTAAGGCAGATTGACCGAGAGGATATCCCGACAGAGTGTCTGCTTGCGGCTTTGGGCGTAAAGGATGGAATTTCGGATACGGACGGTCTTTTGTGCAAGGGCACCTACGAACAAATCGGTTTGGCATTAAACGAGGTTTTGCGGGAGCACGGAGCAGACGTTTCGGAAGCGGACAGTATCAAAATGACGCTTGCGGCATATGACAAAAATGCGGACACCGGGAAAGTGGAGCCGGTCTGCGAAAACCTTCGAGAGGTTCTGCTAAACTTAAAAAGACACGGCAGACGGCTTGCCGTTGTGACGACCGACAATGCGTCCATCACCGCCAAATGCCTTGAAAAATTAGGCATTGCGGACGTATTTGACAAGGTTTACACCGACAACGGTCAAACGCCGGTCAAGCCCGACCCTTGGTGTGCAAAGGATTTTCTGAACCGCTGCGGTATCGCGCCGCAAAACGCGCTTGTGGTAGGCGATACCATGACCGATGTGCGTTTTGCGCGAAATGCAGGCATTTCCGTCATCGGTGTCGGCGAAAAGCCGGACGGAAGAGAACGGCTTGTGCCGTATGCGGATGCGGTGCTTCCGGACATTTCGCACCTTGCGGATTTCATAGCGGAGGCATAACCATGCTGTGCGGTATTTTTGCCGGAATCACCTGGGCGTTGGAAACGGTGATTCTCGGAATGGCTCTGTCGATGGCACCGTTTGTTTCGGATGCACAAGCCGTTTTTTTAGCGCCTTTTGTAAGCACCTTTCTCCATGACGCGATTTCCGCGCTGTTTTTGCTTTGCGTGAACGGATGGAAAGGCCGATTAAAAGAGATTTTCGGAATATGCAAAACAAAAACCTTTCCGTTGCTGCTTGTCTCCTCGGCCATCGGCGGCCCTGTCGGCATGACCGGCTATGTGCTTGCGGTCAACTATATGGGTGCTTCGGCAGGAGCGGTGGCAAGTGCGATCTATCCGGCAATCGGCGCGGTGCTAGCGTATGTGTTCTTAAAAGAAAAAATACGGTGGTATCAATGGATTTTCTTGCTCTGCACGCTGCTTGGCGTGTGGGGCTTGAGTGCTTCGCCGGATCTTGCCATCAAAAATCTCGGCATCGGCTTGCTCGGTGTGTTTATGTGTTCATTCGGCTGGGGAACGGAAGGCATGATCTTATCCAAATGTATGCGTGAAAAAGGCATTGCAAGCGGTGATGCGCTGCAATTGCGCCAGCTTGTATCGGCGTTGATTTACGGTTTTATCCTTCTTCCCTGCTTAAAGGGTTGGTCTTTTACGGCAGGACTGTTTTCGGCAGCCGGTATTCCGGTTCTTGCGACGGTTGCCGCAGCGGCGTTTTTTGCAACAGTTTCCTACTTGTTGTATTATCGGGCAATCGCTGCGCTCGGTACGGCAAAAGCCATGGGACTTAACATCACCTACACCGCCTGGGCCATGTTCTTTTCCGTGGTGCTGTTGCGTGATACGGGCGTTTTGAAGGTCAGAACCATCGTCTGCGCGCTTTTGGTGGTCGTGTGCGGCGTTTTGGCAGCGGTAGATCTGAAGGAGCTCCTCAAAAAAGAACAAACAAAGCGGTGAAGCTTCTTCTTTTTTATGTTTTTCGGCAAGGCCGAAACGAAAAAAACATGCTCTCAGAATCCGCTTTTCTGCGTTTTTTATCATTGCTGTATCAAATTTAAAATACGCTTATGTAAAGATCACATTAAATTTCACCGTTTTTCAGCGCAAAGAACGACAAAATCCCCTGGTTTTTATGCACAATTGTGCATGCTTTTGACGCGCTTTGTCAGCATCTGTCAATTCGTGTCGAAGCCTGTCGAACGATTCCTCTTGCAAATACCACAGTATATGGTATATAATAGCTTCATAAACACAATATATATGAATTTCGGAGGAATAAAATATGACAGAGGCACCAAAAATCGGCTTTTTGTGCACCGGCAAAACGCCGTTGGAACTTGCTGTTTCCATCCATTGCCAAAGCAAAATGAGTCCCGTTTTAACGGAAGCCGGTTATGCGGTCGGCGGCTGTTATACCGAAATTTTCGACGGCTCCGGCCCGGAAAAAATCAAACGTGCCGGAAAGACGCTCGAATACCTCTGCCGCTCCAATGATGCAGTGTTCACACTCGGCTGTGAGGGCTTTTCAGCCGGTGATGTGATCCCGGAGCTTACCGAGGTGGTCTGCACCGGAAGCGCGTCGTATTTTACCGCCGTGCTCTGCGGTGCCAAAGAGCTTTCCGTTGCAGACAAGCCCTCACCGGCAGAAAAACTGCCTTGCGGCAGATACGCCGACTGCGACCGCCTGTATTCCGATGAAAGCCGTTTCGGCGATTCCTTCCGCCCGCGCACTTTGCGGCAAAATGCGCCCATGCCGTTTGCCGAAAAGCTGCGCAAAGCACTTGGGCGCATCGATCGCGCAAGCCGGCTCTCGGAAGCTCCGGCGAATATGTGCCGCAGCGGACAAACCTCCGGAACACCGTCGGCTGCATTCAACAGCCCTTCGCGCATGACAAACGGCTCTGCCATGCGCATCTTTGCCGGTTTGCGCGATCGATGCGCCGGGAAAGACGGTATGCGCGCAGCCGACAGTCAAACGCTTCGCGGCGATATCTCTACAGACCGCGGCCGGTGTGTCGCGCATACTTTTCCGGAATCCTCCGCACACGCGTTCAAAATGCCGCCGTCCCGTGCGCGTGCCGGGCTTTTGGACCAAGCGCTGCTTTTGAACTTCTCCAACGATGCCGATACGGTGCTTCCGCTGTTGAAGGCACTTTTGCCGGCTATCGGGTTCTCCGTTTTCAATTTGTCCGGAAAAAGTGCTGTCTCTTACGCAAATTTTGAAAAAACTTTGAAAAAAACCGCCGGAATCGACAATTCTTTCGAATTTCTGCATACCGTTAATGAATAAGACTTTATATATTTACCGCAAATTCACCAAAATCAAAAAGAAATCGTATATAATTAACTCATGAAATAGCATTTGTAAAAATTTTATAAAACGGAGGATAAAAAAGCAATGGGCTACAAAATTCTTATTGCAGATGACGATACAAACATCTGCGACCTTTTGAAGATTTATCTTGAAAATGAAGGGTATGAGACCGTTACCGCCTATGACGGTATCAAGGCACTCAGCGCCTTTAAGATTTACGAACCGGATCTTGTGCTTTTGGACATTATGATGCCGCGCAAGGACGGCTGGCAGGTTTGCCGTGAGATCCGCGAAATGTCCTCCAAGCCGATCATTATGGTGACGGCCAAGGGTGAAGTATTCGACAAGGTGCTCGGTCTTGAACTCGGTGCGGACGACTTTATCACCAAGCCGTTCGACATGAAGGAAGTTTCGGCACGCGTCAAAGCCGTGCTGCGCCGCTATTCCGGTCACGACACCGACGACAGCGAGGTCATCAAGTTCGATAATCTCGAAATCAGCTTGCAGAAATATGAGCTGAAGCTTGCCGGAAAGCCGGTGGATATTCCCCCAAAGGAATTGGAGCTTCTCTATTTCCTCACCTCCAACTACAACCGCGTGTTTACGCGCGACCAGCTGCTTGACAAGGTCTGGGGCTTTGATTACCTCGGCGACAGCCGCACGGTGGATGTACATGTAAAGCGTCTGCGCGAAAAGCTGGACGGCGTATCCGACAAGTGGACCATCAAGACAGTTTGGGGCGTCGGCTACAAATTTGAACTTCTGCAGCAGTAAGCACTTGTTCGCAAAACAAAAGACAAAAGCGTCGTCACGGATTTGTGGCGACGCTTTTTTTGCAAAATACAGCATTTTTCCTTGACTTTTTTGTTTTAATCGGGTACAATGATAGTATTATGGGAGACGTATAGCCCGTTTGGAATATTTTTTAAGCAGCAAACAGCAAGGACGGTTGGTATGTACTATTATTTGAACGGAATTTTAGCGCTTTTGGAGCCTGACCGCGCGGTCATCGACTGCGGCGGCGTGGGATATCTTGTTTCGATCACGCGCAAGACCTATGACAGCCTTGCCGCCGGCGGCGCGTTTACGGCGTCGGGCAACACGGTCGGCAAAAATGCCAAGCTGTTCACACACTATGTGGTGCGCGAGGATGCCGCCGAGCTCTATGGCTTCTATTCGGAACGCGAGCGCGACCTCTTCAAGCTGCTCCTCGGCGTTTCCGGAGTCGGTCCTAAAGCCGCGCTTGCCGTTCTGTCGGTGCTTTCGCCGGACGATTTTATCGCGGCGGTCGCTTCGCAGGACGCGCGTGCCATTTCCGCCGCCCAAGGCGTGGGACTCAAATCCGCCCAAAAGATGATTTTAGAGCTTAAAGACAAGCTCACCGCATGGGGCACGTCCGAAGACCTGCCGCAAGGAATCGCCGAAACGCCGCACGCCGGAAACGATATGTTCAAAGAAGCGGTCAACGCACTTGTGGTTCTCGGCTATTCCCGTCAGGAGGCCGTGACCGCCATCCGCAAGGCAAGCGGTGCAACACTGGAGGAACTCATTCGTTCGGCACTCACAAAGCTGATGTAATGCATAAATAGGAAGAAAAAATGATAAAAAGCAACAGAGACAAAAATTATGAGGAAGAGGAATTCGACTTTGAAAGCCGTATTGTTTCCTCTTCGGAAACGCCCGAGGACTACGAAGCCGAGCTTTCTCTTCGTCCGAAGACCTTAAAGGATTATGTCGGGCAGAAGAAAATCAAGGAAAAACTGTCCATTTCCATGCAGGCAGCCAAAATGCGCGGCGAAGCACTCGACCACATTCTGCTGCATGGGCCGCCCGGACTCGGCAAGACCACCCTTTCGACCATCATTGCCGCCGAAATGGGCGTAGACATTCGTATCACATCGGGACCGGCTATCGAAAAGCCCGGTGTGCTTGCGGCACTGCTCACCAACCTAAAGCCGATGGACATTCTGTTTATCGATGAGATTCACCGTCTGCCGCGGCAGGTCGAAGAAATTTTATATCCGGCCATGGAGGATTACAACCTCGATATCATCACCGGAAAAGGCCCGTCTGCGCGGAGTATCCGTCTGCCGCTGCCGCCGTTCACGCTTGTTGGCGCGACCACGCGTGCCGGTCAGCTTTCCTCGCCGCTTCGCGACCGTTTCGGCAACCTTTACCGGCTGGAATTGTATACGCCGGAGGAGTTATGCGACATTGTCTGCCGCAGTGCCGATATTTTAGGCGTGACGGCACATCCGGACGGTGCTTACGAAATCGCCCGGCGTTCGCGCGGCACGCCGCGTATCGCTAACCGCATGTTAAAGCGTGTGCGCGATTATGCACAGGTCAAAGCCGACGGCGTGATCACAAAGCAAGTCGCGTCCGAAGCGTTGGATATGTTAGAAGTGGACGAGCTGGGGCTTGACATGACCGACCGTCGGATGCTTGCGGCCATCATCGAATTCTTCGACGGCGGTCCGGTGGGACTTGAAACACTCGCCTCCACCATCGGCGAAGAAGCCGTGACGCTTGAGGATGTCTACGAGCCGTATTTATTGCAGCTCGGCTTTCTCAACCGCACGCCGCGCGGCCGATGCGCCACACGCGGTGCATATGAGCATCTCGGCTTTGCCTATCCCGAACGGAATGACTTAAAAGCCTCCGCCAAGGCCGAAAAAGCACAGAATGCCACGCTGTTTGACAGCGACGACAGTAAGGAATAACAAACGATCATGACACAAAACAAAAAGCCGGGCAAAGCCGGCAATAAAAACGCAAAAGGCGCAAAAAACTACGGTGCGCGTCCCTTTGCCAAGCCGAACGGCGCAAAAAACGATAAAAGCGCGCCGAACGGCACCAAGCCGTATCACAAGCGGCCGCGCGTCCTTACAGACAGTGCGACCGGTGCGGCTCTTGACACAGACAAGCGTCCGAAAAAGGCAAAAGCCAAAGACTCCGAACGCAAAGCCGCCACCGGAAGTGAGCTTGCGCGCGCCATTCAATGGTTTCCGGGACACATGACCAAGGCCATCCGCGAAATCGGTGAGAGCCTTGCTATGGTAGACATTGCCATTGAGCTTTGCGATGCGCGGATCCCGGTTTCCAGCCGTAATCCGAATATCGAAAAGATTCTCGGCGGAAAGCCGTATATCACGCTCATGAACAAATCCTCGCTTGCCGATCCGAACGCCATCGCACGCTGGAAGGAATATTTTGCCGCGCAGGGCAAGACGGTCATCTTCACCGACTGTGTGACCGGCACCGGCATTTGCGAAATTCTTCCGGCCATCCGCGAAGCCTTAAAGGAAAAGCTCGCCGCCTACGAACGGCGCGGTATGCGCCGTCTGCCGCGCGCCATGATTTTGGGTGTGACCAACTCCGGCAAATCCACGCTTATCAATAAGCTATACGGCTCGCGCAAAGCCAAAGCCCAAGACAGAGCCGGCGTTACGCGTTCCCAACAATGGGTCACGGTCGAGGGCAGCATCGACCTGCTCGACACGCCCGGTATTTTATGGCCGAAGTTTGACGACGAAACCGTCGGGCTTCATCTGGCATATACGGGTGCTATCCGCGATGAAATTTTGGATACCGAAGAAATCGCGGTGCTTTTGTGTAAGGAATTGTTTGAAAAATATCCCAATCTCATGATGCAGCGTTTCAAATTGTCTGCCGACGATGTGAACGACCGGCAGCCGTTCGAGATTTTCGAAGCCATCGGCCGCGCCCGTTCGCTTCTCATTTCCGGCGGCGAGGTGGACACGCTGCGCACGGCACGTATGCTCATCGATGAATTCCGCGACGGCAAGATCGGGCGAATCACGCTCGAATGGCCGCAAAAGGGCCAATAACGTTCAACAAGAAAGGACGCATATATATGAAGATCTACTCGTTTCCGAAAAATTACGAAAAAGTCTCCGACGCATTTTCGGTTGTAACCGAAAGCGGCGAAAGCATCGGCGTGTACGGCTGTGATGTGTCGGCATTTCCGCTCAACCAGGTTTGGCCGGGCTATCAACGTCCGTTCGACCAGACCGAACCGACCTCTTTTGCCATGCTCGGCTCAGACGGTGAAGCAACACTTGTCATCACGCCCCAAGAGCCGTTTGAAAGCGTGACGGTTCGTCCGCTCGACAAGAAAATCAAGCCGGAGATACATGGCGGTGCGGTCAAAGTCACCTTCCCGGGCGCCGGTCAGTATTCCGTCGAATTTGACGATATGCACCATGTGTTAACTGTCTTTATCGACCCGGAAAAGGATTTCGGCATCGATGAGAACGACGAAAACGTGCTGTATTTTTCGTCCGGTGTGCATTACTCCGAAGAAATTACGGAGCTTTGCGACAACGAAACGGTCTATTTTGCACCGGGCGCGATCGTTTACGGAGGCTTTTCCGCGTCGGAAAAGAAAAACCTCCGCGTACTCGGCTACGGCATTTTGGACAATTCCAGCATCGAGCGCGGAAAAGGCTCGCCGCTTGCTTTCTCTCACTGCGAAAACGTATGGGTCGAGGGCATTACGATCGTCAATTCCTCCTCGTGGTCGGCTCATTTTGCAGGCTGCACCAATGTGACTGTGGATAACATCAAGCTCATCGGTATGTGGCGCTACAACTCCGATGGCTGCGATTTCACCAACTGCACCAACGCCGTGCTTCGCAACAGCTATCTTCGCAACTACGACGACTGCATCGTCATCAAAGGTCTTGCCGGCAACACCACGCTTCCGGTACGCAACGTCTATGCCGAAAACTGCGTGCTGTGGTGCGACTGGGGCCGCGCCATGGAGATCGGTGCGGAGACCTGCGCACCCACCATTTCGGATATCTGCTTTAAGAACATTCATGTCATTCACGGTGATTCGGTCATGATGGACATTCAGCACGGCGACCATGCCGATGTATCGAATATCCGTTTTGAGGACATTTACACAGAATATACCGCCAAAGCCATGGCCGGAAAATTACAGACCGCACGCGACGAAATTTACGTCAATCCAAACGAAAAGCATATGCCGCTGTTGTTTACCATTCTCACCATCCACACCATGTGGTCGCATGACGATGTGACCGGCAACATTGCGGATGTCCGCTTCAAGAACATCTACGTCACCACCGAGGACGGCCGCATTCCGCCGTCCAACATTGCAGCCGCCGCCGACAATACCGAAATCACCGATATTCTCTTTGAAAACGTCTTTGTCAACGGCGTCAGGCAGACTGACAAAAAAGCCCTCGGTATTGATGTCGGAAGCACGTCCAATCTGCCCGAATCGCTCATCGTCGGCGACGGCGACGCACCCAAAAAGGGCGGCGTTGTCAAAAACATCGTGCTGCGTTAAGGGTTATGTCCTTTCTCTTAAAAATTGCGCTTGTTTTGGCAATTGTCTGTTTTGCCGCGGCAGTCGCCGGCACGCTGGTTTCCCTGCGGCGCGTCACGCGGCAGTATACGGTAGCGACCGATAAAATCGCCGCCGGGAGTTTGCGTCTGATACTCATCTCCGACCTGCACGCCATGCGGTACGGCAAAAAGCAAGAACATTTACTTTCCGAAATTGCCGCATTAAAGCCGGATTTGCTGTTATTTGCCGGAGATGTGCTTGCCGAGGACAAAGACCGCGCACCGGCCTTGGAGCTTCTCGAAGCACTCGGGAAACGTTACCCTTGCTATTATGTGACGGGCAACCACGAATACCGCTCGGACAAGCCCGACGAGGTGCGCGAGATTGTGCGTTCCTACGGCATCACGGTGTTATGCGGCACATCGGTGCTTTGTGATACCGCCTGCGGACAAATCCGCATTGCCGGGATCGACGACCTCCAAGAGGCCGGTCTTGAGGGTGCGCTTGCACAGGCAGAAACGGCACTAAATAATGACGACGGCGTGTTCACCGTGTTTTTGTGCCACCATCCCGAGCTTTCGGTGCGTTTGGCAGAAGAATACGGCAAAGCGTTCGATTTGGCTCTGTCGGGACACGCGCACGGCGGGCAATGGCGCATTCCGGGACTTATCAACGGCGTTTTCGCGCCGCATCAGGGAATTTTTCCGAAATATGCCGGCGGTCTTTATGATTTGGGCGAAAGCCGAACGCTGGTGGTCGGCCGCGGCTTAGGCAAAAGCTTTCCGATTCCGCGCATCTTCAATCCGCCTGAGCTTGTGTGCATCGATGTGACCGCGTCCGGCGGCATGCATAAAAAATAACAAACAACCGGAGAGCTTTCGATTGAAAAACTCTCCGGTACAGCTTTTTACTCTGCGAAAGGTCCTGCAAAACCATGAAAAACAAACCAACTTCGATTCTCATTCTTCTTTTGACCGCTATCATCTGGGGCTTTGCCTTTGTGGCACAGGTCTCGGGCGGTGCGGCTCTCGGCACGTTTTATTACAACGGCATTCGTTTTATGCTCGGCGCGATATCGCTGATTCCGGTGATTCTCATTTTTGAGCGCGGCGAAAAAGGAAAAAGCAAAATCACCACGCTTGCCGGGATAGCTGCCGGCGTCATTCTGTTTATTGCCGCCAACCTCCAGCAATGGGGCGTCAACATCACCGGAAGCTCCGGAAAAGCCGGCTTTTTAACGGCTCTGTATACCGTTATCGTACCGATTTTTTCGGCGGTATTCTTAAAAAAGCGCACCAACCGCAACACGTGGTTCGGCGCGGTGTTGGCACTCATCGGTTTGTTTCTCATCCTTTCGGGCAGTATGTCCTCGGGCGATACGCCTTTCTTTTCGGCAATGCTTCGCATCGCCTGCGGCGGAAAGACCTTCGGCGGTACACTGACGGTCGGCTTTGGCGATGTGGTGCTTCTGTTGTGTGCAGTGATGTTTGCGGTACATATCGTCTTTATTGATTACTTTAACAGCTCGATTTCGCCGCTTCGCTTTTCCTGCACCCAGTTTTTCACGGTCGGTATTCTGAGCCTTGTCATTGCCCTTTTCACCGAGACCATCTCGGCAAATGCGGTTCAGGCGGCGCTGCTTCCGATTCTTTACGGCGGTCTTATGTCCACCGGCGTTGCCTATACGCTGCAAACCATCGGTCAGCGCGGTGCGCATCCAACCGTTTCAGCCATTATTCTTTCGACCGAATCCATGTTTGCCGCCATCGGCGGTGCGCTACTGCTTCATGAACGCATGACACTTAGCGGCTACATCGGCTGTGCGGTGGTGCTTTTCGGCATCATCGTTGCTCAAATTCCGGTCGGCAAGCGTTCGTAAAAATCAGCCTTCATACAGCAGACACGCCATCTGCAAGCCGTTAAACAACAAGAATTTCCCGAAAAAGGCGGCAAGCACCAAAACGCCGCTTTCGCACGGCAGACACGGCGTTTTTCCGACATCCTTCCGGAAAAGCCGCGAAAACAGCCGGTAGATCCCATAGCCGATGACCGCGCCGAGGGTGTTTAAGATCACATCGTCCACATCGGTGCTGCGATAGTTGAGAAGCTGGCTGCCTTCGATAAGTATCGAAAACAATGCGCCGGCAAGGGCAGTTTTCCACAGCTTCCGCTTGTCGCGAAACAGCGTCGGCACCAAAAATCCGAACGGCATGAGCATGATGACGTTGAGTATATAGCCGACCTTCGAATATTCCGGATCGGAAAACGGAATCAGGTTGACGGTGGCAGTGTCAATGGCAAGCCCACCGGAACGAAGAAGGTCGTACAGCGTGCCGCTGTTGGTCACATCCAAAACCATTGTAAGGTAGATGCCGAACAGCATCACGCCGATAAAACAAAAGCTTTCCGCGCGGCGGGACGGTGTTTGCAAGCACGCGTCCGCGCCGCTTTTTTGTTTTCTTTGTGTGTGGTGCCGCAAGAGAAAGGCCGTAACGGCAAACGGTACAAGCGGACAGGCCAAGGTATACAGCTGAAAAAGAAAATAGCGTGCGTCATTCATTTTGCGGACACCTCCTCGGTCAAATGCGGCCGTTTATAGATGAGCGGATAGACGATCAAGCAAAGGCAAAGCCCGGCAAGCACGTCTAATAGGGAATGCTGCTTGATAAACACGGTGGAGGCGCAGACAAGCACGCCGGAAACCGTGAAAAAAACACGCCATGCAGCCGTTTGCAGCCTTTGACAATGCCATGAAGCAAAGAGCACGGCAAGCTGACCGACCACATGAAGCGACGGAAACACGCCGGTGTTGGTATCGGAGGCATAAATGCCGATGACCAAGCGGTCGAAAAAGCCGGGGTTGATAAAGACAGTCGGACGCAGATGCTGTATGCTCGGAAAAGCGAAAAACGTGGCCAAACCGATGGAATAAGTGACGGCAATAAAGCTCATATAGCGCAAAAATTCCCGTTTTTCGAAAAAATAGGTATACGCCGTCATGCTGCCGACGAAAGCGAACCAAGCGACATATGGCACGACGAATATGCTGCAAAAGGGAATATAACGGTCGAAAAAGAATTCGACCGTATGATAGCTTGTGACAAACCAGCCGATTTCGGAAAGCTCAAACAAAACAAAAAACAGCGGAAAATACAAGAGCATCAAAAAGGGGTGCTCGAAGAAGAAGCGTTTGATGCGGCTCGGAAATCGGGGAAAGGCAAGTACACGGTTCATTTGCGAATCCTCCTTTTTGTGATGACGGTTTTATTGTAGCACACAAAAAAGGAAAAGCAATAGGTTTAATGGGAACTTTGGCAGACCTTAATCGAATCTTAAACGCCGCAGGCGGAAGAAAGCGGCAAAGCCGCAAAGGATTTAAGTTTGTTTGTGGGAAGGTGTTATCTGTGTGCGCTGATTCGAGGTTTGCGATCCTCGGAGCTCCCTTGAAAGTTTTTAATTGTTGCGGTGCGAAAAAGTCACTGCGGTGCGCTGGTTCGAGGTTTGCAGAACCTCGAAGCTCTCTTACAAAGGTTTTAATTGTTGCGGTGCGAAGCTGTGGCTGCGGTGCGCTGATTCGAGGTTTGCAAAACCTCGATATTCTCTGCAAAGAGAACGGGTTGTCACTTTTTGCGTCGTGCAAAAAGTAACCAAAAAGCACGCGGGGCGAAGCCCCATATATCCCAACTTAAAGGAAAAAGGCAGCAAAAAG
>CAKSCV010000022.1 GCA_934444645.1 uncultured Eubacteriales bacterium | reverse complement strand
CCTTTTTTCACTTTTTTCCCCTTTTTTCACCTTTTTCGGGCTTTCTTTTCGACGTTTCGGGTGTTTTATCCTTTTTTGGGTGGCTTTGGGGGCTTGGGGGGGGCTTTTCGCCCTTATTATGCTGACATATGTGATTCAGAATTCCTCGGAAGTTTCAAAAGGATTTAATGGGTTTGTGCGAAGATGCATCTTTGTGCGCTGATTCAAGGTTAGCAGAACCTCGATTCTTTCAAAAGGATTTAATTGGGTTGTACAGATTTGTTGTTTTAGTGCGCTGGTTCGAGATTCGCAGAACCTCGAAGCTTCCTTGAAAGGTTTTAATTGTTGCGGTGCGAGGTTGTTGCTTATGTGTGCTGATTCGAGGTTTGCAAAACCTCGGAGCTTCCCGGAAAGGGAACGAGTTGTCACTTTTTGCGTCGTGCAAAAAGTAACCAAAAAGCACGCGGGACTCCGTCCTGCGACCTCGATTCAAAGCTCTGCCGGAAGTGACTTTGCAGAAATTTCCGGCGGCACGTACCGAAACCGGTTTTGCCTGCAAAACGCCGGCGAAAAGGCTTTGAATCGGTGCGAAAGGGTTACCGTAGTGCAGACGCAAGACCGTTGTTTTTCGAAAAAGGATTGTTGTACTGCAAGCTTACAGTAAGTTTTTGCGGATGAAATTTACTGCTGCTCGTTAGCTTTGGTGCGGTGGGAAGTTGGAGTTTTGCAGTGCTGAGAAAAGGCTTTCTTTAACCGAAGAATACATCATGCATATCTTCTTTTCTTTCATTGATATTCTTTACCTAACTTTTCTTTTCTTTGAAAAATAATCCGAAAAAATCTTTTGCATACATAATTTCATGTCCGCCGACAACACTTCCCGCAATCAGGCACTCCCAACCGGTGTCGGTATACGTCAAAAGCCGTGGTTTTGGATAGACTAACCACATTTGTTTATCATACGCTTCGCTGATCGGCGAAACATAGAGTTCTTTTCGGTATAGACGCGTTTCTCGGCGGTACTCTTTGGAAAGCTCCGGCTCCGTTCCTGAATTATTGTATACATTATATAGGATTTTATTGTATTTTCTGACTTCAAAAAGGTAACGGGTACGTGTTTTTTCAATATTCCAGCGGCTGTGGGTTGAAATGAAAGACAGAACGCTGACTTCGTAGTTTTTTCCCGACATACCGACCGTGAAAATCGGTACACCTTTTTGTCCGAAGATGATTTTTAACGGATGGCGCAGCCATTGTACCGTGACGCCACCACGGGCAAGCTTTGACACTTTCCCGAACAGCACAAGGATTTTTACAATATACCAAATCACTTTATAGATACTGTACAGAACAAAGAGCACGGCAGCGATGAGTGCCACATACATGATACCCCAAAACAACATAACATGCGGTGTCGCGACGACCTTTCAGGTCACACCTTTCCCTTCTTTCTGGGCAAAACTGCTTAGTATAACTTCGGCTTGGATCGATACCTTTCATGGAAAATCATATCCTTGCCATCCCGTTCGGCATTTTTCCATATTTTGTTGCAAAGAAACAGGATAAGACACAGATATATGCATAAGTAAATCATATAAAACACAAAATACCAGAGCCGATCCTGCCAAAGGATTTCGCCTAACTGCCGTATTGGTTCACGTCGATTCGTCAGCCCGATATAAATTGTATCATATAAAACGGAGGGGATATACCCGAAACGTCCGCCATCGTTCATAATACCGACATAGCGTGAGCAGAGGATCAAACGTCCGATTTCGCCCGGCAACACAGTAACGAGCGCTTTCTTCATGCCGTCTTTCAGCGTATCGGAGGGCGCGTATTGTTTGGGAATGATTCTTTTTAACACAAAATAGCTGATAAAAAGAGAGAGAAAAAGCACCGGCGGCAAATTCAATAAGTAGCACAAGAAGTAAAACAAAGTATGTGAAATTTGCGCGGTTTTTAGCAGCATCGGGCCGATAAGTCCCCTTAAGGTATGCATACCAAAGAACGATGCAATGTAATTTGCCCCAATCGACGCCAATCCATAAACAAATATATCCCTAATTCTAACTTTGCTTTTTCCTTTCATAATAGACTCCATTGTCTGGTTTGCAAAGAATACAGCTATTCTTTTGATCTCCGCTCTAAATTCTTACGCTGTAAAGCCGGAGCGTCGCACCGATTCAAATCATTGCCGGCGATACCCGGTGAAGTTGCAGCTTTTCGCAAAACCGGTTACTTGATGAATGCCGGTCACTTTCGCTTCAAAAACGTATCGACCGGCGATTTGAATCGTCCCCGGAGTCCAGAGGTTCGCAAACCTCTGGTGTACTTTTGGTTCTTTTCGTACAAGCGAAAAGAATAAACCCGTTCCCTTTCCGGGAAGCTCCGAGGTTCTGCAAACCTCGAATCAGTGCACCGCAACGGCAGCTTCACTCCGCAACAATTAAAACCTTTTTAAGGGAGCTTCGAGGTTTTGCAAACCTCGAATCAGCGCACAAAGATAACACATTCGTACAAACCTAATTAAATCCTTTTTCCGCCTTGCGGCGTTACAGCGAATACGGGCTTGCCATATCGCCCTTATAATCCTCCGGCATGAAGAACGGTTTGATATAATTTAATGAAAAATCGATCGCCCAACGGCCTTTCGCGCCCGTCCAATATTTCGAATGCGGCTCATAGCACACTGCGCCGTCATAATTCTTGGTATAGAGAATGTCAAACACTGCGCCCCAGTTGATGCCGTCCATGCCGGCCGGCGGGTCATCGTAATGTTCGCCGTCGATAAACAACGAGCCTTTTACATGAAAATGGTAGAACCGATCGCCGAATTTCGCCATTTCCGGCAGATATTCCTTATAATCATGCGTATGCTCAATGCTGTGGGACGGGTCATATTTGATGCCGAGTTTCGGCAAAGCCGGAAGAAGCACGAGCCATGTGGCCGGGTCAATGACAAAATTCTCCCATTCGCAGTTATAAACCGCAATTTTCACGTTTTTATCGTCCGCATAGTCAAGTAATGTCGAAAAATAATCGTAAGCAACCTCAAGATTCTGCTTCAAAGTCAGATTTTTCGCATAGTTGCAGCCGCAGTTGAAGACCGGGCAGCCGAGCTTATGCGCGCCGAGAATGACATTTTTGTCGTGCTCGAGCGCTTCGGGAATCACTTTTCCGTCGTCATCGACGCGCTTCATGCCCCAACGGCCGGTCGAAAGCGTCGTAAGGCCGTATTTTTTCATGCGGCGCGTAATTTCGGGAATATCCTCTAAAAATTGCTTGCTGTCTTTGTCGAAATTGACCGTAAATTCCATGCCGTCCAGTCCCAGATTTTTGACGGTTTCAAAGGTTTTCTCGTTTTCATAGGACGCGATAATGCCGAGTTTCATCTTTCTTCTCCTTTATCGGATATTCAGACAAAAAGGCGCAGAACCGCACCGATTCCGCGCCTTTTGCAAATTTTAGTCGTTGAAGTAAACCGGTTTGCCGGTCTTGGAGGATTCGTAGATAGCTTCCAAAATACGGGTCACGCAGAGTGCCTGTTCCGGAAGAACGCACGGATCGGTATTGGTGCGAAGGGCGCTAATCCACTGTGCCATATCAAGCACAGCCGGAGACGCATTGGCGCCGTCGTAGAAAGCAACGCCGCCGGCAGTGAGTGCAGGCTGTTCGACATACTGTCTGCCGTATTTTACGCCGTTAATGCGTGCGCTGTTGTTGACGGTATCCGCGCCGGCCTTGGTACCGCAAAGGCGGAAAGCGGCTTCGCTTGCATCCAAAATGTTGAGTGCCCAGCTGGATTCGAGGATAATGGTTGCGCCGTCCTCCATGGTAATAAAGCCGAACGCACTGTCCTCCACCGTGAACTGCTTGGGATCCCAATCGCCCCAGGCATTTGCGGTTTCGGTCTGGTCGGCGAGCTTTCTGTACTTGGTGCCGACCACCATCTTCGGTTTATAGTTCTGCATGCACCAAAGGGTCATATCGAGCGCGTGCGTACCGATGTCGATAAGCGGACCGCCGCCCTGTTCTTCTTCGTTAAGGAACACGCCCCAGGTCGGAACGGCTCTGCGGCGAAGCGCGATGGCGTTTGCATAATAAATATCACCCAGAACGCCGTCCTCGCAAGCCTTCTTAACATACAAAGCCTGCGGCGTCTGACGGTTCTGATAACCGATGGTCAATCTCTTGCCGGTGCGCTTGGCGGCGTCCAGCATAGCCTTGCCTTCGGCATAGGTCTTTGCCATCGGCTTTTCGCAGTAAACGTGCTTGCCGGCTTCGAGTGCATCAATCGTAATAAAGCTGTGTTCTCTATTCGGCGTGCAGACATGAACCACGTCAATACTCTCATCCTTCAAGAGTTCCTTGTAATCCACATACACCTTTGCGTCGGGCGTGCCGTAATCCTTGGCCGCCTTGACGGCTCTTTCCTCGACGATATCGCAGAATGCGACCATTTCAACATCGGGAACCTGCTTTAAGGCAGGCATATGCTTGCCGTTGGCAATACCGCCGCAGCCGATAATGCCGATCTTCAATACATCACTCATGGTGATCCTCCTTTTCGGTGCGGAAGCTCTTCCGGTCACCGGTAAAATTGCAGAAAACTCCACAGTCGTTTCTACGTTAATCATACCGCAAAGTACGTAAAAAGTCAAGTATAATCTTGCGGATTTTTGATACAATATTGCTGTTTTTCGCTCCGTAGTCCAAACACCGCCGAGCCGCTGCCGGACATTTGGGCGTAGAAGCCTTCGCGCTTTAATTGTTCGCAGAGAAGCGCAATTTCAGGGCAGCGTTTTTCGCAAAGCGGCTGAAAATCGTTGCACAGAAATGCGGCAAACGAGGCAAGCGGCTCATGCTTTTTCAGCGCGTCCGCCAAAAGAAGACTTTTGTTTTTTGTGTAATCATCACCGAAAAAGCGGTCATATTCCGCATAAATACCGGCAGTGGAAAGCGGCGTTTGCGGAAAATGCAGTTCGATCCGGACATTTTCCGGTGTCGGGAGCGGTTCGAGAAGCTCGCCGCGTCCGGTGCAAAGCGCCGCGCCGCACGGGTCTAAGCAAAACGGGATATCACTGCCGAGCGACAGGGCGATTTGAAAAAGCTCGCTTTTGTCAAGCTTTCCAAAAAGCTCATTCAGTCCGTTCAAGACCGCCGCCGCGTCCGAGCTTCCGCCGGCAAGACCCGCACCGGACGGGATGTTCTTTTTTAATGCAATCGAAATGCCGGGAAGTTTTTTTTCTTCCTTATTATGTACAAAATCATAGTACCGTTTCGCCGCAAGATAGGCAAGATTTTTCTCGGGCGCACACACGTCCCTGTCGCAGGAAAAAGCAATCAATCCGGCATCCTCCGGCGCGTCCGAAGCCGAAAGCGTCACCCCGTCGTACAGCGTCGGCACCTTCATCATAACCGACGCAATGTCGTGAAAGCCGTCGCCGCGGCGTGTGCCGAGAATTTCAAGCGTTAAATTGATTTTTGCATACGCTTTTTGAAGCAGTTTCATAGCTTTAATTTCCTTTGCTTTCGGAATGTTCCGCATCATATGCCTTCAAAAGCTCAGCGGCAAGTGCGGCATTTTGTTCGGCAAGCGCGGCAAGACGCGCCTTTTGCCCGGCAAGGAATGCACGGATTTCCTCCGGATGCTCCATGATCTCATCCAAATCGCGTTTTGCCGCCGCGACATTGATGTTTTCCGTGTCAACGCGCCGCTTTTCGCCGATATAATCGAGAAAAGCCGACACCTTCTTATCGTACACAATGCCGATGACGGGAACCGAAGCGCCAGAAGCATAAATGAGCGTATGCAGCCGCATACCGAGCACCGCCTCCGAACAGCCCACAAGGCCGATCATATCCTTCACGCCGACCGCCTTATTCAAAACATGGGCTTTCGCGCTGCACCGGGATGCGATCTGCTCGGAGATTGCGACATCGTTCGGATAGCGCATGGGCAGGAAAAGCGGCAAAAGACCGTATTTTTCGGCAGCATAATCGGCAATTTCAGCGATTTTCCGCACAAAATCCGGATCATTGGTCTGCCATTCGCGCACGGATATTCCGAAGAAACGACTGTCTTTCGGCAAGCCGTTCTCGGCAAACAGTGTTGCCAGTGCTTCACGCGGCGTTCCCTCCACAAGCAACACCGGGTCGGCAGTCACACGGGCTTTGCCGCTGTCTGCACCGATTTTTTCAAGCTCCGCAAGCGATGCCGGGTCGCGCAGTGTAATCGCATCCGCCGTCCTCAAGGCTTTTGCGGCACGCGCATAATTTTTCTCACGCAATGGTCCGATGCCGTTGGCATACACATAAACCTTGTCGCCGCACCGTGCGGCATAACGCATGACAGAGGTGTAATACAAAAGCGATTTGGAGCTGGTAATATCCTGAATCAGACTTCCGCCGCCGGAAATGAGCATTTTGGCGTTTTTCAGCGCACGACAAACGGCAAACGGATTGAAACGTGCAACGCAGTCAACGCCATACACACCCCGCATTTTTTTTGCCCGTGCGGACAGCACGCACACACGCACGTCCTTCATGTACTTCTGCAAGCTGTCGGTGATGGCAAATAACAGCGCATCGTCACCGCTGTTGCCGAAACCGTAATAGCCGGACAAGACCACATCGTATTTTTTCTTTTCGGCGGTGTCCCGAAGCACCGCCCGGTAGATTTCCATATGCTTGTCGGCAAGTGCCGTATCGGAAAATTTTGCAAGTGCGAGTTCATGCAGCGCCTTGCCGTAGGCTTCGGCAAGCGGCTTGTCCTCGATTAAGCGTATCAAACGCTCAGCCAGTGCCGCACTGTCCTCGTTCGGGAACAGCAGACCGGTTTTGCCGTCGATGACAAAATCGGGAATGCCGCCGACTGCCGAGCAAACGGTCGGTTTGGACATGCGCGCGCCCTCCATCAAAACATACGGAAAGCTCTCGCTGCGCGAGGTAAGCGTGTTGATATCGATAAAATGGATAAAGCTGTAAATATCTTTGATAAAACCGGCAAAAATCAGCTTATCCGCAACGCCCTCATTTTTCGCAAGCTCGACAAGCGACGCACGGTTTTCGCCGTCGCCGGCAATGATAAAGCGCGTGTTCGGACATTTTTCAAGCACCGGCTTGATGGCTTTGATAAACACATCGTGGCCTTTGACATAATCGTGTCTGCCGATAAGGCCGACATAGGTAAGCGACGGGTCATAGGAAATGCCGATGCGTGCGGCAAAATCTTCTTTGGAAACATACTGCGGTTCACCCGCATAATTCATGCCGTTGTAGACGGTATAAATCGAATTCGGTCGAAAGCCGCGCGAAATCAACATCTTGCGGAAATTGTCCGAAACGCCGATAAAGTATTTGAATTTTTTGAGTGCCCAGACGTTGAGAGAGGTATAGACAAGCTTACGGTAAAACCCGTCAAAATCGAGCAAATAGTCGCTGTGAATGGTGGTAATCATGGGAATATCGACATGCTGCCGCAGGGCTGCGGCAATAAAATTGGCGCGTGCACCGTGGCAGTGAATCACATCGATACCGCCGTCGCAGATCTCGCGCAAGCGTTTGACGACCGACATATCAAAGCGGTTTTTCTGTAAAATCAGCTCGCATTTCACGCCGATATTCTGCAATTCGTCCCAAAAAACGCCCTTCATGAAGCAGACGATGGTCACGTCGGCGCGGTCCTTTAGTTTTCCGAGCAAGGCAAAGACGTGCGTTTTGGCACCGCCCGTATCGCCGCCGCTGATCATGTGTAATACTTTCATGTAATCTGCTCCTTAAAATTGATCATCTTTGGTGCTTCCCAAAAGGGGGCAACTTTTCGTGCGCACGAAAAGTTCCAAAAGGCGGCTATGCCGCCAAAAGATGCCGCCGAGGGCGGCGAAAGGATTTAATTTGGTTTGTGCGAATTTGCTGTTTTGGTGCGCTGATTCGAGGTTTGCAAAACCTCGGAAGTTCCCGACAGGGAACTCCGCCGTAAGGCGGAAAAAGCACACGGAGTGTGCTGCCCCGAATGGGGCAAAGCTTTCTGCGAAGCGGAAAGTTTCAAAAGGATTTAATTGGATTGCACGCAGTTGCCTGCTATGTGCGCTGATTCGAGGTTTGCGAACCTCGGAGCTCCCTTGAAAGGTTTTAATTGTTGCGGTGCAAAGCTGCGGCTACAGTGTGCTGATTCGAAGTTTGCGGAACCTCGAAGCTCCCTTAAAAAGGTTTTAATTGTTGCGGTGCAAAGCTGCGGCTGCTGTGCGCTGATTCGAGGTTTGGAAAACCTCGGAGCTCCCCGGAAAGGGAGACGGGTTTATTCTTTTTGCGTTGTGCAAAAAGAACCAAAAAGCACACCAGAGGTTTGCGAACCTCTGGACTCCGGGGACGATTCAAATCGCCGGTCGATACGTTTTTGAAGCGAAAGTAACCGGCGTTCATCAGGTAACCGGTTTTGCGAAAAGCTGCAACTTCGCCGGGTATCGCCGGCAATGATTTGAATCGGTGCGAGGTTCGTGCTTTACAGCGTAAGAATTTAGAGCGAAGTGAAAAAGAAGAGCTGTATTCTTTGCAAACAGTAGGTTAAGGGTGGTACGAATGGAAGATGGAGGGTGGAAAAGGGTTGCTTTGGATAAAAACAAGGAAAGGTTTGTGCGAATAAAAGATTTTTTGCACATAAAAAGGCGGTTTTTGAGGACAGTTCGTAAAGGTTTCTGCAAAAGAAAGGCTTTTGGTTTATGAAAATGGGAATTTTTTGCGGACAGCGAAGAAAGGCACGTGCCAAAGAAGTTTTTGTGCGTAAAAAACGGCTTTGAGTGAAGTTTGTAAAGCTTTCTGCTAATGAAATTTTTTTGATTCGCGATAAAGACGTTTTTTTTCAGCTCATGCAAAGCCACCTGATAAAGAAAAACTATTTCTCAGCGCACCGCGGTAACAATTTCCTACCGCACTAAAACTAACGTGCAGCAACCCTTTTTGAATATCGCTTGCCACTGTGAGCTTGCAGTACAACAACTGTTTTTCGAAAAACATCAGTCTTGCGTCAGCAGTACAGCTACCCTTTCGCACCGATTCAAAGCCTTTACGCCGGCGTTTTGCGGGCAAAACCGGTTTCGGCACGAGCCGCCGGAAAGCTTTGCAAACTCACTTCCGGCAGAGCTTTGAATCGTGGGTCGCAGGGCTTCGCCCCGTGTGCTTTTTGGTTACTTTTTGCACAACGCAAAAAGTGACAACTCGTTCCCCTTTGCAGGGAGCTTCGAGGTTCTGCAAACCTCAAATCAGCGCACCGCAATGGCAACTTCACACCGCAACAATTAAAACCTTTTTCAGGGAGCTCCGAGGTTCTGCAAACCTCGATTCAGCGCACAAAGATAACAACTTCGTGCAATCCAATTAAATCCTTTTGCCGCTCCGCGGCTTCTTCCGGCGGCTATGCCGCCTTTTTTGTTGCCTGCGGCAACCGGTCGCCGCCTTGGCGGCTATTTTTTTCGCCTTACGGCGGTATCCCTGCCGGGACAGCACACTCCGTGTGCCTTTTCGCCGCCCTTTGCGGCACTCTCCTTGTTGCTATCGCAACAACTCCTGCCGCTTTGCGGCTCTGTGCGCCGCCATGGCAATGCCGGCACAAACAAAGAACGCAAACATCACGCGCGGATAGAACCAACAGTATTCAAAGCAGCCGATAAGCACAATGCCCGTCATGGAAGCCGCAGACGCAATCGCATAATTTCGGATACCGGCAGTTGCCTTGCGCGATGACGATACAAATGACCGGCGGATCAGACAAAACGTCAGCGAAATATACGAAAGAAAGCCGAGCACACCGAGTTCCACCAACATTTCCATGAAATGCATATGCGAGTGCGGCGCCACACCGCTCTCACCGACGGCATAACGCGGATAAATGGCTGCAAAGCCGCCAGTTCCGAGTCCCACGCCCGTGAACCAATATTCCTTTAACATCTTCAAGCAGCCCCTCCAAATGTCCACGCGGTAAGAGCTGGACGAATCCTGCAAATTGCCGATGGTCAAAATGCGGTTCCAGATGGTGGACGGCACAAACGGCAAGGCGCACACGCCGAGTATCGCAAACACCGGAATCAACCGTTTGTCATATAACATGATAAAGATGGCCGCCGCAATGGCAAGCGCGATCCAGCCCGAACGCGAATACGTAAGAAGAATCGCTCCGAGCGGCAAAAACATGCCGCTGATCAGCGCACGGCGTTTTGTCGTCCCTTTTTCATGCGAAAGCGCATACGCAAAGGCAAACGGCATGAAAAGCACCAAAAATTCCGCATAGTTGTTCGGATTTCCGAGCGTGGAAAACACGCGCCCCGGCATCCCTTGATTCAAAGAAAGGTCGGTGAGCGAAGCATCGGCTTCGACACCCGTCAGGCGTTGGTAAAATGCCAAAAGCGACGTGAGGATAAGTGCCGCATACATAAAGCCGCCAAGCACGCCGAAATCCTCCGCCTTGCGCAAGGAAGCATACAAAACCATGCACAGCATGAACGACGTGATAAAGAACAGCAGCACACGCACACTGTCCGCGCGGTCGTAGCTGATAAAGCAGCTCGCAAGCAGCGAGAAGCCGAACACAAGCATGGAAAACCATACGGCGTTGAAATTGGTTCCCGGACGCGACGCGCTTTGCGCACCGGATACCGCGACGATATACAGCGCGAACAACAGCACGGCAAACAGAAGTCCGAACGTGTTTGACCAAAAGTTATGCGGAATCACAAAAATGAATGCGCACACAAACGATACAAAATACAGATATCGCTCACGGTATGAGCCGAACACCGCATGAAACAGCTTGACAAACGCGCTGTCCGCCGCGCCCGTGCGAAGTGCCCTGCATATCCCGGCAAAAAAGCCGATAAAGCCGCCGACAAGGCCGCCAAGGCCTTTGTAAAGTGCCGCCTCCGGCGCAAAGCGTTCGATATCGCCCTTGCCGATGAGGATCACACGCGTTTTGCTTGCGGCATACGCATCGGCAAAAAAGTTGACGACGGCAAGAAGAATCGCATACAGGCGGCTTTGGAGAAACGCCTGCGCAAGCACCTTTGCGGCAGAGCGCACAAAGGTGCAAAATTTACTGCTTTGGATCATATTTTTCACCGCAATCCGTCTGCTTTTTTCACTGTGCGTCAATCGAACGCACAAGCACTGTCAAACGCGAAGAGCCGGCTCGCATATCGATCTCGTCGCCGACGCTGTAAACGCGCTCGCCGATCTTAACGCCGCCGTCCGCCTTTTCCGCATCAACCGTCGTGGTAAGCGTCACGCTGGCATAGCCCGGTTTGGAGGATTCGACAACGCCGGTCTCGGTTTCGACAAACACAACCGCGTCGCCGGTTTCAACGGTGCGAATAACGCCGAGTTCGGTGCTGCGGCGTGCCGCGTCCACGGCCTTATCACCGGCTTTGATGTTTTCCGCAACAAATGCCGGCGTTTCTTCCGCATAAAACGTAAGGTTGACCGGCACCAGATTGTCAGTGCTGTCGTCGGTTTTGATTTCGCCGTTCTCATCCTTTAAGGCGATATCGTACACGCGCAGATACATTTTCGCATCGCCTGCGCGAAGCACCATCGAGTGGCCGACGCCGTACTTCTTTCCGCCGATTTCCGCACCGAGCTTGGTTTTGCGTCCCTTGACCTCGCCGGTGATGATCATGGAATAATAGCCTTCCTTGGAGGTAAGAGTGTAAACGCTGTCGTTGACCTGACCGTAGGAAATGGAATCGGAAAGTTCCACATCGGTTACAACGCCGATGTCCTGTAAATTGGTGTCGTCGTACAGCTCATCGCCGACGTGTACTTTTTCCGCCACAAAGCCGTCTACTTCTTCAATGCGGAATTTCATGACAAGCGTATCGCCGCCGTCCTTGGGACGAAGCACAAATACCGCAGCTGCCGCAATAACGACGATAAGTGCCAATACGGCAAGAAAGTCGATGATATTGATTTTTCCGAAAAGCTTTCCGTTTTTTAACATGATGGTTCTCCTGTCTTTTTCTGATAATGTCTTTTTTGTTTATTTTTTCCGGATACGGAAGATTTATACATCCTGCTTATCCGGCGCAATACTTTTGTACACGGCTAAAGTCTTTTGAAGGACGTTTTCCAAATCAAAGGTGGTCTGTGTGGCTTTTTTGGCATTTTCGGCAAACCGGCGGCACAGCTCCTTGTCTTCGCTTAATGTATACAACGCTTCGGCAAAGGCTTCGGTATCGCCATACGGCACGATAAAGCCGCAATCGGTCTTTTCGTTGACGATATCCCCGTTTCCTCCGGCAGCCGTCACCACAAGCGGCAGCGAACGCGCCATGGCTTCAAGAATGGCAAAGCTTAGTGCTTCATAGCATTTGGAGGAGTTGACATACACGTCCGACGCGGCAAGGATGTTATCGGTATCGCTTCGGAAGCCGAGCTGCTTGATGTGCTTTTCCAAGCCCAAGCGGGCAATCTGTTCTTTCACGGCTTCAAAATACTCACCGTCTCCGGCAATGAGAAGCACATAGTCGCGTTTCATCTTTTTGTCGAGTGCAGCAATGCTGTCCACTAAAAAATCAAGCCCTTTGGACATATGATACCGTGCCAAAATCGAGATGACGAAGGTATCGTCCGACAGACCGAATTCCTTGCGGATCGCTTTCGGGTCAGCTTGAGCCTCGGTTTGCGGAATGCCGTTGAAAATGACGTCGATCTTTTTCGGATTCACACCGTTGGAAACAAGCAGCTCTTTGGCGTTGTTGCAGACGGCGATGATCTTTGCGTCGTGCGGCGTCATGAACTTGTTGGTCACCCACCAGGCGGCGTTGGTTTTTAAGGTCAGGTGGCAGGTGTAAAGGGCTTTTGCCTTCGGATAGAACAAATGCGCCAAAATCGCGATATAGTTTTCGCGCGGATAGTGCGCATGAATGATATCGATCTTATTGGCCTTGCAGATAGCGGCAAGCCGTTTGGCGGCTTTGATGTCGAACGGACTTTTCATTTCCACCTGAAAGCACGGCACGCCGAGGTCGTCCATCTGCTCGGATAAAAGGCCGCCTTCGTTAAAGGCAAAAAAGCACTCAGTTTCCGTTTTGTCGAACCGCTTGACCAAATTGTAAATATACTTTTCCGTGCCGGCTTTCCCGGCAAAATTGATTAAATATAAGATGCGCAAGGACGTGTATCCCCTCTCATTTTCTCTTGTTCTTGACGTTACGTGTTCCGGAATTTGATGATCTTTGCCGGAATGCCGCCGACCACCGCGTAATCCGGCACATCTTTGGTGACAACCGCACCGGCGCCGATGATCACGCCGTTTCCGACCGTGATTCCCGGCATGATAACGGCGTTTGTGCCGATCCACACATCGTTTCCGATCGTCACCTTTTTCTTAGGCGCGGTCTGTAGGCGCATGGGCTTTGAAAGGTCGCACGTTTCGTGATTTTGGGTCACGATTGTCACATTCGGCGCCATCATCACATCGTCGCCGATGGAAAGAGGCCCTGCCACCCGACAGTTTAATCCGATGCCGGAATTATTCCCAATTTCGATGCCGTTTCCGGACGCAAGGAATGCGCCGTGCTCGATATTCACGTTCTTGCCGCATTTGTCAAGCATACATTTGGCGCATAACCGCCGGATGTGCTTGGCACCGAGGCTGTACGGCAAGCCCGAACACGGCAGATGCCGCGCGATAAAATAGTATAAAACGTACCCGAAGGCGCGTAAGATTTTTTTCATCGTTTTCGATTTCTCCTTTTATGCTTATGCTATGCGCCGCGCTTTACAAGCGTTTTTATCTTGGCAAGCACCGGCTTTACCGCGTTCACGCGTAACACAAGCACCATCACGCCATACACCAAAACGCCGACGCACGCCGGAACGGCAAGCTTGATAAGCCGTGTGAGCACGGAATCCGACACAAGCACCGCGTCAAGCCCTGCATTTACGGCAAGCACCGCGCCTGCCATCACAAGTGCCGAAACAAGGCACTTGACAAGCGTTGTGCCAAGGCCTTTGGCAAAAACGCCGATCTTGCGGCGAAGCAGTGCAAGCAGCACACAAAGACCGACAAGCGATGCCGTCGAATAGGCGAGCGGAATGCCGTATGCGCCGATAAAACGCGTTAAAACAAGACTGAGCGTTACGTTGACCGCCATGATGATAAAGCCGTTGACGGCCGGAAGCATGGTGTTTTTGGCCGCATAAAACGCACGGTCGAGAATTTCCTTCAAGCCCACGCCCAAAATGCCGATGGAATACATCACAATGAGCGTGCAGGCACGGTCGATGTCGGTCGGCGTGATCTTGCCGTAATTGGCAATCAGCTCAAGCAGCGGTCGGCGCACCGTGATAAACCCGAACGTGATCGGCACCAAAAGTGCCGCCGTGCTTTCGAGAACACCGGCAAGCGTTGTCTTATAATCAGCCATATCGCCGCGCGTAAAGCTTGCCGTCAGCTTCGGATAGACCACCGCCGTCACCGAATAGATGAAGGCAAGCACCATATAAATGACAATGTTCTGCACATAGTTGAGAAGCGTCACCATGCCGTCAAAGCGCGCAATCATGGTGGTGTTGAAAAACATATTGAGCTGATACGCCGCCACGCCGAAAAGCACCGGCAGCGTCATTTTCCCGGCACTTATCACATCCGGATTTTTTAGCTCAAACGACGGCTTGTACCGAAAACCGGCCGCAATTGCCGGCGGAATCAAGATAAGAGCCTGTAAGGAAAGCCCGAAGAAGGTCGCGACAAGAAGTCCCGTAATGCCGTATATGTCGCCGAGTATAAAAACATAGAAAATAACCACAAGGCTGCTCGGCACACTCACAAACGCCGGCCAGCCGTATTTGCCGCGCGATTGCAGGATGCCTTGGAAAATATAGTTAAGTCCGTAAAACAGCATGACCGGCATCATGATCATGAGTGCTTTTACGGCAAACGAATACGCTTCTCCCTCATTGAACGCCGTAAAGCGCGGCAAAAGCGGCGAAAGTGCCATGCCGATGGCTACAAGCACGGCGGTAAAGGCAAGCGAAATCGTGATGATGTTGTTGGCAAAGCGCGCCGCTTCCCTGTCCTCGCCTTTGGCAAGATGCCCGGCATAGATCGGAATGAATACCGTGCCGAGAGCCGTCCCGAAGCAGTTGAAAATGGTGTTCGGAATGGTAATGGCATAGGAGTAGATATTAAGGAAACTGTCTACGCCGAAAAAGGACATATAAATCTGTGTGGAGACAAGCGACAGCAAGCGGGATAAAATCATGATGATCATGACATAGCTGACCGTGCCTGCCATGCCTTTTTTTGTATTCGGTTCGGACAAGCTTTTATTCACCCCAAGTTACGTTTTCTTTGAGAATCCGCGCCGGATTTCCGCCGACAAGAGAAGCGGCCGGCACATCCTTTGTCACAACGCTTCCGGCGGCGATGACCGCACCGTCGCCAACCGTCACGCCCTTTAATATCAGCACATTGCAGCCGATCCACACACGCTTTCCGATTACCACCGGCCGCGTGACCTCGGTCTCGGATTCGAATTTGTGGTAATCGCGGTCCATGATGCAGCAATCCCACGCAATAAGCGTGCCGTCGCCGATCTTCACGGAATTTCCGGCATGGATCTCCGTCCGGTCGCCTACCGCAACGCCGTCGCCGAGAATCAGCTCCGAACGCTTTCCGGCGTTGCCGAGTCCGCTTAATTTCACACCGGCATGAAGGTTGACCTTTCGGCCGAGCTTTATGTCACAGTTGCGGTGAATAATGCGTACTTTTTTGTCCACACGTAAAAGCGCGCCGCAGGAATCGAGTTTGAAACGGGCAAAAATGCCGCGAAAAAGCGCAGCAGCTATGGTAAAATATTCGCTTATCGGTCGGTTCATCGTCTGTCCTCCGAAAAATGCTCACAGTAATTTACGATAGTATAGCACAGAATGTTTCGTTTGTCTACCGTTATTTGCAAATTTAAGAAAAACAGAGTGCGAATCAAAAAACGCACTCTGCTCATTCTTTATTTACTCAATTCGGGTTCGGTTTGCCTGTGTCCTCCGCAGCCGCCCGTTCCCGACGCGTCCTTAATTTTCAACTTTCAGTTGTCAATTATCAATTTTTAAATCTTCCCGCCGCCGCGCATATTGCGAATAAAACCATATCCGTCACCGCCATGGTCGCCCCAACCGGCGCGGAAAGCACAAGCGACAGCAAAAAGCCACCGACCGCCGCCATCACCGCAAAAACACCGGCGAAAACCGTCACGGCACGAAAGCTTTTGAACAGCCGCATGGCACCGAGTGCCGGGAAAACAATGAGTGCCGTGATGAGCAGTGAACCCACTAACTTCATGCCGAGCACGATCACCACCGCCGCCATCACCGCCGTTACCGTGTTGAAAAGCGACGCACGCGTGCCGGTCGCCGTCGAAAAGCTCTCATCAAACGATACCGTGAAGATCCGGTTGTGAAACAGGATAAAAAGCACCAGCGTCACACCGGTCATGAGCGCACAAAAAGCCACATCCCGCCGTCCGAGCGTCAGCATACCGGCCGAACCGAAAAGCGTTCCGCATACGTCGCCCGATACATTGGCCGAGGTCGAAAACAGATTTAACAACAGATAGCCGATAGCAAGCGACGAAACCGAAATCATCGCCACCGCCGCATCGCCCTTGATTTTGGCATTCTGCCCGGCACGTAACAGCAGCACCGCGCAAAGCACCGTCACCGGCAGCACCACGAGCATATTGTCGGTAAGCCCTGCCACCGATGCCGCCGCAATCACACCGAATGCAAAATGCGAAAGCCCGTCGCCCAAAAACGAAAACCGCTTTAACACCAATACCACGCCGATAAGCGCGGCGCACAACGCCACCATCACACCGACGGCAAACGCATACCGCACAAACGGATAGGAAAAATACCGTGCAAGCTCAGTCATTGCTTTTTTCCTCCGTTTCGTTTTGCTTGTTTTGTTTATTTTGCTCATTTTGCAAAAACGCCAAATATTCATCACGCGCAAGGAAAAAGCGGCTGCCGCCCAAATGCAGCACCTTGTCCGCATAGTGCTTTGCCGCCTCCAAATCGTGCGTCACCATAAGAATCGTCATGCCGTCCGTCCGGTGAAGCTCGTCGAGAAGCGCATACAGCTCTTGCGCACCGCTTGCATCCAGTCCGGCACAAGGCTCATCTACCAACAACACATCCTTTGCGGCACATAAGGCTCTCGCCAAAAACACCCGCTGCTTTTGACCGCCCGAAAGCTCCCGGATACACCGGTCGGCAAGACCGGAAATGCCAAGCCGCTCCATAACCTGCGCCGCCCTTTGCCGGTCAGTCTTGGTGTAAAAGCTCCAAAAGCCCTTGCCGCCCAAACAGCCGGATAAGATCACCTCGCGCACCGACGCCGGAAAATCCTGCTGCAAGGGCGTCTGTTGAGGCATATAACCGATGCGGCGCGGCGAAAACGCTTCACTGCGCCCAATCTCGCCCGAAAGCGGCTTGGCAAGCCCCAAAAGCGTTTTAATAAGCGTGCTTTTGCCCGAACCGTTTTCGCCGATAATGCACAGATAATCGCCCGTTTCAACAGAAAAATTCAAGTTCTCCGCCACGGCCTTGCCGTCATAGCCGAGCGTCAGATTTTTTGCGGAAAATAAAGTCATTTTCTCTCCTCCGAAAGCCGCTCATGAAAGAAGCGCTTTGAGTGCCGCAAGATTTTCTTCCATCGCCGAAAGATAGCTCTTGCCGTGTGCGACATCCTCCTCGGATACCGCCTGCAGGGAATCAAGCGTCACAACCGCCACGTCTTTTTCGGCAGCGTTTTCAAGCACCGCTTTAGCCACGGCACCGGTGCCGCTTTCGGTAACAGCCACGTGTGTAAGATGCAGCTCGTCGATCTTGTTCGCCAAAAAAATCACCGTGTCAAACCCGGCATCGGTTTCGGCGGAACAGCCCGGAAAAGCGGCATAATAGGCAAGCGCGTAATCGTCGGCAAGATAGCGGAACGGGAACCGGTCGCACACGACAAAAACGTCAAGCCGTGCGCTTTGTACGGCTTCGGCATAAGTCTTATCCAATTCCGTCAGCGCGTCGGTATAGGCGTTTGAGGCTTCCCGTAAAGATTCTGCCTCGGATGCGTCCGCTTCGCAAAGAAGCTCCGTCAGATGCTCCGTAAAAAATGCCGCATTTTTGACCGAAAGCCACACGTGTTCATCGGCCTCAGGCGTTTCTTCTTCAGCCGACCCATGCGCGTGCTCTTCAGCTTCCATGCCCTCGACGGTTTGCTCGGTCTTGACCTTATCACCCAAAAGCGCAAGCAGGGACACACCTTTCACATCCGTTCCTGCGTTTTTCACCGCGTCTGCCGCCCATTTGTCCGATTCGCCGCCGATATATACGACAAGATCGCTGTCGGCAAGTGCCATCATGTCCGCCACGGCCGGCTGATAGCTGTGCAGATCCGCCCCATGCGTGTCGAGAAGCACAAGCTCGATGTTCTCGGTTTCCGCCGTCACGTTTTTTAACCAATCATATACCGGGAACGCCGTACAAAACACCCGGTATTTTCCGTCGTTCGCCGCCGTTTTGTCCGTTTTATCCGCGGCACAGCCGAAAAGACCGCCGGCACAAAGGCAAAGCAGCACAAGCAAAAGGCCGATGCGCGTTGCGTAATTTCTTTTTTTCATATACTATAAGCTCCGTTTTCAAAAATGTTTGCAAAATGAAAATGAGAATCATTCTCATAATATTATAGTCAAGATATGCATAAAGTCAATGCCGTTTACAAAATTGTTACAAGAAAATTTCGGGTGCACTCGGCAAAAATGCCAAAAACAGCGGAGAAATCGGCACGCCTTCTGTGGAGTATTATTTTATTTACATTTTTACAGCCAAAAATCGCGAAAAAGAGGCACGTTTGCCGTTTTCGGATATTGACAAATCGCCGCCGTTTCCGATATAATAAACTATACTTTGTTAATAAAAGCAAGTCAAAAGAGAGGGTTTCACCGTGATAAAAGTCGCAAAATTCGGCGGCAGCTCGCTTGCCGACGCCGCACAGTTCAAAAAAGTCGCTGACATCATTCATGCCGACAAGGCACGCCGCTATGTCGTTCCGTCCGCACCCGGCAAACGTCACAAGGAAGATGTCAAAATCACCGATATGCTGTATGCCTGCTACGAAGAAACCATCCGCGGCGGCGAGATTTCTCCGCTTTTTGCAAAAATTAAAGAGCGTTACGACGGCATTATCGCCGAGCTCGGCTTGGATCTGAGCCTTGAAAAGGAATATGCCGTGATCGAACACAGCTTTCTTGCCCGTGTCGGCAAGGACTATGCTGCCAGCCGCGGCGAATACTTGAACGGCATTCTTATGGCAAATTTCTTAGGCTTTGATTTCATCGACGCCGCCGAGGTCATCTTCTTCAAAGACGACGGCACGTATGATGCCGAAAAGACAAACGAGATCCTGTCCGAACGTTTAGACGAGAGCGAGTATGCCGTCATTCCCGGCTTTTACGGCATCATGCCAAACGACACCATCAAGACCTTCTCGCGCGGCGGTTCGGATATCACCGGCGCGATTGTTGCCAGAGCCGCCGGTGCAGACGAATATGAAAACTGGACGGACGTTTCCGGCTTTTTGATTGCCGATCCGCGCATCGTTCCGGGTGCCAAAAGCATTTCCATTATCACCTATCGCGAGCTGCGCGAGCTTTCCTACATGGGCGCGACGGTATTGCATGAAGACGCCATCTTTCCGGTAAAAAAGGCCGGTATTCCGATTCACATCAAAAACACCAACGCCCCCGAGGATGACGGCACGCGCATCGTAACGCATACCGATAAGCCCAATCCCGTCAGCATTTTAACCGGAATTGCCGGCAAAAAGGGTTTTACGGTTCTGACGCTCGAAAAAGACATGATGAACGAGGAAATCGGCTTCGGCCGCAAGCTGCTGCAGGTTCTCGAAAAAAACGGCATGAACTTTGAGCATCTGCCCAGCGGCATCGACACCATGAGCGTAATTGTCGATGAGCACGAGTTGGAAGGCCGCGAGGATATCATCATCTCCGACCTCATGACCGCCACCACGCCCGACAGCATCAGCATCGAAAAGAACATCGCCCTCATCGCCGTCGTGGGCCGCGGCATGAAAAATGCCAAAGGTACGGCTGCCGCCGTGTTTATGGCACTTGCCGAAAAGAATATCAACATCCGCATGATCGACCAAGGCTCCAGCGAGTTAAACATCATCGTCGGTGTGGACAATGCCGATTTCGAAAAGTCGATACAGACAATTTACGACAAATTCGTCATTTAATTTCTTTGCAAAATTCTCATTTCTGTGTTAGAAATTCTGTTAAAACCGTGTTATACTGTTCCCACTTAAAGGCGTTGACCGAAAAGAAGTAAAAGCGACCGTCTTTGCAGAGAAGTGCCGGTTGGTGCAAGGCACAAAAGAATCCGCTTTGAAATACATTTCGAGAGCCGCACACCCAAAGAGCGTTCCGTTCCGGTAGGCTGTGCCGTTTCCGCACGTTACAGCGGCAGAGTATAAGATGTATTTCCGTACTCGACGAGGTCTGCTTTGTGAAAAGCAGATAAATATGAGGTGGTACCGCGATTTATTCGTCCTCTGTGCGTGACACAGAGGACTTTTTTTATACCATTTCGTATCCTTTGTGCCGAATGAAAAAACGAAAGGAATGATGAAAAATGGTATGGAAAATTTCCCTTTTGATCGTGTTCTTCGGCATTATGCTCGGCGTGGGACTCTACTGCCGCAAGCATGCAACCGATGTCGGCGGCTTCGTGCTCGGCGGCCGGTCGGTCGGCCCGTGGCTGACAGCCTTTGCTTACGGCACAAGCTACTTTTCCGCTGTTATCTTCATCGGCTATGCCGGTCAGTTCGGTTGGAAATTCGGCGTGGCCTCCACGTGGATCGGTATCGGCAACGCGCTCATCGGTTCACTGCTCGCCTGGGTCATTCTGGGACGGCGCACACGCCTCATGTCCCAGCATCTCGACACCTCCACCATGCCGGAATTCTTCGGCAAACGCTTTGACAGCCGTGCGCTGAAGATCGGCGCGTCGGTCATCGTATTCGTTTTTCTCGTTCCCTACACCGCGTCGCTCTATAACGGTCTTTCCAGACTGTTCGGTATGGCGTTTAACATTGACTATTCGGTCTGCGTTATCGCGATGGCAGCCCTCACCGGCGTGTATGTCATTGCCGGCGGCTACATGGCGACCGCCATCAACGATTTTATTCAGGGACTTATCATGCTCGGCGGCATTGTGGCGGTCATCGCGGCTGTTCTTTCGGGACATGGCGGCTTTATGGCATCGCTTGAAGAGCTGGCAAACGTTTCCGATCCGGCGGCAAGCACCATGCCCGGTGCGTTTGTCTCCTTCTTCGGTCCGGATCCGTTCGGTCTGCTATGCGTGGTCCTTCTCACCTCGCTCGGCACCTGGGGACTTCCGCAGATGGTGCAGAAATTCTACGCCATCAAGAGCGAAAAATCCATTCATAAAGGAACCATCATCTCGACGCTGTTTGCCCTCATCGTTGCCGGCGGCTGCTACTTCTTGGGCGGCTTCGGACGTATTTCGGGCGTCGCTGTCGGCGAAAACGGCTTGCCTGCCGGCGGCTATGACGCCGTAGTGCCGACCATGCTCGAAAACCTGCCGGACATTCTCATCGGCATTGTCGTAATATTGGTGCTTTCGGCTTCCATGTCCACGCTTTCCTCACTCGTTTTAGCGTCCAGCTCCACGCTTACCATTGATTTTATCAAGGACAACCTCGTCAAGAATATGTCCGAGAAAAAGCAGGTTCTCGTCATGCGTGTGTTTGTCGTGGTATTTATCGCCATTTCGGCGGCTATTGCCATTGTTCAGTACAACAGCAGCGTTTCGTTTATCGCACAGCTTATGGGTATCTCGTGGGGTGCGCTTGCCGGAGCTTTCCTTGCACCGTTTCTTTACGGTCTGTACTCCAAAAAGATCTCCAAGGCTTCGGTTTGGGTTTGCTTTATCTTCGGTGTGGGCATTATGACGCTTAATATGCTTTTCCGCAGCGCGTTTCCGACGGTTCTGCAGTCGCCCATCAACTGCGGTGCATTCGCCATGATCGCCGGGCTTATCCTTGTGCCGCTTGTCAGCCTGTTTACCAAAAAGCCGGAGAAAACTGCCGTGAACGAAATGTTCTCCTGCTATGAGCAGACGGTTGTCGTCGCCGCCAAGGAAGCGCTTGGGGACGATGTAAAGGCATAAATCCGCACAATAACATAAAAAAGCGTAACGGTTCAAAACAGCCGTTACGCTTTTTTGTTGGATCATCTGCACCGTCCGATCAAATAGGTTCCCACCTCGGCCATAAAGCGCGACGCCGCGCCATACAGCTCCTTCGGCAGAGGTTCTAAGAAATTTCCGGCCTCATACGTCAAATCGCCGACATAGTCAATATCACAAAGCGCGTCGGTGATCCTGTCCCAATAACCCATGCCGCCGTAAAACGGAAGCGTGTGCAGATCTCTCTTTCCGTCGGTATCATGCACGTGCAGTGCGCCGAGCCGGTCATGTCCCAAAGCGCGGATAAAATCCTCCGGCTTCTCATGCACTAACATCGTGTGTCCCAAATCAAGGCACGCCGTAAAGCACGCGCCGTCAAGCGCATCCATATACCGGATAAACTCTGCCGGCGTCGAACAGGTCGAATGCCCGATGCGCGTATCGCATCTTCCGGCAAGCACCTTGTCCTGCCACATATTTTCCACAGCCACACGGATGCCGTATTCTTCACAATACGGTTTCAGCCGGTTATAAAATGCTGCGTTTAATTCAAACAGCTTTTCCGGCACGCCGTCGTTTGCATAAACAAGATACTGCACCGGGTGTACCACAATGTTTTTTACACCCAAAAGCGACGCGTTTTTCATCGACCGGACAATGTCCGCAAAAATCTCCTCATCCCTCTCCGGCCTGCCCACGCCCGACGGGAACGGCGCGTGCGCCTGATTGAACACAAGCCCCGTATTTTCGGCATAAGCGCGAAGCTCGGTAAAAAAGGACGCGTCGGTATCTTTCGCATAATACTTCGGGTCAAAAAAAGCAAAATCCAACGCCGTAAAGCCGGCGTCCTTTAACATTTCCACCGTCTCCTTTGGTGAAAACAGCTTCAAATAAGTTCCGACAGATGTAGAAAGCAGCATAAAAATCGTTCCCTTCGCTTTTTCTGCCCCCATTATACACGCCGTCCGCAGGTTTGTCAATATACGAAAATTTTTCGTTTGCACACCACTTGACTTTCGCTTGCGGCATTGTTACAATAAACAAAAAGGCGCAATTCCGAAATGAAAAAAAAGGAAGTGATTTCTGTGTATCCTTGCATTCAAGCCGAAAAAACAAGCGGTGCAACCGACGCCGAACAGATTCAGAACGCCATAACCGAAGCCAAAAAGAGCGGTACAAACCGTGTGTGTATTCCGCGTCACAACGACCGCACCGGTGCCGATATCTGGAGCATCGACCGCACCGTTTTTCTGCCGAGCGACATTGAGATCGTTCTCGACAACGCCCATCTGCGCCTTGCCGACGGCGCATTCTGCAACATGTTTTCCAACGAAAACATCACAAAGGATATTTCCCATACCCCGGCCGGCGAACAGAAAAACATCACACTTCGCGGAATCGGCAACGCGATTTTGGACGGCGGCACATACAACGGCCTTTCCGAAAAAAACAGCCTGCAAGACGGCAGACCGCACATTTCGGTCAACACCACGCTGCTTTTCTTTAACGTTTCGAATCTTCGCGTCGAAAATCTTTCCGTCATCAACCAGCGTTGGTGGGGCATAACCAATATTTTCGTGCATGACGCCGTTTTCCGCAATCTTCGCTTTGAAGCCGACCTTTCGCGCATCGATTCCGACGGCGTTCACCATCCGGATGAGATTCCGCAGACCTATAACGAGATTTACGTCAAAAACGCCGACGGTATCGACCTTCGCATCGGCTGCCACGATGTGCTTATCGAAAACATCACCGGCTTCACGGAGGATGATACGGTCGCTCTCACCGCACTCGGCGGCTTTGAGCGCAAACTCGGGCTTGTCGTCGAGGGACAAAGCACGGACCTTCACGACGTGAAAATCCGAAATGTCGCCTCCGACAGCTATATGTGCGCCGTCGTGCGGCTGCTCAACGACGAAGGCAACAAGCTATACAATATCGATATTGACGGCGTGACACACGTATATTCCGGCAAACACACGGCAAGACCGGAATTTGTCGTGCGTATCGGCGATATGAACTATGCCAAGAAGCACAGCACGCTCGGCGACACCCATCACATTTCCGTGAAAAATGTCTATTCGCACGGAAAATTTGCCGTCGGTCTGTTCAAAGGCTTGGTCAATGCGGAGCTTGACAACATTATCGTTGCCAACGGCGGTTCATACGGTTTCGGCAGCCATGAGGGTGGGAACGCGGTGATCGAGAATGTACGCTTCGGAAAATTCGTCACGCTTTCGAACAGTGCCAAAGCCTTTTGCGAAAACAGCTTTACACAAAAACAATAACCTGATGTAAAACATATATAAGACATATAAAGGAGAATTTTTATGCAAAACGTACTTGATTTCGGCGCAAAAGGCGACGGAAAAACACTTGACACGGCAGCCATCCAAGCCGCCATCGACGCCGGCGGCGAGGTGTACTTTCCGGAAGGCACCTATCTATCCGGCACATTGTACTTAAAAAGCGGCGGCGGACTGAATCTTGCGGCAGGTGCGGTTCTTCGTGCGTCGCATGACCGTGCCGATTACAATGCCGACGATTTCTGCGAGCAGAATTCGATTTGCGGACAGGAAATCGGCACCGGCGCACACTTGATTGTTGCGGTAGAGAAAGAAAACATCTTCCTCAAGGGCGAAGGCATTATCGACGCGGATTCGCATTATTGGATGAACGAAACAAATCCGATTTTTGACGGCTGCATCGCCTTTGCACCGCATCCCGACCGTATCGCGCAGATGATTTTCATTTGCGAATGCAAAAACGTGAAGATCACCGATATTTCGCTTCGCTACGCGCCGTATTGGCACTTATTCTTGCACGGCTGCGAGGATGTTCAGATTCGCGGCGTCAGCATCAAGGGCGAGCCGCGCCAATACACCAACGACGGCATCGATATCGACTGCTGCAGGCGTGTGACGGTAAGCGACTGTATTATCGATGTCGGTGACGACGCGCTGACGCTGCGTGCCGACGAGGGACAGCTGAAGGAAAAACGGGCGTGCGAGGATGTGACGGTCACAAACTGCGTTTTGTCCGCGTATCTGGATTACGGAATCCGGATTGGCGTCGGTGCAGGGAAAATCCGCAACTGCCTGTTTTCCGATATACGCATTCACAATTCCAACAGCGGCATCGGCTTTACTGCCTACTTTGCTCTGTACCGTTCGGGAAATGCGGCAACCATTGAGAATATCCGCTTCAGCAATATTCTCATTGACGCTGACCGACCGCTTGAAATCCGTGTGGCTTCCCAAGAGGATGCGCCGCCTGCCTTAAACTATGCCTATATCAAAAACATTGCTTTCCAGAGCATCCGCACGTTCGGCAAACGCAACAACAACATTTTGGGCTTCACGAACAGCGAGCTTTCACACATCCTTTTTACCGACTGCGATTTTGTCTGTAACGGCCAAGGGAAAATTACCAAGCTGATGGATGAGCGCGGCATCGGGGACAATCAAACCGCAGACAGCCTGTTTGTTATCCGCAAAGCCAAGGACGTTCGTTTCCGCAACTGTGACTTCTCGTTTACGCCGGAAAGCAAAGACTACGATTATGACGCTTCGACGGAAGACTGCGAGAATATTCAGTTTTACAATTGCCTGCATACCAAAGGCATCAAAGAAAATTGAAAATTGAGAATTGTCAATCGTGAGAATTGTCAATCGGTAATAAAAAGCCAAAGACAGCCGGTTTTGCTGCGGTACGGATTCGTGCCGCAGTTTTTTTGTCGTTTTCTGCGATTTTTCGCTTCAAAACGCTTGTAAATTCCGAAAAAATATGCTATACTGTATGCAGAATGGCTTTTTATGCCATATCCCAATGCGGCGAAAGCCGAATCCTCGGAACAAGGAGCGTATCCGTTATGCATATTCTTCCGCTTGATCGGGAAAAATACGATTATTTCGAGTTGCATTATTCCTATACCACGCCCGGTCATTATAAGGCAGTTGTGACCGATTCGAAGGACTGCATGAGCTATACTCTCACGCGTGAAAGCTACGATGTGCCGCGCACCGAAGAAAACACCGACACGCTGTTTCAGGATTACTGGGAAAATCCGGAGGCATTTGCCGCGTGCGACGAGAACGGAACGGTACTCGGATACGTGGAATTTGCGCCCGAAGAATGGAACAACCGCTTGCGCATGACACAGCTTTTGGTGCTTCCCGAAAGCCGCGGCAAGGGCGTCGGACGCTTTTTGGTGGATTTCGTCAAGGCGACGGCAAAAGAGCGCGATTACCGCGTCATCGTTTTGGAAACACAGAATTACAATCTGCAGGCTATTGATTTTTACCATGCCTGCGGCTTCCGGTTCTGCGGCGGCAACACGTTTTTCTACTCCAACAGCGACATGGAGGACGATGAAGTCATGCTCGAAATGTCGTTCTTGGTAGACTAATTTATCCGAAAGGTCGTTCTTGTATCAAAATGTTTCCCGGAATCGGAACAGTTGCCAATGCGCTTGCCATTGTTGTCGGCGGCATCATCGGTTTGCTTTTCAACAAACGCTTAAAAAAGGAGCTGTGCGATGCTCTTTTGACTGCACTCGGTACGGCGGTGCTTTTCATCGGTGCTTCCGGAACGCTTGCCGGCATGTTAAAAGTGACCGAAAGCGGTACGTTTGAAACCCAAAAGGCAATGCCTCTCATTTTTTCGCTTGTGGGCGGCACGCTCATCGGCTCGTTTCTCGGTCTGAAGCAGAAAACCGAAAAGCTTGGTGCGTATTTGAAAGAAAAGTTCGGTTCGTCCGACGACACGCGCTTTATCGACAGCTTTGTATCGGCATCGCTCACGGTATGTATCGGCGCGATGGCGGTCATCGGGTCGATTGAGGACGGCATGAGCGGAAAACCGCAGATGTTGTTTGCCAAAGCCGTCTTGGACGGACTGATCATCATGGTTTTCGCGTCGGTCACCGGAAAGGGCGCGGTGTTTTCGGCACTGCCGGTTGCCGTCTTTCAGGGGCTTATTACGCTTACGGCCGTGTTTTTCGCCGGATTCATCCCGACGGCAGCCATCGCAAGTATGTCGTTTGTCGGCTCGGTGCTCGTCTTTTTGGTGGGCGTGAATCTGCTGTTTGATAAGAAAATCAATGTCGCCGATATGCTGCCTGCTGTTTTTCTTGCGATACCGCTTACGTATTTGCCGTTTTGACGGCAAGGCTAACCTGTTACAGACAATCCCTCTGTCTGCCTTTACGGCAGACATCTCCCTTTACACAAGGGAGACTCTCTGCCGCCGAAGCCTCGATATATTCCCGTAACGGCAGCATCCGGCCTTCCCTGTGTAAGGGAAGGTGACGCACAAAGTGCGTCGGAAGGGTTGTTTTTCCTATAAAACACACTTTTATGACAAATACCATATCAACTGTTTTGACGGTTCTTTACATTGTAATCTGAAAGGAATGGAAATAGATATGTCTAACACCGATACTCTTCAAAAGCTTGCCTCCCTTATTTTCCCGGACGTCACCGACGCCGACACGGTCGAATCTCTCGAAGAGCGTTTTCCCGAACGCGGTTTGAGCGAGGGCGCCAAAGTCACGCGTATCGCGCCCAGTCCCACCGGTTCCATGCACATCGGCAACCTCTACGGCGGTCTTGCCGACGAACGCATTGCGCATTCCGCCACCAAAGACGGCGTGTTCTATTTGCGCATCGAGGATACCGACGACAAGCGCGAAGTGCCGGGCGCGGTCGAAAAAATCATCAAATATCTCGGCGCGTTCGGCATTGAATTCGACGAGGGAGCATCGGCCGACGGCGATATCGGCGCTTACGGCCCATACCGTCAGCGTGCGCGCGCAAAGATCTATCACATTGTTGCCAAGAAGTTGCTTCTTGACGGCAGAGCCTATCCGTGCTTCTGCACCGAAGAGGATCTTCAGAAAGCTCATGCCGCGCAAGAAGCCGCCAAGGAAAACTTCGGCTATTACGGCAAATGGGCGATCCACCGCGACATGCCGGCGGAAGAAGCGATTAAGCGCATCGAAAACGGCGAAAGCTATGTGCTTCGTTTTCGCTCTATGGGCGATCCGACCAAAAAGGTCGAGTTCAAGGATCAGATCAAGGGCAAGCTGTCCTTTCCGGAAAATGACCAAGACTTTGTCCTGTTAAAATCCGACGGCATTCCGACCTATCACTTTGCCCACGTAGTAGATGACCATTTCATGCGCACCACCGATGTTGTCCGCGGCGAAGAATGGCTCTCCACCCTGCCGTGGCACGTGGAATTGTGGCGTGCCTGCGGCTTCAAAATGCCGCGCTTCTGCCACACGGCGCAAGTCATGAAGCTTGACGAGGAAACCGGCACCAAGCGCAAAATGTCCAAGCGCAAAGACCCGGAATGCACGCTCGGCTTCTATTTTGAAAAAGGCTATCCGGCTGCAAGCGTCATCGAATATCTTATGACGCTGCTCAACTCCAACTACGAGCAGTGGCGGCAGGCAAATCCGACCGCGTCGTATAAGGACTTCCCGTTCAAGGCCGGCGCCATGGGCAATTCCGGTGCCATGTTCGACCTTGCCAAATTCAACGACGTTTCCAAAAACGTCATTGCCCATATGACTGCTGACGAAGTCTATGCTTTTGTAGCCGAATGGGCAAAGGAAAACGATCCCGATTTTTATGCGCTCATAAGTGCGGATGCGGAGTATCTGAAAAAGTTTCTTGCCATCGGACGCGGCGGCAAAAAGCCGCGCAAGGACTTCGCCTGCTGGAGCGAGGTCAAGGAGTTTGTTTCCTATATGTATGACGCGCTTTTCGAGCAAAAGGACGAATATCCGGCTCATGTGAGCGCCGAAGACAGAAACGTGCTGTTAAAAGAATATGCCGCGCTCTATGCGCCCGAGGACGACAACAACACATGGTTCGAAAAAGTGAAAAATCTGTCCGAAGCGCACGGCTATACCGGCGATATGAAAGCCTACAAAGCAACTCCCGAAGCCTTTAAGGGCAGTGTGGCCGATGTGAGCAACGTCATCCGCGTTGCCATTACCGGGCGCACCAATTCGCCCGATCTTTGCAGCCTGATGGCGCTTTTAGGCAAAGACCGCGTGACCGAACGGCTCGAAAAAGGCGGCGAATTGCTAAGCAAGGAGACTCACATGAACACCCTGTCTCTCACCATTCCGGCATCTCTTGCCGCCAAAGGCGTTAACACCACGCCGTTCGTTGTCAAGCAGCTGAAAGAGCTTGCGGAAAACGGCGGCACGCTTTTCTTTGAACCGGGCATCTACCACTTTTACGAGGACGGAGCCTTATCCGGCTTTTTCGCGCCCTCCAACAATCTGTCCGGCACAAAAAAAGTCTGCTTTCCGATTTTGGACGCACAAAATGTCACGGTGGACGGCGGCGGCAGCGTTTTTGTCTTTCACGGCAAGGCCTTTCCGTTTATCGTTTCGGAATGCAGCGATATCACGTTAAAAAACTTCACCTGCGACACGGCGCTTCCGTCCGTTGCCGCCATAAAAATTACCGAAAAAAACGAAGAAGGCTTTTGCGCGGTCATCGATAAGAAAAAAAGCCCGTTCCGCACCGAAAACGGTCATCTGCTATTTGAGCTTGAAAGCGGCGTTCTTTCGACCGAGGCCGGAAAAGTCTCCTTACATTCGCTCGACCGAATGAACATCAAATACCTGTACGCCGGTGACTCGTCGCAGGACAGGACCGGACTCGCCGCGCCGTTTATGGACACCGACGCGTTCGACCTCGGCGATAAGATCTATTTCCGATATCGGGAGGACACCCAGATTTCGTGTCCGTTTGAGGTCGGCGAACGCGTGGTCATCAATTTGGAAGAAAAACGCGAACGCGCGGTGTTCTTTTTTGAAAATTCCGAGCGTGTGACCGTTGAAAACGTCGTGATCCGCCGCGGCGGCGGCATGGGCGTCATCGCCCAAATGTGCACCGATATAACGGTCACGAATATGCGTACCGACAAAACAGCGCACGGCGACAGCGTAACACTGACAGCAGACGCGTTTCACTTGGTCAATTGCAGCGGCACATTTGAGCTTTCCGGCTGTGATATGAGCTCATTTTTAGACGACGCCTGCAACGTTCACGGCGTTTATACCGTGCTTGACCGCGTAAACGGCGATTGTCTGCATGTACACTTGGGACATGCGGATCAAAACTATTTCTGCCCCTATAAGGCTTGCGACCGGATCGTTTTGATTGACGACAAAACGTTGGAACCCGTTTGCGAGGCGATTGTAAAAGACGTATTTTTCACCTCCAACGACGGCATGAATCTATCGGTCGGGGTAGAGTTTCTCCATGGAGCCGACGCGTTAAGACCCGGCTTTTTTGTGGAAAATCCGCTTCGCATGCCCGATACGCTGATTCATAACAACCGTTTTTCCGACTTTCCGCATTTCCGCCTTTCGGGTGCCGGAAAGATACGGTTTGAAAACAACGTGGTTTCCGATTGTCAGGCCGCCATTTATTTCTACGACCTTGCAGCCTATTGGTTCGAATCGGGACGGATCCATGACGCCGTCGTAAAGCAGAACCGTTTTATCAACTGCAACGCACTCTGTGCGGATCAGGTCATCGATATCCGCGTATCCGGCTTTGAACCGGAAAAAGCACCCCTTATTCACGACCGTATCGAAATTTCGGACAACACCTTCGAAAAGATTCAAAAATATGCCGTTCGCGCCTGCGGTGTCAAAGAGCTTGTCGTAAAAGACAATACGCTCGACGGTGCGCCGCTTGACGAATCGAAGATATTACATATCCGAAAAGCTTAAAAAGCGGAGGAGCCTCATGTTTCACGGTAAATGCAAAGCCGTCACCTTCAGCTACGATGACGGCGTTTCACAGGACGTGCGTCTTATCGCACTTTTGGACAAATACGGCTTAAAAGCCACCTTCAACTTAAATTCCGAATTGTTCGGCGCGTGCTGCAATTTAACGGTAAAGGGCGAGACCGTCACCCACAACATTCTGTCGGCAGAGGAATCGAAAAAGCTTTATACCGGCCATGAGGTCGCCGTTCATACGCTGACGCACCCGAATCTGACCACGCTGCCCGACCAAGAGGTCATCCGTCAGGTAGAGACCGACCGTGAAAACCTTTCAAAGCTGTTCGGGTACGAGGTTTACGGCATGGCCTACCCATGCGGCGGCGTCAACAACGACGACCGTGTGGCGGAGGTCATCCGACAGCATACGCCCATACAATACGCACGCACCATCACATCAAGCTACAGCTTTGACAGGCAGGAAAATCTGCTCCGCTTCAACCCGACGCTTTCGCATATGGATGAAAGGCTGTTTCCCATGGCGGAAGACTTCTTAGCCGCAAGTTCCGACCGTGACCGGATCTTCTATATCTGGGGACACAGCTATGAGCTTGACGCAGCGGACGGCTGGAATATGCTTGAAAAATTCTGTGCGCTCATTTCCGGCAAGGACGATATCTTCTACGGCACCAACAGCGAAGTTTTGCTTTGCGGCGAAAATGAAAAAAATTAAATGATTATAAAAATTACCGGCTCATCCGGCAAGGAGTGAATCTTATGGCAGAAGAAACCATATCCACGAACTTTATACACGAGGTCATCGACGCGGACATTGCCGCGGGCCTTACCGAACGCATTCACACGCGTTTTCCTCCCGAACCGAACGGATATCTGCACATCGGCTCGGCCAAGGCCATTTGGATCAACTATTCGACCGCCAAAAAATACAACGGTCTTTTCAATCTGCGCTATGACGACACCAATCCCGTCAAAGAGGACGACGAATTTGTACGTTCGATCGAAGAGGATTTACGCTGGCTCGGTGCGATTCCGGACGGTATTTTCTACGGCTCGGACTACTTTGACAAATGCTACGAATATGCCGTTAAGCTCATAAAGGACGGCAAGGCCTATGTCTGCGACCTGTCGGCAGACCAAATGCGCGAATACCGCGGCACGCTCACCGAGCCCGGCAAAAACAGCCCGTGGCGCGACCGCTCGGTCGAAGAAAACTTAGACCTTTTCGAACGCATGAAAAGCGGCGAATTTCCGGACGGCTCGCACACGCTTCGCGCAAAGATCGATATGGCGAGTCCGAACATGAACCTGCGCGACCCGGCCATTTACCGCATTCTGCATACAGCGCACCACCGTCAGGGCAACAAATGGTGCATCTATCCGTTATACGACTTCGCGCACCCGATCCAAGACGCACTTGAGGGCATTACCCATTCGCTCTGCTCGATCGAATTCGAAAACCACCGTCCGCTCTATGAATGGGTGGTGGACAACATCGGCTTTGAGCATAAGCCCAAGCAGCGCGAATTTGCACGCTTAAACGTGACCTACACGGTCATGAGCAAACGCTATCTTCGCGCACTCGTTGAAGAAAAGCTTGTGGACGGCTGGGATGATCCGCGTATGCCCACGCTTTGCGGTCTGCGCCGCCGCGGCTTCACGCCGACCTCCATTTTCAGCTTTGTGCAGCGTTCCGGCATTTCCAAGGCTCTGTCGCTCTGCGATATCAACCTGCTCGACCACTGCATCCGTGAGGAGCTTAATGCCTCCGCACCGCGCCGCATGGCGGTGCTTGATCCGCTTGAAGTCGAAATCACCAACTTCGGCGAAGATGAAACCGTTTACTTCGACGTGGTCAACAATCCGGAAGACCCGTCGGCCGGCACGCGCAAGGTGCCTTTCACCAAGCATTTGTATATCGAACGCGCCGATTTTTCGGACAACCCGCCGCCCAAGTTCCAGCGTTTGAAGCCGGACAGCGAGGTGCGCTTCATGAGCGCGTATGTGGTCAAGTGCAACGAGGTCATTTACGGCAAAGACGGACGCCCCGCAAAGCTGCTCTGCACGGTCGATCCGGAAACCGCCGGCTGCAATCCGCCCGACGGCAGAAAAATCAAGGGTACGATCCATTGGGTGAGTGCAGCGCACGCCAAGACCGCCGAGGTGCGCTTATACGACCGACTGTTCACCATCGAAGATACCGGTGCCATTCCGGAGGACAAATCATTCAAGGATTATCTCAATCCGGAAAGCTTAACCGTCATGCCGAATGCAAAGCTTGAAGAAGCGCTTGACGGCGCAAAGCCGGGCGATAAGTTCCAGTTTGTGCGCATGGGCTATTTCTGCGCCGATACACGCAACGACAACGTCTTTAACCGTATTGTTACCTTAAAGGACAGCTTTGCCAAGAACTTAAAATAACAAAATATCCGCGGACGGTTTCGCGCCGTCTGCGGATTTTCACATACGTTCGACAGTGAAAGGAGCTATGCAGCTATGCTACTTAAGAATATTCACGCCGTCCGGAGCGACCGCGTCACGCCGTGCGATATGCGCCTTGAGCACGGGAGGATCGCCGCGTTCGGACGAGATCTTGCCCCTTATGAGGGCGAAGAGGTCATTGACGGCGGCGGCGCGTATGCCTTTGCCGGTCTTATCGACACACACACGCACGGTGCGATGGGCAGCGTTTACTACAATCTGAACAGCGACGTCGATACGGTTTTGGCTTTTGAAGCGCGTGAGGGCGTCACCATGGCAGCCGCCACGCTTGAAAGCGCACCGATCGACAAGGAAATAGAGCTTACGCGCCATCTGCTTCCCTTTTTCGAAAAAAAGAGCGGCCGCGCCAAGCTTGGCGGCATTCACTTTGAAGGTCCGTTTCTGAACCCTGCCAAAAAGGGCGCAATGAATCCCGACGGCATGGTGATCCCGAATGTGCCGGATTTTGACCGTCTGTACGAGGCCGCCGAAGGGCATATGAAGCTCATCACGGTAGCACCCGATATGCCGGATGCACTCGACGTGATAAGCCGCGCCGTTTCACGCGGCGTCAAAGTATCCGCCGGGCATACCATGGCAAGTGCGGAGCAAATGAAAGCGGCAGTCGATGCCGGTCTTACGCGCATGACGCACACCTTCAACGCCTGCCGCAGCTTTGACCACCGCGAGCCGGGCATTTTGGGCACGGCTCTTACGGATGACCGCGTAACCTGTGAAGTCATCTGCGATTTTGCACATTTGCATCCGCTCACCGTGGGGCTTATCTACCGCGCTAAGGGTCCGGCAAGATTTACGGCGATCAGCGATTCGGAATTCGCCGCCGGACTTGCCGAAGGAAAATTGATCAGCGAAGACGGACGCGAACGCATCATCGACGGCGGTGTGGCACGCCTTGCGGACGGCACCATCTGCGGCAGTGCCTCGTCGCTTGCACGCGGCTTCCGCAATCTCTGTTCGCTTGACATTCCGCTGTGGGAGGTCAGCCGAATGTGTTCGGAAAACCCCGCAAAGGCCCTCGGTGTGTTCGACCAAACGGGAAGCCTTGATGTCGGCAAATGCGCCGATCTCTTTCTCGCAGATAAAGATTTTTGCGTCAAGGCCGTGTTTGTGGACGGCGAAAAAATTTAACATCGTCTGAAATACAAGCGGCGAAGTCTCACCAAATGGCTTCGCCGCTTAATTTATGCCTTTTTCACGTATTCAACGTATTCGCAAAGAGGCCGTAAGTCCTCAAGACTGTTAAAGTCAAATAACATCACCTTGATGCGGTCGGAGTCCGAATAAGGCAAGTCCCATTCGACGGGATGCCCGTAGCTGTGCTGGCAGAAATCGACACGAACACTTGTTATCCGTCCGTCCTTATACCGCACCACCGCCATATAGTACGATTTTTCCGCGTACACCGTTGCGGTCATGGCTCTTTGTTTTTCGCCGTATACGACATACACCGGACGCTTGGTGTTGCTGTACGAAGTTGTTCCCGTCCGATAAACGACCTTTCCGGAAAAATTCGGATACGCATCCGTTCCCAAGGTCTGCCGCCAAACGCCGTCGTCGGTGTGTTCTTCAACTGTTTCGGTGACCTTATCGCCGGAGGTTTTGATAACCGTTTTCCGATTGAGCAAAAACGCCGCTTGACCGGTCGTCCAATCCGAAACAGAGGAGGCATTTGCAAGACCAAGCGTTATCGACGCCTCATAACCGCCGCCAAAGGCGCTCTGCGAAGCGTCATACGCGTTATGTCTTAAGTTCTCGCCGCAGTTGCGCAAGAACCCGGCCAGCGCGCCGCTTGCCTGCCCTGCTCCATAGCAGTTTGTCAGACCGCCGAAGCTCGTGTTGTTGACATATCCCAAAATACCGCCGGTCTTCGTATTCGCCGTAACCGAACCGGTAAAGCCGCAATAGGAAAGCGTAACATTGTCGTTGGCATAGCCGATAATGCCGCCGACTGAATCGTCCGCGTTCGGCAAATCGATATGTCCGCCATACAAGCACTTTGTCACGGCAAGCGTGCCGCCAAGTTTTTCCGAGCTGCCCGTAATGCCGCCGATATGACGGCTTTTTCCCTCTCCCGTAAGATTTACGTTTGAGATGATTTTTTCGATGACCGCGCCGCCTTTGGCACGGCCGACCGCACTTCCGATATACGCATAATCGCCCGGCAGCCGGATCTCACCCTCTAATTTTAAGCTTTTGACCGTGCCGCCGTCCACCACGCCGAAAACGCCGAAATTGTCGCTTGTCGCTTCACAGTCGATGCCGGTAATGGCAAAAATCTGCCCGTCAAAATTGCCTGCAAACGGATGGGCTGCCGTGCCGATGGGAACAAGCGGATGGCCGGACAAGTCCACACTGTTTAGCAGTGCGCCGTTGATTTCCGTTTCTCCGGCATTCACCTTGTTCGCAAACGACACCAGATCACCGGCGTTGCGGATCTCATAATAGCCGTCGCCGTCGCTGTCAAGCACCTCGCGCGGCTTGCCGCAGACACAGAAGCCGGCTTCGTTGTACATATGGATATCATAGCTTTTCTTTTCGCTGTTGTCGGTGATCTTGCAGTGTTCCGCCATACATTCGTGGTAGTGATAATCTCCGTCGATGACCCACTCGTCCGACCAATCGTGCTCATGCACGTGTACGGTCACATAGGCGTACACGTTTCCGGGATCGTTATACGAGGTTTCCACATCATACCTTGCTATAATCTTCACAATTTCCGTTCCGGCTTTTTTTGCTTCAAGGATAGTGGAGCTGCTTGTTTCCCTGTTGATACGCACGATTGGGTCCGATGGGTTCAGCTCGGGGCTGACAGTTGCCTCAATGTCGATACAGTCGGTAGCATCTGCCGGTGTTGGCGTAACCTCTAACGTGACCGATTCGCCGGGATACAGAATGGTTTCCGTGAAATTAACGGTTAAGGATTCGGCGCGTTTTCTAAGGATAAACTGCCTTGTCGCAAGTCTTTTGCCGTCCTGCGCAGCATTGTGGGCTGTGATCGTGCACGAACCGGGAGCAAGGATGACAACCTGGTTGTCGTTTTTGATCTGAATGCGGGACGAAGGCTTGCCTTTAAAATAAACCGGAACGGACGGATCGGTCTCGGTTAAATACAGCTCATACGTCTGCCCGTACAGCATACAGTTCGTCGAGTTGTCACCGAACGCCACGGTCGGCTCTGCATGTACGGCAAAGGTGAATACGGTCAATAAAAGTGCTGCCGCCGCAAGGATTTTAATAAATCTGTTCATTTGTTTTGTCCTTTTCTATTTTTTCTCCGGCCGGTACACATCCGAAATGCATAACGGCTTTAAGGAGCGTATATTATAGTCGAATATCATCACGCGTATTTCATCCGCGTCGCCGTAATTCAGTATCGTACCGCTGGTTACGCCTTCAAGCGGCGGCTGTTGTTCTTTAAGCGACACTTCTTGCAGCCGCCCGTCTTTGTAATACGCTATGGCAAGAATATACCCGGTTTTGATATACCGGACATTTGCCAAAAGCACGCCGCTGCCATAATCGGGTTCAATAAGAACAAATGCGTCCGGCCGTGTGTTGCTGTACGAATTCCGGCTCGTGCGGTAAACGATCTCACCGTCAAAATTCGGATAGGGGTCTGTGCTCAAGGTCTGTCGCCAACGCACATCGCCGCTCGTTATGCCGTCATTCATAAGATAGACCGCTTCGCCGCTTGTCCAATCGGCAATTTCCGTGTTATAGGCAGCGTACATAGCCGCCTCCTCCGACTCTCTTGCAAACAGCTTCTGCCCGGCCGTGTACGTATTTCCGCCGATGCCGTAGCCGCATTTTTTCGCGTCGCCGACGATCATGCCGTCTGCCGTTCCGGCCGAAAACGAATACATAAGGCCTCCGAAATTTTCGTTGTTCACATAGCCCAAAATGCCGCCCGGATAGCCGGTTTCTTTGACCGAAACCGAACCGGTAAAGCCGCAGCGGTAGATCACCACGCCGTCGTTGGCATAGCCCATCACGCCGCCGATGGAATTTCGCGAATTCGGAAGCTCGATTTTGCCGCCGTACAGGCACTTTTCCAGTAACACCGCGCCTTCAAGCCCTTCCGAGCTGCCAAGCACGCCGCCGACATGAATGCCGACGCCGTTGCCGGTGATATTGACATTCGAAACGATGTTTTGAAGAATCGCGCCGTCGTCCGTCAGAGTGCTTTTTGCATGTGCAACTACGCCGCCGACATAGGTCGCATTTCCGGTAATGCGTATCTCGCCCTCGGCCTTGAGGTTGCACACCGTGCCGTAAAGCACACCGAACAGGCCGAAGTTGTCGCTTGTCACATTGCAGTCGATGCCGCGAATCGTGTAGTTCTTGCCGTCAAATGTACCGGCATACGGCATTTCCACCGTGCCGACCGGGATAAGCGTCTTTCCGGTAAAATCGATGTCGTTCATCAGTTTTGCGTTTGCTGTCGTCTCTCCGGCATTCACCTTTTCGGCAAACGAGAGAAAATCCTCCGCCGTTTGGATATCGTAAAGACCGTCGCCGTCGATGTCGCGCACCGGCATTCTCGCACCACACACCGTGCAAACATCGTTTTCATAGGTGTGCGCCGCATAGCCGGGCATTTCGCTTATATCGGTCATCTTGCAAAACTCCGCCGTGCAGGCGTGATAATGACAGTCGCCGTCCGCCGTCCAAGCGTCGCTCCACACGTGTTCATGCACGTGTACGGTCACATCTTTTTCCAAAACGCGCGGATCGTCGTCAGCAAAGAGCCTGTTGATCTTCGAGAGAACGCGCACTGTGCCCGTTCCGACCGTTTGCGCCGTGATCTCGCCGGAGGTGTTAACAGTAAAATATTCGGAGTCGCTTAAATAGAGCAGCCGGTTGGTCGAATCGCTCGGCGTATGCGTCGGCACGATGGTAAAGGTCTCGCCGGGATATAAGATCACTTCTTCGGCGTTTACGCTCATGGAATCGGCTTTTGTCAAAAGCTTGACCCGACGATCCACAATGATCGCGCCGGTTACGGAATCGCTTGCACGAATGCGGTACATGAAATCCGGATCCGAATCTCGCATAAGGACGGTGACAAGATTGCCGTCTATTTTAAGATGCTTGCTGTCAGGCGTAAGAAAGGTCACCGTGTCGGGCGAATCGTATCCGTCTACATACAGCTTATACGACTCGCCGACCACCATATAGCCGCCAAGCCTTGCCTCGTCTTCACCCTCAAAGCGGATGCTTACCGCGTGCGCACAAAGCGCAAACAGGCAAACAAAAAGCAAAACAAGCAGTAAAAAGCGTTTTTTCATGGTCACGTCTCCTTTTTCGGGTTATGAGCAGATTTCCGCTTCGCAAAGCGGTTTGGCGTTTTGCAAATCCTCCCAGAGATACAGCTTATACACGCGTTCGGCTGTAGCAGGAAGCAGTCCGTAGTCTTTATACGGAATCTCGCAATTTTTGGTAATATTCGTCGTAATCATGGCATAAAACCGGCCATTATCGTAGCGCGTGAAGACCAACAGGCAGGGCTTTGTGACGTTGGACACCTGCACCACACCGTTTTCCGCGCAAATAAAGGCATGGCACTCATCGGGATTGTTGGTGTAGCTCGACTTATCCTTGCGGTAAACCGTGCCGCCCTCAAACTGCGGCCGTTCGTCCGTGCCAATCGTCTGTTTCCAAGTGCCGGTGCCGTTGTTAGCCGCACCGTTTAAGAGCCACGTCAGCCGACCACTTGCGAAATCCGCTTCAGTCACCGCCGACGCGGTACACAAAGAAGCTCTTTCGCCGCCGTAGGGCGTTGTTCCTGCCATATAGCAGTTGTTGTAAATGGTATTCGCCGCGCAGTATTTTATATAGCCGATGCCAAAGCCGGACGAAATCTTGCCGGTCGCATAGCAGCCGGTAATGCCGCCGAACGAAGCACTGTTGACATAGCCCAAAATGCCGCCGACATACAATGCGCCGGACTCGCCGGAAACCTGCCCGGAGGACGCACAGTCGCGGATGGTCACGCCGTAGTTGGCATAGCCTAAAATGCCGCCGATGCAGTCGCCGGACCCCTGAACAAAAATATTGCCGCTAAACGTGCATTTTTCAATGAGCAGCCCGTCCGAACCGAACTGTGAGCTTCCGACAATGCCGCCGACATGCTTGACAACAACCGTACTGCCTATAATAACCACGGACGATTCAATGCCCGAAAAGACCGCGCCGCCCTTGGCCGCTCCGGCCACGCTTCCAATGTGGATCTTATCGGCGGTATTCACGATTATTCCGCCGTCAAGGGAGAAATTCTTGACCGTGCCGCCGTTGACCACACCGAAAAGACCGGTATTGTTTTCGGTGGCCGAGGTACGAAAACCGGTCAGTGCTTTGCCGTTTCCGTCAAACGTGCCCGTGTAAGGCTTGGTATCCGTTCCCATGGGCGTCCAATGCTGCTTTTCAAGATCAATGTCCGCCATTAACCGGGCATTGGCCGACGGTTCGTCGCCGTTCACCTTGGCGGCAAACAGCCAAAGGTCGGCTAAGTCGTAGATGAGGTAAACGCCGTCTTGTGCCGTCAATTCCTTTTGATAGCCGCATTCCGTACAGAAGCCGGTTTTATCAAACGTATGCGGCGTTTTTTCGCCGTATTCGGCTTGCGCAATCCTTCCGTAGGAATCCCGGTACAGCTTGGTGCAGTCTTTCCAGTGTTCGGTTGCCGAGCTTTGCCAATCGCCGAACGTATGCGTGTGGACATAGCCGCAGACCTTGCAATTCATGGTTTCGGCAGTCGCATATTCAAAAACGTGCATCGAACCGGCATCACGATCCCAATAGCCGCACACCGTGCATTTGTAGGTATGATAATTCTCGCTGGTTGTCCAAGCAAATTCGCCGTGCTTGCCTTGCCCAAACGTCATGCCGCACACCGTGCAGACCAAATTCTCCAAGCAGGTTGCCGTGGACTCGTTTTCCGCTGTATGCTCCGTATAATCCTTTCTTGCTTTACAGCCGCTTTCCGAACAGGCAAACCAATGTCCGTCCGGCGAAACGGTAACGCCCGTTTCCCATGCATCATGCTCATGCGTATGGCCGCAGACCTTGCAAATGTTGCCGTCCTTGAACTCATGCCGCCCATAATGCTTGGTCGCGCCGCAGTCGGCGTCGGAGCATTTCCAAAAATGGCCGGTTTCATCGGTGGTGAGGACGTTAAAGGTATGCTCGTGGTCTTTTTCTTTTGCGGCTTTGTAATACCGGCATCTTCTGCAAATGCCGTAGCTTGAGAAGTCATGCTCCTCATAATCCATTTCCGTGCCGATCCGGAACAGCGGACAGTCGTCCTTGTCGCAGGCACGGTAATGATAAAAGCTGTCAGCCGCCGTCCATTTGGTGCTGTAGGTGTTATGCTCATGAACAAATACCTCAATAGTACTTGACATAAGCGTCGAATATTCGCTGTCAATGGAGCTTGCTCGGGTTCGTCTTGCATAAAAGCGAATGGTCGTTTTTCCGGCATCGCCGGCACTGATGTTTGTACTTAAAGCACCCGCGCCTGCAATGTCTTTGTTATCCGATTGGGGCGTTATCGTATCGGTCGAATTTTCCGGAAATTTCTTCATGACGGTAAACGCGAACGAATTGAACGGCTTACTCGTGTACAGATAGAGCCTTTGCGGAAACACCTCGATGGATTCGGTGCGCAGATACACGGTTACGGTGCGTTTGCAAAGCGATTTATTGTTTGTGACGTTATAAGCGGTAAGCGTCGCTTTGCCGGGCGCGACCGGTGTGATTTTGCCGTCTTTTTTGCCGATTTTAATAATGCTCGTGTCACTGCTTTTATACCGGACGTTATTTTCGTCTATACGCAGATCCTTAACCGTTGCCTGATAGGTCTTGCCGACATCGATGGAGCTTAATACAGAGCCTTCGATCACAAGTGCTTCGGCAGCCGCCGCACCAAGCGTGAAAAAGGCGGCAATAAGCAGAAAAAGGAGCGCATTTTTGAATGCTTTCGGCAGACGATTGATTTGTTGAAACATACAGCACCTCGTTTGAAAATTATCTACATATGTATATGAAGTTCTTTGTTATAAGTATAACGGAGCAGCCGAAGGTTGTCAAGAATGAAATTTAGGTATGAGATTTTCACGTGCGCTGTTCTTTGCTATGTTTTTGTTTGTTTAACAAAAATTCAAATTAGAAAAAGCCCTTTACAAATCCGAATTTTTGTGGTATACTATTATAGAATTGATATACGTATGCGAATCGGTGCAAAATCCGTTTTTGCGTGCCGCGCATATGGGAGTTTCTGTGTAAAAAAGTGAGGATTTTTATGCCGCAAAACGATAAAATCAACGTCCGTGGCGTGTATTTTGACAACGTTACCATGGATGAGGCTTTTCGGAAAGCCGTAACGCTGATCGAAACCGAAGGGTTTTCCTATATGGTGACACCCAATTCCGAAATTGTGCAGGCGTGCGTGGAAAATCCGGCTCTTTACGATGTCGTCAACACCGCCGACCTCATCATTCCGGACGGGATCGGCGTGGTCTATGCGTCGAAGATTCTGAAAACGCCTTTGAAGGAAAAAGTCGCCGGTGTGGAAATGGCGGCTAAGATCATCGAATATGCCGCCAAAGAACACAAAAAGCTGTACTTTTTCGGCGGTGCAAAAGCGTCCGACGGCAAAAAAGCCGTTTGGGAGCTTGCGGCCGACGCGTTAAGAGAAAAATATCCCGCCATCGAAATCGATGGCCGCGACGGCTTTTTCGGTGAAGAAGAAACCGACGACATCATCGACGGGATCAACCAAAGCGGCGCACAGATTTTGTTTGTCTGCCTGGGTGCGCCCAAGCAAGAGCGTTTTATTTACAAAAACCGAAAGAAATTCACCTCGGTTCGCTTTGCCGCAGGCCTCGGCGGTACGCTGGACGTATTTGCCGGTGTTGCCGACCGTGCGCCGGAGTTTTACTTAAAACACAATCTCGAATGGCTGTACCGGTTTTCCAAAAATCCGTCGCGCGTCGGCCGGATGATGAAGCTGCCGAAATTCCTTGTCGGAACGGTTCTTCACGGCAACAAACCGAGCCAAACGGCGAAATAATGTTATTACAAACGCTTGAAATCGAGAATTTCCGCAATCTTGCAACGCAAACCTTAGAGTTTTCCGACGGTGTGAACCTGCTCTGCGGCAAAAACGCCGCCGGCAAGACCAACACGCTCGAATGCCTGTATCTGTTTGCGTCGGGACGCAGCTTCCGCACGCGCAAAGAAACCGATTTCATCCGCCGCGGCGAAAAAAATGCCGCCGCAGACATTCGTTTTTTGCGTGCAAACGCCGAAAACACCGAGCGCATGACGCTGCGCTGGCAAAAAAACGGCGCGCAGTCGCTTGCCAAACGAATGCTCTACCAAGGCTGTGAAACGCCGCGCGCCTCCGAATTTTTAGGCATTTTCCGCGCCGTGCTTTTCACACCCGATCACCTGTCGCTCATCAAGGGCAGTCCCGAAGAACGGCGGCGGTTTCTTGATATGGCGCTTTCCCAGCTCGCACCGCGCTATGTGCGCTGTATGAACGAGTATCTGAAGGTGCTGTCCCAAAAAAACAACTATCTGAAAAAATCCGCGTCGGGTGTGCCCGACAACGATTATCTCGACGTATTGAGTGCACAGCTCGCTTCATCGGGTGCCGTGCTCATTCGCCAACGCCACGCCTTTGCCGAACGCTTAAAGCACTTTGCCGGCTCATTTTATGCGGCTCTCACAGACAGCCGCGAAACGCTCGACATTCGCTATCTTTCGGCAGCCGGACGGGATTTGTCCGAAAGCACCGACATTGCACAGATAAGCGAACGGCTGAACGCCATCTACCGTGCCGACCGCGCGTCCGAGCTGCGGCTCTGCCGCACACTGCACGGGCCGCATAAGGACGATCTTGCCGTTTACATTGCCGACCGTGCGTCGGAGGAAGAGCTTGCGCACACGGAAGGCATCGAAACAAACGAAGCCGAGTCCGATATGCCATACAACCAGAAAGCCGAAAAGAAAACCTTATCCGTTGCGGATTTCAATGCACGCACCTTTGCCTCCCAAGGGCAGCAGCGCAGCGCAGTGCTTGCCTTAAAGCTTGCCGAGGGCGAGATTTTTAAGGAGTTAACCGGCGAATATCCGGTGTTTCTTCTCGACGACCTTCTCGGCGAATTAGATGCGGAACGCCGCGCAAGACTTCTTGCCTTGATCGGCGGCAGACAGGCACTCATCACCTGCTGCGACAAAAATGCCTTCGGCGAACACACGGATGCCGTCGTTTGGCACGTGTCGGACGGCGTTTTCCGACAAGAAAATCCGGTATAACCGAAAGGACGTGCGCTATGGCAAAGGCACTGAAAAATCATCCGTACATCAACATCGGCGGCACGACCGTGCTTGCCAAAGAGGATGTTTTGGGCGTGTTCGACCTCGATACGGCAAGCACCGAAACCGATACCAAACGGTATCTTGCGTCGCTTGAGCAGGCAAAAAGGCTTATCAATGTGGCAAACGATCTGCCGAAAACCTTTGTGGTCGTATCCAAGGGAATCCGCGAACAAGCCTATATGACGTCGCTTTCGTCGGCGTCATTATACGGACGCTGGAAACGGCAGTCCAAATACCTATGAATATCACGATTTAACATATCACTCGTTAAAGCAAGGAGAACATCATGCAGGAAAACACAAACTTTGAAAATGAGCATTTCACCGAGGAAGTGACGGCGGCGGACACGGCGGTAGACACCGAAGCGCATAAATACGACGAAAGCCAGATCCAGGTTCTCGAAGGCTTGGAGGCCGTCAGAAAGCGTCCGGGTATGTACATCGGTTCAACCTCCGAAAAGGGCTTGCACCATCTCATTTACGAGATTGTGACCAACTCCATCGATGAGGCTCTTGCCGGTATCTGCGACCGCATCATCGTCACGCTCCACGAGGACAACAGCATTTCCGTTCTTGACAACGGGCGCGGCATTCCGGCCGGTATTCACCCGAAAATGGGCATTCCGACGCTGGAGGTAGTCTTTACCGTGCTGCACGCCGGCGGTAAATTCGGCGGCGACGGCTATAAGATTTCCGGCGGTCTGCACGGCGTTGGCGCGTCGGTCGTGAATGCGCTTTCCGAATGGACGGAAATCGTCAACTGCCACGACGGCAAAAAATATACCGAACGCTTTGAACGCGGCAAGGTCGCCCGTCCCATAAAGGAAGAAGGCGAGACCGACAAGCACGGTCTGTATGTCCGCTTCAAACCGGACGCCGAGATCTTTGATGAGATCGTCGTCAAATACAACACCGTTTTATCCATGCTCCGCGAACAGGCTTTTCTAAACGCGGGACTTGCCATCGAGCTTGTCGATCTGCGTCCGGAGACCCATGAAAATGTTCCGGAAATTACCGAATACAACGAGGACGAAGAGGATGGCGACAGCAATGGCTTCGAGCACGAATTCGACGAAGAGGGCGTTGCTCCCGAGGACGCCGCTCCCAAAAAAGAAAAGAAAGTCGAGCTGTTATACGAAGGCGGTATCCGCAGCTTTGTCGAGCACTTAAACGCCAAAAAGCACGCCAATCTCTTGCATGAGGACGTTATTTACATTTCCGGCAAAAAAGAAGATACCTCTTGCGAGATTGCCCTTCAGTACAACGACAAATACGATGAAACCATTTTCTCGTTTGCCAACAACGTGCGCACCATGGAAGGCGGCACCCATGAGACCGGCTTCAAGAACGCACTCACCAAGATCTTAAACGACTACGCGCGCAAATTCGGCTATCTCAAGGCCGACGACAAGAACCTCATGGGCGAGGACGTGCGCGACGGTCTTTGCGCCGTCATCAACGTCAAACTGCCCGAAGCGCAGTTTGAAGGTCAGACCAAGAGCAAGCTCGGCAACGCCGACATCCGTCCGTTCGTCGAAGCACTCATGGCCGAGCGTTTGACGGCATACTTAGAAGAAAATCCGGCGACCGGCAAGATCATCATCGAAAAAGCACTTGCCGCCTCCCGTGCCCGAGAAGCCGCCAAAAAAGCGCGCGAATTGACACGCCGCAAAACGGCGCTCGAAGGCACGACTCTGCCCGGCAAGCTCGCCGACTGCCAGAACCGCTCCATGGAGGATACCGAGCTGTTCTTAGTCGAGGGTGATTCCGCAGGCGGCACGGCAAAAGACGGCCGCGACAGCAAATTCCAAGCCATTCTCCCGATGCGCGGCAAGATTTTGAATGTCGAAAAATCCCGTCTCGACCGCATTTTATCCAGCGTGCAGATCACGCCGATCATCATCGCGCTCGGCTGCGGCGTCGGCACGGAATTTAACCTTGAAAAGCTGCGCTACGGCAAGATCATCATTATGGCCGATGCCGATGTGGACGGTGCTCACATCAAAACGCTTCTCTTGACATTCTTCTTCCGCCATATGCGTCCGCTCATCGAAGAAGGCCACATTTACTGCGCCCAGCCGCCGCTTTACAAGGTGTTCAAGGGCAAGCAGATCCGCTATGCTTTCTCGGATGAGGAACGCGACTTATACATTCAGGAGCTTGGCGGCGTAAACGTCGATGCCGAACGCTACAAAGGTCTTGGTGAAATGGATGCGGATCAGTTATGGGAGACCACCATGGATCCCGAACACCGCACACTCATACAGGTTCGCATCGAAGATGCCATAGAGGCGGATGAAACGTTTTCGCTGCTCATGGGCGAAAAGGTCGAGCCGCGCCGCGCATTTATCCAACAGAACGCCAAGTATGTCACGAACTTAGACGTTTAAGCGGCAAAATTTATAAAGGAATTTGAAACAATCACCGCAAGCACTTGACATACATTCAAAAGCATATTATAATGGAGAGCGCACATCTCGTGCTTTGCGGAAGAATGGAAAGAGATTATGCCGATCAATCAGATACCCAAAATTGATGTCTCCCGGATCTACAACGGTGAGGTAACGGAGATTCCGTTTGACTTTACGTTTATCCCCGAAGAAACCGAAAAAAACGACCTGTTGTTTGCCAAGCCGATACGCGTAGTCGGTCGTGTATACGAAAAAGCGCACGGCAGAGGCAAAACGGAAAGCTATGTGGAGCTCGCCTTCACGGTGAGCGGCGACTATGCGACGCACTGTGCGCGGTGCTTCACAGAGTTAAGTGGGCACTTTGAAGCCGCGCGTGTGTACGGACTTACCAAAAAGCTTGCGTCGGAGGACAGCGAGGACTACATCGAGATTCCGGATTCGCTTCTCGACATCGGTGAGCTTGCACGAACCGTGTTTTATTTGGAGCTTCCGTCGCGCGTTTTGTGCAAAGAGGACTGCAAAGGGCTGTGTCCGGCTTGCGGAATCAACAAAAACGAGCAAAATTGCAGCTGCAAAATTGACACAGGTGCAAATAAATTGGCGGATTTAAAAAAATATCTTGACAAGTAGAATGTTTTGTGCTAAAATATTCTTTGTGTTAAATTGTAAAAAATAAAGGTGAAAATAAAAGGAGGTGCCTTCAATGGCAGTACCGAAGAGGAAAGTCTCGAAAGCAAGAAGAGACAAGAGACGCAGCAGCGTATGGAAGCTTTCCATGCCCGGCATTACCAAGTGCCCGAAATGCGGCACGGTTATTCTCTCTCACAGAGTTTGCAAGAACTGCGGAACCTATGCCGGCAAGGAATATATTTCCAAGGAGCCTGCGGCAAAAGAAGCGTAAGTTATCGATTGCTTTCCACGGCTTATAACAGAACAAACGCAAAATTCAGGGAAGGATAGCAATAGTCCTTCCCTATTTTGCTATGGTGGCGTTTTTGCGCCGCCAAGCGGCGCGGCGATCCAGTGGCGCAGCCGCCGGGCAAAAGCTGCTCGGACGTGCAAAAAGTTGCCGGTGGCAAGTTTTTGTGCGTCGGAGACCGCCGAAACAGGGAGAATTGCGAACGGACGTGAGCAAGGCGACCATGTTTCAAGGAGACAAGGGCGGCAAGGATTTAATTCTGTTTGTGCGAGGTCGTTGTTTGTGGGCGCTGATTCGAGGTTTACAAAACCTCGGAGCTCCCTTAAAAAGGTTTTAATTGTTGCGGTGCGAAGCGGCGGCTGCGGTGCGCTGATTCGAGGTTTGCAAAACCTCGAAGCTTTCCCGTAAGGGAAACGAGTTGTCACTTTTTGCATCGTGCAAAAAGTAACCAAAAAGCACGCGGGGCGAAGCCCCATATATCCCAACTTAAAGGA